>NZ_FUWW01000036.1 GCF_900167205.1 Eubacterium coprostanoligenes
TTTCTCAGAAATGTTAATTCCAAGAAAATTATTACACTGTTATTATATTACATATCGGCATTACAGTCAATTAGTTTTCTGTTGACAAATGCTACTGTACTATTTTTAGGATAAGGGGTTGCAATATGGATAACAGTTTTGAAAATGTTTCTTTACTTTGGCTTGAACACAACAGATTTTATTGGAAAGAATCCACCTACACAAAATATATTTTTATCACTAAAAACATAAGTAAAATTTTTTGCGACTGTATGATTGAAGAAATCAATAGCAAAAGAATTCAGCAGACAGTTAACAACATTTTGCTTTGTAATTTAATGTCAGTAACGACAGTAAAAACTTATGTTTCAGTCATAAACAATGTACTTGCTTTTGCGTACGACAATGATTACGATTGCGTTGACCATATCAAGATAATCTTACCCAAGCAACAAAAAAGCGAGCTTAAAATTCTTACACAAAAAGAGCAAAAAGCATTGACTACATTTTTGACAAAAAATATTGATTTAACAAAGCTTGGTGTTTTGTTTGCATTATATACAGGTGTGCGTTGTGGTGAGCTATGTGCATTAAAATGGGGAGATATAGATTTATATAATGGTTTTGTTTCAATTAACAAAACTATGCAAAGAGTACAATGCACTGATGAAACCGGCAAAACTAAAATCATAATAACGCCACCAAAAACACCAAACTCAAACAGAATAATACCATTGCCTAAATTCTTAATTTCAATTTTGAAATCATTCAATCCAAATAATGAAAACTCATATTTGCTGACAGGAAGTGATGAAAAATTTATTGAACCACGACAGGCACAGAATATTTTTAATAGGTGCCTTTCCGATTGCAAAATCAGTAAAATAAATTTTCATGCACTGCGTCATAGTTTTGCGACACGTTGTATTGAACTTGGAATGGATTATAAAACACTCAGCGAAATACTCGGTCATGCCAGTGTTTCAACTACAATGAATTTGTATGTTCATTCATCACAGGAGCAAAAACGTAAACAAATGAATAAATTGAATAGCCTTGTTAAAATATAATCTTTGCGTTTCTCAGAATTAACATTTCTGAGAAA
>NZ_FUWW01000034.1 GCF_900167205.1 Eubacterium coprostanoligenes
CAAACTTCAGTGCCGACTTTCAGTCGGCAAGCCAGTAGGCGGCCCTTATAGGGCCTGTGCAAACCACCAGTTTAACTGGTGGTTATGATTGTTCGTTTTCTTCTTCGTATTCCTTGGAATATTCAATGTTTTCGGGCGAGGGGATTGGCACGCCCATTTCGGTTTTGCCGTCAGGCTGAACGGTTGGGTTGTATGCGTTTTCGCAGTATTTGTTGGTCAGCTTTGCATTGAGTTTGTATTTTTTCTTATAGCTGTCCGTCATAGTCGCCCACCTCGGTCATCTGCGACACAATTTCCTTCAAATCCTTAAGGCTCGTTGCCGAAAATCCCGAATGTGTAAGTTCTTGCTTGATGTTCATAGGCAGGGAATCAAAGTAGTTTTTCATTTCGTTTGTCATATTAAAAGAGCTCATAATATCATCCTTTCAAGATTATTATTATCAGCCGATATTCAATTATTCGTATGACAATATTATTCCGCTTGCAAAATTTCGATTTGCTTTTGGATGAACTTTTTTGAATATTCTGCGGTAAAAGTTTTTTCCGACAACATTGTATATTTTAAGTATGAGCTGAATGATTCAATCAATTCGGTGTTTTCGCTGATGAATACAACTTGAATTCCGAGGTCGAGTTCAGAGTTGTTATCGTCTTTGCTGTACGAAATCAAAAGTTGATTTTTACAAGCTTCAGCGTTGAGATGGATTTCGTCAAATGTTGTGTATTTTGGGTTTGAAATAAAAACATTTGAGCAAGTTTTTAATATAGCCGATAAGATGTCTGCTCGGTGCTTCGGCTTCAAATTTTTTGCAAGCCCGCTTGGGAAATCATAGATTTTGCCGGTGTTTACAAAGTCCATCAATCCCTCGTATGAAATCACCATAGAATCGATGTTGTCTTGCGGAGATTCTATCAAAAGGTCAAAATGAGCCTCAAGCTGTTGGAACACCTGCGCTGTGCTTTTGATTTGGTCGGTTGCAATGTCGTCAATGATTTCTCTGTTCACTCCCACACTGCAAATATGATTGTCAAATGATATTATGTTTGAATATTCTTTTTTGTCCGAAATAACATCAAGATGGTACATATATTCAAACGCATTGTGAAATACCGCAACATCTGCTTTTGCGTTGAGCCTTACTTTTTCGTTCATATGAATGATATAGTCACAAAGCTCTGCGTTTTTTATTATTATACCGTTTTCAACTTCGCTGTCGTACATAACAGTTGAGTCACCGCACATAATGAATTCGGGGAACAGCAGGCTGAAATCCTTGCGGTCGTTGATGTATGTTATGCAGTCCTCTTTTGCATATGCAATGCTGTTGAAAATGATTTGAACATTGTCTTTTTCATTGTCTGTGTATTTTGTGTAATGATAAAATTCATTGAACTTTTTGCTCTTGCAAGCATTGTAAACAATTCGGTTTATTTCTGTTTGATTGAAGTCAAAATCAGAAATGAAAATACTGTTTTCGCTCGAATTTACGGTTGTGTAAATCGCTGACAAAATGTCTTTTTTGCCATTTAAAAATGTGGCATCGTTTTTGTATTCACCCAAACTGATATGAACATTTTTTTGCAAATCTTCGGTGAATTTTGTGTTTAAACAATAGTTGCAATAATCAAAAAATGCCGGCTTTTCTTCATCATATTCTTCTTTGAAAAATGCGTCACAAAGGCTTTTGATTTGCTCTGCGGTAAAGTAAGTTGAATTGAGCAGAGCGTTAAGTCGTCCTTTTGGGAACTTCTTTTTTCCGCTGATTACATTTTGAATAAGAGTGCGGTTTATGCCCGTTTCTTTTGCAATTTGATAGATAGGAACACCTTGCTCGGCGATGTATTCCTTTAGCAATTCATAAAATTTCTCCATTTTCTCCTCTTCCAATCGACTGTTATTGTTACTAAAAAATTTTCTTTAGGTAACATACAAATAATATACACGCATTATATCGGCATTTCAATATGTTTCTTCTACTTGATAAAAAGGTAACACATAGGTAACATATTGTAAATCATTTTTATTTATGTAATACTTTATTTAAAATTAAATGGTGGTGATAAGATGCAATTAAATAGCAAAATGTCCAAACTTCTATTTGCTATATTGTTATTTTTCCCATTTTTTGTTGGTGGATATTATGTCTTTTATTCCGCAGCGGTCGGCATTGTTCTTTTGATAGCGTTGCTTGTACATATCTTCAAAACAAAAAGTATCAAATACAGCAAGTCGTTTACATTTTTTGTTTTGCTTTTTATGAGCGTTATGTATTTCTTAACAAAATTTTGGGCTGT
>NZ_FUWW01000032.1 GCF_900167205.1 Eubacterium coprostanoligenes
CAGTTCTTCGGCTGAATAAAAAATAATACTTGTAAAAAGTTCAACAATAGTGTAGAATACTATTGATAAAAAATCACAAAGGATGAAATCAAATGGCAGAAAACAAAGATAAGCTTGCTAAGTTAGAAGCAAAGTATGATAAGGCTTATGAAAGAAAGGATGCACTTGCAGAGCAGATTGAAGCTCTCAGAAAGGAAATCCTTAACGAGTCTGATCAAAAGAAGAAAAACAAATTGCGTGCACAGAGAGATGAACTCATCAAAGAGCGTGACAGCATCATCATCACCGAAGATACTGTAAAAATCCCTATGGCTCCAAAGACAAAGAAGATTGTAACAGCTGTTGTTGCAATAATTGTTGTTATTGCACTTCTCTTTACATATGTTGCAACAGGCTTTGTTCGTAAGGGCGTTTCAGGAACTCTCGGCTGGCCGCAAAAGATTTTTACTGCATACACACTCACAGATGCAGACGGCGAAAAGCACAAAATCAAGGTAAATACATACAACTATTATTTTGCTATGTATTACAATAATCTTCAGTCAACAGTCAGCTCATATAAGCAGTACGGCATTGACCTTGACGAAGCAAATATGAATGTAGACTTTGACAAAAAGCTCTCTGAACAAACAAGAACAGAGGACGGCAAAACTCAAACTTGGCTTGAGTATGTTCAGGAACAGGTTGAGGATAGCATCAAGCATACATATATGAATTACTATCAGGCTGTAAAGGACAATAAGGGTAAAGAACCTGAAATTACAGATGACCAAAAGAAAGAACTTAAGGAAGCCCTTAAGAACTACAAGACATCTGCTCACAAGTATGGCTTTACAGTATCGGGTTATATCGAGGCTGCTATGGGTCACGGTGTAACAAAGGATGTATTTGTTCGTGAAGCAACTATTGCTTACATTGCAGAGAATTACGAATCAGACCACAAGGAAGATTCAGAAACAAAGACATATACAGATAAGGAACTTGAAGCATACAAGAAAAAGAACGAAGCAAAGCTCCAGTCTGTAGACATTAAGATGTTTGAGTGCGACAGCGAAGATGACGCAAAAGCATTCAAGAAGGCTCTTAAGGCTGACGGTTCAAACTTTGCTGACCTTGCTTCAAAGTACTCATCAGATGATTTTGACAAAAAGGCAAACAAGAACCCTGTTGAAACAACTTACAAAGACATTAACCGTATTTCAATGGAAGCTCTTTCATTTGCTCTTTGCACAGCAGATGACAAGGATAAGGACAAGTATCCGGGTCTTGATTGGCTCTATTCAGCAGACCGCAAGGCAGGCGATGTAAAGCAAGATTCAACAACTGTTGTATATGTTATTAAGCCTGCATATATGTCAAAGACAAAGACAGTTAATGTTCGTCATATTCTCATTGCTCCAACATCATCAAAGTCAAGCGATGACAGCTCATCATCTGCAAAGGATTGCACAGATAAGGAATGGGCAAAGGCAAAGAAGACAGCTGAAAAGGTACTTGCAAAGTACAACGAAGGCGACAAGACTTCAGAATCTTTCGCAACGCTTGCAAAGTCTAATTCATCAGACGGCAATGCAAGCGAAGGCGGTCTTTATGAAAATGTTGTTCCAAACCAAATGGTTCCAACATTCAATGCTTGGTGTTTCGATTCATCTCGTAAGGCTGGCGATGTTGGCATCGTTAAAACAGAATATGGCTATCATGTAATGTATTTTGAAGGCAAAAACGATCAGGCTGTATGGCAGTATATCGCACAGCAGAAACTTTCTGCACAGGAAAGCGAAGAAAAAGAGGATGCAGTTACTCTTAAGAAGAACTGGTTCGGTTCACGCTACTGCGAAATTGATACAGATATTGATGCTTAATTGACAATGAATTAATGGCGGGAGTTATCTCGCCATTAGTTGTTTAGATAAGGAATTTATTATGCCGTTGATACCAAATAAGGAAGTTGAACAATTAAAAAAAGAAAACGCTCGATTAAAAGCGGCACTTGGCGAGGCTGAATATGAATGTCAGCGCCTCACCATTATTAATTCTAACCTTGAGGCACAACTCAAGGAGTCAAACAGAGAACTCGAGAAGAATATTGATGTTCTTCAATCACTGAAAGGTGAAATAGAAACTCTTGTTGACAATTTAAAATCAAACGATAATAAGTAAATGAAGCCATTGCAGATTTGATTTTCTGCAATGGCTTTTGTCTATTCTGTGTATCTTTGCTCTTTTGTGTTGAGGTGACGAACATCAATGTAATCAGGCAAACCGTTTCTGTATGGAACTTGCGGAATACCGACAACAAGAGGTCTGACATAATTCAAGAACTCTTCTGTAACATAGTTCCCCTCGGCATTTATCCATTCTCTCGGAACAGTTTTAACTGCGTTTGCAACAACTCTCACATCCTCTGTGCCGTATTCAACACAGTACGGTGAATCTGATGTCCTCCTGATTGTTGAGAACACTCCTGTTTGACCGTCAACAGCCGCCTTGACTGCAACTTCACCAAGGCTGAACGCTTCGTTCATATCAGTGTGTGAGGCAATGTGAGCTGCACTTCTTTGCAAAACTCCCGGTTCAAGCGCTCTAACTTTACAGCCTATTTTGTTTTCGATAACGCTTTTGAGGTATGCACCGACACCGCTGAGCATAATGTGCCCAAACTTGTCTGTGTTTGATGCCTCTGCACTGATGTAGTTGCCGTCTTTGTCACGGATGCCCTCACTTACAACAATAATAACAGAGTTGTATTTTTCAAGCATATTGTTTACATCTTTGAGGAATTGTTCGGTTGAAAATGCAACTTCCGGCAAATAGATAAGGTGTGGAGCAAGTGCCGTGCCCTCTTTTGCAAGAGCCGCCGAGCCTGCAATCCAGCCTGCATCTCTGCCCATTGTTTCAATGATGTGGATACTTTTGATGTTGTAAATCGTTGTGTCGTATGCAACTTCTCTAACGCAAGATGCAATGTATTTTGCCGCACTGCCAAATCCCGGTGAATGGTCAATCCCAACAAGGTCGTTGTCGATTGTCTTTGGTATGCCAACAAATCTGACATCGCTGTTGATTTTTTTTGCGTATTCGCTCATCTGCTTAACGGTGTCCATAGAATCATTGCCGCCGATATAGAAAAAGTATCCGATGTTGTATTTTTCAAGCAATTCAAAAGCCTTTTCAAATTCTTCCTGCGAACCGCTCAATTTGTATCTGCAAGAGCCAAGATACATCGCCGGGGAGTGCTTGAGGCTGTTTATCATATACGGCTTGTTTTCAAATACAGAATTGAGGTCAATGAGGTGCTCGTTGAAAAATCCTTCAATGCCGTTTATCATTCCGTATACTTTGCCGATTTTTTCCTGTGCAAAGGCACAACTTATTGCACCTGCAAGCGATGAATTAATTACAGCAGTCGGTCCGCCCGATTGCCCGATTATCATATTTTTTTTGTTCATTTAGATTACTCCTGTCTTTGCAATCAACTACCTATTATATAGTCTTGTCCTTTCTTTTGCAATAATTATTTGTTTAATATTGTATAATTATTTTGTGAATTCAAAAAACACATTGTAATTGAATACAATGTGCCTTCTGATTTATATAGCGTGTCGAAAAAGTGTTTTCAGTACAATACAGGCTGTTGAGAAAGGTTCTGAATTTCGTTTTCTTGCGAACTTAGCTGTACCTCGTCAAAACATATTCCGTATAGAACAAAACAAAGTTTTGTAAATATACTACATATGTTTTTCCTCTTTCCAAAAA
>NZ_FUWW01000031.1 GCF_900167205.1 Eubacterium coprostanoligenes
TTGGTATTGTTATGCTTGTTAAACTGCTGCACCAAAAAAATGCTTGAGCACCTATACTTGTTACACTGTTTGGTATTGTTATGCTTGTTAAACTGGAGCAACTATCAAATGCAGAATTACCTATACTTGTTACACTGTTTCCTATTGTTACGCTTGTTAAACTGTAACAATCACAAAATGCACTACTACCTATACTTGTTACACTGTTTCCTATTGTTATGCTTGTTAAACTGTTGCAATCATAAAATGCCCAATGACCTATACTTGTTACGCCGGAATTTATAACAACAGTAGCAATACAATCTATACTATGCCATGGGGCTTCATCTTCGTAAGAATAATCTTTCATTTCACCTGTTCCGGAAATAGTTAAAACCTTTGTATTTTCGTTCAGGCTCCAAGTTAAATTACTGCCGTCACCCTCTGCACCACAATAACCCGAAAACACTTCTGCATTTGCGGTTATGTTCATTCCCGCCGTAATGCTTAACAGCATCACAATTGACATAAACATGCTTAAAAACCTTTTCATATTCTTTCTCCTTTGCAAAAATTTTAAAGATTTGTTATTAATATAATTGTAAGACATTTATATTTGATAGTCAATACATTTATAAGAAAATAACCTTGAAAAAAATCAAGGTTATGTTACAGAGTATTTTATTTAAAATACATATAGTATTGGCACTTTATCATACCGTTATACAGTTTACGGCGCTTATCAGCTTTTCTGCCAAAGCATTTTTCAAATTCCTCATCAGGAGAGATAATACCATAGCTCCAACCGTGTCTGCGAACAAATTTGTCGCCCATAACACGATACAACTTTTCGGCAGTGCGAATATCAAGCATTCTTTCGCCATAAGGCGGATTTGTGATAAGAGTGCCCTTTTCGGTTGTCGGATTAAACTTTGCAACATCACAAACAGACGCACGAATGAACTTGTCCACCTTGATATTTCTTGCGTTCTTTTCGGTAAGTTCAATTGCATGTGGGTCAATATCAGAACCGAATGCAACAAAATCGGTGTCGGTCTTGATTAAATCGTGACAGCGTTCACGCTCACTCATCCAAACAGACTCCGGAACAAAGCCCCAACGGTCAACATCAAAGTTACGATTGATGCCCGGTGCGATATTATTTGCAAGCATTGCGCCCTCGATAAGAATTGTTCCGCTTCCGCAACAAGGGTCGTACATTGTGTGATAGTGACGAAGCTGTGAAAGTCGGCACATAGCGGCAGCAAGAGTTTCTCTGATAGGGGCATCGTTGCCAACAGGGCGATAGCCTCTTTTGTGAAGTCCTCTGCCCGATGTGTCGAGCATAATTGTGACTTCATCTTTCATAATTGAAAACTGAATTTGATGGACAGGACCGCTTTCCTCAAACCAATTGATGTGATAATCTTCCTTGAGAGATTCAACAATCGCTTTTTTGATTATCTTTTGGCAGTCCGGAACAGAATGGAGGGTGGAGTTGATTGAAAAACCCTTTACAGGGAATTCATCGGCAGAACCGATAAATTCGCTCCACGGCAAAGCCTTAACTGCTTGGAACAATTCCTCAAATGTTACCGCAGTGAATCTATCCAACACGATAAGAATACGCTCTGCATATCTTGACCAAATATTTGCACGGGCAAGGATGGTTTCATCTCCGTCAAAAAACACCCTGCCGTTTTCAGCACAAACATTCTGTGCATCCATAGCTTTTAAATCATCAGCCACAATACCTTCAATGCCCAAGAGGCAAGTGGCGACCATTTTCATCATCATATTTTAC
Organism: Eubacterium coprostanoligenes; assembly: GCF_900167205.1. Taxonomy (GTDB): domain Bacteria; phylum Bacillota; class Clostridia; order Oscillospirales; family Acutalibacteraceae; genus Eubacterium_R; species Eubacterium_R coprostanoligenes. Next base: position 1,784 of record NZ_FUWW01000031.1, read on the forward strand.
ACCTACATAAAAATTGGGTGGTTATGCGCCACCCAAATAAGTTTTATTTGCTTGATGAGATGTCGTAATAAACGACCTCTCCGTCCTTTACATAGCCCTTTTCACGAGCCTTTTGCTCGATATATTCATCCTTATCATCCGAATTGAGAATTGACTTGACCTTTTTATTTTCATCAAGTTGTTGCTGATACTTTGTGTTAAGTTCCTGCGATTCGGTTTTAAGTCTGCTGATGTCGGCAGCATTTGTTATAAGGCAAAACGAGCAATATCCAACCAACGCTACAATAATTGCGACAACAAATCCGATAACTACATTCTTCTTGCTTTTAATCTTATTACTTTTAGCTTTCATAGCGGACTCCCCTCGTTTATTTACCTTTATATTATATTATATTCGCACAAGCAAATGCAATAGTTTTTTAAAACTTTTTTAACCTTTTTGTAAATTTTCTACGCTTTAAAGAAAGCCTAGCAACAAGTTTACGATTAAATTTTGAAAAAAGCCTATGTACCGTCAGACGATACAAGACAAACCCAACCAAAGTCAGCAAAAAATAATACAGTCTGAAGCCGTCAGTTCCAAAGCCTATTACAAAACAAAAAAACACCACAGCAAATGACAGCATCATAAAAACATCCAGAACAAAGGATAAAATTCTCGACAGCAAGATATTTTCAACCAAAGTGACAAACGAAAAAGCAAAGCCGAAAACAGCGCCGAGAGCAACAAACGACAACAGCATCATCATGAAAAAAGTCGCCTGAATGTGCTTTTTTTAACTCCGTCATTTACATAAACAAGAGCGGTGATTTTGCCATTCACCTTTAAGCAACCGCTTGTCAAATCCAACTCCTCAATATGCAAACCCTCGCCTTTGATAGTAAGTGCGCCGTAGTCGGTTTTTGCCTGTATTTCTTCCTCATTGAACGCATCAACATCCGTCACCCCGTCAAGAGTGGCATATTCACGATTTTTTACTGTAAACGAATGTTCTTTTTTATTTTCAAATTCATTCATACTGATCCCTCACAGGAATATATGAAAAAATGCCCTGAAATATTCAGAGCATCAAACATTCTTTTTAATTTTAGAAATTCGGTCAATAACCAATTTTGAAGCATAACCCATAACAAGACCGGTCACCATACCCGACACGAGAAGAACAGGCAAATAATAAGCAATTCTGACCGTGCTTGTAAGAACTACTGCTACAATCAGCTGTCCGATATTGTGCATTATACCGCCAAGCATACTCACACCGACGATGGAAAGCTTCGTATTTTTGAGCAAAGTCATAACGAGCCAACTCAAAAAGCAACCGACAAGGCTATACGCAATAGTCATCGGATTACCAAACAGCAGACCCGACAAAAGCACACGAAGCACGCCGATAATAATTGCATCAACAGGCTTCATCATATACAGTGCAAACACAACAACGATATTTGCAAAGCCGAGCTTTACACCCGGAATAGGGATGAGCAAGTTGATCGGAATAAACGATTCAAGATAGCTGAACACAAGTGCAAGAGCTATCATCATACCGTAGAACGCAATATTTTTTAATTTAGATTTTTTCATACAAAATACCAACTATGCCACGGCATCAATTTCATCATCGGACGATTTTTCATCAGTCACGGTGACGACAAATTTATGTGGCAGGCAAATAATCGACTCGCCCGACCTATTGACAGATTTATGATTGACGCAAACACCGTCAGGACAATTTGCCTTGGTTACCTTTGCTTTGCCGTCTTTGATGACAAGAGTGTTTGTGTCGCCGTCAAAATCATACTGTTTTTCAAAATCTTCATCAAGTTTTAAGGTGTCAACAACTTTTCCGTCAACCTCAACCTGAACGAATTTGCCACTGTCGCCATTGACAAAATAAAGATAGAAGCAAAGCACTCCCGCAACGGCAAGCACAACGGCAACAATAATCAAGTCAGCCTTTTTCATTATTTAGCCAAAAATTCGGTTACATATTCAGCTGCATTATCAACACCGGTGATAACAGCTTCTGATGAAATTGTGCTCTTTGCGATTACATCAACTTTTGAGCCTTTTTCAATACCGTTTGATGAAACAACAGGAATCTTTTTGCCTGCAAATTGGTTTTTGAAATCATCGGTAGCAATACGAACACCGAGATATTCGGTTTCTTCTTGCTTGAGAATATCTACACCGCAAACAACTTTGCCGTCAGCGGTGATTGTTGTTGCCATTTCGATTGGTGATTCTGCGTTGTAACCGACTGTTGTGCCGTTAATTACATAAGCCACAACTTCGTTTTTATCGTTGTACACCTCTTCAACAGCTGTTACGCCGAGTTTGTTATCTTTAACCGAAACAGGCACAGACTTTGAAATTGTGAAGTTTACATCAACAGTGCCGTTATTTTTCTCATCAACAGCATTTTTGATTGCGATTGAACCGAATACAACAGCAACGCTGAGTACGAGCATAATGACGAAAGACACAAGCTGTCTTTTGGATTTTGGATTGTAATGCGCTTTTGAATTCATAATTTATTCCTCCGAATTATCTAAAAATTGATTAAATCCTTTTGAAAATGTTTTGTTATATTCCTTGTCAACCCACACGGCTTCAATTCCGTCAAGGCTGTCAACAAGATTTTTGCCATCCTCGATAGTCATATTGAACAATGCGGTTGACATTGCATCGCCAAATGATGAATCCTTGCAAATCACCGACACGCTCGCCATATATTCGCTTGGCATAAGCGTTTCGGGATTGATTATATGGCAATATTTTTTGCCGTCAACGGTGTAATAGCGTTGATAATCACCGCTTGTAACAATGCACTCGTCTGTGATATTGAGTTTCAGCAAAAAATCATCGGAAGTGGTGTCGGGATTTTCAATGCCGATAGTCCACTTTGTTTGACCGTCATCGTTTTTATAGCCGAAAGTTGAAACATTTCCGCCGATTGAAATTGCGGCGCTTGTCCACAAATTGTTCTGCGCCCAGTTTGAAATCTGTTGAACGGCATAGCCCTTGGCAATTGCACCGACATCAAGTTTCATCTCAGGGTCTTTGAAATAAACGGTGTTATTATTCTTATCTATAACAAGATTATTAATATCGGTGTGCTTGCTTGCCTCTTTCAGCTTTGACATATCGGGAAGTTTTGCTTCCTCGGGATTTGCAATGCC
>NZ_FUWW01000029.1 GCF_900167205.1 Eubacterium coprostanoligenes
CTTGATAGCGTGGGTTTGTGGTTATTCTTATTCTATCTTTTCTCAATCGCTTTTTCTATATCTTTTTGGTGTCACATCTATTGTAACGCTACAAAAGGTTCTTGTTAAAGAATAAAAATAATTATTGATTTATTATATTATTTATTGTATAATAATAAGACAGAGGTGCTTTTACACCTTCAGCGTAGCGTATGGGCCCTGTGCGACAGGATGCTACGAACCTTGTCAGGCGGGGAACCGAGCAGCAATAAGTGGATTATTCTGTGTGCCTCAGACAAGTCTGTACGTTACGTTGAGGGCGTAGAAGCATTTTAATTCTTTAAGGAGGTTTTGATATGTATCAGGTTTTGTACAGAAAATACAGACCAAAGGTTTTTTCCGATGTTTACGGACAGGACCATGTCACCTCCACGCTTAAAAACGAAATCAAAAACGGCAGAGTGTCGCACGCATATTTGTTCACCGGTTCTCGTGGAACAGGCAAAACCACTTGTGCAAAAATTCTTGCCAAGGCTGTGAACTGCGAGCATAATGTTGACGGTGAGCCTTGCAACGAATGTGAAGTTTGCAAAGGACTCGACAACGGCTCAATCTATGATGTTGTTGAAATAGATGCTGCTTCAAACAACGGTGTTGACAATATCCGTGAACTTCGTGACGAAACGAATTACGCTCCAAGCCGTGGAAAATACAGAGTATATATTATCGACGAAGTGCATATGCTCTCAACAGGGGCATTCAATGCCTTGCTCAAAACTCTTGAAGAGCCACCTGCACATGTAATATTCATTCTTGCAACAACCGAGGTGCACAAACTTCCTGCCACAATTCTTTCTCGCTGTCAGAGGTTTGATTTCAAACGAATTCAGCCCGAAACCATGGCGGTCAGACTGAAAGAGGTTGCAGGTCTTGAGGGACTTAATCTTGATGATGACGCAGCTGTGCTCATTGCAAGAATTGCCGACGGTGCATTGCGTGACGGACTTTCCATCCTTGACCAATGCGCAGGCAGAAGCAAGGAAATCAATTCGGATTTGGTGTCCGAGGTTGCAGGCCTTGCAGGCAGAGAAGCTATGTACAAACTGTCCGATTGCATTGCAAACAGCGACAGCAACACGGCAATGTCAATTATCAGCGACCTTTATCAAAACAGCTTTGATATGGAGCGACTTTGCGTTGAGATGATTAATCATTTCCGCAATTTCTTGGTTGCCAAAACCGTGCGTAAGAGCCGAGAGCTGATTATCTGTACGGATGATGAATACAATACAATTTTGGAAGCGTCAAAGGAATTTACGGTTGAAAGCATTGTTTTTGCACTCGACCTGTTCCAAAACACTTTGGTGACAATCAAGGGTGGCGCTTCGGCAAGGATTGAGGTTGAAATGGCGTTCATCAAGCTCTGCGAGCCAAGGATGGACGAGAGTATCGCTTCACTTCTTGACAGAGTTTCAAAACTCGAAAACGCAATTAAAAGCGGTGTAAAAGTTCAGCCGACACAAACTGCTGTTCCTGCACCGAAAGAAGAATATATACCAAAGGATGAACCAAAGCCACAACCAAAGGCAGAGCCGACACCTGTGCCGATGCCTGAACCTGAACTTACTCCCGTTGAGGAAGAACCGCCGGTTCGGGAGCAACAACCGGTTGTTGAAACTCCTCCTGTTGAGCACAAAACCGCACCGCCTGTTGTAAATCCAAACGAAACCGTGGAATTTACACAATGGGGCGATTTTATGGATGTTTTGCACAGGACAAACATTCCGTTGTTTGGTGTGTTGAGTGGTTCAAAGGGCTATGTCAGAGGCGAGTTTTTCTTGCTCGACAGTCCAAATCCGGCGGTAAGAGATTTCATCAAATTGCCGATTCATTCAAAATCAATCAAGGCGGCATTGCTTGAAGTAACAGGCGTTCACTTCAAACTCGGACTTTTCAAGCGTCCGGCAGAGCAATCCGCACCAAAACGAGATCCGCTTGAGGATTTAATCAATCAGGCGCAAGGTTCGGTTAATATCGAATTTAAATAATTTTATCAAGGAGAATATTATGAAAGCAAGAATTCCAAAAGGTATGGGCGGAGGCCCACAGAATATGCAGGCAATGCTCAAGCAGGCTCAAAAAATGCAAGAGGATATCGAAGCAAAGAAAGTTGAACTTGAGCAAAAGGAATATGTTGTTACTTCAGGCGGAGGAATGGTAGAAATCACCATGACAGGCAGCCACGAAGTTAAGGCAATCGGCATCAATCCGGAGGTTGTTGACCCTGAAGATGTTGAAATGCTTGAAGATATGCTTGTTGCCGCTCTTAACGAAGTTACCCGTCAAATTGATGAGGAAGCTGAAAGAGAGCTTAATTCCGTAACAGGCGGACTTAATATTCCGGGACTTTAATCTAAAAATATAAGAGGATAATTATGGCGTATAATCTTGCTCCGCTTCAAAATTTAATAGACCAATTTGAGCGTATGCAGGGCATCGGCCACAAAACCGCACAGCGAATGGCGTTTTATGTTCTCGGCTTGTCCGATTCACAGGCACAGGAGTTTGCAAAGGCAATCACCGACGCTCACACCAAAATCAAGCAGTGCAAGGTTTGTTGCGATTTGGCTGATGATGAACTTTGTCCGATTTGTAAAGACAACACGAGGGATAAGAGCGTTATTTGCGTTGTTGAGGACCCGAGAGATGTTGTTGCGATTGAAAGAACGCACGAATACAAGGGCACTTATCATGTGCTCCACGGTGCAATTTCGCCGATGGATAACATCGGTCCCGACCAAATACGCATAAAGGAACTTATCGCAAGGCTCGGAAGCGGTGAGGTTGAGGAAGTCATTATGGCAACCAACCCAACCGTTGAGGGCGAGGCAACCGCTATGTATATATCCCGATTGCTCAAGCCTATGGGCATCACGGTCAGCAGGCTTGCTTACGGAGTGCCTGTCGGTGCAGATCTTGAATATGCCGATGAGATAACTCTTTCAAGGGCAATCGAAGGCAGAAGCGTGATTTAACAAAATAACAAGGGAGTGACAGGCTTGGAGAAAAAAGAGAATAACACAGTTGCAACCAACAAAAAAGCCTATCACGACTATTTTGTTTTGGAAAAATACGAGGCAGGCATTGAACTTTTCGGCACGGAGATTAAGTCAATCCGTGCAGGCAGAGTTAATTTGAAAGACAGCTTTTGCAGTGTTGATGACGGCGAGATGTTCGTTATCGGTATGCACATTTCACCGTACGAGATGGGCAACCGCTTCAATCGTGACCCGCTTCGCAAAAGGAAACTTTTGCTTCACAAAAAAGAGATTATGAAGTTGTTTGGCGAAAGTCAACAGCAGGGATTGTCGATTATTCCGCTTGAATTATACATCAAAAACGGCAGAGCCAAGTTGTCAATCGGGCTTTGCAAAGGTAAAAAACTCTATGATAAGCGTGCCGTTCAGGCAAAAAAAGACGCCAACCGCACAATTGAACGAGAGTTTAAAGAACGATATTGAGTGCTCGGCACTTGAATATATGGGGATGAAAGGATTTCGACGGGGTCGGAAAACTTTGGTCAGCGAGTAGTGGAGTTGCACCACTTTAAAAGTAACAACTTTAAAATTAACTGACAATAATACAGTTTCTTTGAAGGCTGCGTAAGCACCCTTCCGTTCTCACCGATAGTGCCACGGATTGGATGAGGGCGTCGATTAGTGGCGAACATGAATGAGAGAGCGCTTCAGCTCTCATCAGGAATCAGAAGCTACCGTAGCGTATAGGCTGTTTGTCGCCGATGCGTGAGGGGAATCTCAAACGATAAACTACACTCGTAGAGCCCTTGGCAATCCTTCTTCGGACGCGGTTTCGATTACCGCCATCTCCACCAGGACAGAATAATCCGAAACTTGTTATCTTAGGTAACTGTTTCGGATTTTCTTTATTTTTAGATACAGTTAAGGCAGGGCGCTAACCCTGCCTTTTATCGTTTTGCTCGTTCTTTTTCTGTTCTTCAAAATCCTTTTGGATTTGAGGTAGTAGAAATCGTGCAAGTTTTTCTATTTCATATTCAGGAATGTTCCATTTGATTTCTGTCGTCATTTGGAATCATCCTTGCATTATTCTTTTGTTTTGGGCATCATCCTTTCTGTGTGTTTGACAATTTGGACATTGTTTTTGTTATAGTTTTCATAGCTTTGTCCTCCTTTGCAAACACACAATACCGCGAACTGCTTTGTAAGTCAAGTGATTTATAAACAATATTGAAGGGATATGTTTATTGGTGTATACTAAGCTTAGGTACTCAATTGCAGAAAGGATGTTAGACTAATGAAAAATATAATTATTGATCGCGAACCAACTATGGAAGATATGAAAAGAAACATAATTGATGCTGGAGGATTGTTTTACCAGTATAGACCTTGCAACAATAACGCATCTACTGTTTACGACATAGAAAATATTAAACATAATGTTTTGTATGCTCAAACACCATTGAATATGAATGATCCTTTTGACTCTAAAATAGGATTTTGTACAGAAGAGTTTTATGAAGATTGTATAAATATGATTCTAGATGCTATGGATTTAGATAACAACTTAAAAGTGTTTATGTCTGTAGTATTGAAGTATAGAATGTTGGGGAATATGATAGAACTTATTGATAAACTAAATGAATTGAAGCAATATTTAATTTCAACAAAAAAGAATAAACATTTAATGGGATTGTCAGATACCCAATTCATAAACAACCATATCAAGAGTTTGTTTGGAAAAGCACCAAAAGAAATCAAACATATTTTTCCACAAGAATTATTTCGAACACTTGGACTAATGATAACATCTATTGAGTCAGATGTTATCACAGAAGAAATATTAGAAAGTGCTTTAAATTTACAATCATATATGGATGATTTTGTTCAAGAAATTGAAAACATAAAGAATAATAAATATTCACCTTTATTTAAAAAGTTCCTTTCACAATTAACCATAACTTGTTTAACTGCAAGTGGTTGGGACAATCAATTGATGTGGTCACATTATGCTAATTCCTATTCGGGAATATGTGTAGAATATGATTTAACTAAAATGGATGATTTCTTTGGCTTTTTCTACCCGGTTCAATATACTGAAAAGAGACCAACGGTATCACTTGCCGATTTAGGAATTGGTTTAGAAGTTGTAGATGGAAAATATAATGTTGTTCAAAAAGAGGTTGATATCGTTCCGTTAATGAATTACTTGCTTTGCAAGAATAAATGTTGGGAATACGAAAAAGAATGGAGGATAATTAATATTGGAGAAGCAAATACACCACATTTTATTAATTTCCCTTTTATAAAAACAATCACTTTTGGATTAAATATTTCTAGTGATATAAAGAGTGTTCTTCTAGACATTTGCAAACAAAAGAAAATTGATTGTTACGACTTGAAGTTAGGCAAAGAAAACTTTTCCCTTACAAGAGAACTAATTGATTTTGATTCTTTGTCTTACGAAGAGGAATCTGAAATTCAGCATGTGGCAGTTTTAGTTGAGAATATTGTTAGATTATCAGAGTACATAACGGAAAAAGTGAGATGATAGGAGAAAAGATTTCGGCTGAATGTTTTGATTCAAAATTCGCTGTCGATTATTTAGAAAAACTATCGGATATTTTGTTAGATGCGTATCATTTTAAAATAACTATTAACAAAATTGTAGAAAATACAAATGAAGATATATCTGTTTTGAAAGAGGACGAAGGAATCAAAACAGCTAAAAATGCCATCGAAGAATTCGTAGTAGTTGCAAGTTCTTTATCGAACACTTTAGAAGATACACTTAAAACAATAAGATACGGATTTGTAGTTCCGGATAGAGAATTTAATTTGATGAAACAGTACAAAAAAGACTTGCGTGATTTGTCAAGTCAAATTTCAAATATTGAATGGAAAATATAGAGTAAATGTTTTTGAGAGAGATCCAAGCTTACTTATAGCTTGGTCTTTTCTTTGTCCAGCAATGGTTGAAAACCCCCGGTTCTACCGGGGGAAACAGAAAGCTTTAGTAAAAATAA
>NZ_FUWW01000027.1 GCF_900167205.1 Eubacterium coprostanoligenes
TTCTGAATTTCGTTTTCTTGCGAACTTTGCTGTACGATGGTACCGCTTGTTCGCAAAAAACGAAAAACGCCAAAAATGCTGTAAGTTCGATACTTACAGCATTTTTTTAAACTTCATCGTCAACACTTCGTGTTGCCACCTCCTCTTGCGTCAATGGGAGGTATAATTCGGTTGATTATATTTCGGCGTGTTTCAGCAGCTTTATTGACAGTCTAAAGCAACTTAATGTTGCTTTGTGATACCGTATGTTTGAGTTTTTAAATCCAAAAAGAATGGAATGTGAGCGGGGGATAGTGTAAAAAATATAAAAATGATAGCAATTATTATTAATAAAGCAAATGATATTCCGTTGATTAAACCTTTGCCTTTAGAATAATTTATTATATTATAACTAATTATATATGCAAACATTATGCCTATAAAAAAACTTGCAATATTTACAACTTCAAAATATCTGCCAAACATTCCGGCAGAAATATAAAATACTGCAAGTGTAATTAACATTCCCGATGTTATTCCGATTAGTTTTGCTGTGTATACATTGAATTTGTCTTGCGATAGTTTTATTGCTTCTATAAATGTCCAAATTAAATATGGAAAAAATAACATCTTTAAGTGTTCAAATACACTTTCGTTAATAGGGCAGAACAAACCGACAATGGGATTATTTTCACTCCATTCAAAAACAAAGTGCATTAGAGTTCCGATAGCGCAAGTAAAAATAAATCCAAATATTTCAAGTCGAAGTACTTTTTTGTTCATTATATCACCAATAATATAATATGATATAAATATATAAATTATTATATAAAAAAACAGACTGCCAATTGACAGTCTGCTATGGCGCAGAGGGTGGGATTCGAACCCACGTGGGCGTGAACCCAAACGGTTTTCAAGACCGCCTCGTTATGACCACTTCGATACCTCTGCGTAACTCGAATGCTTTGCTATATTATCATAACAGGAATGAAATGTCAAGCATTTTTTTAAATCTTTTTTATTTTGTTTTTTTACTTGACATTTTGGCATTTATATGATAAAGTAATTTCTGCACTGAGGTGCAACAACTTGACAGGTAAAAACCAAGTTACACGCAGAAGTACTCAAGCTGGTGACGAGGCGCCCCTGCTAAGGGCGTAGGCCGGGAAACCGACGCGAGAGTTCGAATCTCTCCTTCTGCGCCAAGAAAGAAGTCTTAATTTTAAGGCTTCTTTTTATTTTTGTGAGAGATGAGAACTCTGACTAATCCATATATAATATGTGTAGATTTTTTACTTATATTTTTTGTTTATCAATATAAAATAAAGTTTTTGTTAAGATTTGCAAAACTTATTGACATAAAAGTTTTTTATGCTATTATTATGGTAGAAAAACTAAGTGAGGCAAATTATGGAAAAGGATATACTTATCAGAACAAAAAATTTGTCGAAATATTATGCTGTCGGTGATGAAACCATTAAGGCTCTTGACGATGTAAATCTTGAGATTGAGCGAGGACAAATCGTTGCCATTCTTGGCACATCCGGCTCGGGTAAATCAACACTTTTGAATATGCTTGCGGGACTTGAACGACCGACCAAAGGTGAGGTTCAAATCGGAAAATTTAGAATTGATGAATTGACAGAGGCACAGCTTACAAAATTTAGACAAAGATACACAGGCTTTATCTTTCAAGCGTATAATCTTTTGCCAACGCTTACGGCACTTGAAAATGTGGCTTTTCCGCTGTGTTTTAGAGGCGTTGATAAGCAGACGAGGGAAAAGAAAGCGTTTGAGATGCTTAAACTTGTCGGAATTGAAAAAAGATATAAGCATAAACCAACCGAAATGAGTGGCGGTCAACAGCAAAGAGTCGGCATTGCAAGGGCGCTTGTAACCGACCCAAGCATTATTTTTGCGGATGAGCCGACAGGTAACCTTGATAGCCATACCACTCAAGAGGTTATGGAACTTATCAGAAATATTGTTGATACTCGACATAATACTGTTATTATGGTAACTCATGATAAAAGCGTTGCGGAATATGCCGATATTATTGTTAACATTAGCGACGGTAAAGTCGTTTCAAAAGAATATAGAAGAAATATGGAGAACTAATATGAAAAAATTAAAAGGTATTTTATCAGTTTTTATTGTAATGATTATGGCTTTAAGCGTTCAAGTTCCTGCTTTTGCTGCTGAACAGACGATTGCTCCAAAGGTTACATTTTCTAATTTTACTGTTGATAAAACTATAATTAAACCGGGTGATATTTTTACTTTCACTGTTACAGCCTCAAGTACAAGAGGTCAATATATTGACGATGCATCATTCAAATTTTCCGGTGGCGATGCATTCTCTGTCTATAAGGGATCTGACACAGAATATGTTTCGGCATTCAGCTCATCTGTTACAGTCAGCAAAACCTTCATTTGTAATAATGAAACTACTGCCGGCTCACATCCTATTTCGGTATCTTGCAGTTTTTCATATTCCGGTCCTGAAATGAACGGAGACGGTTCAGCAGAAGCAAATTATAGCGTTATGACAACATCAAATTCAACCGTTAACGGAAATACTCCTGTTCTTGTTATGTCATATGATAAATTTGATGAAGATATTAAAGCGGGCGATAAGTTCAATTTTAATTTCTATATTACAAATAAAAGTAACACTTATGATGTAAGAAATGTTAATGTAAAAATTAACGGCGGTGATGCCTTTACTATTGTTAGCAGTGGCGATACAATTTATAAAAGCGGTATAGGCAAAAATAAAACGGCAGAACTTTCTAAAAAACTTATTTGCAATAAATCTGCATCATCGGGCTATCATCCTATTTCATTGTCCGTTACATATGAATATGTAAAAGCAGGGGCAACAGAACAGGGAACAGCTGAAGCAACATTTACTGTAAAAACTGCTGCAAAGAAGCATGATTCTTCTGTTTCTCTCACTCCAAGACTTGTTGTAGGTAGCTTCAATTACGGAAACAAGTCTATCAGAGGCGGTAAAAAGTTCACTCTTAACTTTACAATTAAAAATAATTCAAAAAGCATTAAGGCAAAGAATGTAATTATCAAACTTTCAGGCGGTGATGTATTTGTTGTTGCTGACGGAACTGACACAATTTCTGTTAATAACATCAATCCAAATTCAACCGTTACTGTTTCAAAGAAGTTTAATTGCCTTAACACTGCACAATCAGGCGTTCATCCAATCACAGCATCTATTTCGTATGAATATATAGAGGGCGGTCAGAAGCAATCGGGAACTGATGATTTGACAATGAGTGTTCCTGTTGTTCAGCCTGACAAGGTAATGTTCACAAGTATTGACCTTGCCGACAAAACAATCAATACAGGTGATGAAACCGACTGTGCATTCAGCATTGTAAATACAGGTAAAACAGTGCTTAACAATGGCAGCATCAAAGTTGTTGACGAATCAGGCACAGAACTTAACTCATCTTATATCGGCACAATTGAAGCCGGTGCACAGTATTCAAGTAACTATAATTTGCCGATTACAATGAATGAACCGGGCGATTATAAACTCACTTTGGTGTTTGAATATGAAAATGATAATGCCGATAAGAAAAGAATTAAGCAAACCTTTAAAGTTCATGTAGAAGATTATACCGATCCGTTCCCAACAGACCCGACTGATACACTTGATGACAAAGGGGATGATGATTCATCAAGCAGTAAAACAAAGGTGATTATCGGTGTTGTTGCAGGTGTTGTAGGTGCAGTTGTAATTGTGGCTGTTATTGTTAAGAAAAAGAAAAAGCACAATAAGAAAGGTAAGGTAGATTTTAATGAAGAAATCTGATCTTATTGCAATTGCTTGGCAGAACCTTAAAAATAGAAAGACAAGAACTATCCTTACAATTTGCGGTGTTGTTGTCGGTGCTTGTGCTATCATTATTATGCTTTCAATCGGTCTTGGTATCGACAAAATGATTACCGACCAATACAAGAGTGATTCTAAACTTACAAAAATTTATGTGTATTCATCAGATGACGAAAACGGAAAACCACTTCCGTTTGACGATTCGGCTGTTAAATATTTTGAGAAAATTGATGGTGTAAAAACGGTTGTTCCGATGTTTATGATTTACAATAACGCATCAATTACTTGCGGTAAATACAGATATACCGGAACTATTTACGGCATTGACCTTTCTCAAATGGAAGCACTCGGCTATAAACTCAAAAGCGGTAACTTTTCAGGTGTTAATAATCCTAACTGTGCTTTCTTTGGTAAGGATTCCGTAACAAATTTTCAGGATGCACAGGGAAATCAGGTAAACTATTCTTACGATAAAAACTATGAGCTTTCCTCTTGTGATATTGATGCTATGGAAGATTCATTCTTCATTTCTTCAAAATCAGGTGACGACGGATCCGGCACGGATTCAACCACAAAATACGGCAACAAGCAAAAACTTAAAGTTTCAGGCGTTCTAAAACCGAGTTCATCATCGGATTATGATTCACAATATTCTGTATTTATTAGTATGGACTTGGCAAAAAGACTTTTTGAAGAAAGTCAAATGATGTCTTCTTCGACAAGAAAAGACAAGTTTACATACAGCAGTATTTCTGTATATGTTGATGATTCAAGTAAGGTTAATGATGTAAAAACAACCCTCCAAAATGCAGGATATTCGTGCTCAACTGATGACGAGGCTCTCGAAAGCTCTAAAAAGGTTATGAAAGTTGTTCAGCTTGTTTTGGGTGCAATCGGTGCGGTTTCAATGTTCGTTGCATCATTTGGTATCAGCAACACAATGGTTATGTCTGTTTTTGAACGCCAAAAGGAAATCGGTATTCTCAAAGTTATCGGTTGCGAAATTAAGGATATTAAAGCTATGTTCCTTTATGAAGCTGCCATTATCGGCGGCATTGGCGGTGCAATTGCAGTTGTAATCAGTTATATCGTTTCAATATCGGCAAATCTAATAGGACAAGCGGTTATGAATCATATGGGCGGAGATTCATTCTTAGGAATGGGTGCGGATGTAAAGGTTACTTTGTCTTATATTCCGCCATGGCTTGCTCTTTGCGGTGTTGTAATTTCAGCGGGAATCGGTATTCTTGCAGGTCTTTCACCTGCCAAAAAATCTGTTAAGGTTAGTGCCTTGACCGCAATTCAAAACTAAATATTAACAAGAAAAAGCCCACCGTTTGGTGGACTTTTTTTGATGTGTATAATGAATTATGCTTCTGTTTTTTTAGCAAAGCATTCACTGCAATATACCGGTCTGCCGTCAGTTGGCTTAAAAGGAACTTTGCAGCTCTTTCCGCATTCTGCACAAGTTGCGTCGTGCATTTCTCTTGGAGCTTTAGACGCTTGTTTCCTGGCGTCACGGCAAGCCTTACAACGCTGTGGTTCATTTACAAAACCTTTTTCAGCATAAAATTCTTGCTCTCCTGCGGTGAAAATAAATTCATTGTGGCAATCCTTGCACACTAATGTTTTGTCTTCGTACATGTTTCATCCTACCTCTCTAAAATTTTGCCTTGGGGCTATTATTCAAAAAGTAACTCCTTCGAGTTTCTTACGAATACGCTGTATGGCGTTGTCAATAGCTTTTGTGTTTTTGTCGAGCTTTTCAGCAATTTCGCTGTATGAGCATCCGACGATGTAAAGTCTTAAGACTTCGTTTTCAAAGCTTGACAATTCTTCATAAAGCACTGTGCTTAAGGTTGATACGCTTTCTTTGGCGAGATATTCGTCCTCTGCACTGAGGTGCACAACATCGTTTATATAATCTTCTTCGAGCGACACAATATTTGATTGGGGTATATCTTTTAGGCGAGATACCTTTTTGAGTGCCGACTGAATAGAATTATTTATGCAATGTCCTGCATAGGTGCTGAATGATGCGCCTTTTTCTTCTCTGTAAGAGTTAATTGCCGCCAACAAACCTATCATACCTTCTTGAACGAGGTCGTCCTTTTCAAGAGGGGAGTTGATGTACTTCATTGCGATTGCTTCAACAATCGGCTTATATCTGTTAATCAGCTCATTAGTAACATTTTCATTTCTGCGTAAAGTGAGGAGTTCTTTGTCCGACTTTTTGTTTATATCAGCCATTTGTCCTCCCGTATCACTTTATAATTAACACTTATATATATTATAATAATAAACTAAATATTTAAACCTGTCAACAACTTTTGTTAAAAAGAAATAAGGTTATTATATTATTTAAATATTTGTTGTCGGATTTTATACATTGAATCTAAACAAAACAATGTCGCCGTCGTTCATTACATATTCCTTGCCTTCACTTCTGACAAGTCCTTTTTCCTTTGCAACGGTCATTGAACCGCAAGCCATAAGGTCATCAAATGAAACAACTTCCGCTCTGATGAATCCACGCTCAAAGTCGGTGTGGATTTTGCCGGCTGCCTGTGGAGCTTTTGTCCCTTTTTTGATTGTCCAAGCTCTGACTTCAGGTTTGCCTGCGGTCAAATAGCTGATAAGACCTAAAAGGGAATAACTCTTTTTAATCAAACGGTCAAGACCTGATTTTTCGAGTCCCATATCTTCAAGAAACATTTCCTTTTCGTCAGCATCAAGTTCTGCAATTTGTGCTTCCATTTCTGCACAAATAGGGAATGTTTCTGCGCCTTCTTTTGCTGCAATTTCTTTAACTATGTTATAGAATTTGTTGTTGTCAATTCCGTCAACAAAATCGTTTTCACCCATATTACAAGCGTAAATCACAGGCTTAATAGTGAGAAGAGAAACATCCTTGAGATATTCCTTTTCTTCGTCAGAAATTTCGCAAGCTCTTGCAGTTTTGCCTTCTTCCATTTCCTTAACAAGTCTTTCGAGAAATTCAACTTCACCGGCAAGTTTCTTGTCGCCCTTCATTGCTTTTCTTCTGTTGTCAAGTCGTCTTGAAAGAATGTCGAGGTCAGAAAGAACAAGTTCAAGATTGATTGTTTCAATATCTCTTGCAGGGTCAATGCTGCCGTCAACATGGGTGATGTCGTCATTTTCAAAGCATCTTACAACATGGATAATGGCATCAACTTCTCTAATGTGTGAAAGAAACTTGTTGCCGAGACCTTCGCCCTGGCTTGCACCTTTTACAAGACCTGCAATGTCAACAAATTCGATTGTTGCAGGTGTAAACTTGTCCGGATTGTACATTTCTGCAAGTTTGTCAAGTCTTTCATCCGGCACGCTTACCATACCTACATTTGGTTCAATTGTGCAAAAAGGATAGTTTGCACTTTGTGCACCCGCATTTGTGATTGCGTTAAAAAGAGTACTTTTTCCTACATTAGGCAATCCAACCATTCCTAATTTCATATTATAAACTCCCTCTTATCTAATTTTATTCTGCAATATTATATAACAAATAAATTATTTTTACAAGTATTAATATA
>NZ_FUWW01000026.1 GCF_900167205.1 Eubacterium coprostanoligenes
ACCCGTCCGCCACTCAGTCATATCAGAATTCATCCGAAGAATCGTTCGTCAAGCTTCGTTCGACTTGCATGTGTTAGGCACGCCGCCAGCGTTCGTCCTGAGCCAGGATCAAACTCTTAAAACTTTGTATTAATCATTCCATACAGAATGTACTAATCTTAATCATTCGAAACCTCTCAGTTCTCTCGAACCTGTCGTTTCATTACTGTTATTTTATGTTCCGTAGAACATGGAGTTCAGTTACTCAATTATCTTAATCGGGTTCCTTACTTTTTCGTCGTTGTTTAATTTTCAAGGTCCTTATCGTCTTGCTCTCTCGCTGACGACTTGTACATCTTACCACCTCATTACCCAAATGTCAACACTTTTTTTGAAAGTTTTTTCGCCTTTGAACACCCCTCCTCGTGTTCCGTGCAGTTAGTTATTCAAAGTATCTACAATATCTGTGTTTTTCGGGAAAATTCTACACAACATATATAAAACAGCCCCTATATTGAGCTAAATCACTATCGGTTTAAAATTCAACACTTTTTCAATCTTTTTAAAGATCATTATAATATCTTCATATTTTATTGTTATATCAAAAAATCTTATTGACTCATTTGTGACCGTCAACAGGTTTGCATTGTCATATCCCAAAGAAGCCGTGTTGTAATAAGCAACAGCTATGCCCACCAACAACACGACTACTGAAAGTAACAACATATTTATTACATACTTCCTTGATTTCACACAATCATTCCTTTACATACTTCTCATTTAACAACTGCCCAAGGGCATTGCCGAACATCCTTGCCGAATAACAGGCTTCATCCAAAGTATTTGCGTCCGTACCGACTTCAAGCAGGAACGAATAATGAGTTTCGTACATATTATACTTACGCTCGGAAAACAAAATCGGACGCATCAAGCCGGGATAAAGCTCGTTAACCTTATTTTGAACCTGCAAATCAAATTTTAGATTTTCTTCCCAATCGGGAAAATTCTTTACCCTGTTATATTCACAACCTGATATAATCATCATTCGGGCAGCTTTTTTGCCGTTGATTTTTGCAGTCGGTTTTACCTTGGTTTTATTTGAATATGTAATATCATCACGGTGGACATCTATCGTAACTTCTATTGACGGATACTGTTCAAGATATTTTTCAATTGTTGCACGTGAGCTGTCATAGGATTTTGTGTAATCCTTATCGTGAATGGTTCTGTCGTGAATCACATTGAAACCCTGCTTTTCGAGATAAGCCGTCAAATCATCTCCGACACGCACCATATTCCTTGCGGAATTATTCGACCTCGCATCGGAGCTTATATAATAACCCGTATCCAGAAGAGAATACGCCTCGGTTGTGTGCGAATGATAAATAAGGATGGTCGGTTTTGATTTGTCATAAATCGTCAAATCGGAACCTTGACTGAGCAACGCTTTTATATTAGGAGAATAGAACGATTTTGGTATCTTGGTTTGAATTTGCAAATTGCCGTATGACACAATTGTGCCACCGCCTTGATATGCTTCCTCACTTGTCTTGCCCTTTGATTTTGATTTCGTTGTCGTCTTTTTTGCCTTATTCATCAGCCGTACAATATCCGAGGGTGTCTGCTGAATATCCGTATAGTCCTTGCTGTCCTTGGCACTTATACTGTTCATCACAGACTTTTCCTCTTCGGGTACGGTATTAGTAGTATTCTCCTCCACAGCGGAACTACTATTTGAAAATGTTGCCTTTGCATTGTTATAAATCAAGGCAGGTGAACCCAATTTCAAAATTGACAAAGAAAAAGCAGTGAGCGGTTTTTCAATCAGCGGAGAAAGATTGACGATTATACCAACTATTCCGAACAATATAATAGTATTAATTATTATAATTATAATATTCTTTTTCATTATAGCACCATATATTAAACAATTTTTCACATCTAATTATATGATGTCGGGATAATCATTATCCCACGAGAGCCAACAAATCCTCAACGCTCAAGTTTTTTTGGAAACAAACATTGATTCCCATACCGATGAGCTTTGCACCCTGCTGACAAATTCGGTCAATCTCACGAGGAGTAACAAAAACATCATCGTTGCCATTGCCTGAAATTATCCCGGTGCTGACAACGGTCGGTATTCCCACAGCAACAACAGGCACACCGAGAGTTGCCTTTGATATTTCGTGCCTATGATTGCCGACACCCGAGCCGGGAGAAATCCCCGAATCGGAAAATTGAATTGTTGTGCCGAGCCTTTCTGCCGAACCTGCTGCAAGCGCATCCACGGCAATAACGCATGACGGCTTTGTTTGTTCGACAATCCCCTTGATGATTTCGCAAGTTTCTATTCCCGTGTCGCCAAGCACACCCGTGTTGACACAAGACACAGGAAAAAGTGACGGCAAGCCAATATCGCTTTTCAAACTGTCGGAAATATGCCGAGTTGCCAAAACGAATGACGAAGTTGACGGTCCGAGCGAATCGGCAGTTATTTTTTTGTTGCCCAAACCGACAACAAGAACCGAGGTCAAATTTTTTGGCATAACTGATTTCAGCACGGTAGAAAATTCTTCAAGTCTGCCGTCCAAAATATCGGTGTCGTTCACAAATGAATTCACATCAAGTACAACATATTTTCCGACAGGTTTGCCAATGGCTTTTGAGCCGTTTTCGTTGAGCACTTCAACGGTTGTTATGTTGTCGTCCTCGGTAATTTTCACTCCTGACAAAGCCGTCTTTTCGTTTTCTTCATAGCATTCTACTGCCAAATCCGTGCGATTTATCACAAAAATCACTCCAAAACTAACTAATTTTACTAAAAGTATGCCCAAAAACAAAAAAATGCTTGCATTTTACTTGAACTTGTGATAATATAAATCAGCATTAAAAAGAAATTAGGCATCAATGCCTTTATATCCAGTTTCTCGATAAAGGAGTGAAAAAGAAATGGCAAACATCAAATCAGCAAAGAAGAGAGTTTTAGTAAACCAAGCAAAGGCTGCAAACAACAAGGCTCGTAACACAGCTCTTAAGACAGCTATCAAGAAGGCTAACACAGCTATCGAAACAAATGCTGACGATAAGGAAGTTGCAGTTAAGGAAGCTGTTAAGAAGATTGACCAAGCTGCTAACCACCACCTTATCCACAAGAATTGTGCTGCAAGAAAGAAGAGCAATCTTGTTTCAAAGCTCAACAAGGCATAAGTTATTATAAACATTTAAAGGTACCGATTCGGTACCTTTTTTGTTTTGCCTTAAACATCGAACTCAACATTGTACTTTTTTATCCAAACATAAATTTGCACAATATAAGCAAGCACCTGCGGTCCACGCATAAGTTGACCGTACCACGGCTCAGCGAGGCTGTCGGGATTGTCAATCAAATCGGCAACGGATGTTTTATTCAGCATATCATAAAGCGGGCAGGATTTGTCCTCCATAACCGCTCGAGTCATATCTATAACCGTTTGGATATATTCGGGGTTAAATGTTTTTGGATAAGGGCTCTTTTTTCGCCAAGTGATAATTTCGGGCAGTTCATTTTCAAACGCTTTGCGGAGAATTCCCTTTTCTCTGCCGTTATACGCTTTTATGCTCCACGGCATATTGTAGGCATATTCTACAATTCTGTAATCGCAAAACGGCACACGCACTTCAAGAGATGTCTCCATACTCATTGCATCCTTGCGCATAAGCAGAGTTTGCATAAACCAATCCATATTGAGCACAAACATCTCACGCATACGCTTTTCCGTTTTGCTGTCGGTGTCGAGGGTGCTCGTTTTTTTGATTGTTTGAAGATAAGCGTTTCGTGCATATTCATCGCTGTGTTTCAAAAATCCATCTGCCAAAATGCTGTGACGAACATCGGTTGTTCTGCTCCATGGGAAAGTGTCCTCAAAGAGAATTTCTTTTCTGTGATACCACGGATAACCGCCGAAAATTTCATCTGCACATTCTCCGGACAAAGCTACCTTGTGACTTTTCACAACTTCTTTGCAAAACAGCAAAAGACTGCTGTCAACATCCGTAAATCCCGGACAACCTCTGGCAAAAGTGCTGTCAACAAGCGCATCTGCAACATCACGGTTTGAAAGCACAATGTTGTGGTGGTCGGAATCAATATAATCGGAGATTAATCCAATATAGTCGCTGTCCTTGTTCGGCTGAAACAGACTTGATTTGAAGTACTTGTCGTTGTCAACATAATCAACGGAATAAGTGTCGAGGACGCTGTTTCTGTCTGCCATATAATCGGAAGCAACTTTTGAAATAATCGAGCTGTCAAGTCCACCGCTCAAAAAGGTACACACAGGCACATCGGACACAAGCTGTCGCTTGATAGCATCTGTAACAAGATAATGAATATTCTCCTCGGCTTGTGATTCATTATCAGAGAACTCGCCCGCCTCAAGTTGCCAATATGTGCCAACGGACAACTTGCCGTGTTTGTAGTACATATATGACGCAGGCGGTAGCTCCTTGATGTCACGAAAAACAGTTTTGCCGATAGTTTTTGCAGGACCGAGCATAAAAATCTCATTCAATCCGTTTTCGTCACAAACAGGTTCAACTCCCTTGACCTTGAGCAAAGTGTCGATTCGTGACGCAAACGCAAGCATTGAACCTTTGTGCGAATAAAACAGAGGCTTAACGCCGATTCTGTCACGGCACAAAAACACTTCTTCAGTGTCGGTATTGTAAATTGCAAAAGCAAAAATCCCGTTGAGTTTTTCGGCACAATGTTCCTGCCAAAGATGAAAACTTTTCAGCACAACCTCGGTGTCGCACGAAGTGTCAAACACATAACCATGAAAACGAAGTTCTCGACGAACCTCATCGGTGTTGTAGATTTCACCGTTATACACAATTATGTATTTGCCAAACCTCATAGGCTGACTTCCCTTTTCAGGGTCGATGATGCTCAACCGCCTGTGAACAAGCACCGCATTTCGGCTCACATACTCGCCTCTCGCATCAGGTCCACGCATTTTGAGCGAATTGCTCACCTGCCAAATCATCTTCTTTTCCTGTCTTAAATCAATGTCGTCACAGAGTATTCCTGCGATTCCGCACATAAAAAATCACCTCGAAATATACTATGCAAAATGAAGCGAGAAGTCCATCAAAAAAAGTCAAAACTTTTTTAAAAAAATGCTTGACATTGGATGTTGTTTATGATATTATGTACAAGCGTTAAGGAAACGCTGGTGTAGCTCAGTTGGTAGAGCAGCTGATTTGTAATCAGCAGGTCAGGGGTTCAAGTCCGTTCACCAGCTCCACAGGGAGATAACCTCGGTTATCTCCCCAAATAATATGGAAGAGTTCCCGAGTGGCCAAAGGGAACAGACTGTAAATCTGTCGTCAATGACTTCGGTGGTTCGAATCCACCCTCTTCCACCAGAAAAAAGAGTAATCGTTTCGGTTACTCTTTTCTTTATTTTATAGAAAATTCTTTTGCGGGTGGATGAGAACCACACACTATCAATGCGACGGCTTGCGTAGCAAGCGAACTCTCGAGCATAGCTCGAGCCCACCCTCTTCCACCGAAAAAAAGAGCGATCGTTTCGGTTGCTATTTTGTTCTTTTCTTCTTTTCAATAAAGGCAATCAATAAAAACTCTATTGACATTGTCATTTGATTTTGGTATACTTTCTTCAATGAATTTGATTTTGCTGTTGTACGCGGTCGGAATTATACCGACATTTCGTGACAGTAAATCAAATTCATTTTTTATTTAAAACATGATTTTGAAGATGTGTTTTTTTAATCATAAATTTTACATTTTCCAAAATGAACTTGTATTTCTTTGGAAAAATGATATTATATATTAAAAGAAGTCTACTTTCTTTAACTTCATCATTCCAAACAAATACTCAAAATGTACAAAGTAAACTTATAATAGTACAAAAATAATCCAAGGTAAATATTATCATTTGATATTTAATAATATTATCGTATAACTATACTAACATTAGTTATCGCCATAGTATTCTTTGGAATAAAAATATTCGGTTTTGTTATAGGAATTAAAAATAAATAATAGCGGTATTTAGTTATGAAATTAAAAAAGATTTTAACCTTCATTATCAGCCTGGTAGTGTGCATTTCAATTTGTGGATTAGTTTTTGCGCATCCAGGCAGACTTGATGAAAGCGGTGGTCATTGGGACCACAGCACAGGAACATATCATTATCACACAGGCGAAAACGCAGGTAAAAAACAAAGTTCATCCAATTCATACAATTATTATGATAATGACTATTATAACGATGAAAAAGATTTGACTTACGAAAACATTATCGACGATTTATTAGATCAACTTGATGAAAAAGATAATGAAATAGATAAACTAAATAAAAAACTGTATGATTTAAATAATAAATTTGAAAAAGAACAAGAAAAGAACAAGAAAAAATATTTAGCTGCAATTATTGTGCTCACCGCTCTTACAGTAACATTCCTTTATTTCTTTATTTTAAAATGTAGCGATGCAAAAGATTATAAAAAGGGGAAAGAAGAATTTGAAGAGTATTTAAGAAACGAGCGCGACGAAAACAAAAAATTAGAGAATGAAATTTCCACTTTGGAAAACGAAATCAACGAGCAAAAGAGCATAAATTCCAGTCTGAAAGCAGTTGCTTTAAATTCACAAGCGTTCATTAAAAACATATACAAAACCAATACCATCAACAAAATTGCAAATGTTCCGGAAGACATACATCTATATTTTGAAAACGATAAATTGCAACTAAACGATGTGCTATATCCTGATTATGAATATGGCAGATACACAGGATATATATCTGAAACAGGAAAATGTTTTCACATGAAAAAAGGTTGCACTGGAGCAATTAAACCAATTTGTATATTAGACAAAAAAGCAATAAAAGATAAAAAGCCATGCTTAAAATGTTGTCGCTTCATTGATATTCCAACTTGGGCATTAACATATCAAAATCTTGTTGAGTATGCAAAGGAAAACGGCATCAAATTTAACAATTAAATAAAAAACCCCTTGCCTGCGCCAACAGACAAAGGGGAAGAATAAGGTGTGATCACGCTTATTCCTGCAAAAGCATCATCAAACTTTTCATCGTGGTTTAATTGAGTGTTTCGTGATTTTCTATTGTCTTCTCCTCGCAAGTCAACATCACCGTCATTTTCAGTATATCCTGTTCCGTTGTCGGAATCTTCTGCTCGTATCTTTCGATTAGCCAGTCCGTCATTTGGTTTTGTTGTTCTTCTTCCATCAAGAAATTCATCGCCGTGTTCGCTGTATCAACTGTTGCTCCTATAAGTTTTAACATTGTCAAACAATCCGTCTGCGCTTGTGTCAATTTCATAATAGTCGCCCTAATAATTTCCTTTCGATTTCTTACTTACAATATGCGGATTATTATCAACATCATTATACTCATAATAATAATTACCGTCAACACTTGTATCTTTCTAGTACCGAATATCAGACTTATTTGTAGGTGTAGCATGGTCAATCAGTTTAATTTGAAGTATATTTATTGACATTATCCTGATTTTTGGATATACTATTTATAGTGGTTGCTGGCGATTTGACGCCCGGCTCCACTTTTTTATTTGCAAAACATCATATATTTTCGAGAATATCTTCCGGTGTCACTTGAAACGCTTCCTGTATCTTCTTGAGGACTTCTTCTTCCGACGGATTTGTCGAAAGTATTTGTTCCATTTTCAACACTGCCTCGTCCGATGACATTATATCGGTTAGTACGATTGTTGTATTCGGCGAGTAAGTATGAAGTACCTTTAATGCGAGCTCTGAGTAAAGATTCATACACTTTCCTGTTATCATAACCTAACTCCTTTAAATCATTAATATATTTTGCAATATTGTGATATTGTGACGGCACATCATCTTCAATATTAGTATCAATCTTTCCGATTGCATACACATCCGTTATTCTCTGTCCGTCCTCAAATTCGTCATACACGACATATTTGTATTGATACTCGGACTTGTTTTCGCATTCAACAAGCATTGAATTGTCACTTATGCGCAGTCCGTTATCATTACCTGTCATTATAGCATTATTATGCTTTTTCTTTTCATCACCTGTCAATGCTTTGGTAAAGTTTGTATCTTTCGAGTACCGAATATCGGACTTGTCTGTAGGTATGGCATTGTCAATCCGTTTGATTTTAAGCATATTTATTGACATAATCAAGTAAATTGGATATACTAATTTTGGAATCGGTAGAAAGTGTAGAAACTTTCGGGGATAAGCTCCCACCCGGTTCCGTTTTTTTAGCGGAACAGAGACACCAACAGCGTCTTTAACTTCTGTTATTTTTATATCACCAAAAATGATATTCTCTTTTTTTATTGACATTATCATTTGATTTTGGTATACTTTCATCAATAGC
>NZ_FUWW01000025.1 GCF_900167205.1 Eubacterium coprostanoligenes
TGGCATTCGCCTTTCTCCTTATGCTTGTGATATTTGGCATAGTATTCTTTACCGGAAGAAAGAAAAAATCAGCATAAAATGTAAAAAGGCTGTTGAGAAAGTTTCTGAATTTCGTTTTCTTGCGAAGGAAGATGTATATAAATACCTCGACTGAGCAAAAAACGAAAAACACCAAAAATGCCGTAAGTCCAATACCTACAGCATTTTTAAAACCCCACCGTCAACACTTCGTGTTGCCACCTTTACTGCGTAGACGCCCCCTTTTGTCTGCGTTGCAGACATTTCCCCCGATTAACGGGGGAATCACCTTTTAAAAAATGGGAGGCATAATTCGGTTAATTATATTTTGGCATGTTTCAGGAGCTTTATCAACAGTATGAGGCGGTTTGTTCCGCCTTTTATTTTTGTATTATCTTCCATTCTTCGCACAGTTTTTCGAGTGTCCAAACAGCATTTGCAGGGCTTGTGGACGGCAGGCATTCGGCTGAAATTCCAATAGTTTGTTCAATGTATTTTTTATACAGTTCGTCTGCCTTTTTGCCGTTTGTAAATATTCGCTCAATATGAGATTTTTGGATAATATCGGCAATATCATTTGGCACAACATTTTTTATACTGCTGTCGCTTGAGCCGACAATATCGCAAGAATGAATCACATCCCACACGGCTATTCCGTTTGCAAGTAGCATTGCTTTTTTCTCATCAATATTTTTAGGCACAGGGCAGTTGCAAACATTGGCAACCACCTTCCAAAACCTATTTTGCTTATGCCCATAGAAAAAGCCTTCTTCCCTTGATTTGACTGACGGGAATGAACCTAAAATCAGCACTTTTGAGTTTTCATCCCAAACCGGTGGTATCGTGTGTAAGGTCATAATTCACCTGCTTTTCAATGTTTTCTAACCAAATTATACACCGAAAACGAAAAACATACAACATATTTACAACGAAGCGGAGATTTGATATAGTAATTGAATAAGACAAACGAGGTAGAATATGAAAATTTTGATTGACGCAGACGGTTGCCCTGTTGTTAAGCAAGCAACCCAAATTGCAAAAGAGAACAATATTGAAGTCGTGATTTTTTGCGACACAAGTCACATCATAAACAGCGACTATGCCCAAATAATCACTGTATCAAAAGGTGCAGACAGCGTCGACTTTGCACTTGTGAACGAAGTGAAAAGCGATGACATTGTCGTGACTCAGGACTACGGACTTGCGGCAATGGTTCTGTCAAAAGGCGGAAAAGCAATCACGCAAAACGGAATGATAATATCCGACAGCAATCTCGAACTTTTGCTGACATCAAGATACGAATCGAAAAAAGCAAGAATGTCGGGTGCTCACCTGAAAGGACCGAAAAAGCGAACCGCACAAAACGATGAGGCTTTTGTCAAATCGTTCAAATCGCTGTTATGCGTTGATTAGTATGTACAAAAGTTAAAATTATAGTTGAATAGTGAACATTTTATTAACATTAGCACTCTGCCCTTGACAGTGCTAAAAAGTTGTGATATATTGTAGTCAGAACGAAAGGAAAGGAAGTCAAGGAGAAGAAAATGAGGCAACAGCCTCAAGAAACTCCGCTTTGTTTCCTCATCCCGAGTTCATAAAAAACAGGTTTCAATATGGTGTTTTTTATGAAAGGAGCGATGACTTATGTTGATGCCTAGTGTATTTGGTAAAGATTTGTTCGATGACTTTTTTGATTTTCCGTTTTACGATGACAAAGAAGCAGATAAACTTGAAAAGAAGTTGTACGGTCACAGAAGCAAGAATCTCATGAAGACAGATGTCCAGGAAACTGAAAACGGCTATGTTTTGGAAATGGATTTGCCCGGCTTCTCAAAGGATGAGGTTAAGGCTTCACTCAAAGACGGATATCTCACAATCAGGGCTGAAAAGGGTCTTGACAAAGAAGAAAAAGGCGAAAAAACCACAAAATATATCCGCAGGGAGCGTTATGCAGGTTCGTGCGAAAGAAGTTTTTATGTAGGCGATGTAAACGAAGCTGACATCAAGGGTGAATTTAAGCACGGTATCCTTAAATTGACAATTCCAAAGGAACAGCCAAAGAAGGAAATCGATACAACAAAATATATCGAGCTTGATTAACTGAACAAGTGCCACAGGCAAAAGCCTGTGGCATTTTCGTTTTCAAAATATAATGGCAAATAAAAAGAAAACAATTGCAAGAATTGACAAACATTTTATTATCATTGGATAGGCGGCATCCATAGTTTCGGGTGCTTTTGATGATAGAAAATCAAACAGCGGTCGACTGACATTATCCCCCACAAGTTCATCATAAGTTCTTGTGTATGTGCTGTAAGTTGACGGCTGATTTTCGTCAAGTTCAATAATTCTCACGCCTCGCTTTTTTCTGTTGCCGTAGGTGTTGAATCCACTCGACTGCGTGTAACCAAGGTCGATATTTTTATATCTGCCCACAAAACTGTTCTTATGGTCGTGACCGACAAAAACCGCCATGGCATCTCCACACTCGTTCAGTGCATCAAATTCGCCCGTATTTTCATTTGGAATTGACGGAGGTTCAAGAAAAATCCCGTCTTTTTTACAACTGTCACCAAGAACATAATACTCATTTTTATGCGTTCTGTAAGCTCTGATTGCGCCCTTTGTTGTGCTATTGACACGCTTCAAAACATTGTAAAATTCGCACATCGGAATATGTTGAAAAACAAGTGACGGAACATAAGCACCGCTCTGTTTTTTCAAATCATCTCTCGTTGCACGGTACCATTTGATTATCTTCTCATCAAACGGCTCATATCCACCGCCTTTGGCATCCGTGCCGGAGTCAAAAAGATAAATATTATTCACGATTTTTTCACCGTCAGACGAATAAATCGGGATATTGCAAGTTCCTCCGCCGTCAATTCCGACCGCCTGTTCGCCTATGCAGTTGCCGATATTTTTATAGATTTTTTCGAACTGCTCGGCATTGGAAATTCCAACCTGTCTGTCGTGATTTCCGAAAGTCACGGCATACGGAATTTTTGCATCAACAATCGGTTTCAGCAAGATTTCAAGAGTATCCTTTACCACATCAAAAAGATTTTTGTCCTTGATTTTATACGAAGTTCCGTAGCCCTTGATTTGGTCGCCGGTGAGCACAACAAGGTCGGGTTTTTCCTCCAATATTGCAGAATTCAAGAGTTTAATTGTATCGGGTGAAACGCTCGGTATCTCCTGAATATCGGTGATTTGCATAATTTTAAATTTTCCGTTTTTGTTAAATTTCAAGCTCATTTTGTATGTCCGTTGTCGGCTTCAAGCCGTTGTCAAAATCAAATTTTACGCCGTTCAAATCGGCTGTGCAAAACAGTTTTGTACCGATTTCATCAACCAACCTGTGCTTTATGTGAGGGTAAATTTTCTTTTCAAAATTGCAAACAACGCTGTATTTTGGTGACAGAGTTTTCAGCCATTTTCTGCTTGAAGAAAACGGATAGCCGTGATGACCGACCTTAAGAATATCAACCTTTCCGATTTTTTCCGCAAGGCGATATTCGTCAAAATCCTTGTTGTTGAGGTCGCCGGCAAGCAAGCAACGAAACCCGTTACATTCAAGCAAAGTGACAACGCTGTTGACATTTTCGCCATACTTCACAAGGCGTTTTTTGTATTTTCCGTTATAAAAGGTCACCTTGAAATCGCCGAGCGTTGTTTTGAGTTCGTCAAAATCTTCAACAATTTCAACATTATTTTTAATCAAGGCATTTTTCATTTGCTCGTAAACCTCGGTGTTGTCCCAACTGAGTCTTTCGTAAATGAAAATGTCTTTTTCGTTATACGGTTTCAGATACGCTTTTTTGACATTGATTTTTGGGTGATTTATCACCGTGTCAAATCCGCCGATATGGTCGGAATGTGCGTGTGTGCCAACAATAAAATCAAGAGTTACCGTGCCATCGGAAGAAGCACAATTTTTTAGCAAATAATTGCAAACTTCTTCCTCGTAACCCGGATAATTCAAATGGGGCTTGTTTGCCGGATAATCCGAATCTTCGCCGGCATCAACCATTGCAAAGTGCCCGTTGCTTTCAATGATAATGCAATCTGATGAACCCGTATTTAAGAAATGAATAAAATTGCTCATACCGCTTCCCTCTCAATATAGCACATAATGTTTTCATCATTTGAGCAAATGATTTTGTCGGCAAGCGCCTTGATTTCCTCGCAAGCATTTGCAACCGCATACTTCTTTACTTCGGTGTTGAAAACTGTCAAATCGTTTTTGCTGTCGCCCACCACCGTTACATCCTTGATGTCAAAGCCTGCAATTTGGCACAATTCACGCAAAGCCGAGCCTTTGTTTATGCCCTTCAGCATAATTTCCAAATTGTTTGTCATTGAAGTTGTAATTTCAATTTCGTCAAACTCTCTCTTCAATCTTTCGTAACACTCTGAACGCTCATCCTGATTTCTGAAAAACACATCAAACATTTCTGTTTTGAAATCAAGGTCAAATATCAAATCTTTGATACTGTCGCAAGTTCGCCTGCTTTTGTACATTTCGGGAATAAATTGGCTGTCGATTTTGTAATACTCAAACAATTCTTGCGAAAAATCAGCAGTTTCAACATACGGCGCACCGTTTGTATAAAGTTCAATAAAGGTTTTGTATTCGTTCAAAACCTTGTAAATCTTAAACGCTTTTTCGTTTGAAATTGTGCGGTATTCAATTATACCTTTTTCTCTGTGATAAATTCCTGCACCGTTTGAAAAAACGATATATTCCACGCCCTTGCAAGTTCGCAATTCTTTTGGCACTTCGTACAAGGTTCTTCCCGTAAGCAAAATAATCTTTGCTCCTTTTTGTGCAAGTCGCTCAATAGCACGCAGATTTTCTTCACTAATGTCAGTATTGCTTTTGAGCAATGTTCCGTCAAGGTCAGACGCTATAATCATAGGCATTTTTTGCACTTGTCTTTCTTTTTTATTAATTTGTATTATATATCTTTCCAAAGGATAAGTCCATATTGTCGGAATGTTTATGATGATGAATTTTGACACCATTTCAATGATAGGTGACGAGATGCCGTGTGATGCGATATATGTGCCAAACACTCCGCCGAGATACGAGCTGACTAATATATTGAATATTGCCAATGCGGCGTACAAAACAGAACTGTATAAGGGGTTTATGTTCGATTTAAAAGTTACTTTTCTGTTTATCAAATACGCCGCAATGTAACCGATTGATGTCGAAATAAGATACGAATACAAATATCCCTTGTATCTTATTCCGAGGAGTGACAGCAAAGCCGACTCGGGCAACGGAGTGTTGCATTGACTCTTGAACACGACATACAGCATAAACATATAGCTGACTATATCGAGCACCGATGTCACAACAACGCAGATATTAAACTTGAGGAACTTCCACAATTCCGACTTCTTCTTCGCAGACTTCGGAGTTGATTTGAGGCTTGTTGTCATTGCTTGTTTCCTTCTTCTTTCTGTGAATTACAAAACGGTTCAACGGATATGTCCAAATTGTCGGAACAGTCATTACAATAACCTTTGTAATCATTTCAACAATGGCGTTATCCCAGCCGTTGTTCTTGACGATTGTTCCCAAAAATGCACCAAACCAAGTGTTGAAAGCGATTGTGCAAACAACCATAACCGCATAGATAATTGTTGACATAACAGGATTTGCATCTGCCTTGAATGTTAGTTTTCTGTTCATAACATACGCTGCCGCATAGCCGATAATTGCCGAAATTGCATATGAATAAAGATAGCCCTTATATTCAATTCCAAGGAACGCAAGCACCGGATTGTCCGTTACAGGAGTTTCGTTGAGCGACTTGAACACCACATACTGAAGCAACATATACACTCCGAGTTCAAGCACCGATGTACTCGCACCTGTGAATGTGAATTTTATAAATTTCCAAATTTCTGCATGTTTTTCGGTAAATCTTTTAAAACTTTCTTTCATAATTCTTTTCCTCTTTTCTTGTTACAAGCAAGGTCATTGTTGCACAAAGGGCAACTGCCGCACTTACCGAACAAAGTCCGTAGCCGACAAGACATTCAATTCCTATTTTCCCCACTGTGCCGGCAACCGCCAAGCATCCTGCAACAAACACGATCAACATACTCGCCATAATGATTAAATAATTTTTCGTTTTCATAATCTTACCTCCCAAATATTGTTGCTTTAATTTTCGCTTGTTTCTCTTTAACTACAACATAACACTTGAATGTAAAATCCGAAAAGCCAAAACCGTAAAATGTATGTAAAATAAAAAAATCTCCGACATTTCCCGCAATGAGAAATATCGGAGTTTAATTTTTATTACATCAATTCAATAATGCTGTCTGCAAGTTCTGTCGGATTATCAATAGGTAGCCCGGCAATAAGTCTTGCCTGTGAATAAAGAATGTTTGTGTATTTTTTGAGGGTATCCTCGTCAGAATTTTTGAGCTTTTCTGCAATAGGATGCTCGCTGTTTATTTCAAGAACAAGCTGTGCTTTGACGCCGTTGTCGTTACCGCCCGGCATTTGAGAAAGCACCTTTGCCATTTCGAGGCTGACATATCCCTCTGCCGACAGGCAAACTGCGTGTGAACCCAATTTGTCGGTGAGTTTGACAGATGAAACTTCGTCACCAAGGATGTTTTTCATTTTTTCAAGCAATTCCTTTGCATCCTCGTTTTTCTTTGAAAGAGCCTCTTTTTCAGCATCTGTTGACAAATCCAAATCATCCTTGCAGATGTTCGCAAACTTCTTGCCGTCATAGTCCATAAGCATCTGAATAGCAAACTCATCCACTTCATCGGTGAAGTAAAGAATTTCGTAACCCTTTGCTTTTACGCCCTCGCATTGCGGAAGAAGTGCAATTTTTTCGGCACTGTCACCGCAAGCATAGTAGATTGTATCCTGCGAATCAGCCATTCGCTCAACATATTCCTTGAGAGTTGTGTAGCCATCGCCGTTGGACGACTTAAACATAATCAAGTCTTTAAGTCCGTCTTTGTGCATACCGTAATCGGCATAAACGCCCCACTTAAGATTTGTGCCAAAGGTCTTGAAGAAGCCTTCGTACTTTTCTCTGTCGTTTTTGAGCATTTTTGCAAGTTCCGATTTGATTTTCTTATCAATAGCCTTTGCAATAATTCTAACCTGATGGTCTTGCTGGAGAGTTTCTCTTGAAATATTAAGATTAAGGTCGGCGCTGTCAACAAGTCCCTTTACAAAGCTGAAATAATCAGGCAAAAGGTCACTGCACTTGTCCATAATCAATACGCCGTTTGAATAGAGTTGCAATCCTTTTTCGTAGTTCTTTGAATAGAAATCCATCGGGGCAACTGACGGGATGTACATCAAAGCGTCAAATGTTGCCTGACCCTCAACCTTTGAATGAATAACCAAAGTCGGGTCGGCGTAATCATAGAACTTTTGCTTGTAAAAATCGTTGTATTCTTCCGGCTTGATTTCGTTCTTGTTCTTTCTCCAAAGCGGAATTTGAGAGTTCAAAACCTCGTCATTAACTTCCGTGATGTACTCGCCCTCTTTTTCAGGGTCGGGAACTTCCTTGCTCATTTCCATAACGATTGGGTAGCGGATGTAGTCGCTGTATTTTTTAACAAGCTCCTGAATTTTATACTGTTCAAGATACTGTGAATAGTTCTCGTTTTCGGTATCTTCCTTGAGATACAAAGTTATAACTGTGCCGTTTGAGTCCTTTTCGCACTCCTCAACGGTGTAGCCGTCAACACCTGTGGAACTCCATTTGTTAGCAACATCTGCACCGACTGCCTTTGACACAACTTCGATTTTGTCTGCAACCATAAATGCAGAATAGAAGCCGACACCGAACTGACCGATAACTTCAATATCCTTTGCGTTATCGTCATCGGCATTTTCTTTTTTGAAATCCAAGGAATCAGATTTTGCAATAGTACCGAGGTTGTTTTCGAGTTCTTCGGCTGACATACCGATACCGTTATCGGAAACTTTAATGGTACGGTTTTCCTTGTCAAGGTCAATCCTGATTTTCAGGCTGTCTTTGTCTGCCTTGATGCTGTCATCCGTAAGCGATTTAAAATACAATTTGTCGGTTGCGTCACTTGCGTTGGAAATCAATTCACGCAAAAAAATCTCCTTGTGAGTATAAATGGAGTTAATCATCATATCAAGAAGTTTTTTAGACTCCGCTTTAAACTGTTTCTTTCTCATATCTATCACCTTCATAAAGAATTATAATCATTTTGGCACTCTTTATATCTGAGTGCTAATTATATTATAGCCTTTATTTTACATTTGTCAACACCGAATAATTTTTGTTCACAAAAATATCACAATCCGCTACTCAAATCAATTCTATTGTATGAGAAAAATATTTTTCCTGAAAGTGAACGGCTTCTTCTATTTCATCAACAGTAAAGGTTACACCGTCAGGCACGACAATCCATTTATCCTCAACATCGTCCGCCCTATGCACAACTGCTATAACCTTGCCGGAAAATTCCGCAACAGGCTCATTAATTCCAAGAATATACGCATCCTGTTCCTCGCCGTCACCCGCAAATATTCCCTCAATGTACCCGTAATTTATCGGATAAAACAAATCCTTGTGTTCTGGATGAAAACTGCCCATCGGTCTGTCGATTTTCACTGTAACCCTTTTCAGATTTTCAATATATTCATCTGCTTCACTATGGGAGTGAAAAGTCACCACATTGCTATTGTACTTTTCGAATAATTCATTAATTTTAGGCATAACATCAACATTAAAACGCTTAATAAAATCAATAAGTTTATCATTTGACGGCAGTTGGCAAGGCATTTCGGGTCTATTTCCTTTTCTCTTTTTCGCTCCGTCAATGCAAGTTTCCGTTGGCAAATCAAATATAAAAACCACATCCGCCTCCTTAATTCTCAATTCGAGAGTTGATATAAAATTTCCGTCAATAATAAAACTATCGGTCGCAAAAATTTTAATCTGCTTTTCAATCAATTCCGCCCGAGTGATGTGGGTACAATCCTTGTTCCAATACAGTGCATCTAAATGAAACAACGGCAGATTTGTAACAGCGTGAAGTTTTCTGCTGAAAGTGCTTTTCCCTGCACCCGGGCAACCAATCACCACAACTCTTTTGTAATCAAACATATTTTACCTCCAAATAAAATAAGCCCTTGCAAAAAATAATGCAAGAGCTTTACTTCTGTGTTCGGAATGGGAACAGGTTATCTCAATTTTAATCAGTATCGGCCGATAAATTTATTATATCACAATTAAAATTTTTTGCAAGAGAAATCAAATGACCGTATCAAAATTATGTTCACCTCAAAACAAATCAACAACATCAACTATTGACTCAACAATATAATCAGGTCTTTCAAGTTCGCATAACCATTTTGGCAATGCGACCCCAAAATTCTGTGCCGCCCACCTGATTGCAAACGCATCTTTTTCAGCATATTTAAGAACTTTTTTATAGAATTTATCGGAATCCAAATTATTTTGCTCAATTATAACCTTGCAACGCTCTTTCAAGCATTCGCTTTCATCCACAAGCGTTGAGCCCAAATCAAAAAATATCCACTTTAGATTTTCCATTTTTTCCTCTTAAATGTTTTATACATTAATATTTTTCATTTTCAATATAACATAAAATAAAATAATTGTCTACAAGAAATAACCGTAGGGGCGAACTGCGTTTGCCTAAAGTGAACACAAATATAAAAATAAACCACTCGGATGAGTGGTTTGTTTTTATGTCGGCATCGACCTATTTTCACAGGAGGCTGCCCTCCAACTATTTTCGGCACGCGTGAGCTTAACTACCGTGTTCGGTATGGGAACGGGTGGACCCTCAGCGTAATAAACACCGACTATGAACTGTAACTGTTAATCACAGTTGTTTTTGTGACCTGTTGGCTTTTCCTTTAGGTCTTGGTGACCCGTAGGAGAATCGAACTCCTGTTTTCGCCGTGAGAGGGCGATGTCTTAACCGCTTG
>NZ_FUWW01000024.1 GCF_900167205.1 Eubacterium coprostanoligenes
ATATCTTTTCTTAATTTTCCGTATATCTCTTTTCTGCGATATTTTGGTGCAAACACTATGTGATAATGACACCTGTATGTTGAGTGTGACAATGTTTTTATTTCATTGTTTCCGTTCTTTTTTATCATGCTTTTAACCTCCTGTATTTTAGTAACGCGGCTGCCAAACCGTTTCTATTATACTTGGAGGTTATTTTTTCGCCAATACCCTCGGCTTGCTTTTAGCTCGCCGTTCTTATTTTTACTAAAGCTTTCTGTTTCCCCCGGTAGAACCGGGGGTTATCAACCATTGCTGGACAATAAAAATTCCCGTACAATTTGTATTGTACGGGAATTTGATTTTAAAGATGATATACGATTTTGTCGGAATACTTGTTGAAAATGAAAATGCCGACTGCAAGTGACAGAATTGACATCACGGTTGCATAAAGTACCAACTTCCAGCTGAGGAGCTGTGTTGGCACGGTGTTGCCGTAAAGCACGCACTGTCTGAACAACTCAATCATTGAATACAGCGGATTGAGTTTGATGAAATACATAATTTTTCTGCCCTCAAATCTGTTCATTGAATAGAGGATAGGAACCATATACATCAAGAGCTTTGTGCAAACATCCCAAATATACTCAACATCTCTGAAATAAACATTCACAACCGAAAGGATAAGACCGACACCGGTTGAGAACATCAAAAGCAAAATCATCGGCAGGAACACAAGCACAATCTTCCAGCTGAGTGTAAGCCCTGCACCACCGCTTATGCCTGTCAACTTGAAGAAAATCCAAACACAAACATAGCAAAGTGTTGAAATTGCAAATGTAACAAATGTTGAAAGCGTTGATGACAGCGGATACATATACTTTGGTACATATACCTTTTTAATAATTGAAGCGTTACGCCTAAATGCTGTCAGCGATTGCTTGGTTGATGTTACGAAAAATTCATAAATCAATCTACCGGAGAACAAATATACCGGATAGCACACGATTCCGTCTTTTTTCCTTGCAAGGAGTGCACCGAAAATGACAGACAAAACTATCATATTAAGAAGCGGTTGCAAGAAGCTCCAGAATATACCGAGCCAAGAATTTCTATACTTGAGCTTTACATTTTTTCTTGTAAGCTCCATAAGCAAATCCTTGTATTTGTTAAACATACTAAGGGAATGCTTAAGTTCTTCTTTTTTCTCTTCAGTACCCATAGAATTGAACACCTCTGTTTTTTTGCCGTTAACCACGACTGTCTTAAATCTGTGCCATTATATCATATGCAATACTATTTTTCAACACATTTTATCAATAGGTTACAACTTCGTAACTTTTTAGACATACGCAAATGGCAGATACAGTCTATTATCTGAAAATATCAGCTATTTGCATAGCGGTTTTTCTTGCTCCCATATCACCATTTATGACAAAATCGGCAGCCGAAAGATACTTTTCCTTGCGTTCATCATAGAGTTTTTTTGCCTTTTCCCTGTCTTGAAAAAGAGGTCGGGTGGTGTTGTCGCCGATTCTTTCGCAAATCACATCAAACGACGCATCCAAGAAAACAATCTTTGAACCCTGCTTGACTGCCTCAACATTTCGCTCAAATGTCATTGCACCTCCGCCGGTTGAAACAACAACGCCTTTCATCTCCGGAATTTTTTTGCACACCTCATACTCAAGGTCACGAAAATAATCCTCGCCGTGAATAGCAAAAATCGCTTTTATCGCAACTCCCTGCTCTTTTTCTATAAGTTCATCGGTGTCAACAAATTTGACGCCCAAAATTTTTGCAAGCTCCTTGCCGACAACGGTTTTTCCACTGCCCATAAAGCCGCACAAAACAATATTATCCATTTTTCTCAAGCTCCTTTTGGGCAATTTTTATTACCTTTTCAATGTCGTCGTTTGAAAACTTGATTCCTGCCTCTTTGGCATATTTCAAAAGTACTGTTTCCTGCGGATTATAAATAACATCAAAAACTGCCTTTGCGCCTGCAACAACTTCTTTTGAAACAGGGCACGCATCAACATTGGGATACATTCCGACAGGAGTGCCGTTGATTATCAAATCATACTCGCCCTTTGCATCACTCAACATAATAACCTTGATGTCCTTGTTGAGCTTGTCCTTAATTTCCTTTTTTAGTTCATTGGCAGCGACAAAGCTTGACTCTCTGACCGCAACAGTCAAATCGGCACCTGCCAAAACGGATTCAAACGCAATCATTCGGGAAACTCCACCGCTTCCGCAAAGAAGCACCTTGCCTGCAAGTTCAATATCTGCCATCTGAAGTGCCGACAAAAAGCC
This sequence comes from Eubacterium coprostanoligenes, assembly GCF_900167205.1. Taxonomy (GTDB): domain Bacteria; phylum Bacillota; class Clostridia; order Oscillospirales; family Acutalibacteraceae; genus Eubacterium_R; species Eubacterium_R coprostanoligenes. Next base: position 2,296 of record NZ_FUWW01000024.1, read on the forward strand.
CGCACAATCGGTGTTGTGACCGACAATTTTGTTCTCACGCACATCAACGGTGTTGACAGCACCAAAGAGTTCTGCCCTCGGGGACAGCTCGTCCAAATACTTAATGATGTTGATTTTGTGCGGAATTGTGACATTAAATCCACGCAATCCGCTGAGCGTTTCGGCAAAAACCTTTTCCAAATCCTCGGGTGAAGCCTCGACCATAAGATATGTGGCATCAATACCGCAAAGTTCAAAAAGCGACTTATGGATTAGCGGGCTGATAGAATGACCGAGAGGATAACCCGTAAGTCCATAGAGATACCTCCTCGTTTTCACCACTTTCATATTTTGTCCTCCAAACATTTTTAAGATATTGTTTATAAGAAAATTATTGACAAATCAATCAAAACTTACTAATATGATAATAACATATTACATTAAACATAACAACAAATTTTTAAGGAGCGTTGCTTTATGATTTTTGACGAAATAAAAGATATATTGGCAGAACAGCTTGATGTAAATCCTGACACAATCGAAATGTCATCAGACCTTTCAAGCGATCTCGGAGCCGACTCTCTTGACGCTATTGATATTGTTATGAGCATCGAGGATCAATACGGCATTGAAGTTCCTGACAGTGTGATTGAAAATATGAAAACCGTTGAGGACATTGTTAACTTCATTGAGGGTGCAACCACCGAAGACTAACCAAATGTTTATACAAAACATTAAATATATAACAGGCATATTCTGCCTGTTATTTTTTTGTCAATTTGCCCAAACAAATAATTATTTTTTAGTTAGTTTAAATGTTGACACTTGTCAAAATAAATAGTAGAATTATTATATATAATAAAATAATGTATATGCTATAAAAAGGGGTTTAATTATGGCAGAAGAAAAGTTTGTGATGGCACTTGACCAGGGTACTACCAGCTCTCGTGCTATTATTTTTAACAAAAAAGGCGAAATCGTCGCTAAAAATCAAAACGAATTTACACAGTTCTATCCGCAAAACGGTTGGGTTGAGCACGACCCTCACGAAATCCTTTTTTCTGTTGTAAGTTCCATGATCGGTGCATTGCGTGAGGGCACAGTTGACCCGAAGAAAATTGCAGGCATCGGCATCACCAACCAAAGAGAAACAACTATTCTTTGGGACAAGGAAACAGGTGCACCGCTTTACAACGCTATTGTTTGGCAGTGCAGAAGAACTGCTGATTATTGTGAGGAACTCAAATCACAGGGACTTTCAGATTACATCAAGAGCACTACCGGTCTTTTGATTGACGCATACTTCAGCGCAACAAAAATCAAATGGATTTTGGACAATGTTGAGGGCGCAAGAGAAAAGGCAGAGCGTGGCGAGGTGCTTTTCGGCACTATCGACACATGGCTCATCTGGAACTTGACAGACGGCAAGGCTCATGTTACCGACTATTCAAACGCATGCAGAACAATGTTGTTTGACATTGACAATCTTTGCTGGGATGAATACCTTTGCAAAAAGCTCGACATTCCAATGTGCATTTTGCCTGAAGTTAAGCCATCAAGCTGTATTTACGGCCATGTTGCGAAAATCACAGGCATTGAGGATCTTGAGGGCGTTCCGATTGCAGGTGCTATCGGTGACCAGCCGGGCGCATTGTTCGGTCAGGGTTGCTTCGAAGTAGGTCAAGCCAAAAACACCTACGGCACAGGTTGCTTCTTGCTTATGAACACAGGCGAAAAGAGAATCGAAAGCCGTTCAAACCTCCTCACAGGTATCGCTTGGGGACTTGACGGCAAAATCACATACGACCTTGAGGGTTCTGCATTCAACGCAGGCTCTGTTATCAAATGGCTTCGTGACGAACTTGAACTTATCAGCTCTGCCGCAGAATGTGATGAACTTGCAATGCAGGTTGAGGACAGCAACGGATTGTACCTCGTTCCTGCTTTCACAGGATTGGGTGCTCCGTATTGGGATATGTATGCAAGAGGCATTATGGTAGGTCTTACCCGTTCAATCAACAGAAAGCATGTTTGCCGTGCAGTGCTTGAAAGCATCACATACCAAATGACAGACTTGCTTGAGGCTATGATGAACGACAGCGACATCAGACTCAAGGATTTGCGTGTTGACGGCGGTGCAAGCGTATCAAACATTATGATGCAAATTCAGGCAGATATGACCGGTTGCAATGTTAACCGTCCAAAGAACAGAGAAGCAACTGCTCTCGGTGCTGCATATCTTGCAGGTCTTGCAACAGGCGTTTGGGAGAACACAGCCGAGATTGAAGCAAACCGTGAGGTTGACAAAATCTTTATCCCATCTATGCCGGAAGAAAAGCGCAACAAGCAATATTCCGACTGGAAGCGTGCTGTTGAACGCAGTAGAAATTGGGAAAGATAATTTAATTAGTTAAAATTTTGTCTTATGGCAAAATAATTTATATTCAAAAAAAAGGAGTTTTATTAATTATGGGAAAAGTTGTATGTCCGTGGAATTTAATCACCGACTTTGTGACTGACGCTTTTGTTGGTTACGGTGTTCCGAGAGAGGATGCAGAAATCTGCACCGATGTTCTTTTGGAATCAGATAAGAGAGGTATCGAAAGCCACGGCTGTAACAGATTTAAGCCTATTTATATCGACAGAATCGTTGCAGGTATCCAAAACCCTGTAACAAACTTTGAGATCATTAAAGAAACACCTTGCACAGCAGTTGTTGACGGTCATGACGGTATGGGTCAGGTTATCGGCTACAAGGCTATGCAGATGGCTATCGACAAGGCAAAGGAATTTGGTCTTGGTATGGTTGCAGTTCGTAATTCTTGCCACTACGGTATCGCAGGTTACTATGCAACACAGGCTACCGAGCAGGGATGCATCGGCTTTACAGGCACAAACGCAAGACCGTCAGTTGCACCTACATTCGGTGTTGAGGGTATGTTTGGTACAAACCCACTCACAATGGGTATTCCATCTGATGAAGAATTCGATTTTGTACTTGACTGTGCAACATCAATCACACAAAACGGCAAGATTGAATACTATGCAAGAATCGGCGAGCCTGTTCATCCGGGCACAATCATCGGTCTTGACGGCAATCCTGTTGAGGGCGACGCAGGCGAAGCACTCAAGAGAATTCGTCAGGGTACAGCAGCTCTTACAGCACTCGGCGGTATCGGCGAAAACCTCGGCGGTTACAAGGGCTATGGCTACGCTATGATTATTGAACTTCTCTCTGCTGTTCTTCAGGACGGTAACTACGGCAAGGCTCTTGACGGTAAAGATGAAAACGGCAACCTTGTTCCTTATCATCTCGGTCACTTCTTCCTTGCTATCGACACATCAAAGTTTATGGGTGAAGAAGCTGCAAGAAAGAAGACAGGCGAAATTCTCCGTGAAATCAGAGCATCAAAGAAAGCTCCGGGTCAGGACAGAATTTACACAGCAGGCGAGAAAGAATACCTTGTTTGGAAGGAAAGAGAAAACAGCGGTGTTCCTATCAATGAAGCTGTACAAAAAGAAATCAACGAAGTCAGAGATAAACTCGGTCTTTCTTACACATTCCCATGGGAAGACAACTATGTTCCTTACGAAAAGGAAGAAAAGATTACTTCTCACATTGAGAGAAAATAATCTCATAAAAACATTATAAAAATTAAGGGGCGGGATGCCCTCGGGCTTCTGTCCGAGTGCGACCTGCTCCTTTTTTGTTATTATTTTCACAATTTTTCACATAATAAAACTATTGCATAAAGCGAAAGGAATAATTTAAAATGAATATAAGAGAGGAATCACTCCAAAAGCACTACGAATGGAACGGAAAAATTGAAGTTGTTGCCAAAGCAAAGGTAAACGACAGCAAATCGCTTTCACTTGCATACACCCCGGGTGTTGCAGAACCTTGCCTTGAAATCCAAAAGGACTACAACAAAAGCTATGAACTCACAAGAAGAAACAATCTTGTAGCAGTTATCACAGACGGTTCGGCTGTTCTCGGTCTTGGCGACATCGGACCTGAAGCAGGTATGCCTGTTATGGAGGGCAAATGCGTACTCTTCAAGGAATTCGGCGATGTTGACGCATTTCCTCTTTGCGTAAGAACAAAGGATGTTGACGAGTTTGTTCAAACTGTTTACAACATTTCAGGCTCATTCGGCGGTATAAACCTTGAGGATATTTCTGCACCTCGTTGCTTCGAGATTGAAGAAAAGCTCAAGAAGATGTGCGACATTCCTATTTTCCACGATGACCAGCACGGCACAGCAGTTGTTGTTTCTGCCGCTCTCATCAACGCAACAAAGATTATCGGCAAAGATTTGGGCGAATGCAAGGCTGTTATCAACGGTTCAGGTGCTGCAGGCACAGCTATTGCTAAACTCCTTATGACTCTTGGTTTGAAAGATGTTATCCTTTGCGACAGAACAGGCGCTATCTATGAGGGAAGAGAAAACCTCAACGCATCAAAGGCTGAAATCGCAAAGGTTACAAACCGTGGAATGGTTAAGGGTGGACTCAAGGACGCTATCGTCGGAACAGATATTTTCATCGGTGTTTCTGCTCCGGGCGTTCTCACCGAAGAAATGATTAAGACAATGCACAAAGACCCTATTGTACTTGCAATGGCCAACCCTACACCTGAAATTATGCCGGACGAAGCAAAGGCTGCCGGTGCAAAAATCGTTGGCACAGGTCGTTCGGACTTCCCTAACCAAATCAACAATGTTGTTGCATTCCCGGGCATTTTCAGAGGTGCGCTTGATGTAAGAGCGTCTGCTATCACAGAGAATATGAAAATCGCAGCAGCTTACGCTATTGCTTCCCTTGTTGACGACGACAAGCTCAACGAGGACTACATTCTTCCATACGCATTTGATGAAAGAATCAAGGATACAGTTGCAAACGCAGTTGCCGAAGCAGCTCGCAAAGACGGCGTAGCAAGAATTTAATTTTCTCATAAACAAAAAACTCAAAGTGAAGGATTTATCCTCCGCTTTGAGTTTTTGTTTTATATTCTTTTACCAGCTTCCGCCTCCGCCTCCGCCGAAGCCTCCGCCTGAAAATCCGCCGCCACCGCTGAAGCCACCGCCTCCGCCATATGAACTGCCGTTATGTTCTGACGGTTTTGGAGTTACAATGGTGTCGCCCATTCGTGGCACACTGCTACGCATAAAGTTTGCCATCCAAATGTAGGTGTACGGGTTACTGCCGTAATACCAATGAGGTGGGTCCATAGCTATCTTTTCAAATTTTCTTATCCACTTTGACGACACGCCCAAAACATAAGCATACGGCAAAATGTCGTAAAAATAACTCGGGTTTTCCTCAACAAGTGCTTCAAGTCTTTCCTTTTCTGCTGTTTCCAAAAAAGTCTTAAAACTCTTGACCTTGCAAAGATTTTCGTATCCCTCGTCACTTCTTTTGCGTACAAAGGACGATAGCAAGAAGCTGACCAACGCAAGTACAAAACCTATATGCAAGGCTGTTGCATTTGGAATGAATGCTAATGTAAAAATATAGCACGACAACGCATACGAAGCGACAGAAAGCACCCAGCACAAAACACGAAGCAACAGCGACTTTGAATCAAATGCCTTTGCTTGATTTACTCTGACAACATACTTGTTTGCAATATTCTCGGCTGTGCCTGCCATACGATATTGCAAATCCTTAACATAAGTGCCTTTGAGCTTGCCGTTTTTGAACAACGAATCGAACAACTGCCTTTTATCCTCGTCATCGCCGTCATAATTGCGAAGCCTGTGGATATAGGCGTCATTGCTGTCCTCCGTTATTTCAATAAATCCCTCATTTGCAAGTTCAATGAGAATTGCAACAATTTCTTTTTTCTCAACTTTTCCGTTGTACCAATAAGAAACTTCAAGGCTGTTCATACCCTCCGGCGGATAAAATTCAACGGTTTCGATAACCTTTTTATCCTTGCCGAATTTCAACCAAATGATGAGTACAACAGCAAGAACAATTGCCGGAATGGCAATCATAAGTGCACCAAGCATTTTTTCGTGGGCATAATCAAAGGCGAAGTATCCCTCGTCAAGTTCTGTCCTGACGGTGAGTGCCTCGTGTTCTCTCAACGGTGCGGTTGTGTGGCCGGTAATCACATTTCCGTCAACCTTGTAATCAACAATATCCGTACCGACAAATCCGTAGTTGCCTGTTGAAAAACCGAGTTTTGAGCTGTCAAACTCCGTTGGCATAGTGATGGTAAAATTACACTTGTCAATTACAGTATCCCAACCGTCACCGATGATGTTGAAATAAAACTCATCAGCATCGGTCAAATTATCGGGTCCGACATAATAATCATACGAAATGGTGTAGGATTTTTCACCTATTATGGTTTCGTCCTCGTCACCTATTTGCATAACAAAATTGTCGTTTTGTATTGAATTACTCGTCTTGTCACTGCATTTGGCGTGCTTGATTTTCACCCTGACACTGCTTGAAGTTTCGTCTGCTCTGTACACACTGAAGTAAACAGGGATATAGCGATAAATACCGTGCCTGTACTGATTAAAAAAACAATCAATATTCTCTGTAATATGACAACTGTTATCCTCGTTTACGGTAATATTTACATCGTAATTCTTGATATAGTACGGATAAGTTGAATAATCTTCTGCGAGCACGGTCACGCTTGAGCCAAGAGAAAGTACAAGGCACAGCACAAACAGAAATACATATTTGACCTTTTTCATCAGAATTCAACCTTTACAGCCTCTCTTTGAGCAGAATCCTCTACTGCAAACATATCTCTCTTTTCAAAATGGAACACAGACGCAACGATGCTTGACGGGAACATCTCAACAGTATTGTTGTACTGCTTTACAACAGCGTTATAGAACTTTCTTGCATTCGAAATGTCCTCTTCTGTCTTTTTGAGTTGAGCGTTCAAATCCATAAAGTTTTGATTTGCCTTGAGTTCCGGATATTGCTCCGCAACAACATTGAGGCTCTTTATAGCTGTGTTAAGCTCCGCATTTGCCTCGAGTTTTTGCTGGGAGTTCATTGACGAATAGCCGTTGTTTCTTGCAGAAATAACCTTTTCAAGTGTTTCTGCCTCGTGCTTTGCATAGCCCTTGACCGATGCAACAATGTTTGGAATCAAATCCCATCTCTTTTTGAGATAAACATCCATTGTTGAAAATGCTTCCTCAACGCTGTTCTTTGATTTTACAAGTTTGTTGTAGGTTGCACCGATATATGCTCCGATAAGCACAACCAAAGCAACAACAACAATCAAAACAATAGTTCCTGTGCTCATAATAAATTACCTCCTGTTGTTTATAATTTTTTCTTTAATTTTAATATAGCACATTAATGAAAAATTAACAAGAAAAAAGGATACATTCATTTAAGAATATATCCTTTAAAATTATTTTCGTTTGATTGAAATTGCTCTTGCCGAATTTGCAACCGCAAGCAAGCACACTCCGATGTCGCCGAAAATTGCAAACCACATTGGAATGCTCTTTGCAAGCACAACATCAAGAATCAAAATGATAAGTTTTACGCCGATTGAAAAATAAATATTTTCCATTGCAATTGCGTGAATTTTCTTTGCGTTCTTCTTCACATCGTCAATTGCGCTGTCGGAATAATTAATCATCACCATATCAGCAAGGTTAACGGCATCTCCCGTGCAATCCTCTCCGACTGCAACAGCAATGTCGGCAGCCTCAATCATTGTCAAATCGTTATGTCCCTTGCCAAGATAAATGACCTTGTGACCGTTGTTTTGAAGCACTTTGATGTCATCAATGCTCTTGTCGTCATCATAAGTAATCACAGTGTCGCAAGCATTGATTTCGTCCATAGTTGAAGTATTTTTGACAAACACATTATCCTTTGAGCAAGCTCCGATTCCTGCGCTGTAGCAAAGCGGAATTGAAATTACAATAGCACACGGACAACCGACAACAAGTGCGGCAAAGCCTCTGTGCAACCATTCGTGCCACTCTGCCTTGAAGAAAAGCGGAGGAACAACAACAATGGCAATTGCAATTATGCAAATAGCCGGTGTGTATATCCTTGCAAATTTTGTAATCATTCGCTCGGTTCGGCTTTCCTCATTGTCATAATGGCGAGGCAATGTGTAGGTCTTGTGCTTTTGAGAAAGAATTAAGTCAATCGACTTTCTGCTTTTTGAAACCGCAAGCCCTTGGATAAACTCACCGATTGTAAACAAAAGAACAACCGCAACGCCCTCGGTGTATTCCTTTATTGCAAATGCACCGATGCTCGCAAAGCTCATAAGGAAATTTTCATCAAAAAATTTGCCGTGAATTACGCTGTCCGCCGCATCTCTGACAATGTCAAATCCCACCATAAGATAAGAAATGAGATAGCACAAAAGATAGGCATAGCTCGGAAGCTCGGTAAATTCGCTGATGATATACCCTGCTACAAAGAAAACCGCACTTATGATAATCTTTGTGAGTTTTTCTTTTTTATGCTCGTTAAAGTGATCCTCACCGCAACAACCACAGCCGTGATTGTCAGGAGTATGATTATCACAGCAATTTTCGTAATCGTGGTGGTGGGTATGATTATGTTCACTCATAAATTACACCTCTTTAAAATAGATTAATTATATCACAATAATTCTCTCATTACAACAAGCAAATCTCCTGCTTTTGTCAAGTAAA
>NZ_FUWW01000009.1 GCF_900167205.1 Eubacterium coprostanoligenes
ACCGTACATTAGTGTAGCACAATTCATGGGATATCTCAAGGGAAAAAGCACATTGATGATTTTCGACCGACACGCAAATTTAAAGTATAAGTACGGCAACAGACATTTTTGGTGTAGGGGATACTATGTTGATACAGTCGGTCGAAACAAGAAAGTGATAGAAAAGTACATACAAAATCAACTTGAGGAAGATTTTGCAAATGACCAAATTTCACTTAAAGAGTATGTAGACCCGTTCACGGGTAACAAGAATAAGTAAGCAAAAGAAAAACAGCCCCACGAGAGGGGCTGCTTGAAACAGTAATGCGATGGCAAACTTCAGTGCCGACTTTCAGAAAACAAGCCAGTAGGCGGCCCTTATAGGGCCTGTGCAAACCACCAGTTTAACTGGTGGTTATGATTTTATATTGATATTATAAGCAAATAATGTTAAAATCAATAATAGGTCATTTTGGTGATTTTATAATCAAAATGGATTATTAAGTTCTCAAGGAGGATAAAAAATGGGTAATTCAAACAAAGAGAGTGTTGCACTTCAGCGACTTGCTACTCTTTTTGATGACGGCATTTTTACTGAAATTGAGCCATTCACAAAAGGTGAAAATGGTGAGGTTGAAGTCGTTGCCGGTTACGGATATGTAAACGGTACCGAATGTTATGCTTTTGCGCAGGACAGTGATATAAACGGCGGTGCTGTTACTGTTGAGCAATGCTCAAAATTATTAAAAGTTTTTTCTTTGGCAAAAAAGACAGGATGCGGTATTGTCGGCATTTATGATTCAAATGGCGTTCAACTTACGCAAGGCTTTGAAGTTCTCAATGCTTTTGGCGAAGTCGTAAAGTCGGCAACTATGCTTTCGGGTGTTGTTCCGCAGATTAGCGTTATCGCAGGTGCTTGCCTGGGAACATCAGCTCTTATTGCAAATATGGCAGATGTTGTTGTTGCAAGCAAGGACAGTGATTTTTATATCACAGCACCAAGCGAAACAACAATCGAAGAAAGTGCACAAGCAGGAACAGTAGACATTATGTGTGATGATGTTGATTCTGCTATTTTGGAAGCAAAGAAGGTTGTTTGTATGCTTCCAAAGAACAATCTTTACAGTGCTCCGATGGTGGATTTTGAATATTCTGCACCATCTGTTTCGGCTGTTGAGGGCTGTTCTGTTGAAAATATTGTTGATTCTATCCTTGATTCAACTCTTTCTGTTGAATTCAAAGCTGAATATGGCAAGAATGTAATCACAAAACTTGGCACTGTTGAGGGTTCAACAGTCGGCGTTGTCGCTTTTAACAATGACGAAATTTGCCCTTGTTGTTCATATAAAGCAGAAGCAATGATTAAACTTTGTGATGCTTTCAACATTCCTGTTATTACTGTTGCAAATTCAACCGGTCTTACTAAAGGTAAGGACGCACAAATGCTTGTTGCGGCAACAAAACTTACTACTGCTTATGCAAGCGCAACTTGTCCAAAAATCAGCTTGATTACAGGACAGGCAATCGGTGCTTCATATATCATTCTTGCAGGAAAAGGCGCAAATGCTGATGCAACTTTAGCTTGGGAAAATGCTGTTGCTTCTCCTCTTGATGTTGAAGCAGGCGTTGCATTCTTGTATAACGACAGACTTGCAAACGGTGAGGATAGAGCCAAACTTGAAGATGAATACAAGCAAACTGTCGGTTCTGTATACACAGCAGCTGCTTGCGGTGCGGTTGATGATGTATTTGCACCTGAAGAAACAAGAAATAAGGTTTCTCAGTATCTTGACATGCTCATGAACAAGAGAGAAACTACTGTTCCAAGAAAACATTCTGTTAAATAATCGGAGGACATAAAAATGAAAAATTATACAATTACAGTTAACGGTACACCATACAATGTAACAGTTGAAGAGGGTAGTGCTTCTGCATCTGCTCCTGTTGTTTCAGCTCCGGCTCCTGCCGCAGCACCAGCTGCTCCTGCTCCTCAAGCTGCTCCAAAAGCAGCTCCTGCAGCTGCCGGCAGTGTTAAAGTTGATGCTCCAATGCCCGGTAACATTCTTGATGTTAAGGTTTCAAACGGCGCTTCTGTAAAGGCAGGTCAGGTACTTGTTATTCTTGAAGCAATGAAGATGGAAAATGAAATTGTTGCTCCTCAAGACGGCACTGTTGCTTCAGTTAATGTAAACAAGGGCGACACTGTGGAAGCAGGTCAAACAATTATCACTTTGGCATAAGAGGTGCACTATGGCTAAAATAGGAATTACAGAAACTGTTTTGCGTGATGCACATCAGTCTTTGATTGCAACTCGTATGAGAACAGAAGAATTTGTAGATATTCTTCCTCAAATGGACAAAATCGGTTATCATTCTTTGGAATGTTGGGGCGGTGCAACATTTGATGCTTGCCTTCGTTTCCTTGATGAAGACCCGTGGGAAAGACTTCGTACTATCAGAAAGAAATGCCCTGATACAAAACTTCAAATGCTTTTCAGAGGTCAAAATATGCTCGGCTACCGTCACTACAGTGATGAAGTTGTAGATTATTTTGTTAAGAAAAGTATTGATAACGGTATTGATATTCTTCGTATTTTTGATGCGCTTAATGATGTTCGTAACCTTGAAACAGCTATTAACGCAGCTAATAAATACGGCGGACATGTTCAAGCGGCTATTTCATACACAACAGGTCCTGTTTTTGATGTTGACTACTATTGTCACTATGCAAAACAGCTTGAAAATGCAGGTGCTTCATCAATCTGTATTAAGGATATGGCAGGTCTTTTGACTCCTTACGGAACTTACGATTTGGTTAAGGCTCTTAAAGAAACCGTTAACATTCCGATTCAACTTCACACTCACTACACTTCAGGTCTTGCTTCAATGGTTCTTCTCAAAGGTATTGAAGCAGGTGTTGATGTAATCGACACAGCAATGTCGCCGCTCGCAATGGGAACTTCTCATCCTGCAACAGAATCGATGGTTGCTGCTCTTAAGGGCACAGAATACGACACAGAGCTTGACCTCAAGGCATTGAGTGAAGTTAGAGATTTCTTTGCACCGCTTCGTCAAAAGTATCTTGACAATGGACTTCTTGATCCAAAGATGCTCGGCGTTGATGCAAATACTCTTCTTTATCAAGTACCGGGCGGTATGCTTTCAAACCTTAACAGCCAGCTTAAGCAAGCAGGCAAAGAGGATCAACTTGAAGAAGTTCTCGCTGAAGTTCCTCGTGTTCGTAAGGATGCAGGATACCCGCCACTTGTAACTCCGTCATCACAAATCGTTGGTACACAGGCTGTATTCAATGTCATTATGGGCGAAAGATATAAGATGGTAACAAAAGAATTTAAGGATTTGGTTGCCGGCAAATACGGCGCAACGCCTTGTAAGATTGATCCTGAATTCCAAAAGAAGATTGTCGGCGATGATGAGATTATCACTTGTCGTCCGGCAGATTTGCTTAATGATACTATCGAGCAGTTCAAGAGCGAAATCTCTGAATACTATGAGCAGGAAGAAGATGTATTGTCTTATGCTCAATTCGGTCAGGTTGCCGTTAAATTCTTTGAAAAGAGAAGAGATAAAAAATACGGACTTGACGGAAAGCACGATAATATCGAAACAAAGGTTCATCCGGTATAATAACAAAACATTAACAGCACTCTTGACGGAGTGCTGTTTTTTATGTATTATGTAAATAACAGATATTTAATGATTGGAGATGATTGTATTGAAAAAATTATGGTGTTTAGTTTTATCATTGATTATGATTGTAGGTATCACTTCACCTATTGTTGTTTATGCTCGCACAAAATCATACCAAACACACGCTAATTTAATCCAGGAAGGGGATTATTCTTGCGCAGATATCAGTGCCCAATCTATTTCTGTTGATACAAATACATTGAGTGAAGCAGAAAATACAATTTATCAAAGTCTTATGGAATGTGAAACTTTTTTTAATGTTGCTAAATATCAAATTCCGTTGAGCGAATTTAATATTATATATTCAAATGTTATAAATAATCATCCTGAATTATTTTATGTATCAAGCAATATCAGCTACACGTATCTTGAAAATCCGTTTCCGCATGCTTCTTCTGTTTATCCGGTATATACAATGTCACAAAACGAAATTGCATCAGCAAAGATTGATTTTGATAATGAATTAAATCGTATTATTTCTAAGACAGATAACACAATGACGGATTTGCAAAAAGCATTAACAGTTCATGATTATATATGCAGTTTGGCAATATATCCAAATATAGATAATAATAATGATAAGGATGTTTATCATTCGGCATATGGCTTTGTCAAAGACAGAAAAATTGTTTGTGCAGGATATGCACTCATTTATTCAGCTGTTATGAATAAGTTGAACATTCCTTGCCGTTATGTTATTTCAGACAAAATGAGCCACGCTTGGAATGCAATTTTTATCGACAACAAATGGTACAATGTTGATTTGACTTGGGATGACACTTCTTATTGCAGTACAAATGAAAATGATATGAGCAAATTTTCTCATACTAATTTTTTGAAAAGCCAAAGTGATTTTGAAACAAACAGAGGACACTATGATATAAAATATCCTGCCGGAATCGAGTGCACCGACGCCACCTATGATAACGCTTTCTGGAATAATTATATTTCAAATATATATACATATAAAGGTGATTATTATTATATCGACCTCGACAAAGATAATTTTTTAATCAATATTGTCAAAAGAGATTTGAACGGAAACACAACAATTATTAATAAAAATAATTATCTATGTGTATATGCAAAATATAGCAACGGTACATTTTCTCCATACGGCTATATGGTAAAAATAGACGATATTTTTTATTTTACAGCATCGGATAATACTTCCTCACACCTCTATTGCTATGATTTGTTGACAAATAAGGAGTATAAGTTTAAAGATTTTTCAGTTCAAAATGCAGTTCTCGGCGAAATAGACGGAACCCTCTATTATACACTGACTAATGACAATCGTAACTATAAATGTCTTGATAGGCTTGAAATGTTTGACAATTTATACCATGCTACTCCAACAAATCAAGAGTATAGTCCTTATATTGACACAAACAGAGATGGAATTATAAACGCAAAAGACTATGCTTCTATATATTTTTCACAAAAAAATAAACAAATTATTAACTAATCTTATTGACGAATGGTAAATTTTGTAGTAGAATAGTAGCGTTAAAATAATTTAGATACGGAGGGTATTATGAACGTATTGATTTTCGGCGGTACCGGACTTCTTGGCTCGGCAGCTGCACAAATTTTTATTGACAGAGGACATAAGGTAAAGACTATTGCTCTTCCTCCTCTTCCGGAAGGTGCTCCAATTCCAGAGGAAATGGAAATTGAATTTGGTAACTTCCTTGAACTCACAGACGAAGAACTTGAAAAGGCTATGACAGGCGTTGATGCTTTTGTTTACGCTGCAGGTGTAGACGAAAGAGTAGAATTCCCGGCTCCTGTTTATGATGCTTATAAGAAGTTCAACATTGACCCTGTTGACAGATGTCTTGCTATGGCAAAGAAGTGTGGCGTTAAGCGTTGCGTTGTCCTTGGTTCATATTTTGCATGGCTTGCAAAGGATCGTCCTGATATGAAGCTCTGCGAAAAGCACCCTTATATCCGTTCAAGAATCGACCAGGAAAATGTTGCATTCAAGTATGCTGACGACGATATGGGCGTAGCAGTTCTTGAGCTTCCATACATCTTTGGTACACAGCCGGGCAGAAGACCTGTTTGGGTTATCCTTATTGAGCAGCTTCAAAGATTTGAAAAGATGCCTTTCACAATGTATCCAAAGGGAGGCACAGCAATGCTTACAGTTCGCCAGGTTGGTGAAGCTATCGTTGGTGCTGCTGAGCAAGTTAAGGGCGCAAGAGCTTATGGTATTTCTTGCTACAACCTTACTTGGAGAGAATTCCTTAAGATCGTTTACAGAGCTATGGATGGCATTCCTGACAGAAAGATTGTTGATGTTCCAAAGTGGACATTCCAGGCTTTCGGTCTTGTTATGAGAAAAGACTATGCAAAGAGAAATGTTGATTCAGGTATCGATCCTGTAGGACTTGCAGACATTATGGGCATGAATCTCTTCATCCCAACAGATGACACAAAGGAACTCGGATGTACTCCTGACGACATCGAAGCAGCTATCTTTGATTCTATCACACTTTCAAAGGCTTCATTTGAAGGTAAGGCAAAGCTCCTCGATATGAAGGGTGAGTAATCCTGAATTAAAATACATATTTTAGCGGATAGGGAAACCTATCCGTTTTTTATTTGTGGATAAAAAATAAACCCAAGTATAAAACTTGAGTTTATAAAATATCCACACATCCGCCTATGCCGAATATAACCTGCTGTTAAACGCAGGTGGGCACCACCCAATAAATTTTGTGCTCCCAGCGTCCTGCAAAAGCAGGGAGGTCTGCATTCCCATAAATCGGAGTCTGGTTCCCTAAATATAAAAATTGTTCGGGTTATTTAGGCGATAGGTTGCCGAGATGCGCAGACAATATTAATTTATGTAATAACTATTCAATTATTACTGTTCAGGTTCAAAATATTCAACATCGAATTTTTCTTCAACCTTTGCCATAAGAATATCGGAAATTTGCTCATATTCCATTTCGTCTTGAATTTCCTCAAGGAATTCGTCGCCGTTTTCATCTTCAACAACCTTAAGAATAATTACTTCATAATCAGCGTCAACGATTTCTTCAGCGGTGTCGTGATATTCTGTAATAGCAACATAAACATCATCGTCTGTTTCGTATCTTTCAAGAAGTTCAAAGACAATTTCGTTTCCGTCTTCATCTGTAACAGAGAGAAGATCAGGTTCGTAGATTTCTTCGTTTTCCATAATTACACCTCATTTCTGCTCTTATTATAATATTAATATATAAATTAGTCAATAGGGAACATTCATTTGTAACTTTTTACATATTTTTTATATTTTTTTGAAAAAAACTATTGACAATCACCAAAAGGTGTGCTATTATTTAGTTGAACTTAAGGATAGTTCGATAATCGAAAGGAGGCTGGAGATATGAAACTTCAGATTGATACACCAGCCACCTATATAGTATCCCAATAGATAACGGAACTTTTTCAATCGAGATTATTAAAACGGAATTAATAACCGATTGAGCATCTTATGAGATATTAATTAGTTATTGCAGGGTTGGGTATAATACTTGTAGGTGTCGAAAAAAGTGAATAGTAAGGATATATAAGATTATCATCCTGCAGATAGTCAGAGTAGATGGCTCTTAAAATTCAAACAAATTTATTGTGAGGTAAACTCCAATGTACTAAGTATTATCTTTTTGGATTTTAATTCTAAGATAAAGAGGTAAATTCCAATGGGCTAAGAAATTTCAAATTAGTTTGATTTGAGGTACGGTCCGATGTACAATTAAAATTAAATAATAAGGAAATAGCTCCCGGCTTTATTAGTCGGGAGTTTTGTTGTGTGTAAACATAAAAAGAAAAGGGAAGTGAAAATCACTTCCCAAATTTACAATATTATAATTGCGATGCTTCGTATGCAACACCCAAAAGTGCCGAGTCACCACCGAGTTTCGTTCTTTCAATCTTGACATTACGGAAGTTTTCCATAAGTCTGTTGTAGATTTTTCTGTCAATCAGCTCAATGATATAATCTTCATTCATAATTCCTCCACCAATTACAATCAACGGTGGATTGAAAATATAAATAATGTTCATCAATCCGAGGATGATTTCATCAATCCATTTGTCAATTTCCGATCTGATTTCAGGCTTTGACATATTTTCCTTTTCAAAAATCTGGAAAGCATCAAGTGGTTCGTCAGAGATCTTATTAACTGCATTAATCAAAGCATTTGCAGAAGCATAGCATTCAAAGCAACCCTCGCCACCACAAGTGCATTGCTTACCGCCTGCGTGAGTTATCATATGTCCGAGTTCACCGGCAGCCGATGTTGAACCTTTATACAGTTTATTATCAAGATAAATAGCTCCGCCGATACCTGTGCCGAGTGCAAGACTGATGAAATCAGAATATCCCTTTGCTGCACCAAATCGAGCTTCGCCCAACGCAACAGCGTTTACATCATTTTCAACATAGGTCAAGATGCCTGTTTTGTTTTCAATAATGCTTTTTACCATCATTCCTGTGTAGTAAGGAATATTATCGGTTGAATAAACTACAATACCATTCTTGCTGTCTACCTGACCTGCGGTTGAAATAGCAACCCTGTCAATATTATCGTAGCTTTCAATAACAGCAATAATTCTCTGAATTATTGCTTGACCGCCTTCCTTTGCATTGGTAGGCATTTTTTGTTTTTCAGAAAGCTGAAATTTTTCATTACACAAAGCGTATTTTATAAATGTACCGCCAATATCGAAGCATAATATTCTCATATTAATCCTCCAAAGCCTTTACAAATCGTTTTGTAATATCCATCGGTCGTGTGATTGCAGTTCCGCAAACAGCACTGAATGCGCCTGCTTTGTATACTGCCTTAAGGTCGTCAGGACACCAAATTCCGCCTTCGGCAATAATCGGCTTGTCAAGTTCACTTGAGTATCTCTCAATAAGTTCACAATCCGGAAGTTTTCTGCCTTTTGTATACGGTGTGTATCCTGCCATTGTTGTGCCAATCAGGTCAAATCCAAGTTCAGCAGCCAGTTTGCCTTCTTCAAAGCAAGATGTGTCAGCCATAAAGAGTTGATCAGGGTACTTTGCACGAACTTCCTTGAAGAATTCCTCAAACGATTTACCGTCAGGACGAGTTCTGTTTGTTGCATCAGTCGCAATAATATCGCATCCGATTTCAACAAGTGCGTCTACTTCTTTCATTGTAGGAGTAATGTAAACATCGCTGTCCGGATACTCCTCTTTGATAATGCCGATAATAGGCAAGTCGACTCTTTCTCTGATTGCCAAAATATCAACTATTGTATTTGCTCTGATGCCAACTGCACCACCGAGCATAGCTGCATATGCCATTTTGGACATAATGTAAGAGTCGTAAAGTGGCTCTGTCTTTAACGCTTGACAAGAAACGATAAGACCGCCTTTGATTTTGTTTAGTATTTCATTTTTAATATCCATATTTTGATTATAACAATTAAAGTATCAAAATTCAATAATAATATTGAAATGTATTCTGTTTTATGCTATTATCTTTGTGGTGAAGAAATATGAAGAATTTAGAAAAATTCAAGGGAATTTTCGTAGCGCTCAATACAATTTACGATGAAAATGACGAAATAAATGTTAGCGAAATCCAAAAACTTGTTAAGGTTTATGAGTCAAAAGGTGTAAAAGGTGTTTATGTATGTGGCTCGACAGGTGAGGGCTTCTTGCTTTCAACAGAAGAAAGAATGCAAGTTGTTGAAGCTGTTAAGGAAGTTGCATCAGACGACTTTACAATTATTGTACATGTTGGATGTGCCGGAACAAAAGAAAGCATCAAACTTGCAAAGCACGCTGAAAAGGTTGGTGTAGACGCAGTTTCTGCTGTTCCGTCTGTTTATTATCATCTTTCTCCTGCAAGTGTTGAAAAGCACTGGAATGGAATTATTGATTCAACAGACCTTCCGTTTATTATTTACAATATTCCACAGCTCACATCTTTCAATCTTCCTCTTGATTTGTTTGAGAGAATGGCTAAAAATCCAAAGGTTATCGGTATTAAAAACTCTGAAGAACCTGTTTTCAATATGGAAAGATACAGAACTGTTGCAGGTGATGACTTCATCATATTTAACGGTTCCGATGAACAAATGCTCGGTGGCAGACTTATGGGTGCAAACGCAGGTATCGGCGGTACTTACGGTACTATGCCGGAGCTTTTTGTTGCACTGGATAATATGATTAACGAAAACAGAATTGAAGAAGCAAAGGTTTTGCAGTACAAAATAAATGATATAATTTTTGATTTGCTCAAATTACCATCACTTTACGGTGCCGCAAAGAATGTTATTTCTCAAAGATTCGGTGTGAATGCAGGCGTTCCGAGAAGCCCGTTCTTGCCGGTTGACAACGATGAAAAGATTACTGCTATCGTTAACAAAATTGAGAAATATGTATCTGAATTAGGAGAATAATTATGAGTGACGATTTCAAGGATGAGGTAACAGATGTTCAACTCGACCCACCTCTTGTTGTTCATAAAAAAACAGACGCCTCATATTATGACGGCGGAATCAATGTCGATATGAACGAAACTCATATCGAAGAAGAAAAAAAGCCAACTATTGAAAGACATAGATTCAAAAAAGACCCTGACAAGAAATCAAGCAAATTTCCTGTAATTCTTTTGATTATTGTTATTTTGGTTGGTGTATTTTGTGCGCTTTATTTTACTGGTAATATTACATTCGGCAACAAAAACGCTGAAAAAACTACAAAAGAAACTACAACCGAAACGACAACTTCGCTTGAACAAGCCTATGCAGGAACTATTGTTGTAAAGGGAACATATATCTTTGTTGATGCACAAGAAGTTGACGGAATTCAGGGACTTCAAGATGCTTTGAGATATGTTGACAAATCAACAACAGCATATACAATTATTGATGAAAATGCTGATCCTAATTTTCTCAACAACAATGTTTTGCCGATGTTGCTTGATATGGGATTTTATGACAAAAACACAAACATTGTTCATCAGGGATACACAGGCTTGATGGCTAAAGACGAAACAACAACAACTACTACAACTACAACTATTCAACCGTCAACTGCTCCAAGCACACAGCCTGCACAACAATAATTTAATTCAATACGATTTAGAAACGGTACAATTTGATTGTGCCGTTTTTCAGTGTAAACAAACTGTTAAAATTGTAAATAAATTGTTAACAAATCATTGACTGTTAGAAATAGTAAACATATAATATTTTTAATATAAATAAAGGGGAATATTATGTTAAAATCTATGACAGGGTTCGGCAGAGCCCAAAAGGAAATTGACGGTTATGTAATCACCGTTGAACTTAAGTCCGTAAACCACAGATATTTCGAGTTTTCGTCAAGAGTTCCTCGTCAATATGGCTTTCTTGATGAAAAATTAAAATCATATATTAACGGCAAAGTTTCTCGTGGTAAGATTGAATGTTATGTTACTATCGAAGCGTTGAACACCGACACGGCAGATGTTGTTGTTAATCACACATTGGCAACCGCTTATGTGAATGCACTCAAAGAGATTGCCGAAACATATGAACTTAAAGACGACTTTGGCGCATCAACTATTTCTCGTTTTCCTGAAGTTCTTGTTGTCAGAAAATCTGATGAAGATGAAGAAAAACTTTGGGGATATGTTCAAGAAGTTTGCTCTGAAGCAATTGACAAATTCGTTGCTATGAGAGAAGTTGAGGGTTCAAAAATGAAAGACGACATCTATTCAAGAGGTCAATTCATTTTGGACTGCGTTTCATATATTGAGGAGCGTTCTCCTCAAACTGTCAAGGAATATAACGACAAACTTGTTGAGAGAGTTCACGAGCTTTTGGGCGATGTTTCCCTTGATGAAAGCAGAATTTTGCAGGAGGTTGCTATTTATGCCGACAAGGTTGCCGTTGCAGAAGAAACAGTCAGACTTCGTTCCCACATCGAACAACTGAATACATTCATTTCATCCGATGAACCTGTTGGCAGAAAAATGGATTTCTTAGTTCAAGAAATTAACCGTGAAACCAACACAATCGGTTCAAAGGCAAACGATGTTGACATTGCACGCAAAGTTGTAGACATCAAAGCAGAGGTTGAAAAAATCAGAGAGCAAATTCAAAACATCGAGTAATCGACTATCGGAGATACAAATGAATTTAGTTAACATAGGATTTGGAAATTTAATCAATGCCGATAGAGTTATTTCCGTTATTTCACCCGAAAGCGCACCTGCAAAAAGACTTGTGCAAAAGGGCAAAGAGGACGGGACTTTGATTGATGCAACTCACGGCAGAAAAACCATGAGTATAATAATTACCGACAGCGACAATGTTGTTTTGAGCTATATGGACTTAAAGCAAATTGCCGTACGCTTTGGTGTGGAGGTGCAAAATGACGAATAATAAAGGCTTACTGATAATCTTATCTGCACCAAGCGGATGCGGAAAAGACACAGTATTTCAAGCAATAAAAAAGCTACGAAACGATGTTGTGGAATCTGTTTCCGCAACCACACGCAAGCCAAGAGAGGGCGAAGTTGAAGGGGTAAATTATTACTTCAAGTCAGAATCCGATTTTCAGCTTATGGTAGTTAATGATGAATTGCTTGAATACGCAAGATATAATAATTGCTACTACGGCACACCGATTTCAGGTGTTGAAAAAGCAATCAATGATGGCAAAATTTGCTTTTTGATTATTGATGTTCAGGGTGCTCAAAGTATTTTGAAAGTTCGCCCTGACGCAGTTTCAATTTTCTTGTTGCCACCAAGCCTTGAGGTCCTTGAAAAGCGACTTGTGAATCGCTCAACAAATGACATCGATGATGTAAAAAATCGTATGAAAATTGCACAACGGGAAATTGATATGGCGCCACTTTACAAATATACAGTGGTCAATGATGATTTGGACGAATGTGTAAATACAATAAACAATATAATTAATAAAGAGTTGTTAACTCTTAACAGTAAGGAGATTAAGTAAATGTTCAATCCGGATTTAAAGAAAATGTTAAATAATGTAAACAGCAGATACAGCCTTGTTGTTGGCACTGCAAAAAGAGCAAGAGAAATCAGAGATGAGGCAATCGAAAATAACGCCATTCTTGACGAAAAGACCGTTTCTACCGCTATTGAAGAAATTTGGGACGGCAAGTATGTTATCGAAGAGCCTGATTCAATCAAGTCTAAATAATGAAAGCAGTTGTTGCAACTGTTGCTGTTGACAATACCTTTTTTAGTTTTGACACAGATTATAGCTATATCGTGCCAAACTCTATTCTTGAAAATGCACAAATCGGTTCAAAGGTTTCTGTGCCGTTTGGCAGAGGCGATAAAACAAGAGACGGTATTATTATTGAGCTTGTTGAAACCGATTTGGAAAAATCAAACAATCTTAAAAAAATAAAAAGCATTGATGAAAAGCTGTTGGATGACGAGCTTGTAAAACTTGCAGTCTGGCTTAAAGAAAGATGCTTTTGCACAACTTATGATTGTTTAAAGCAGATGCTTCCAAGAAAATACGGCGTTTTAAAAGGGAAGTCAGAGCGAATGGTTAGGCTTCTTGTCGATGATGAAAGCGAGCTTTCGCAAGTTACAAAAAAGCAAAAAATAGTTTGTGATTTACTTTTTGATATCGGCACGGCAGGGGCAAATGAAATCTGCGAATTTTGCAGTGTAGGAATTTCTGTTCTCAAGAATTTAGAGAATAACGGAATAATCGAATTCTATTCAAAAGAGATTTATCGCAATCCGTATGAAAACAAAGAGGTTCTTGACAACAGCGAGATTTTACTTTCTGAAGAACAACAAAAAGCATACTTAACAAACAAAAATATGCTCGGCTCCGGCAAATCGGGGCTTCTTTTCGGTGTTACAGGAAGCGGAAAAACACAGATTTATCTCAAACTGATTGATGATGTTATCGAAAACGGCAAGGATGTAATCGTTCTTGTTCCCGAAATCGCTTTAACACCTCAAACGCTTTCTATCTTTCATAGAAGATACGGAGATAAGGTAGCCGTTATTCACAGCGGTTTGTCACTTGGCGAAAGAAACGACGAATATAAGCGAATCGACAGAGGCTTGGCAAAGATTGTTGTCGGCACAAGGTCTGCTATATTTGCACCTGTTCACAACCTTGGACTCATTGTTATGGATGAGGAACAAGAGCAGACTTATAAATCTGAGCGCACACCTCGATATAACGCAAAGGATATTGCAAAATTCCGAGCAAGGTATAACAAGGCTTATTTTCTTATGAGCTCCGCCACTCCGTCTATCGAAACATACAGCAACGCATTGAACGGAAAATATGTTCTTTCAACTGTAACTCAAAGATACGGCAATGCTGTTTTGCCGAATGTTATCACCGTTGATATGAAAAACGAAATGAAAAACGGCAACAAAAGTCCGATTTCATCAATACTTCTTCAGCATTTAACAGAAACAATTGATAACGGCAAGCAAGCCATTTTGCTAATTAATCGCAGAGGTTACAATACCTTTATTGCTTGTAACGAATGCGGACATGTTATTACTTGTCCTAACTGCTCAATTTCTTTGACATATCATAGCTATAACAATAGGCTTGTGTGTCATTATTGCGGTTATACCAAAAAGCTTGACAATATCTGTCCCGAGTGTGGCAGTGATGCTGTCAGATACAGCGGCTTTGGCACGCAAAGAATTGAGGAAGAACTTCAAGCATTGCTTCCCGATGCAAAAATTTTGAGAATGGACGCTGACACAACAACAGCTAAATTCTCGCACGAAAAACTGCTTGAACAGTTTGGTAATAAAGAATACAACATATTAATCGGTACTCAAATGGTGGCAAAAGGTCTTGATTTTGAGGATGTAACCCTTGTCGGAGTTGTCAATGCCGATAACTCTCTTTATGACCAAAACTACACGGCAAGTGAGCGTTCCTTTGACCTAATCACGCAGGTTGTCGGAAGAGCCGGCAGGCGTGACAATTCTGGAACAGCGATTATTCAAACTGTTAATCCGCAAAACGAAACTATTGATTTTGCATCACATCAGGATTATATCGGCTTTTATAATAACGAAATTATGATTCGTAAGTTGATGATTTATCCACCGTTTTGCGACATTTATTCAGCAACTTTCACAGGTGAAAATGAAAATACCGTTGCACTCTGTTCAAAGGCATTTTTTGACCGTCTTGTTGAGTATAACAGTGATGAATACAAGGATATAAAACTTGTTGTTTTAGGTCCTACTCAAGCAAAAATCTCAAAAATTAATAATACATACAGGTATCGTTTGGCAATCAAGTGTAAAAATTCACAAAGAATTCGCCAAATGATAACAAAAATCTTAAAAGATGTTAACAAAGATAAGGTATATTCCAAAGTAAGCATTAGTATTAGCTTAAACCCACCGGATATATCATAAAAAAGAGGAAATATTATGGCTTTAAGAAAAATTGTTGAAATGGGCGATCCTGTTTTAAACAAAAAATGCAGAAAAATAGAAAATTTTGATGAAAAACTGTCAACACTTATTGATGATATGTTTGATACAATGTATGAAGCTAACGGTGTAGGACTTGCTGCACCGCAGGTCGGAATGCTCAAAAGAGTTGTTGTTATCGACTGTGGCGACGGACCGATCGAACTTGTAAACCCTGAAATCACAATGTCAGAAGGCGAACAAATGGAAACAGAAGGTTGTTTGTCAGTTCCGGGCAAATACGGTGTTTGCAAGCGTCCTGCAAAAGTTCAGGTTAAAGCACAGGACAGAACAGGCAAGTGGCATATCTACACAGGCGAAGAGCTTAAAGCAAGATGCTTCTGCCACGAACTTGACCACCTTGAGGGAATATTATTTGTATCAAAAGTTATCGGAAAGTTGGAAGGCTGATGAAAATTGTATTTATGGGTACTCCTGATTTTGCTGTACCTTGTCTTGAAAGCTTAATTGAAGCAAAGCACGATGTTCTTGCTGTTTTTACACAACCGGACAAACCTGTTGGCAGAAAGCAGATTTTGACCCCACCTGAAGTAAAGGTTTGTGCTCAAAAACACAACATTCCTGTTTATCAACCCGAAAAAATCAAAGGTTCAAATGCAGTTGAAATTTTAACAGAACTTGCTCCTGATATAATTATTGTAGTTGCTTACGGCAAGATTTTGCCAAAAGAGATACTTGAAATTGCACCATACGGTTGCATAAATGTTCACGCATCAATCTTGCCGCTTTACAGAGGCGCTGCTCCGATTCAATGGGCTGTTCTCAACGGTGACAGGGAAACAGGCGTTTCTATTATGCAAATGGATGAGGGACTTGATACAGGAGATGTATTCTATGTAGAAAAGACCGAAATCGGTGAAAACGAAACAAGTGCTGAACTTTTTGACAGATTGTCCGCAATCGGTGCGAGTGCTCTTGTTAAAACTCTTAATATGATAAAAGACGGCACTGCCGTTGCAACAAAGCAAGCTAATAAAAAATGTCAATACGCATCTATGATAAACAAATCAATGTGCAATATTGACTGGAATAATTCGGCAGACAAAATCCACAATCAAGTCAGAGGATTGCAAACCTGGCCTGTTGCCACAACAACAGTTAATACTAAAGGCTTAAAAATTCACAAAACCATTCATACAGACATCACTGCAAATAAAGCGGGTCAAATTGTAGATAATAAAAACAAGCTCGTTGTTTGCTGTGGTGACGGACATTGCCTTGAAATTCTTGAGCTTCAGCTTGACGGAAAAAAGAGAATGGATGCAAAATCATTCCTCCAAGGCAACAATATTGAAATCGGTACAATTTTAGGAGAGTAGTATTTTATGGGATATTATATGATGTATTATATGACAGGCTTTATTATGGTTCCTGTTTTTATCTTTGCATTAATTTGTCAATCATCTGTTAAAAAGAACTTTCGCAGATATTCGCAAGTTATCAGCCGTTCCGGAATGACCGGTGCTGATGCCGCATGGCGACTTTTACAGCTCAACGGAATTAATGATGTAAAAATCAAAAAGGTCGCCGGCACTCTTACAGATTATTATGACCCAAGAACCAAGGAAATTTGCCTTAGCGAAGATGTATTCGACTCTCGTTCAATTGCTGCAATCGGTGTAGCTTGCCACGAAGCAGGTCACGCTTGTCAGCATGCACAGGGTTATTTTCCGCTTAAAATAAGAAATTTTGTAATTCCTGTAACAAATATCGGTTCATCACTTGGTATTCCGCTTTGCTTAATCGGTATGTTCATCCGTTCTGAAACAATTGCATATATCGGCATTATACTTTATTGCTTTGTTGCATTGTTCCAGCTTATCACATTACCGGTTGAATTCAATGCAAGTAAAAGAGCACTTGAAACTATTGAATCAAATCATTTCATGACAGATTCTGAATATTTTGGTGCAAAGAAAGTGCTTACTGCCGCAGCTTTAACTTATGTTGCTGCTTTGGCATCTGCTCTTGCAACTATTTTCAGGCTTTTGCTTGTAGTTAACGGTGGAAACAGACGATGAAGAACAGCAGACTTGCATCATTTGACATACTGTATGATATTTTAAAAAACGGAGCATATTCAAACATTGCGGTTGACAAAGGTCTTGCAGAGGTTAATAGCAAGGACAAAGGATTTACTTCAAGACTTGTTTACGGTGTTATAGAACGCAAACTCACACTTGATTATTTCATCGACAAACACTTGACTTCAAAAACAAAACCAAAGGTCAAAATAATCCTTTATATCGGTGCATACCAGATTTTATTTATGGACAAAGTTCCTGATGCTGTTGCAGTTTTTGAAACCGTTGAAATAGCAGATTTAATCGGTCTTTCGTATTATAAAAAACTGATTAACGCTGTATTACATAAAATTATTGAATGTAAATCGGAACTTGATGAAACGGATGATTTGAGCATCAAATATTCCTGTCCGTCTCACCTTATCAATATGTGGAAGAAAATGTACGGAGAGGAAAAAACTCTTGCTACACTTCAAGCAATCAACAACCGACCTCCTGTTTTTGCAATTCCAAACAGAAAGTTTGTTGACGAAGGCGAACTTCAGTATGAACTTTTAGATAACGGTGTTGAATGTGAAATATACGGTGATGTTGTAAAAATTAACTCATCATTTGATTTAAGTAACATTAAGGCATTTAAGGACGGTTTGTTTTATATTGAAGATTACAGTTCATATACCTGTGCAAACGCTCTTGAATGTAAAAAAAATGATGTTGTACTTGATATTTGTGCTGCTCCGGGCGGTAAAACATTTACTATGGCTCAAAGCGGAGCAAAGGTGTATGCTTTTGACTTGTACGAACACAGAGTTGAACTGATAAAAAAATCTGCTCAAAGGCTTGAATTAGATAATATATCAACGAGCATTAATGACGCTCTTGTTTATAACAGCGAAATGCCGATTGCAGACAAAATTCTTTGTGATGTTCCGTGCAGCGGTTTTGGAATAATAAGAAGAAAGCCGGAAATCAGATACAAAAATCTTGATGATATTAAGGAATTACCACAAATTCAATACGATATTTTAAGTACTTCATCAAGATATTTAAAGAATAACGGCAGAATTATTTATTCTACCTGTACTCTTAATAAAAAAGAAAATGAAAAAGTTGTTGAAAATTTTTTAAACGACAACATTAATTTTAAGCTTATAGACAAAGTCACTGTTTTCCCAAGTGAAAATGGTGGTGACGGATTTTTCTATGCAATAATGGAAAAGATAAATGACTGATATAAAATCACTTACATTTGATGAATTAAATAACGAGATTCTTTCAATAGGTCTGCCTAAATTCAGAACAGGGCAAATCTATTCGTGGTTACACGAAAAGGGCGTCGATTCATTTGATGAAATGACAAATCTTTCAAAAGATTTAAGAGAAAAATTAAACCAAAACTATTTTATACCGTCCGTTGAAATAGAAGATAAATATGTTTCAAAAATTGACAGCACAGTAAAATATCTTTTCAGATTATACGATGGGGAATATGTTGAAGCCGTTATTATGAAATATAAATACGGCTACACTATTTGCATTTCCTCACAGGTCGGCTGTAAAATGGGTTGCAAATTCTGTGCTTCTACTCTTGCAGGATTCAAGCGTAACTTGCTACCGGCCGAAATGGAATCACAACTTCACACCGCACAAAAGGATTTAAACATTAGAATTTCGCATATAGTTCTTATGGGTATTGGTGAACCGCTTGACAACTACGATAATGTAATTAAATTCATCAGAACAGTAAACAACGACAAAGGCTTGAATATTTCAATGCGTGATATAACGCTTTCAACCTGCGGAGTTGTGCCAAAAATGTACGATTTGGCAAATGAGAACATTCCTATTACATTAACCCTTTCGCTACACGCACCAAATGATAAACTCCGCTCATCAATGATGCCTGTAAACGATAAATGGGGTGTAGATGAAGCAATTAATGCTTGCAAGAATTATGCAGAGGTTACCGGCAGACGAGTATCGTTTGAATACACACTTATAAACGGCGTAAATGATACTACCGAATGTGCACATGAACTTGCAGATAAGCTAAAAGGAATGCTTTGTCATGTTAATTTGATACCTGTAAACGATGTTGAAGAACGAGGCAATGTTCGTTCAACGGATAAATCAATTAAAAATTTCTGCGAAACCTTGTATTCGCTTGGAATAAATGCTACAATAAGAAGAACGCTCGGTTCGGACATTAACGCCTCTTGCGGACAATTAAGACGCAAGAAGAACGAAGGTGGTAACATATGAAAATAGTTGCTAAAACAGATAAGGGTTTAGTCAGAGAAAACAATCAAGACGCATATGCAGTCGGTGAACTTCCGGGAGAAGTTGCATGGGCTGTCGTTTGTGATGGAATGGGCGGTGCCGCAGGAGGTAATATCGCTTCTGCTCTTGCCGTTAAGGTTATCAGCGATAAAATAACATCATCATACAACGAAAAAATGCGAGATTCATCAATCAAAAATCTTCTTGATTCTGCTATTACTGCTGCCAATATCGAAGTTTATGATATGGCATATTCAAGACCTGACTTAAAGGGAATGGGCACAACCGTTGTTGCTGTTGTTGTGCGTGATAATGTTGCGCACATTGCACATGCAGGTGACAGCAGAGCATATCTGGTTAACAAAGACGGGGTTGAACAAATTACCGTTGACCACAGCCTTGTTCAAAATCTTGTTGACAGAGGCGAAATCACAAAAGAAGAAGCAGAGCACCACCCTAATAAAAATGTCATTACCAGAGCTCTTGGCGTTGATAAAAGAATTGATGTTGATTTTTCAGAAATTGATATGCAAGAAAACGAAACACTTGTTTTGTGTACTGACGGACTCAGTAATTGCGTAAACAATTCCGAAATGGCAGAAGATATCAAAGACGGTCAATACTATGCTTTTGCCGACAGATTGGTTAAAAGAGCGAATAAAAACGGCGGAAACGATAATATTACAGTTGTTGCGATTGCAATTTAACATATGTTTGGGAGATAATAATGGATAATTATGTTGGAAAAAGATTAGACGGCAGATATGAAATTCAAGAAATTATCGGTGTTGGCGGAATGTCTGTTGTTTACAAGGCTTATGACAATGTTGACGATAGAATTGTTGCAGTTAAAATTTTAAAAGAAGAATTTTTAAATAATGACGACTTTAAGCGTAGATTTAAAAACGAATCAAAAGCAATTGCACTTTTGTCACATGAAAATATTGTTAAAGTTTATGATGTTAACTTTGGCGAAAAACTTCAATATATCGTAATGGAATATATTGACGGCATAACACTTAAAGAATTTATTAACAAACAAGGTTCAATCACTTGGAACGATGCTTTGTTCTTTATGACGCAGATTTTGAGAGCCGTTCAACACGCACACGATAAAGGTATCGTTCATCGTGACATTAAACCTCAAAATATTATTTTGCTTCCAAACGGGAACCTCAAGGTTACCGATTTTGGTATTGCAAGATTTTCCCGTTCTGATACAAAAACTTTGACAGAGCAGGCAATTGGTTCTGTTCATTATATTTCACCTGAACAAGCAAAAGGCGAATACACAGATGAAAAAGCAGATATTTATTCAATCGGTGTAGTCCTTTACGAAATGCTTTCAGGCAAAGTTCCTTTTGAAGCTGACAGCGCAGTGTCTGTTGCACTTATGCAAGTCAACTCAAATGCAGAAGAATTAAGAAAAATCAATCCGGACATTCCACTTGGACTTGAACAAATTTGCTTCCACGCAATGCAAAAAAATCCTGCAGACAGATATCAGTCTGCAACCGAAATGCTTCTTGATATCGAAGAAATTGTTAAAGACCCAAATAAGACTTTTAATTATGTAAATAACGAAGTTGTAGAAGAACCTTCACAAGAAATCGAACCTATTATTGACGATGAAGAATATGAGGAAACAGAGGATTACGACGATTCTTCACGCAAAAAGAAAACAATTGCGGCAATCGTTGTTGGTGTCATTGTTTTGATAGCGGCTATTATCGGTATTGTAATGATGTTTACATCAGGTATGAATACTAAAACACAAAAACTTGAAAACTTTGTGGGATTCTCATATGACCAGCTTCAAGATAACGAAAGCTATAATTATGAATTTGTTGCCGAATACGAAAAATCAGATCAATATGATCCGGGAACAGTTATAAAGCAAAATCCGGAAGCAGGCTCAAAGGTTATGGAAGGCTCAAAAGTTACACTTTATGTTGCGTCATCAGACAAGAATATTCCTATGCCGAATGTATATGGATTGTCACTTGAACTTGCCGAACAAACTCTTCAACTTGATGGTTTAACTCAATTTAAAACTATGAACATTCCAAGCGACAATGTTGAAGAAGGCAAAGTTATTTATACCGATCCGAAAGCTACAACTATTGTTTCTGCTGAGCAGGAAATCACTATCTATATTTCATCAGGTCCAACCACAACTGTAATCGAAACATTGACAGTTCCTGATGTATCGGGTCTTACACAAAGCGGAGCAAGAGCGTTTCTTGAAAAATTTGGATTCAAAAACATTTCTTTTGTAACTCAAGATGACGAACTTCAAAAAGGAATTGTTTTGTCGCAAAGTCCAATTGCGGGAACCCAAGCAAAAGCCACTGATTCCATTAAAGTAATTATCAGTTCTGGTGTAACTACAACAACGGCACAAGCTGTTAAATATTCGGTAAATATTACATTGCCTGTTGTTCAAAATGATGACGGCTCATATGGAAAAGACACACTTGTTGTAAAGGTCGGCAGTGATACTTATTCAAGCAGAAAAATTACACTTGACGGTTCAAATGTTCCGATTAATATTACTGCAGAAAGCGGTAAATCTCAAAACATCAAAGTTTCACTTAAACAAACCGGCGTAACAGAAACAAAGCATATTGACGGCAAAAAAGACAAGGATATTTCAGTTAACTTCTCTTCTGCCTCTAAATATCTTGTAACCGTTACTACTCCGGTTCATACCGAAAACACACAAACTACACAATAATTCTGTTCAACGGCGACAACATCGCCGTTGATGTTTTTAAAAGATATATGACAAAAGGAAAAATTATAAAAGGTATCGGCGGTTTTTACTATGTCGATACCGACAACGGAATATTCGAATGCAAAGCAAGGGGCAATTTCAGAAAGCAAAAGATTACTCCTCTTGTTGGTGATGATGTTGAAATCAGCATTAATGAAAATGCTGAAAACACTATAGACACAATTTATCCAAGAAAAAACGAACTTATTCGTCCGCCGCTTGCAAATCTTGACCAATTATTTATTATTGCGTCACTTGTTGACCCAAAGATTAATACAACGATAATTGACAATCTCACAGCTATTGCCGAATACAAAAAAATCGAGCCTATCATTGTTTTAACAAAAACCGACCTTGATGACAGTGCTCAAATATATAAAAACATTTATGAAAAAGCAGGATTTAAGGTTGTTGTTTGCGATAATACAACAGGTGACGGAGCAGATGAAATTAACAAACTGTTAAACGGTAAATGCTCGGCTTTTACAGGCAATACAGGTGTCGGTAAATCAACTCTGCTTAACAATATTTTCCCTGATTTAGATTTAAAAACAGGCGAAACAAGCAAAAAATTAGGCAGAGGAAAGCACACAACTCGCCATTGTGAATTGTTCAAGACAGATAACGGTTATATTGCTGACACACCCGGATTTTCGTCACTTGAATTTAAGCAGTGTGAAAAAATCCTAAAGGATGATTTACCTTATTGCTTTAGGGAATTTGACGATTATCTCGGATATTGCAAATTCTCTACTTGTTCACACACAAACGATAAGGGATGTGCTGTTATTGAAGCTGTAAATGACGGCAAAATCAGTAAATCAAGACACGAAAGCTACATTTCAATGTACAACGAGGTTAAAGATATTAAAGAATGGGAACTCAAATAAAAAAATGCACCATTATATCGGGTGCGCCCGATAATGATATAGACTTTTTGAAAGAAAATATTGATGTGCAATCATTTATTATTTGTGCTGATTCGGGATACAAAAATTGTTTAAAAGCAGGATTTACTCCTAATTTAATTATAGGTGACTTCGATTCATCAGAAAAGCCTGATATAAATTGCGAGATTATATCTCTTGAAGTTGAAAAAGCATATACAGACACATTTCATTGTGTTATGGAAGCTGTTGACAGAGGGTATAATGAAATTCAAATCTTTTGTGCTATCGGCTCAAGGCTTGACCATACATATTCAAATATTTTATCACTTGATTACTGCCAAAAGCACAGTGTAAAATGCTCTATTCAAAATCGAAACAATCGACTTTCTTTAATTAACGACAAAGGTATTGTTAATAAGGAATACGACAATTTTTCTCTTTTTGCTTATCTTTCAAACTGTAAAGGAGTCAGAATTAAAGGCGCTTATTATACGGCGGGCTTTTATGATAAAGAAACAATTGACATTAATCCAAACGACCAATTTGCACAAAGCAATTTTGTTAGCGAAGATTATGCCGAGATTTCTCTTGACGAAGGCACACTTCTTTTAATTGAAAGTAACGATTAGGTATAAATTGCATATATTATAGTAAGCACAGATACAGCGGAGGTGTTTGCTATGAAGAAAATGTGCAAGAGAGATTTGTTATGGATTGCCTTTGGACTCGGTTGCGTTATGGCGTGTTGCTTGCCAACTGTTTGGGTAACCCGTATTCTTGCAATAGCAGTCATCATCCTCGGAATCATAATCTGTTGCAGAAAGTAGGGGAGATATATGAAAGTTATACTTATAAAAAGTCCAAAATTGCTTGCGCCTATCCTGCGTTCAATTTTTAAAGTGAAAAAAATAAATTACGAAGAATAGTAAAAGAAAATTTAAAAGGTGCCAAGGAGCACCTTTTAAATTTTTGGTATTGAAATATATCTCTGTTTATTATATAATATTGTAAATATTTTTAAGGATTACATATAATGGATAACTATATTGATTTAAATAATTTTGAGGATATTCCTGTTGTTCCGCTTCGTGGACTTGTGGTTTATCCAAATATGACGCTCCATTTTGATGTCGGCAGAAAAAAGAGTGTTGCCGCTCTTAACACTGCTATGGACACTCATCAAATGATTTTTCTTGTTTCTCAAATTGATTCGAGTATTGAAGATCCGAGCGAAAGAGATGTTTATGAAGTAGGTGTTATTTGCAAGGTTAAGCAAATGATAAAAATACCTAATTCATCAAATCTTCGTGTTATTGTTGAGGGTATAGCAAGAGCAAGCATTGTTACAATGTATACTGACGGCGACCATTTCAACGCAGTTGTTGACAGAGCGCCGATTTACGATGTCGAAGTTTCAGCGGAAAATACCGCTTATATAAGAACAGTAAAAAAAGAATACGAAGTTTATGCTTCAATTTTCAAAAAGATTTCTAATGAAGTCGTTGCAAAGATAATTTGCTGTGAGGACATTGCAGAACTTACCGACTATATCTGTGAAAACAGCTTTTTCTCATTTTCGGACAAGCAGGCAATGCTTGAAGAATTTGATCCGCAAGAGAGAATAAAAAAACTGACTGTGCTTCTTAAAAAAGAAACCACTTCACTTGAAATTGAAGCCGAAATTCAGGACAAACTCCAAAAGGAAATCGATAAAGGACAGCGTGAATATTATTTGCGTGAAGAAATGAAAGTCATTTCCGATGAACTTGGAGAAGGCGAAACGCCTCTTGAAGAAGCAGACGAATATAAAACAAAAATTAATAACCTAAAATGTAGCGAAGAAATCAAATCAAAGCTACTTAAGGAATGTGAAAAACTGATAAAAATGCCTTCAGGTTCACATGAGGGAACAGTTGTCAGAACATATCTTGACAAATGCCTCGAAATTCCGTTTGGCAAATATTCAAAAGATAGAATTAATCTTGAGCGTTCAAGAAAAATTCTTGATGCCGATCACTACGGTCTTGATAAAGTTAAAACAAGAATTATCGAATCATTGGCTGTATTGAAGCGTAATCCGGAGTACAACGGTCAAATCATTTGTTTGTACGGTCCTCCGGGTGTCGGCAAAACAAGTATTGTCAAATCTCTTGCAAAGTCAATGAACCGAAAATATGTTCGTATTGCACTTGGCGGTGTTCATGACGAAGCCGAAATCAGAGGCCACAGAAAAACATACATAGGCTCAATGCCGGGCAGAATTATGCAAGCAATCATTGATGCAGGAACAATGAATCCGATTGTATTGCTTGACGAGATTGACAAGGTTGGAAATGATTACAAAGGTGACCCGTCATCTGCTCTTTTGGAAG
This sequence comes from Eubacterium coprostanoligenes, assembly GCF_900167205.1. Classification (GTDB taxonomy): domain Bacteria; phylum Bacillota; class Clostridia; order Oscillospirales; family Acutalibacteraceae; genus Eubacterium_R; species Eubacterium_R coprostanoligenes. Next base: position 25,529 of record NZ_FUWW01000009.1, read on the forward strand.
CACTTGACCCGGAACAAAACAATTCATTCAACGACCACTACATTGATTTCCCAATTGATTTAAGCAAGGTACTGTTCATCACAACAGCAAATGATACTTCAACCATTTCTGCTCCGCTTCACGACAGAATGGAAATAATTGAGCTTAACTCATATTCAATTGAGGAAAAATTCAATATTGCTAAACAGCATTTAGTAAAGAAAGAACTCAAAAAGCACAATTTATCTGCAAGAGAGTTCAAAATTTCTGATGATGCAATTTACAAAATTATTGAATGTTACACAAGGGAAGCAGGCGTTAGAAGCCTTGAAAAGAACATTGCAACTCTATGCAGAAAAGCAACGGTTGACCTTGAAAACGGCAAAAAATCATTCAAGGTAACCGATAAAAATCTATCTGATTATTTGGGTGTTGAAAAATATTCAAAGGACGAAATACCAAAAGAAAACCAAATTGGTGTTGTAAACGGACTTGCTTGGACACAGGTCGGCGGAACAATGCTTCCGATAGAAATTTCAGCACTTGACGGCACAGGCAAAATCGAGCTTACCGGTAATCTTGGTGACGTTATGAAAGAAAGTGCAAAAACCGCCGTCAGCTATGTAAGGAGCAAAACCAAAGAATACGGTATTGAATCCGATTTCTACAAAACAAAGGATATTCATATCCATGCCCCTGAAGCAGCAATTCCAAAAGATGGTCCGTCCGCAGGTCTTGCAATCACAACTGCTTTAGTAAGTGAGCTTACAGGTGTTCCGATAAAACGCAATGTTGCTATGACGGGTGAAATCTCACTCAAAGGCAAGGCACTCCCAATCGGAGGACTTAAAGAAAAGTCTATGGCAGCATATAAGGCAGGATGTGACACGGTTATTATTCCAAAGGATAATTTCAAGGATTTGAGCGAAATCTGCGATGAAGTAAAAACTGCGGTAAGATTTATCCCTGTTTCTTCGTTTGATGAGGTTATGATTCAAGCGCTTGAATATATTCCTAAAAAAGACAAAAAACAAAACATAATTATAAAGTCCGATGATACCGTATCGTCGGCAGTAACACAGTGATATGAATTATAATAAAGCAGAATTTGAAAGAGCGTTTGGTATTTCGGGTCAATTGCCACCGAGCAAAGTCCCTGAAATCGCTTTTGCAGGTAGGTCAAATGTCGGAAAGAGTTCGTTGCTCAATAAATTATTTAACAGAAAATCCTTGGCAAGAGTCAGCTCTGTTCCGGGTAAAACAATAACAATTAATTTTTATGATGTTGACGGATATAAATTCGTTGATTTACCCGGCTACGGATATGCAAAGCTCAGCAAATCAGAGCGTGACCGCTTTGGTGAACTTATGGAAGGCTATTTCCAAAGCGGAAGAAATATAAAACTTGTTGTTCAACTTGTTGATATGCGTCATAAACCGTCACAAGATGACTATGGTATGATTGACTTTATGCAACAAATGGACATCCCGTTTATCGTTGTTTGCACAAAAGCCGACAAGCTCAAAGTTAAAGAATTTAAGAGAAGAGAAAAGGAAATTAAAGAAGAACTTTCTATGGTAGATGAAAACTTAATTATTCCGTTTTCTTCACAATCGGGACTCGGTCTTGATACAGTAAAAATGTTAATTGAAAAATCACTTGGTGCATAAGTGATTTGAGGAGGATAAAAATGAATAAAACACCATTTCTTTCATTAGAAAAAGCACAGGAAATCATCAAGGATTATCCAACACCTTTTCATATCTATGACGAAAAGGGAATCAGAGAAAATGTAAAGGCACTCAAGGAAGCGTTTTCTTGGAACGAGGGATACAAAGAGTATTTTGCTGTAAAGGCTACTCCAAATCCGTTTCTTATTAAAATTTTGCAGGAATACGGTTGCGGATGCGACTGTTCATCAAAAACAGAACTTATGATGGCAAGAACTCTTGGTGCAACAGGTGATGACATTATGTTTTCATCAAACGACACACCGATTCAAGAGTTCAAGTATTGCAATGATTTAGGTGGCATCATCAATCTTGACGATATTACTCATATCGAAGCTGTTGAAAAGGCTTGTGGCAAACTTCCAAAGAAAATGAGCTGTCGTTATAATCCGGGCGGACTTTTCAAAATCAGTAATGATATTATGGACAATCCGGGTGACGCAAAGTACGGTATGACCACCGAGCAAATCTTTGAGGCTTTCAAAATTATGAAAGAAAAGGGTGTTGAAGAATTCGGAATTCATGCATTCCTTGCTTCAAACACTGTTACAAACGACTACTATCCAATGCTTGCAAAGGTTCTTTTTGAACTTGCTGTTGAGCTTAAGGAAAAAGTAGGCGTACATATCGGATTCATTAACCTTTCAGGCGGTGTTGGTATTCCTTACAGACCTGACCAAGAGCCAAACGACATTAGAGTTATCGGCGAGGGTGTTCACAAGGTATTTGACGAAGTTCTTGTTCCTGCCGGAATGGGTGATGTAAAACTTTGCACAGAGCTTGGCAGATTTATGATGGGTCCTTACGGTGCGCTTGTAACTACTGCAATTAACGAAAAGCACACACACAAGGAATATATCGGTGTTGACGCTTGTGCCGTTAACCTTATGCGTCCTGCAATTTACGGAGCTTATCATCATATTTCGGTTTTAGGCAAAGAAAATGACGAATGCAACAACAAATATGATGTTACAGGCTCACTTTGCGAAAACTGCGATAAGTTTGCAATCGACAGAATGTTGCCAAAGATTGATATGGGTGATATTCTTTACATCCACGACACAGGTGCTCACGGCTTCTCAATGGGTTATAACTATAACGGCAAGCTCAAGAGTGCAGAAATTCTTCTCTGTGAAGACGGCTCATACAAGCTCATCAGAAGAGCAGAAACACCAAAAGATTATTTTGCAACATTTGATTGCTTTGACTTTTATGATGAATTAATCAAAGAATAATCTATTTTTTAGGCGGTAGGAAAATTTCTTACCGCTTTTTTTAAATTATGCTTTACTATCACGATTTAATGTGCTAAAATATTATCATAATTTAAACGGAGGCTTAGTTATGAATAATAAGCTACAAAACAAAAATGTTGATTTTTTATTCAAGGCAATTTTGGCACTTGAAAACACAGAAGAATGTTATGACTTCTTTGAGGATTTGTGCACCGTTCAGGAGCTTAAAACCCTCAGTCAGCGTATTGTTGTTGCAAAAATGCTTTCTGAAAAATGTGTTTACACCGACATTGTTGAGCAAACAGGTGCTTCAACGGCAACCATCAGCCGTGTAAACCGTTCACTTCAGTACGGATGCGACGGTTACGACAAGATTTTTGACAGAATCAGCGAAGAAGAAAGTGATGAGTAGTTATCAAACTTTTGCTTATCTCTATGATGAGTTAACTCAAAATGTAGAATACGAAAAAAGATGCGATTATATTTTGTCATTTTTTGAAAAAAACGGTATAAAATCATGTACTGTTTTGGATTTGGCATGCGGAACAGGCTCAATGAGTATCCCTTTTATGAAAAAAGGGTATAACATAATCGGACTTGATTATTCCGAAGAAATGCTTGAAATCGCTTCTAATCGACTTTTTGAAGCAGGGAACAACTTTTCTTTGCTAAAGGCTAAAATGCAGGAATTTGAGCTTTCTGAAAAGGTTGACGCTTGTATTTGTTGTCTTGACAGTATTAATCATCTCAATAATATTGATGATGTTCAAGCAACATTCAAAAATGTTTATGATTCGTTGAATAATAACGGGGTATTCGTTTTTGATGTCAATACTGTTTATAAGCACAACGAAGTTCTTGCAGATAATACCTTTGTTTTTGATGAAGATGATTATTATCTTGTTTGGGATAATGAGGCTGTTGATGACAGAACCGTTCGTATTCTACTTGATATGTTTCTTTTTAACGGAGAAAACTACGACCGATTCAGCGAAGAATTTGAAGAAACAGCATATTCTGTTGAGGAATTATCAACTTGGCTTAAAAATTCCGGTTTTGTCAATATTAAAGTTTATGACGAGCTATCATATGACGAACCTAAAAACGATAGCGAAAGATTATATTTTGTATGTAAAAAGGTGTAATAATGGGAAAAATTGTTAGATATATTGCAGTAGACGGCTCTGCATTTGTAATTGCAACCGACTCTACCGACATTGTATATGAAGCAGAGCAAATTCATAAAACTTCTGCAACTGTTACCGCTGCACTTGGCAGACTTATAACAGCAACATCCATGATGGGTGATATGCTAAAGGACAAAGAGGACAGCATTACTGTCAGAATGAACGGAGCAGGTCCTTGTGGTGATTTAATTGCAGTTTCAGACTATGAGGGCAACACAAGAGGTTATGTTCAGAACCCTGTTGTTGAAATTCCGCTTAAAGAAAACGGCAAACTTGATGTATCGGGTGCAGTAGGCACAGACGGTCAACTTTATGTCATCAAAGATATTGGTATGAAAGAACCATATGTTGGTCAAGTGCCTATTGTAAGCGGTGAAATTGCAGAAGATATAACAAATTATTTTGCAACAAGCGAACAAACTCCGTCTGTTTGTGCTCTTGGTGTATTGGTTAATCCAGATTTAACCGTAAAAAAAGCCGGAGGTTATATCATTCAACTTCTTCCGGGATGTCCTGATGATATTATTGATATTATCGAAAAGAATGTTTCGGAAATACCGTCAGTTACAACAATGCTTGATGAGGGAATGATCCCTGATGAAATTGCAATCAAGGCAATGCAAGGGATTGAACTTGACAAACTTGATGAAAGCACAGCGGAATACAGATGTAACTGTTCAAGAAAAAAAGTTGAAAATGCACTTATATCAACAGGTATTGAAGCACTTACTGAAATGGCAAACGATGACAAAGACACAAAAGTAGAATGCCATTTTTGCAACAAAGAATATGTATTCACTCCTCAAGACATAAAACAAATTATCAACGCTTCAACCAAAAAATAAAAAGTTTAAAAAAAGTTGAAAAAAAGTGTTGACATTTGAGCCAAAATACTGTATAGTATAACACGTTGCAAGTAGCAATTCGGAAGCATAGCTCAGCTGGGAGAGCATCTGCCTTACAAGCAGAGGGTCACAGGTTCGAGCCCTGTTGTTTCCACCACTTCCAAGGCGAAAGCCTTGGAATATAAATGGCCCGGTAGTTCAGTTGGTTAGAACGCCAGCCTGTCACGCTGGAGGTCGACGGTTCGAGCCCGTTCCGGGTCGCCATTTATATGCTTCTGTAGCTCAGTCGGTAGAGCAGAGGACTGAAAATCCTCGTGTCGATGGTTCGATTCCGTCCGGAAGCACCAATTTGCGGATTTAGCTCATCCGGTAGAGCGTCACCTTGCCAAGGTGAAGGTAGCGAGTTCGAGTCTCGTAATCCGCTCCACATAATAGAAAACACACAATGTGTTTTCTATTACTTTTATGGCACCATAGCCAAGAGGTAAGGCAGAGGTCTGCAACACCTTTATCCCCAGTTCAAGTCTGGGTGGTGCCTCCATAAAACCCGAGTCTTACGATTCGGGTTTTTATTTTTGCAAAGGAATGATTATTATGGATTTTAACGAAGTCATCAAATCAAGAAGAAGTATCAGAAAATACAGCGCTGAAAAATCTGTGACTGCCGAACAAATCGAAGAACTTATTAAATCGGCAATATATGCACCATCTTGGAAGAATTCACAAACTGCAAGATATTATTGCGCAGTTGAGCAAGAAGCAATTGAAAAGGTTAGAAATTGCTTGCCGGAATTCAATCAGAAAAATTGCGAAAACTCCGCTTTAATTGTTACAACTTTTGTACATAATCGTTCCGGTTTCAAACCTGACGGCGAAGCACAAAACGAATGTGGCAACGGATGGGGATATTACGATTTAGGTCTTGCAAACGAAAATCTTTTGCTTAAGGCAACTGAAATGGGTTTAGGAACGCTTGTAATGGGTATTAGAGACGGCGAGATGCTCAAGTCAACTCTCAACATCCCAAACGAAGAAACTGTCGTTGCAGTGATTGCTGTCGGCTACCCTAATATCGAACCGGAGATGCCAAAACGCAATGAGCCAAACGACATTATTAACTGGATAAAATAAAAAAGGGGATAAGCCCCTTTTTTATTTTTGTACATATACAGTTTGAGTCGGAAAAGCAAAATCCGTATCATTGTTTTCAATAATCTTTTTAATGGCGAGATTAAGCTCATTTTCGATTTTTAGGTACTCATCCATATCGGATGTTTCAGTGTAGCAAACAACCTCAAAATTGAGGGCGCTGTCGCCAAATTCTCTGAAGTGTATTCGACAAGGTTCAGGCAATATATCTTTGTTTTGAACGATGTAAGTTTTTATCTCATTTCGCACCTTTTCAATGGTTTCGTTAGATGTTGAATAAACCAGACCAAAGGTCAAATTAATTCGTCTTTTGTCCATCATTGAAATGTTTGTAACAGCTTCTTTTGTTAAAGTTGAATTAGGAACAGTTATAACGCTGTCGTCAAGAGTACGAATCTTTGTGCTTCTCATTGTAACCTCTTCAACAAAGCCTTTAACGGTCGCAGATTCAATTAAATCGCCAACCTTGAACGGTTTGTCAAAAATTATAATAAAACCGCTTATAAGGTTTCCCACAGCGTCCTGTGCCGCCAAAGAAACAGCCAAGCCTCCAACGCCCAAACCTGTGAGTAATCCGTTTACATTATAGCCAAATTCACTTATAATCATTACAACACCAAATGCAATAACAACTATTTTTAAGATATTTGCCAAAAATCTTAAAGCTGTAGTGTTCATTGTGTCATTTGAACTATCACCAAAATGCAGATGAAGGAACAAATTGTTGGACAAATAATTAATTACACCCCAACATATAATTAGTATAATCAGAATTTTAAATACTTTTGTAACACCCGGCTTATTGTAATTAATTGCAAATGCAATATACAAACCGACAGTGCCTATAAGATAGGCAAGAGGTTTTTGCAAAGAATTAGCAAGTGAATTTGTCTTTTCCTTATTATTTTTCAAAAACAATTTTCCAAAAACATTAATAAGCACATTTGAAATTTTGTATCTAAACAAAAACAATATCAAAAAGACCGCAACACCAATTACCAAATCTATCACTTTTTCGGTGTCAGTAGCAAAAGCAGTTATGCTATCAAGAAATTTATTCATATCATTTTCCTTTCAAACAAATTATATGTTTATTTTAAATCATTTTTTTACATATTTCAATCATATTCTATTAACAAATCTACAATATAGAGTGTATAATTGTTAAATTTATTACTAATGTTTACAATTTATTCACAAAATTTGGCTATAAAAATAAAAATAGTTATTGAATTTTAATATAAATAATGTTATACTACATTCATACTTATAAGGAGGGGACTGCTTTGAGTAAAGAATCCAAAATCGCAAAAAAAGAGCAGAAGGCAGCAAAAAAAGCCGCCAAAGCCGAAAAAAAGCAGGCTAGCCAATACGCAAAACTTGTTAAAAGTATCGACAAGAAAAATGCTAAGGCTGAAAAGAAAGCTAACAAAAAGGGTAAACCATTTACACCCGCACCAATTCCTACGCAAGAAGAGGCTTTTGCCGGTGTACAAGGAAGCAATGGCAAGAAAGTATTTACACTTATCATTTTAATTCTTTTAATTTGGTTGGTTATTTATTTCTTGGTAATGTGGTTTAGCTATGTTGCACCAATCAAGAGCAATGAGGCAGCGGAGGAGGAAAACGGTACTTCTTCATCTCAGGAATATGATAGATATGTGAATGAGCATGAGATTACCACAACAAAGAGCTACAGTGTATCTGAAGCCAAGGCTCTTTTGAAGCAAGTTATCCACGACAACTGGAGAACTCTTTCATACTCAAGTGATCCTTCATCTGCAGCAATTAACTACACATCCAATATCGTAACAGTTAATAACGCAGATTGCTATGAATTTAAGGCAAGCGGAAAAACATACGCAGTTGCAATCAATCTTTCAGCTGTATATGTTGTTGAGAACGGTGAATATACACCAATCACATTCCATGGCACAGGCCTTATTTCATAATTGTAATTGAATACATAAAAAATACCGTCGATTTTCGGCGGTATTTTTATTTTTAACAGCAACACAAAAAGGAGCCGAACATTCGACTCCTTAATTTTTTTAGTATTTAGTTTTTAAGTGAATGAAGCGGAGCAGGGATTTTACCGCCACGAGAAATGAATTTTGCAGGGGAGTTGGTGTTAACCTTCATAACAGGTCCTGAACCAAGCAATCCGCCAAATTCAAGGACATCTCCGTCTTTCTTGCCAACGGCAGGAATAACTCTTACAGCAGTTGTTTTTCCGTTAACCATACCTATTGCAGCTTCATCTGCGATAATACCGCTGATGACTTCAGGGGTGGTGTCACCCGGGATAACAATCATATCAAGACCTACAGAACAAACTGCTGTCATAGCCTCAAGTTTTTCAATACAGAGAGCACCTGATTTAGCAGCAGCAATCATTCCGGCATCTTCTGAAACAGGAATAAATGCACCTGAAAGACCGCCAACGCTTGACGAAGCCATAACACCGCCTTTTTTAACAGCATCATTAAGCATTGCAAGGCACGCTGTTGTACCGGCAGCACCGCACTGCTCAAGGCCTATTTCCTCCAAAATGTGAGCAACCGAGTCACCAACAGCAGGGGTAGGAGCAAGAGAAAGGTCGACAATTCCGAAAGGAACGCCCAATCTTTTACTTGCAACAGTACCGACAAGCTGTCCCATTCTTGTAACCTTAAATGCTGTTTTCTTAATAAGTTCAGCGATTTCGTTAATTGAATAATCAGGATGTTTAGCAACTGCCGCTCTTACAACACCCGGACCTGATACGCCGACATTAATAACGCAGTCAGGCTCTGAAACGCCATGAAAAGCACCTGCCATAAACGGATTATCTTCAGGAGCATTACAGAAAACAACGAGTTTTCCTGCGCCGATGCAATCGTTATCTTTTGTAAGTTCAGCTGCTTCCTTAACCTTTTGACCCATAAGACGAACAGCGTCCATATTAATACCTGCCTTCGTTGAGCCGATATTAACAGATGAACAAATATGCTCTGTTTGTGCAAGTGCCTGCGGAATAGACTCTATAAGTTCTCTATCGCCTGCAGCAAAACCTTTTTGGACCAAAGCAGAGTAACCGCCTATAAAGTTAACTCCGATTGTTCTTGCAGCTTTTTCAAGAGTAAGTGCATACTTAACAGGGTCGCCACCGCTGATACCTGCAAGAATAGAAATAGGAGTAACACTGACTCTCTTATTAATAATAGGAATACCATATTCCTTTTCGATGTCTTCGCCTGTTTTAACAAGATTTTCTGCCTTTTTACAGATTTTGTCGTATACCTTTTGGCAAGACTTGTCAATGTCACTGTCACCGCAATCCAAAAGGGAAATGCCCATTGTTGTGGTTCTGATATCAAGACATTCGTCTTGAATCATTCTTATTGTTTCAAGTATGTCGTATGTATTAATCAAAACGATGTCCTCCGATTATATTCTATGCATTGAATTAAAGATGTCCTCGTGCATTGCATGAATAGACAATCCGTTATTCTCACCGTACTTGGCAAGTTTTTCGGCAAAAACAGGGAAGTCAACATTAGACTTTGAAGCATCTGCCATCATCATCATACAAAACATATCTTGCAAAATTGACTGTGAAACCTCTGTTACATTAACATTACATTCCTTACAAATCCCTGATACCGATGCAAGAATACCAACCATATCTTTACCAACAACTGTAATTACACATCTCATAATATGTCCTCCGAATTAATTAATTTATATTTTTTTACCACGATAGGAAGAAAGATTTGAACGAGCCTTTACACCGTTTCCAACCTTAACAGCCGATACTTTGTAGTAATATTTTTTACCTTTTTTGAGTTTGCCGTTTTTAAAACTTGTTTTCTTTGTTGATCCTACATAACTATATGCACCATTTTTACTTGTTGCTCTATAAATATAATAAACTGAAGCACCGCCGACTTTTTTCCAAGAAAGAGTAACTGTTCTTCCGCTTTTCTTAATAGGTTTAACTGCAGGAACAGCTAAGTTGGCAAATTTATAATCCTTTTTTTCGCCCTTACTGTATCCATATCTTGCAGAGCAATTCTTGTAATTGTTTAAATAAACATTACCGATTGCATCTTTTTCAAAATAAATAGCATATTTACCGCTGTCATTTAAAATGTTTGAAGTTATTGCACTAACATTTGCTTTTGAATTAACATGAATTCCATCTGCGCCTGATGAAACGATATTGTTTCTCTGAATATTTGTGCCACTACATTTTCCAATTAATATTCCGTTCTTTTCTGAATTTGAAATAATATTAGAACTAATTAAATTATTATTGCATCCTGTGTTAACAACAATTCCGCTGCTTCCGGCACTGCTAACAGTATTATTTGTAATCTTATTTTTGGCACTTGACGAAACAATCAAAACGCTGTTTGAAAACTGTGAAATGGTGTTTGAATAAATGTCGTTTGAATTTGAGCTATTAGCTAAATAAACGCCGTATCCACCGTTTGTCCTTGTGCTCGAAACAGTGTTATTATGTATTTTTGAATTTACTGTATCATACATTCTGATGCCGTGACCTGTTGTAGTAATTGTGTTACTATAAACGGAAATCTTATTAACGGCATAATTTGCAACCTTGGCATAAGAATCATATTTTTTCTTTTTAGCAGATGTAACATTATTGCCAAAAATGTAAATAGCAGATGCAGTTGAAACATCAATTGTTGAATTTACGCTGATATTATTATTAAAAAATTCGAGTTTTACAATCTTTATTAACCGAACCTAACGCATCAAAATCACAAACTGAACGAAGTCTTGAATCAGGACGCATCATAAAATAATTGATACCCTCACCACAATTTGTAATTCTATTACCGTAAATATCTGTATTTACATATGCCGTACAGAAAATTGCACATCCTGTTAAATTTGAAAATGTATTATTTCTTATAGTGATATTGTTTTGATAATACCCATGGAACATAGATTTTGTTCCTACGCCACTTACAAGATTATTAAATACACAATTTTCAACAGTAACCCCATTGTTCATTGTTCCGTCATAAAAAGGAAAGCCTGAAAAATGTTCATCTTCTTCAAGAATATCAATTTGAATAGCCTCACAGCTTGATGTGCTTAAATCACCTGTAAAGCCATCAAAAACGCATCTGTCAAAAACAACATTAGTTGAACCTGCAACCTCTACAAAATGAGAAATAAACCCATCGGTAAACTTTACATTTTCAAATCTTACACCATTAGCATGAGCAATTCTTGAAAGGGTAGATTCGTTTACATTATTATCCGTATAAGAAAGTTCTCCACCTCTTAATGTAAAATTGTAAAGTCCGTCATAACCATAATAGCCACTTGGTGAATTAATAATATTTCCTCTGCCCGGACAATCATTGCGAATAACAGTACCATTTGTAAGATCAAGAACAGTATTACTTGTTGCAGTATTAGTTTTAGTGATTACATATTCACCCGCAGGCATTTTGATTGTTAAAACATTTTGCGGACTTGCGTTCAAGGCACAAAACTGAAGAGATTGCTTTAAAGGCTCCGTAACATTAACTGTGTCGACAGGAACTTCCAAAACAACATTTGATGAAGAATCAAGAATTTGAATCGAATCAAATGCAAAAACAGTCAGAGCTGTAAACGGCAAAACCGAAACAATCAAAATCATAAAACTCATAATAAGTGATAAAAGTTTCTTTTTAAATTCCATCATAATAACCTCTATTTATAAATAATAATTAACCTATATTATAGTTTTAAATTATATAATTGTCAAATAAATATTTTTATTTATAAGTATTTTATTTTAGTATATATTGTGATATAATGAGCCGGGTGATGATTATGAAATACAAAAACATATTTGACACACATACTCATTCAATAAATTCATTTGACGGACATCATTCTTGCGAGCAATTATGCGAGGGAATTATTAAAAACGGCGGTATCGGAATAGCGATTACCGACCACTGCGATATTGACGGAACAAAAGACGGTTGTTGGGATTTTGAGGACAAACAATTTGCAGAAGTACTTGAAGCAAAAAAAGCGTTTCCTCAAATCAAAGTATACAACGGCGTTGAGCTTGGTCAGGCACTTTTTGAAAAAGAACTTTCAGAAGCATTCTTATCAAAATACGATTTTGATTTTGTGCTCGGTTCTGTGCATAATCTAAAAAATATGGAAGATTTCTACTTTTTAGATTACAAGCAGTATGACATTTACAGCCTGTTGCAACAATATTTTAATTCTTTACTTGATTTGGCAAAATGGAATAAAACTGACAGCCTTGCACATTTAACCTATCCGTTGAGATACATTGTTGCAAGAGAAAAAATAGATGTTGATATGTCAAAATTCGATGACATCATTGAAGAAATTTTCAGCGTTATAATAGCAAATAACAAGGCTATTGAGCTTAATGCTTCCGGGCTTTCAATGGATATGAACGACACATTGCCAAATAAAGCATATATCAAAAAGTTTCACGATATGGGTGGAAAATATGTAACAGTCGGTTCTGATTCACATTATTTTGATAAAGTGTGCAACAATATTGACAAAGGCTATGACATATTAAAAGAATGTGGCTTTGAACATTTCACCGTATTTGAAAAAAGAGAGCCAAAACTCATTACAATAGAATAAGGAGACAAAATGGACAGATTATTATATTTACTTGAAACAAATCCAAGACTTACAAACGAGGAACTTGCGGTTATGCTCGGAGTTAGCGAGGATGAAGTCAGAGAACAAATCAGAATTTACGAAGAAAGCGGTGTAATCAAAGGTTATCGCGCTATAATTGACAAAGACAAGGTAAACGCAAAATCCTGTACGGCACTTATTGAAATTAAAGTACAGCCAAAATTCGGTCACGGCTTTGATGAGGTTGCACAGCGAATTGCAAACCTTGAAGAAGTTGAAAGCATATATCTTATGAGCGGTGGCTACGACCTCTGCTGTATCGTTCAAAACAAATCATTTGAAGAAGTTGCAATGTTTGTTGTAAAGCGACTTTCTCCGCTTGAGGATGTTGTTTCAACAACTACAAACTTTATCCTCAAAAAGTATAAAGAGCAGGGCATCAGCTTTGCAGAACCAACAAAAGATGACAGGGGGACAATCTCGCTGTGATTGACTATAACGAATTTTTAAACCCTAATCTGAGCAATGTTAAGCCATCGGGCATCAGAAAATTCTTTTCTATTGCCGAGGAAATGGACAATGTAATTTCTCTCGGTGTCGGTGAGCCTGATTTTTTAACTCCGTGGCATATCAGACAACAGGGAATAGACTATCTTGAACGAGGAAAAACAAGATATACTGCAAACGCAGGCCTTATTGAACTCAGAAACGAAATTTCAAGATACTATACACGAAAATATCTTGTTCAATACGACCCAAAGACAGAAGTGCTTGTAACCGTTGGTGGCAGTGAGGGCATTGATATGGCTATCCGTACGCTTATCAGCAGTGGCGATGAAGTGCTTGTTGTTGAGCCGTCATTTGTTTGCTATAAACCTATTATTGATGTTTCGGGCGGTAAAGCAATTCCTATTGCAACAAAACTTGAAAACGAGTTTAAACTAACACCTGAAGATATTGAAAAAACTGTTACGCCGAAAACAAAGGCTATTGTGCTTCCGTTCCCAAACAATCCGACAGGAGCAATAATGAATGAGGCAGAGCTAAAATCAATCAGTGAAGTAATCAAAAAGCATAATCTTTTTGTTATTTCTGATGAAATATACAGCGAGCTGACATATACACCCGAGGGACACATCACAATTGCTTCAATTGACGGAATGAAAGAACGAACAATTGTTATCAATGGCTTTTCGAAGTCTTACTCTATGACAGGTTGGCGACTTGGATATGCACTTGGACCTGCACCTGTTATCAAGCAAATGACAAAACTTCATCAATTTGCAATTATGTCTGCACCGACAAATTCACAATATGCAGCAATAGACGCATTAAAAAACGGTGACAACGACATCAAAAAAATGGTTATGGACTACGATATGCGTCGCAGATTTACGGTTGACGCATTCAGAAAAATCGGCCTTGAATGTTTTGAGCCAAAGGGCGCATTTTATGTTTTCCCTTGCATAAAATCAACGGGTCTTTCAAGTGATGAATTTTGCGAAAGACTTATCAAAGAAAAGCATGTTGCGGTTATCCCGGGCAACGCTTTTGGCGACAGCGGTGAAGGATATATCAGAGCTTCTTATTGCTATTCTATCGACAATATAAAAGAAGCCATTACAAGAATAGGCAAATTGGTTAAGGAATTAAAAAATGAAAATTAAAGTAAAAGCATACGCAAAAATAAACCTAATGCTTGATATCGTTGCACAAAGAAAAGACGGCTATCACGATTTGTTTATGATTATGCAGTCGGTTGGTCTTTACGACACAGTTACTGTTGAAAAAATAAAAGGCAAAAAGATTACTCTCTCTTGCGACGAAGAAGGTATTCCGCTTAATGAAAAAAACATTGCGTACAAAGCTGCCGATGCGTTTTTCAAAGCGAACAATATCAAAGATACAGGCATCCATATTGATATAAAGAAACGAATTCCGCACGCTGCCGGACTTGCCGGCGGAAGCGCTGACGGAGCAGGTGTTATCGTTGCACTAAACCAAATGTATAATACCAATCTCAGCAACAAAGAATTGTGTCAAATCGGTGTCAAAATCGGTGCTGATATTCCGTTTTGTATTTGTGGCGGAACACTTCTTGCACAAGGCATCGGCGAAGTGCTCAATCCGGTAAAACCGCTTCGCAAGTGCTTCATCTTGCTTGCAAAGCCAAAAACAGGCGTCAACACCGGCAATGCTTTCAAGGCTTTTGATGAAAACGGCAAAGTACATACTCCCGACAAACTCGGTATGCTCTATGCCATGCAGTCAAGGGATTTAGAGCAAATTTGCTCAAAAATGGAAAATGTTTTTGAACAATTTATTGAAGTTCCCGAAAGAGTTTATATCAAAGAAATTATGCATTCAAACGGAGCACTTGGAACATGTATGAGCGGTTCAGGACCAACAGTTTTTGGTATATTTTTAAACAAAGAAGATGCCGAAAAATCATCCGAAGAATTAAAAAACTATGCTAAAGATATTCACATTTGCACGCCTGTAAGCAAGGGTTGCAAAATCGAAAACGAATAAAAATAATAAAACCTGCCAATCATTTGTTTGAAAGGCAGGTTTTTATATGTTCAAAAAGATTTATTTTTTTGTTCCGATTTTCCTAATTTCATTAATTGTTTTCGGAATAATCTCACCAATCAACACACTTTCGAATGATATCAGCCACAAAGTTTTAAGACTTCACATTTTAGCAAACAGCGATTCAAAAGCCGACCAAGAAATAAAATTAAAAGTTAAGGACAACTTGTTAAAAGACACTGCATATATTTTTGAAAACTGCAACAGCCTTGACGAATCAATAACAACAGCTAAAAGCAACATTGATTTATTTCAAAAATCTGCTGAACGCACCTTAAAAAATTGCAACAGTAATTACAGCATAAAGATTTATGTTGACAACGAATTTTTTGACATCAGAGAATATGAGGATTTCACTCTGCCATCAGGAAATTATAACACAATTAAGATTGTAATAGGGGAGGGTAAAGGTCACAACTGGTGGTGTGTAATGTATCCGAGTGTTTGTATATCGGCTTGCACAGACGATTTTGACAAAGTGCTAACAAAAGAAGAAAAGAAAATGATAACATCAAAAAAATATATCCCAAAATTTAAAATGCTTGAAATAGTTAATAAGCTAAAAAATAAAATTAAATCTTGACATTATATTAAAAATCAATTAATATATATGTGTTGTGCTGGTGTGGCGAAATCGGCAGACGCAAGGGACTTAAAATCCCTCGGTAGCAATACCGTACCGGTTCAAGTCCGGTCACCAGCACCATAAACACCCTTGATAATCACATATCGAGGGTGTTTTATTTTTTGTTCAAAAACACCAATTTTAAGATGTTGTTAATGTAGAAGCAGAAGAAATCAATACTATTTACACGAAATTTCAGTAAAAAGCAAAAAAAGACACATTGCCGTTCAAGACTGGGACCGTCAATGACGGCACTCCCAGCGACAATGTATCTTATATCTACACTTTACTTGAAAAACTCCAAAATGTCAATAAGCAATTTTCTAAAAATACTTCTGTTGACAGCGAAGGTAACGAGCTTACAAACGAACAACTTACATATTTACCACATTTTGCGGATTGCCGTCAATAAACGCTTTGAGGTTATCCTCAAGTATGCCCAAAAGGCGTTTTCTTGTTTCATATGCTGCCCAAGCAATATGCGGAGTGATTATACAATTCTTTGCCGTAAGGAGTGGGTTATCGGCTGTTGGCGGTTCAACTCTCAAAACATCAACTCCTGCCGCCTGAATATCACCGTTATTAAGTGCATCGGCAAGATCTCGGTCATTTACAACAGGACCTCTTGATGTATTAATTACAATAGCACTTTTTTTCATTTTTGAAATAGCGTTCTTATCAATCAAATTTTCTGTTTGCGGTGTGAGAGGACAATGGCAGGTAATTATATCACTTTCCTTACAAAGCTTGTCAAAATCAACAAATGCAACATTTTTAAATTCATCAGGCTTTGGATGAGGAGTAAATACCAAAACATTCATACCGAACGCTCTTGAAATCTCTGCAACTCTTTGTCCGATTGAACCGAATCCAACTATACCGATTGTCTTTCCGTCAAGTTCTGTTAACGGTGCTTTCCAGAAGCAAAAGTCAGGGCAAGATGTCCATTCACCGTTATGAACAGCATCACTGTGAAGTGAAACCTTGTTTGTAATTTGCAAAATAAGTGCAAAAACAAGCTGTGCAACCGCTGCTGTTGAATACGCAGGAATATTTGAAACAACAATGCCTTTTTTCTTTGCCGCATCACAATCCACAACATTATATCCTGTTGACTGCAAACCTATATATTTTAAGTTTGGCATTTGTTCAAGCATTTCTGCTGTGATTATAGTTTTGTTTATGATAAGAGCGTCTGCATCTTTTGCACGCTCAAACACTTCTTCCGGTGCAGTTCTTTCATATACGGTAAAATCGCCGTATTGATTAAAGCTATCCCAAGACTGGTCACCCGGATTTGTTGTATATCCGTCTAAATTTACTATTTTCAAAAAATCATCTCCTTTACAGTACAAATTATATCCCTTCTAAATAAATAAATCAACCGATTTATTGAAAGATTGATAAATATGTTGTATAATTTAATCATATTATTAATGTCTATACTTTTAACCAAAACGGTGATATAATGAAAAAAGCATTAATGATATTATTTTCCGGATTTTTACTTATAGCTGTTTGCATAAATATAAGTTATAAAATTGATAATGTTATGGTAAAAACAGTAGGAATCAACAATATTCAAACAAAAAAGACTGTAATCATTGACCCGGGTCACGGCGGAATTGATGTCGGTACCGTTGGAATTGACGGTTCACTCGAAAAAAATATTAATCTTTCAATTTCGCTTGATTTGTACGATTTTCTCATGGTATCGGGAATAAATACTGTTTTAACCCGTGATGGCGATTATGAGATGTACAGGGCAGGGGAGCAACGCACAAAATCTGACTTGTATAATCGTATGGATTATATAAATTCCGTACCTAACAGCATTTTGATTTCAATCCATCAAAATCATTTTGAAAATGAAGCTGAATGGGGAACACAGGTTTGGTATTCTCCGAATGATGAAATCAGTCCGACACTTGCAGACAAAATTTTACAAAGCGTAAAGAAAAATATTCAGCCGGAAAACAAAAGAGAAAATAAAGTATCAGATAACAGTTATTACATATTATACAAAGCTCAAAAACCATCTGTAATGGTAGAATGTGGATTTGTAAGCAACGAAAACGAAAATAAAAGACTGCAAGACAAAGAATATCAGCGAGATATGGCTTATTCAATTCTTGTAGGAATTTGTGAGGAAGTATAAATGGCAGGAAAAGTAAAATCCGTATATGTGTGCAGTGAATGTGGATACGAAAGCGTAAAATGGTTTGGAAAATGTCCGGGTTGTGGCGAATGGAACACTATGGAGGAGCAAACCCCGATAGTATCCGCAAAAGGCATTACAAGGTCAAAAGCAAGTATTAAGCCTGTTCAAAGACTTAACGAAATAGACAGTGATATAGAAAAAAGGCTTTCAACCGGAATAAAAGAATTTGACCGAGTACTCGGTGGCGGAATTGTAGAAGGAAGTTTAGTTTTACTTTCAGGTGATCCGGGTATTGGCAAGTCAACTATTTTGCTTCAAATCTGTCAAAGTTTAGGACAAAAACACACGATTTTATATATTAGCGGTGAGGAATCGGCACGACAAATCAAACTCCGTGCAAACAGACTTAATGTTGATACCGAAAATTTATTTATTCTTGCAGAAACCGATGTTTCGCTTATTGTTGAAACTATCAAAGCCGAAAAGCCAAATATGGTTATAATCGACTCGATTCAAACTATGATGATTGATGACATTTCTTCATCCGCAGGAAGTATCACACAAGTTAGAGAATGCACAAATATCTTTATGCACCTTGCAAAATCGCTCGGAATTCCGATTTTTGTTGTTGGTCATGTTAACAAAGACGGTGCAATTGCAGGTCCAAAGGTGCTTGAACATATTGTTGATACTGTGTTATATTTTGAGGGCGAACGAAATTATTCATACAGAATTTTGCGAAGTGCCAAAAACCGATTTGGTTCAACAAACGAAATCGGAGTCTTTGAGATGACTCAAAGCGGTATGAACGAGGTTGAAAACCCATCATTGATGATGCTTTCAGGCAGACCGAAAAATACAAGCGGAACATGCGTTGCGTGTACAATGGAAGGCTCACGACCGATTCTTGCCGAAGTTCAAGGTTTGGTTACTTCATCAGGTTTTGGAACGCCAAGACGAATGAGCACGGGCTTTGATTACAACCGAATGAGTATGATTATTGCAGTGCTTGAAAAGCGTGCGGGATTTTTGTTCAATGGAATGGATACATATTTGAACATAATCGGTGGATTAAAATTATACGAACCTGCAGCTGATTTAAGCGTTGCTATGGCGTTGATTTCATCATTAAAAGATAAGCCTGTAAATGAAAACACGCTTGCATTTGGCGAAATCGGACTTGCCGGAGAAATCAGAGCCGTGAATAATTGTGAGCAACGAATTACCGAAGCACAGCGACTCGGATTCACAAAATGTATAATTCCATTTCATAATTATAAAGCCTTGTCCAAAGAAATAAAAATCAATATGGACATTGTACCTGTACGAAACATCCGTTCAGCATTCGATGCAATTACTGAAGAATAACAAAAAACTAATTATGCTTAAATTTAAATAAAATAATGAAAGGAAAAAATACTCAAAGCTCCCCTTTATTTCGCAAAATATTAATTTTGCGAAATAATTAGTTTTTTTAAGTATTATAATAAATTCTTATGAAACGAGAAAATTTTGTAAAACTGCCCCCTTTAGTGCAAGACTATTTGACATATGTTGAAGCAATTAAGGGACACAGCACTTTATCCGTAACTGAATATGCAAGCGATTTGAGAACATTCTTTCGTTTTATGGCAAAGCACAAAGGACTTTATCCTGAAGCAACGCCTGACAACGAAATTGATTTATCTCAAATTGACATTAACTTTATCCAAGGTATTACATTGAATGATGCATATACCTTTTTAGTCTACTGCAAAAATGTTCGTGGCAATAACGAAACGACCCGTGCCCGCCGTGTTGTGTGCATCAGGCGATTTTTTAGCTATCTATCGGACAACCTTGGTTTACTTTCCGTCAATCCAATGAAAAACCTTGATGCACCTAAAACAAAAAAATCTCTTCCAAAATATTTAACTTTAGAAGAAGCACAAAAATTACTCTCTGTAATAGACGGAAAGTACAAAGAACGAGATTTTGCAATCATTACCCTGTTCCTGAATTGCGGAATGCGTCTTGCCGAGCTTGTTTCTATCGATTATTCCGACATTAAATCTGACGGTACTCTTGTAATAACCGGTAAAGGCAACAAGGAGCGAACAGTCTACCTCAACCAAGCGTGCATTGACGCTGTAACAGAGTATATGAAAGTTCGCCCAAATGACAAGGTCAAGGACAAAGCTTTGTTCATAAGCAGTCGTTACCAACGAATCAGTCCTCGTATGGTTGAAATTATGGTTGCAAACAATCTTGAAAAAGCAGGTCTTGGCGGTCGAGGATTGTCTGTGCATAAACTTCGACATACTGCCGCCACCTTGATGTATCAGCACGGAAATGTTGATGTGCTTGTTCTCAAGGAAATCCTCGGTCATGAAAATCTTGGAACAACAGAAATTTATACACACATCCAAAGTGACGCTTCAAAGCAAGCAATTGATTCAAATCCCCTTGCTAACAATAAGCCCAATTTTACATCTTGATTATTGAATTCAAAAGGAAAATAATCAAAGAATTTACAAGTGATATTGCTGTAATCCCTGCTCCGTAGATTAAAAATGATTTTAAATAATCCTTTAAAACAAGTTGTTTTTCAGTGTTTTTTTGAAGTGAAATATCAAAAATGTTTTTGCTCAATTCTTTTGAAGAAGCGATTGTGAAAAACAAAATCACCATAAAAGCCGAGGCTTCGGGAACAATCATTAAAAGTGAGTACCCTATCCCCTTCAGCGAATGCATATTGTAATAAAACGCTATCTTTACAGCGATTTCAAAGCCACATAAAAAAGGTACAGCATTAATTATCGGAAAGCCAATGATGCACAATCCAAGCAAAATTGTTACAGTATAAACCAACAAATAAACCGACAGTCTGTCAATCACAACGGAAAGCAGACTGTCGCTTTTTATTGTTATAAAGTCACTCAAAAAATTTGAAAATTTTGAAAGTTCAAGACTTCTAAAAAGCAATGACCCTGCTAATACTCCAGCAATATATATCAGCAAAAGATAAATAAATTGACGGTTGCTTTCAACAAAATCTTCAAAATCAAACTTTTGTTTTGAAACAACGATACTTTTCATATTTATACCTTTAACTTTCTGGTTCTTTTTGCATTTATAATTGCAGAAAGCAAACTTCCTACGATAACAATTACTGCACATATTGCAAGCTGAATAAATGATTTATTCACTATGGAATTTATTACAGATAGTATTATTACAGGAATGTTTGATAATACACACATCAAGGCAAGACTGTTTTTAAAATTCATCGTTGACAAAAGTGCAGTAATAAAACTTGTGATAAACAAAACAGCGTACCCTAAATACGAACAATACAAATTATCCAAATCAAAAGTTATTACTATTTTACTAAATACTGCTGTCAAAAAAACGACAAAAGCAATTGATAAAAATACCGATTTCAGAACAAATCCTAAAAGAATATTATCTGTTTTCTTCATAAAAAAATCCCCCATATATCCTTTATTACAGGATATTCGGGGGATGATTTATTTATTACACTAATTATTTGTCTGACTTTTTGTCTGACTTTTTAGCTTCTTTCTTTTCCTTGGCAGCTTCCCTTGCCTTTTCAACTTCTTTCTTGTGTTGTTCTGTCTTTGTAACATTTGTGTTTACAGCCCAACGCTGAATCTTCATCTTGTTTCTGTCAGCACCTGTTTCGATAATTATATCTTCTTCTCTGATGGTAACTACCTTACCAACAATACCGCCGATTGTAATAATTTCATCACCGATTTCAAGAGAAGCACGCATTTCCTGCTCTTCCTTTTGACGCTTCTTTTGCGGACGAATCATCATAAAATACATTACGGCAACGAGTACAACCATAAGTACAATATAAGATGTAGAACCTGCCTTTGTTTGACCGGCAGCCTGCGTTGTTCCTTGCATTAAAGTTATTGCTTGCATTAAATCTAAAATCATTTTTTGCCTCCTAAAATACATTAAGTACTACAATTATATAGTATCTGTCAAATAATTGCAAGAACTATTTTAAATTCTTGTATCCAATCTATCAACATATTCATTTTTGTAATCTTCAAATGAATTGTTGTCAATGTTCTCTCTGATTTCGGTCATAAGGTTATTATAGAAATAAAGATTGTGCATAACCGCAAGGCGCATACCGAGCATTTCCCCTGCTTTAAGAAGATGTCTGACATATGCTCGTGAATAATTACGACAAGTCGGACACTGACATTCTTCGTCAATCGGATGGTCATCAAGGATATATTTGGCATTGTTGATGTTAATTATACCTTTTTTAGTAAAGAGCTGACCGTGACGGGCATTTCTTGCAGGCATAACACAGTCGAAAAGGTCTACACCTCGGCTGACACCCTCGAGAATATTTCCGGGAGTTCCGACGCCCATAAGATATCTTGGCTTATCGACAGGAGCAAATGGTTCAACGGCAGAGATAATTCGGTACATATCCTCTTTTGGTTCACCGACTGCAAGACCGCCGATAGCATAACCGTCAAGGTCCATTTTTGCGATTTCTTTCATATGCTCAACTCTCAAATCATCAAAGGTGCAACCCTGATTGATTCCGAAAAGCATTTGATTTTTATTGATTGTGTCAGGCAATGAATTGAGCCTATCCATCTCAACTTTGCATCGCTCAAGCCATCTCAAAGTACGAGCACAAGCCTCTTTTGAATATTCGTACTTTGCAGGATTTGCAACACATTCATCAAAAGCCATTGCAATTGTCGAACCTAAATTTGACTGAATTTGCATACTTTCTTCAGGACCCATAAAGATTTTTCTGCCGTCAACATGAGAATTGAATGTAACACCGTCTTCGGTAATCTTATTGAGCTTTGCAAGAGAAAAAACCTGAAATCCGCCTGAATCGGTCAAAATAGGTCTGTCCCAATTAGTAAATTTATGTAATCCGCCAAGAGTTTTTACTTTGTCATCACCCGGTCTTACATGAAGATGATAGGTATTGCAAAGCATAACCTGTGCGCCGACCTCTTTTAAATCAACAGTTGAAAGCCCGCCTTTTATTGCGGCAACAGTTGCAACATTCATAAAACAAGGAGTTTGAACCGTGCCGTGAACAGTTGAGAATTCACCTCGTCTTGCCTTATTTTCTGTTTTTAATAATTTATATCCCATAATATCTCCTTATTTTATATCGGTAAAGAAACATGCATCACCAAATGAGAAAAATCTGTACTTCTCATCCACTGCGATTTTGTAAGCGTTCATTACATTATCATAGCCTGCAAAAGCCGAAATGAGCATAATCAAAGTACTTTCAGGCAAGTGGAAGTTTGTTACCAAACCGTCAATACATTTGAATTCATATCCAGGATAAATGAAGATTGATGTATCGTCCTCATCCTCACAAATACAGCCGTTTTTAGTTGCGACAGATTCAAGAGTTCTTGTGCTTGTTGTACCGACTGCAATAACTCTGCCTCCGTTTTTCTTTGTGTCATTAATCAAATCAGCGGTTTCTTTGCTGATATGATAATGTTCGCTGTGCATTTTGTGATTTTTTACATCATCAACCTTTACAGGTCTGAATGTTCCAAGACCGACATGAAGCGTTACATAGCCAATCTTTATACCCTTTTCCTCAATTTTCTTGAGCATTTCCTCGGTAAAATGCAATCCGGCTGTCGGAGCCGCCGCAGAGCCTAATTCTTTTGAATAAACGGTTTGATACAATTCACCATTTTTAAGTTCTTCCGTAATATAAGGTGGGAGAGGCATTTTGCCGATCTTGTCCAAAATTGTATAAATTTCTTTGGAATCACATTTGAATTGAACCTTTCTGTTGCCGTCATCGGTAACATCAACAACCTCACATTCAACAATTCCATCGCCAAAAACAAATGATGTGCCGACCTTTGCTCTCTTGCCAGGTTTGCAAAGACATTCCCACACATTATTTTCACTTTGCTTTAAAAGTAAGAATTCGACAACAGCGCCTGTTTCCTTTTTTACACCGTAAATTCTTGCAGGAATAACTCTTGTGTCATTAAGAATGAGACAATCGCCGGGTCTTAAATAATCTATCAAATCCTTAAAAATTTTATGTTCTATCTCGCCTGTATTCTTGTCAATAACCATAAGTCTTGACATATCTCTCGGCTCCATCGGAGTCTGCGCAATAAGTTCTTGAGGCAAATCATAATAAAAGTCAGAAGTTTTCATCAAATATTCTCCAAATTTATATAATTATTAATTGACATCCATATATAAATAGTGATATTATATATACTAAATTATCTTGTGCAAATTGCACTTTGTTTATTATATTGCAAAATGATAAATAATACAAGTTCTAAGGAGAATTATTTATGAAAAAATTTAATGTCGGCATCGTAGGTGCCACAGGTATGGTTGGTCAAAGATTTATGACCTTGCTTGAAAATCACCCATGGTTCAATGTTGTTGTTCTTGCAGCATCATCAAGATCAGCAGGCAAACCTTACGGCGAAGTTATCGGCAACAAATGGTGTATGGACACACCTCTCGCAGATAAATATAAAGAAATGGTAGTTATGGACGCTACCAACGATATTGAAAAAATCACATCAATGGTAGACTTCGTATTCTGTGCGGTAAATATGAAGAAGGACGAAATCAAGGCACTTGAAGAAGCATATGCAAAGCATGAATGCCCTGTTGTTTCAAACAACTCTGCAAACAGATTCACTCCTGATGTTCCTATGGTAGTTCCTGAACTTAACGCTGAACACATCCACATTATCCCTGAGCAAAGAAAGAGACTCGGTACAAAGCGTGGTTTTATCGCAGTTAAGTCAAACTGCTCACTTCAGTCATATGTTCCTGCCCTCTTCCCTCTTCACGACAAGTTCGGTGTAAAGGATGTTTTGGTTTGCACATACCAAGCTATTTCAGGTGCGGGTAAAACATTTGAAACATGGCCTGAAATGATCGACAATGTTATCCCATACATCGGTGGCGAAGAAGAGAAGAGTGAAAAAGAGCCTCTCAAACTTTGGGGTAAAATCGAAGGCGACCACATCGAAAATGCTACAAAGCCTAACTTTACAGCACAATGTATCAGAGTTCCTGTTTCAAACGGTCACCTCGGCGCAGTTTTTGTAAACTTTGAAAAGAAACCAACAAAGGAAGAAATGATTGAAATTTGGAACAACTTCAAGGGCAGAGCACAAGAACTTGAGCTTCCGTCTGCACCAAAGCAGTTCCTCAACTATTTCACAGAACCTGACAGACCTCAAATTCATTCAGAGCGTATGCTTGAAAACGGTATGGCAGTTTCTATCGGCAGACTCAGAGAAGATACACAATATCAATACAAGTTTGTTTGTCTTTCACACAACACACTTCGTGGCGCAGCAGGCGGTGCAGTATTGCTTGCAGAATTGCTTGCCGCTGAAGGTTATTTAGACTAATCTATATAAGGAGAATATACTATTATGAAGAATCCGGTATTTACAGGTTCGGCTGTAGCTATCATTACCCCAATGAATGACGACTTCAGCATTAATTACGATGAATTTAAGAAGTTTATTGATTGGCAGATTGACAACGGAACAGATGCTATTGTAATCTGCGGCACAACTGGTGAAAGTTCAACACTTAAAACAGTACATCACCTTGAAGCAATTAAATTCTGTGTTGATTATGTTAACGGCAGAGTACCTGTTATTGCAGGTGCCGGCTCAAATAATACAGAATGTGGCCTTGAACTTGCTGAAAAGGCTTGTGAATATGGTGTTGACGCACTTTTGCTTGTAACTCCTTATTATAATAAGTGCACACAAAAAGGTCTTATCAAGCACTACACAATGTATCATGATGCAACAAATGTACCTATCATTCTTTACAATGTTCCGTCAAGAACAGGCGTAAACATTGCTCCTGAAACTCTTAAAGAACTTTCAAAACTTCCGAGAATCAACGGTGTTAAGGAAGCATCAGGCAACATCAGCCAGGTTATGAAGATTCACGCACTTTGCGGTGACGACCTCAATATTTGGAGCGGTAACGACGACCAAATCCCTGCAGTTATGGCTTGTGGCGGCAAGGGCGTTATCTCTGTCCTTTCAAACATTTGCCCACAGGAAACTCACGATATGGTTCAGGCTTATCTTGACGGTGACGCAAACAAGTGCACAGAAATGATGGCAAAATATCTTGAACTTGCAAACGCAATGTTTGTTGAGGTTAACCCAATCCCTGTAAAGGCTGCTTGCAATATGATGGGTTGGGCTGCAGGACCTTGCAAGATGCCTCTTTGCGAAATGACTGATGAACACACAGAATATGTAAAGAGCGTTATGCAAAAGTACGGACTTATTAAATAAGATTTTAGAGGAAGTATAAATGACAAGAATTATATTATCAGGATGCTGTGGCAAAATGGGTGGAGTTATCCAAAATATTGTTGCAAACCGTGATGATGCAACTATCGTTGCCGGTGTAGACAAGTTCAACAACAATATGACCGACTTCCCTGTTTATGAAAGCATTTTGGATGTAAAAGAAGAAGCAGATGTTGTTATTGACTTTTCAAATCCGTCACTTCTTGACAGTCTTTTGGAATATGGCAAGAATACAAAAACAGCCCTTGTAATTGCTACAACAGGCTATGATGACTGCCAAAAGAAAAAGATTGCCGAAGCATCAAAAGAATGCCCGGTATTCTTCACATACAACTACAGTTTGGGTATCAACCTTCTTGCTACTCTTGCAAAGAAAGCAGCTGCACTTTTGGGTGATGAGTTTGATATTGAAATTGTTGAACAGCATCATAACCAAAAGATTGATGCTCCATCAGGTACTGCGCTTATGCTTGCAGATGCTATCAATGAGGAACTCGACAACCGTATGAAGTATGAATACGACCGTCATTCGAAGCGTGAAAAGCGTACAAAGAACGAAATCGGTATGCACTCAATCAGAGGCGGCACAATCGTTGGTGAGCACGAAATTATTTTTGCCGGAAGAGATGAGATTATCACACTCTCTCACTCTGCAAGGTCAAAAGAAGTTTTCGCTGTTGGCGCTGTAAACGCTGCTGTATTTATGACAGGCAAAGAAGCCGGTATGTACGATATGGCAGAACTTGTAAAATAAACCAATAACATTAAAGAGCAAACCAATTACGGTTTGCTCTTTTTTAGTAAACATTAAATTATGAAAATAAATCATTGATTTTTCCTGCTAATTCATTCGGAATGTCAATTCCTTGCGGGCAATGTTCTTTGCACTTGCCGCATTTTACACAAGCAGTATGATTTACATCAATGTTTTTATACTGATCCTTCGCTTCAAATTCGGTGTACTCCCCTGTTTTGAGCTTATTGTACACATCAAATATCGTGCTGATTTTTACACCTTTTGGGCAGTCGGCACAATAATCACAACCCGTACAAGGAATAATATCGTTTTTATTAATGATTGATGCAACATTCTCACAAACTTTAAATTCATTTTCATTCATAGGAACAAAATCGGTCAAGGTATTGAGATTATCCTGCATTTGCTCTAACGAATTCATACCACTGAGGATAGTAATTACGTTATCATAACTTGCAACAAATTTCATCGCCCAAGATGCAATGCTTTTATCAGGAGCGTTTTGCTTCAAAACAGCCTCTGCATCTTTCGGCAAATCAGCAAGTTTACCGCCCCTAACAGGTTCCATTACTATTATAGGAATACCCGCATCGGTCAAAATTTGATATTGAGTTTTTGCATCCTGATTTTTCCAATCAAGATAATTCATCTGAATTTGAGCAAAGTCCCAAGGGTGAGCCGAAACGATTTTCTTTAAATCCTCAACTGTTCCGTGGAAAGAAAAGCCGATATTTTTAACCAATCCCTCTGCCTTTTTTTTAAGAACAAAATCATAAGCACCGTATTTTTCGCACTTTTCAAAATTACTCTTATCAAGCGAATGAAGAAGATAAAAATCAAAACAATCAATGCCTGTGCGTTGAAGCTGTTTGTTAAATATCTTTTCCATATCGGCAGGAGTTTTGCACATCCAAATCGGAAGTTTATCAGCTAAAAAGTAACTGTCTCTCGGATATTTTTTTAGTGTTTGACCGATAAATTTCTCACTTTTGCCGCAGTGATACATATACGCAGTGTCAAAATAATTGACACCGTTTTCGTATGCCATATCAACTATTTGTTGCGCCTTGTCGTAATCAATTAAAGGGTTAGCCTCTCGCTTAATCGGAGTTTTACACGGAAGCCGCATATTACCAAGCCCCAAACGGGAAACTTCAACATTTTTAAACTTAACTCTGTCAACCATAGTTTATTCCTTAACCCAAGTTACACCTTGAGGTGTGTCTTTAAGAGTAATGCCTTGTGCTTTGAGTTCATCACGAATTCTATCGGCAGTTGCCCAATCTTTGTTTGCTCTTGCTTGTTGACGCTCCTCAATAAGCTTTTCTATATCGTCATTAATATCATTTGACTTTCTGTTATAAACAAGCCCCAAAACACCTGTAAGCTCATCAAACATATCTGCAGCCTTTTGACAAACGTTCTTTGAAACATCCTTATTGATGATTTTTGTATTGATATCACTTACCAAATCAAATACAGCAGCAATACCGTCAGCAGTATTAAGGTCATCATCCATAGAATTGATAAACTGCTCTTTTCTGCTGTCAATCAACGCCAAGATTTCTTCATCATCAGCAATATCGGTTTTTGCGTTCTTAATGGAAAAATCAAGACTTTCACGGCAGTTATAAAGTCTTTCAAGTGCAGACTTGCACTGTTCGATAATTTCAAGATTATAGTTAATCGGTGAACGATAATGTGAAGAAATAAGGAAATATCTGATTACCTCATAGCCGTAAACATCGGCAATTTCTCTAACAGTTTTAAAGTTGCCGAGTGACTTGCTCATCTTTACATTGTCTACATTGATATAACCGTTGTGCATCCAGTATTTTGAAAACATACAACCGTTTGCGGCTTCGGACTGAGCAATTTCATTTTCGTGGTGAGGGAAAATAAGATCCTGACCGCCACAGTGAATATCAATTGTATTACCAAGATATCTTTTATTCATTGCAGAACATTCAATATGCCAACCCGGTCTGCCTTTTCCCCACGGAGAATCCCAGTAAGGTTCACCTTCTTTTGCGGCTTTCCACAAAGCAAAATCAAGAGGGTCTTCTTTTTTATCTCCGACAGCAATTCTTGCACCCGATTGTAAATCGTCAATAGGCTGATGAGAAAGTTTGCCGTAATCCTTAAACTTTAATGTTCTGTAATAAACATCTCCATCAATAGCATAAGCATAACCCTTTTCTTCAAGAGTTTTAATAATTTCTATAATTTCATCAATGTTTTCCGTTGCCTTTGGATGAACAGTAGCGTCTTTAAAATTAAGACCATGCGCATCAGTCCAAAATTCTTTGATATACTTTTCTGAAATTTCTTCAAAAGTGCTGTTTTCTTCATTTGCTCTCTTGATAATTTTATCATCAACATCGGTAAAATTCTGAACAAATTTTACATTATATCCCCTGTATTCCAAATATCTGCGAAGCACATCAAAAACGCAGAGCGGTCTTGCGTTACCGATATGAATAAAGTTGTATACGGTAGGTCCGCAAGCATAAATCTTTACTTCATTTGGGTCAACGGAAATAAATTCTTCCTTTCTTCTTGACATTGTGTTAAATATTTTCATTATTAACAATCTCCTTTAATTCTTTTATATCTCCTTGGAGCTTTCTTATTTGCTCCTCATTTTTTCTTATTGCATTCATAATCGGATCAGGAATATTGATTTGGTCCAAATCATCCACTCTTTCACCGTCTATTCTGACAATTTCACCCGGAACACCCACAACCGTACAGTTAGGTTCAACATCCTTAACCACAACCGCACCAGCGGCGATTTTAGCGTTTTTTCCGATTGTGATAGGCCCGAGTACCTTTGCACCCGCACCTATCATCACTCCGCTTTCTACGGTAGGATGGCGTTTGCCTATATCTTTACCCGTACCGCCGAGAGTTACGCCCTGATATATCATAACATCGTCACCGACTTCTGCGGTTTCGCCGATAACAATACCGTGACCGTGGTCAATTACAACCCTTCTGCCGATTTTTGCACCCGGATGAATTTCTATACCGGTTTTATGTGCAGAGCGTTGACTTATCGCCCTTGCTATAAACGGCATATTATGATTGTAAAACCAATGTGCTTTTTTATGAGAACGAAGTGCTTTAAAGCCAGGATAAAGCAAAATAATCTCTAACGGATTATCTGTTGCCGGGTCATGGTCAATAAAGCTCTGAATGTCTTCTTTATATTGTTTAAACATTAATATATCTGCCTTTCAAAAATAAAAAGCCCCTGTCAAACGACAGAGGCAGTAATACTGCGGTTCCACTCTGATTTATACTCAAGCTACCAATATAGCCTTTGCGGATAACGGTGCCCACCGTCTCAAAATACTAAATTTCCTTTGAGAAGCTCATGGGTGCATTTCACAATTTAACCTATACAAACTCTCACCAACCGTTTGCTCTCTGAATAGGCGAAAAACTGTTACTTCTCCCAATCATAGCCTTTAAATACATTATATTCATTTTTTGAAAAAATGCAAGCATAAATTTTAATTTTTTAACGATTAAAACAACAAAATTATTTTGTTTTAATATGCTTCCAGCCGTCTAATGTATATTTTATACCCGACAAAGCTGTAACTATACCTGCAATCCAAAAAGCGATTGTACAGTAAACAGTGAGCCATTGCGGAGGATTAAAGCCATTTGTGGCAATAATAATTTCTCCGTCTTTTTCCATAATTGCAAGGAGCAAGAAGGTCATACCTGTTGTTGCCATTTGAATAAAAGTCTTTGCCTTGCCGAAAACATTTGCCGCAATAACTTCACCCTCAACTGTGGCTGCCATACGCATACCTGCAACAAGGAATTCTCTTGCCATCATAATCATAATGACAATATCTGTTCTGATTCCGAGATTTATCTGAATAAGAAATGCCGCAAGCACAAGTGCCTTGTCTGAAAGAGGGTCCATCAGCTTTCCAAAATCAGTTACAAGTTTTCTCTTTCTTGCAATGTTGCCGTCAACGGTATCGCTGACACAAGCTATAAAATAAACCAAAAGTGCGGCAACCCAATGGTATCTGAACTGCCAAAGAGAAAACAGCCACAAAAACGGTATACAGCAAAATCTGAAAACTGTAATTTTATTAGGTAAATTCATAATGTTCTCCTATCAAATCATATCCGTCAAAATCTGTAATCTTAACATCGACAAAGTCGCCGATATTAAGTTTTTTATTTGAAGTAAAAATAATTCCGCTGTCAATTTCAGGCGAATCCATATATGACCGACCTGTGTACTTTCCGTCTGCAAAAGAATCAACAATTACCTTGTATACATTGCCGACTCTGCCTTTGTTTGAAGCCTCGGTAATGAAAAATTGAGCATTCATCAAAACTTCCTGTCTACGCTTCATGACATCTTCATCAATTTGATTTTCCATATCAAAAGCAGGAGTGTCCTCTTCAGGTGAAAAAGTGAAGCAACCCATTTTGTCAAACTTCATATCTTTTACGAACTCGCAAAGATTTTCGAACTGCTCATCAGTTTCGCCAGGGAAGCCGACCATAAATGTTGTACGAAGTGCCAAACCCGGAATAGCCTCTCTCATTTTATTGAGGAGCACTCTGTAATCGTTTCCGTCCCCTACTCTGTTCATATTTTTTAGAACAGTAGCATCTGAATGTTGAAGCGGAATATCAATATACTTGCAAACTTTATCCTCATTTGCAATAACATCAATCAGACTGTCGGTAATTCTCTGTGGATAGCAATAGAAAAGTCTAATCCATTCAAGTCCGTCAATCTTAACAAGTTCTTTCAAAAGTTTGTCGAGTGAATATTCACCGTACAAATCCTGTCCATATTTAGTGGTATCCTGTGCAACTAAAATTATTTCTTTAACACCACGATTTACAAGACTTTTTGCTTCATCAACAACAGATTCAATTGTTCTTGAACGAAAATTACCTCTGATGCCGGGAATGGCACAATAAGCACATCTGTTGTCGCATCCCTCGGCAATCTTCAAATACGCCCAATGAGGAGGCGTAGAAAGCATTCTTTCGCCATCAAGCGGAAGATAACACTTGTTAGGGAAATTTGAGGTTTTAATACCACACAGAGCCTTGTCGCACACCTTGACAATATCGGAATTAGCACCGATACCGATAACTGCGTCAACCTCCGGCATTTCCTTTAAGATTTCGTCCTGATACCTTTCGGCAAGACAGCCTGTGACAACAATTGCAGAAATCAGCCCTGCTTCTTTGTACTGTGCAACCTCAAGAATCGCATCTATAGCTTCACGCTTGGCATCTTCAATAAATCCGCAAGTGTTGACAATCATCACATCCGAATTTTCAATTTCATTCACAATTTGATACCCTGCCTGCGCAAGTTTTGCAAGCAGTGCCTCGCCGTCCACCTGATTTTTGGGACAGCCGAGAGATATCATACCGACTTTATAACCATTTGCCATTAATTGTATTCTTCATTTTCAATTCTTTCAAAGGCTTCCCTTATGTCAGAATATGAAAATCCCTTTCTCATCAAGGCGGCTATAACTTTTTTATTACCGTCTTGAGCATCTAATTTGTTTCTGTATTTTGTAAAAATCAAATCAACAACAGCCGACACATTGTCAATTTCTGTATCTTCAAGAGTATATGCGATGATGTCATTTGGCACACCTCGCTTATACATTTCCTGTTTGATATGATTTTTTGACATACGCTTGGTTTCGGACAGATATTTAACAAGATTTTTTGCATATTTTTCATCATCCAAATATCCGTAATCAATCATTTTTTCTATTGCTCTGTCGGCATTTTCTTCATCAACCGTGCGAAGAAGTTTTGTTTTAAGTTCTTTGACGGAATGATCTCGCCTTGAAAGCAAATCGTAGCACTTATCAATGGCTTTTTTATAATAAATCACGTTGCAAAGTTCCTGCCACTGCTCTTCGGTTATTTCCTGACCGTCTTTGAAAAAATGTTCTGCCCAGAAATCAATGTCTGTTGTTATTGTATATTCGTCATCGACAAAAATATGAATTTTTTTGCCTCTGCCCTTTGTATGAGATATTTTCATTAATCCTCATCATCGTCTATTGCGATGTCGAGCTTTGCTCTTGCAGCAGCTCTTGTTTGAGTAACAGGAGCTTTTGGTACTTCAGGCTCATCAACCGAAACAGCTTCTTCAGCCTCATTGTTTGCCAAAATATCCTTAATCTGCTTTTCAAGTTCAGCCTGAACATCAGGATTTGACTTGATATAATCCTTGAACTTTTCTTTACCCTGGAAACGCTCCTCTCCGTATGTAAACCAAGCACCGCCCTTTGAAACGATACCAAGAGTTACGGCAAGGTCTGCAATTTCACCGATTTTATCAATACCGGTTCCGTACATAATATCAAATTCAGCCTGTTTGAACGGCGGAGCAACTTTGTTCTTAACAATTTTTGCTCTTGTTCTTGAACCGATAAACTCATTGCCAGGTGCTTTGAGCTGTTCAATCTTTCTTACATCAATACGCATTGAAGAATAGAATTTGAGTGCACGACCGCCTGTTGTAACTTCAGGGTTGCCATAAATTACGCCAACTTTTTCACGAAGCTGATTGATAAAGATAATAATGCAGTTTGACTTATTGATTGCACCAGTAAGTTTACGAAGAGCCTGTGACATAAGTCTTGCGTGCAAGCCGACATGAGAGTCACCCATATCGCCCTCAATTTCTGAACGAGGAACAAGAGCCGCAACAGAGTCAACAACAATAATATCAACCGCACCGCTTCTTACAAGCTGTTCGGTAATTTCAAGTGCCTGCTCTCCGTTATCAGGCTGTGAAACCAAAAGAGAATCAACATCAACACCAAGATTCTTTGCATATCCCGGGTCAAGTGCGTGTTCTGCATCAATAAATGCAGCCTCACCGCCAAGCTTTTGACACTCTGCAACACAGTGAAGTGCAAGTGTTGTTTTACCTGATGATTCAGGACCGTAAATTTCTATAATTCTTCCCTTTGGAAGTCCTCCGATACCTGTTGCAAGATCAAGTGTAAGTGAACCTGTTGAAACAGCATCAACCTTTAAATGTGTGCTTTCGCCAAGACGCATAATAGCACCTTGTCCATACTGCTTTTCAATTTGCTTTAATGCGGATTCAAGGGCAGTTTTTTTATCATTTGCTTTTTTATCTACAGCCATTGATTATTCCTCCGAAATATATTTTGAATTTAACAGATATATTATACTATATATGGTATATAAAATCAAGAAAATATAGTACAAATATACCATAAATATCACTATTCAAAAAAATATTAAAAAAATGCTTGCATTTTCTGCAACTATCTGTTATTATATTTCCGTTGTAAATTATTAAGGAGGTGTTCGCAAATGGCTAAATGTGAATACTGTGGTAAGGAAATGTCCTTCGGTATTAAGGTATCCCACTCACACAGAAGATCAAACAGAACATGGAAACCAAACATTAAGAGAGTTAAGGCTATCGTAAACGGATCTCCAAAGAGAGTTTATGTTTGCACAAGATGCCTTCGTTCAGGTAAGGTTGAAAGAGCGTAAAAGATACGCAAAAGATAAAGCTGTTCATTTCGAACAGCTTATTTTTTTATATCAATAGCACAAACATAAAAGAGTAGGACTCGCCTACTCTTTCTTTTTCTTTTTTGAACCGATTTTGTTTTCGGTATGATTAATAAGTCTTTTTACATTTTCTCTGTGTGCCACAACAATTATAACCGTAAACACAAGAGCAATGAGCACAAGAATAATATCTTTGTAAAAAATCCCAATAAAAACAGGATAAAATATTGCCATCAAGATTGAACCGAGACTGACATATTTTGTTATCAAAATAGTCAAGGCGAAAATCGCAAGCAATATGAGTGCAATTCGCCAATCAATCGCAATAACCATTCCACCGCTTGTTGCAACGCCCTTGCCACCCTTAAATTTAAAATAGCAAGGAAAGATATGTCCGAGCACCGCAAACAAGCCTGCAAAGGATTTCAGAACCACCTGCGGATAATCGGAGGCGCTGTCGAGAGTCATTTTAAGTTCTTCAACAGAAACAATCCTAAATGCGAGCCAAATAGCAATAATAACCTTTAAAATGTCGCCTGCTATTGTGAGCAAGCCCAATGTTTTGCCATAGGTACGCATCATATTTGTTGTGCCTGCATTGCCTGAACCCGATTCTCTGACATCCTCGTTTTTCATACCCCTTGAAAGGATGACGCCGAAATTAAGACTGCCGAGCAAATACGAAATTACAGCAATAATGATAAATTTGAAAGCTATCACTTTTTACCCTCATTTCTTTCCCTGACGATAAATCTTACAGGAGTTCCGT
This sequence comes from Eubacterium coprostanoligenes, assembly GCF_900167205.1. Classification (GTDB taxonomy): domain Bacteria; phylum Bacillota; class Clostridia; order Oscillospirales; family Acutalibacteraceae; genus Eubacterium_R; species Eubacterium_R coprostanoligenes. Next base: position 61,148 of record NZ_FUWW01000009.1, read on the forward strand.
CAAGACCGAAAATTTCTCTGATTTGATTTTCCAAATATCTTTGATATGAGAAATGGAAAAGTTCGCTGTTGTTAACAAAGAAAACGAATGTAGGCGGTCTTGTAGACGCCTGTGTCATATAGTAAATCTTAAGACGCTTTCCCTTATCGGTAGGCGGTTGAACTCTTGCGGTAGCAATTCCGAGAACTTCGTTGAGTTTGCCTGTTGAAATACGCATTGAGTTTTGAGAATGAACATGAACAATCATTTCATAAAGTTTATCAATACGAATTCCGGTTTTTGCGGAAATGAAAATAAACGGTGCATAACTCATAAATGAAAAATCAACAGAAAGTTTTTCTCTAAACTCTTTCATTGTGTTGCCGTCTTTTTCAACAGCATCCCATTTATTAACCGCAATAATACAAGCCTTGCCCTGTTCGATTGCAATGCCCGCAACCTTGCTGTCCTGCTCTGTAAAGCCTTCTGTTGCGTCAATCATAATAACACATACATTAGCTCTTTCAACAGCCATTCTGGCACGGATAATGCTATATTTTTCAATGCTGTCATTTACACGACTTTTTCTGCGAAGTCCGGCAGTGTCAATAAAATTAAACTTGCCGTATTTATTCTCGATATAGGTATCGGTTGTATCTCTTGTTGTGCCGGCAATATTGCTGACAATCGCTCTGTCTGTACCGCTGATACGGTTAATGAGCGAGGATTTGCCGACATTCGGCTTGCCGATAACTGCAACATTGATAATCTCTTCGTCCTCAACTTCTTCCTCTTCCTGTTCAGGGAAAAACTTGACAACTTCGTCAAGCAAATCACCTGTTCCATGACCGTGAACGGAAGAAACAGCAATAGGGTCGCCCAAACCGAGATTGTAGAATTCATAAAATTCAGGGTCAGGTGCACCGATACTGTCACACTTATTTACGCAAAGAACAATAGGTTTATTGCTCTTTTGAAGCATTGAAGCAACCTCCATATCAGAGGCAACAACACCGCACTTTAAATCTGTAACAAGAATAATTACATCGGCTGTTTCAATAGCAATCTCTGCCTGTGTACGCATTTGAGAAAGGATTACATCAGTGCTGTATGGCTCAATACCGCCCGTATCAACAAGCAAAAAGTTATGATTAAGCCATTCGCAATCTCCATAAATTCTATCTCTCGTTACACCCGGAGTATCGTCAACAATAGAAAGTCTTGAGCCTATTAACTTATTAAACAATGTAGACTTGCCGACATTTGGCCTGCCGACAATTGCCACAACGGGTTTCGCCATATAAAAACCTCCTTATAACAAGAAAGGCGACTTAAATAAAGTCGCCAATGCTCAAATAATTAGTCCTTGCTGATAACTTCTTTGCCGTTGTAATAGCCACAGCTTGCACATACCTTGTGCGGAACTGTGTATTCAGAACACTTTGGGCACTTTACAAGTGTTGGAGCCTCTGCCTTCCAAACGCTTGAACGTCTCTTATTCTTTCTTGCTTTACCTGTTCTTCTTGCTGGTACTGCCATTTTTAATTTCCTCCTTATTATAAAAACAAGTTAGTTTACTCATCAATCAGCAAATCTGCCAAAGCAGCTAACCTTGGGTCAACATCTTTTGCACATTCGCATTTTTCGTAATTTAAATTTTTGCCACATTTTTGGCACAAGCCTTTGCAATCATCCTTGCAAAGCATCTTCGCCGGCAAAAACAACTGACATTCCTCATTAACAAGTTCATCAAGGTCAAGCACATTGTTTTCAACAACGATATAATCATCGTAATCGTCATTTTCATTTTCCATTGCGTTGACAATGATTTTATTAAGAGAAAAATCATACTTTCTTTCAATGTCGTCCGCACATCTGTCGCACACACCGAAGAAATCAAAGTTTACATCAAGGTCAAGATACACAACCCCAACTTTTTGATACGCTCTTCCCTTTACATCAACACCGTTTTTGAGTGGCTTATAGGTGCTATACATAAAATCATCCGCATTCATATGATAATCAATATTGATTTCATCCGCCGATGAGTTAAGAAGATTTGTAAAATCAAGTTGCATACAGTTCACCTCATGTTTGCACTTTAAGTATTATATATATAAAGAGCTTTTTTGTCAATAGTAAAATTTAAAAAAATAGGCACACCTGTTGCCAAGTGTGCCATAATTCTTACGCTTCTTCGCAATAATCAAAGATTTCAACCGGAAGATCTTCTTTATCACAGCTAATTGTGAAGTAGAAGTTTACATCCGAAGCCTCACTTAAGCCTGAAAGCATCTCAAAGAACTGAGGGAGCTTTTCATACTCTCTGCCAACAATTTTGAATGTGGCATCAATAAGAATATCTGTAACATCGTAATTACCTGCACAAATACCTGCAAGGAAACCATAGAAAGCCTTGTGACCATTGATTCCGTAGGTTTCTGTTTCGAGCAAACGAGCCTTTGATGAAATATCGTATGTAAGCTTTGGTTCTTTTTCAATGCAAACAATATTTCCGTCAGAATTCTCTACACAGGAATTCACCAAATCAATGAGTTTCTTTGTCTTTCCTGCGCCTTTATTACCGATGATAAGTTTAATCATTATTTATTCCTCCTGTAAGAAATATGATCTTTTCTATATATTATCATAAATCTAATTGTTTTTCAAGTTTTTCTTTTTCACTTTCATAGCCGGGTTTGCCAAGCAAAGCAAACATATTCTTCTTGTAGCTTTCAACACCTGGTTGGTTGAAAGGATTAACGCCAAGAATATAGCCTGAAATAGCGCAAGCCTTCTCGAAGAAATAAATAAGATAACCGATTTCTTCTGCTCCGAGCTTATCAGCTTCGATAATAAGGTTGCCAACACCGCCTTCTGTATGAGCAAGCAATGTACCGAGTCTTGCCTTATCGTTTACAACGCTCATCTTTTCGCCTGCAAGGAAGTTAAGGCCGTCAATATTGCCCTCTTGTTCATCAATAACATAATCATTGAGGCAGTTATTGAACTTAACAACTGTTTCAAACATCTTGTCAGCGCCTGACTCTTGGATGTACTGACCGAGTGAATGAAGGTCTGTTGAGAATACACAAGATACCGGGAACAATCCCTTACCATCCTTGCCCTCGCTCTCACCAAAGAGTTGCTTGAGCCACTCGTTAAACATTGTCATATTAGGCTCATAAGAAACGAAGCATTCCATCTTCTTACCCTTGTTATAGAAGCAATTTCTTACTGCAGCATATTTAAGAGCAGCGTTCTTTTCAATATCTGTATCGCAAAGCTCATTTTGTGCATTTCTTGCACCAAGCATAAGCTCGTCAATATCAATACCTGCAACAGCAATAGGAAGCAAACCAACTGCTGTCAAAACAGAAAATCTACCGCCTACATCATCAGGAACAACGAATGTTTCGTAACCTTCTTTGTCGGCAAGTTCCTTAAGTGTACCCTTGTTGGCATCAGTTGTGCAGAAAATTCTCTTTGCGGCTTCTTCCTTTGAATATCTGCTGTTGATGAGTTCTCTGAAAACTCTGAATGCAATAGCAGGTTCTGTTGTTGTTCCGCTCTTTGAAATAACATTTACGCAAACATCTTTGCCGTCACAAAGGCTAACAATTTCGTTAAGGCTTGATGGACTGATAGAGTTTCCGATGAAATAAATCTGTGGAGTATCCTTTGCAAGAAGATTGTAATTATAAGATTTTACAGCCTCAATTACAGCTCTTGCGCCAAGATAAGAACCGCCGATACCGATAACAATAAGAACATCTGCATTCTTCTTGATGTACTCGGCTGACTTTTTGATTCTGTCAAATTCTTCCTTATCATAGTTTGTCGGGAGGTCAATCCAACCTAAAAAGTCATTGCCCTCGCCTGTCTTTGACATAAGTGTATCCATAGCCTTAACTGCCTTTGGAGCAATTGCTTCAATGTCAGAAGGAGATACAATAGATTCACTGTATTTTGAATTAAATTTCAATGACATTATATTTTACCTCTTGTGTTAAATTAATAAATTTATAGAGATACTATACTACATATTGAAATAAAATGCAATAAAAAAACTGACTTTTCTAAATATGTTTAAAAATTTTTAAAAATATATAATTAAAATCCACCGTTTCAACAACTTTGTCTGAATATAAAGGAATACTTTTTATTTTCTTATCATTCGATATAACCTCAATTTTACCGAGTTTATCCCCTTTTTTTATTGGTGCTTTTACTTCTTTTTTTATCTTATATTTATATTTTAAATTATCACTACCCTTTGGTATAATCAATTTTATATTTCTATCATAAACAGGATTAACTTCCTTTTCTTTGCCGTTTTTTACTTTTACAGGTTTGATTTTCTTTTTATCTACATTTATATTTATACAAGAATAATTTGCAAATCCCGTATCAAGTAAATAAGAGGCTGTGTTAAATCTATGTTCACTTGTGTCCGAACCCAAAACAACGGCAACGAGGTTTAATCCGTCACGGCTTGCCGTTGCACTCACGCAAAAGCCTGCGTTTGATGTTGTTCCTGTTTTCAAGCCTGTTATACCGTTATAAGATTTAACAAGTTTGTTTGTGTTATTTAGTTCTGTTTTTCCGCCTCTGAGGCTGTCAAGCCATATAGTCGAATATTTTGTAATCAATGGGTGTTTCATCACCTCGCAAGAAATAACGGCAAGGTCATAAGCACAGGAATAATGTGCCTTTACGGTGTCGTCAAGGCCTGTGCAGTTTTCAAAATTTGTATGTTTCAATCCAAGTGATTTTGCTTTGTCATTCATCATTTTTACAAATGCAACATCCGAGCCGGCAACATATTCTCCAAGTGCTGTGCAAGCATCGTTTGCACTTGCAATAATAACAGCCTTGAGCAATTCCTCAACAGTCATAACTTCTCCGACTTCAAGCCAAATTTGAGAACCGCCCATTGCCACAGCTTCTTTTGAAGCAGTCACTTTATCTGTCAGCTTAATTTTTCCGCTGTCAAGTGCCTCAAGCACAAGCAAAAGTGACATAATTTTTGTGACAGACGCAGGAGAAAGTTTTTCGTATTCATTTTTGGCGTAAAGCACTTCGCCTGTATCAAGAGCCATAAGGCATACTGATTTTGCATTGATTTTGTCGTCCTTTTCCTTATTGTCATTTGCTAAAACTATTATAGGCAGTTGAAGCATAACAACAATGCACAGCAGAATTGCCAATATTTTTTTCATAAGAACACCTACTATATATTGTAATAATATTTGAAATTTGATATAATAGCATAAAATTTAAAGGCGGACATCAAATATATGAAAGCAGCATTTTATACACTTGGTTGCAAGGTCAACCAATACGAAACTGAATATATGGCTGAAATCCTCAAAAATGCAGGTATGCAAATTGTTTCGCACAGCGAGGATGCAGACTATTACATAATAAATTCTTGCACAGTTACTGCCACAGCAGACCAAAAAACAAGACAGAATGTGCGTAAATTCAAGCGTCAACACCCTAATTCGGTTGTTATTCTTACCGGATGTATGCCACAGGCATTTCCGGAACAGGCTTCCGCACTTAATGAGGCAGATATTGTTCTTTCAAACAAGAGCAATGACGATATTCTCGACCTTATTAATCGCTACAATGTTTCGCACAACAGAATTGTGAAAATCGACAAGCACCAAAAGGGTGACGAATTTACAAAGTGCTCAATCGAACATTTCAGCGAAAGAATCAGAGCGTTTGTCAAAATCGAGGACGGATGTGACAGATTTTGCTCATACTGCATCATTCCAATATCAAGAGGCAGAGTTCGCAGTAAATCTCTTGACGATTTGAAGAATGAAATAAAAATGCTCGGCAACAACGGAATCAAAGAAATTGTACTTGTCGGAATCAATCTTTCATCATACGGCAAGGGTGAAGACTTCAACATTGTTGATGCTGTCAGAATTTGCAACGACGACGAAAACATCAGACGAGTTCGCCTCGGTTCACTTGAACCCGACCATATAACTGATGAAGTTATAGAGGGACTTGCTAAATATGAAAAGTTCTGTCCGCAATTTCATATTTCACTTCAAAGCGGATGTGATAAAACGCTGAAAGATATGAATCGTCACTACAGTTCCGATGAATACCGTCAGCTTTGCAAAAAGCTCCGTGCAACATTTGATGACGCAACCATCACAACCGACATTATGGTAGGTTTCAATGACGAAACAGAAGAAGATTTCAACACTTCCCTTCAATTTGCAAAAGAAATCGGATTTGAAAAGGTGCACACCTTCCCATATTCCGAGCGACAAGGCACAGTTGCATCTCGCAAGGGTGACAATGTTCCAAAGCAGGAAAAAGAGCGCAGAGCCTCTGTTATGATTGAAGAAACAAACAAGATTCGCCACGAATACTTCAACAAACTAATTGGTGCAAAAGAAGTTGTTTTGTTTGAAAACAATATCGGCGGTAACACCTATCAAGGCTACACAAAAAATTATGTGCCTGTTCGTATGGAAAGCGACACAGACATTATCGGCAAAGAAATAGAAGTGACAATCAAAAGTGCAGACATCAACCTTGACTGTTGCTTTGCATAACTTCATACATATTGGATACTTCATCCTTGGCATTTTCGCTTGACAATTGTGAATATGAAAAGATGTAGTATCCTTTTATTTTGTCTATTTTTGAAATATATGTAATTTGCCGTGCAATTATATCATTGTTGTTTTTAAATTCATTGATTATACTGCTGTCGTTTTCAGCAGCATATTCATCCTTTGTGTTCGCCTTGTAAAGTGGCAAGCCTATATACAAATCAACATTGGTATTCTCGCACAATTTAACCCATTTTTTAACAGTAAACATAAACGGCTGATACACATTTTTAAAGCCAAAATACACCTGTGGGCAAATATAATCAAGATATCCTTTTTTAACCCACAACTCAACATCGGCATAAAGATTATTCTTGTCATTTTCAATATTCGAAGCAGGACTGATTCCGAACTCAACATCTTTGTTTGCACCTTTCACAGCATCATAAGCACGCTTAACCATATCCGTAACTTTCTGTCTGCGCCAATCCGCAAGTGACAAATCTCCGCCATATCTTTTATATTCCTTTTTATCAAAATTTTTGTTTTGAGTCGGATAAAAATAATCATCAAAATGAATGGCAGAAATATTATAATTCTCAACAAGTTCTTTTACACCGCTGACAATAAGGTTTGTGACTTCGTCATATGCCGGATTGAAGTATATTTTGCCGTCAACAACTTTAGTCATTTTTTTATTTTTAACAGCAAAGTTATTCGGTGAAAGTTTGGAATAATCATCATCTTGGCTTACTCTGTATGGGTTTATCCACGCCTCGATTTTTAGATCAAACTGTTGTGCGTAAGAGCAAATAATTTCAAGCGGGTCGTAATTCATTTCACTTCCCTGTTCACCGTTAAAATATCTGCTTGTCGGGAAATATGCTGATTTATAAAACGCATCTGCACATGGTCTTACTTGAACTGTAACTGTATTGAAACCTTTTGATGCAACTTTTGACAATTCTTCTTTGATAGTTTTTTCAAATTCGTATTTATCTTTGCCATTTGTCATTTCAGAAAGTTCATAATAAGCAATCCAAATCGCTTTTCTGTATTCCGTTTTATCAATTTCAATCTGTGTATTTCCCTGTTGCAAAGAACAAGAAGATAGAATAAAACACAAAATTAAAATTAAAGGAATTGCTTTTTTCACTTGAACACTTCTTTCTAATATAGTATTATATAACAAATGAGGTGATTTTATGGAATACAGACTCGGCAAAGGCAAAAGAATATTTGAGCAAGGACAAACTACTGCTCTCGAATGTCCGAATTGCAAAAACAAGGTTCAATTTTCTGTTTTTACAAACTTGAACACAAAGTTAATTCCACAACTTCCTGTTGTAAAATTTGAAAATGTTTATTTTCTCGTTTGCCCTGAATGTGCATCGGTTTTCGGTGTTGACAACAAAAAGGGCGTTAACTTTAAAAACGGCGAAAAACTCGCAATCGGCAACTATGATTTAAAGGAACTTAAAAAATTTGAAGTATGAATTTTTAATAATATATCTGATTGTAGTCAACATTGTCGGTGCGATAGTCAACATTGTTGACAAACAGAGAGCAAAAAAGAACAAATGGCGTATACCGGAAGCAACGCTTTGGACAATTGCACTCCTCGGCGGTTCAATCGGAAGCTACATCACAATGAAAACAATCAGGCACAAAACACAACATAAATCCTTTATGATCGGCTTTCCTGCAATCATTAGTTTTCAGGTTGCAATAATAACTTATTTAATACTTAAAACAGAATTCGGCAGTTTTTGACTGCCGAATTTTTTATAGTATAATACAAATTAAACCGCTGCACCCCTCATTGATTACCCTTTCAATCGTTTCTCTGAACTTATCCCTTGCCTCATTAGGCATACGATACAGTTTATTATTAAGTCCCTCATTAACAAGAGAATGAAGCGATTTGCCAAAAATATTTGTTTCCCATATCTGTGACGGATTGTTTTCAAATTCCTTGAGCAAATACATCACAAGTTCCTCGCTTTGGCTTTCGCTACCGACAATCGGGGCAACCTCTGTGTAGGTATTACACTTTATCATATGAATTGACGGAGCGTGAGCCTTTAATCTTACGCCGTATTTTCCGCCTTGTTTCATAATTTCAGGGTCTTCAAGCGACAATTCATCAAGGGTAGGCATAACAATTCCGTAGCCTGTTTGTTCAACCTGATTGAGTGCGTCTTTAATGCGTGAATATTCCCTTTTAATCTTTGAAAGCGCAGATATTTCACGCATTAAATCCTGTTCGTTACTGATTTTTATTTCGCACTTTTCGGACAAAATAGTATAGAAATATGAATTGTCAATATTTGCCTTAACGCAAACCTTACCACAGGATAAATCGACCGATGTAACGCTTATATCCGTTATTTCATCTATAGCCGATATACAATTTATATAATCACTTACGGAACGGACATTTGAAACCTTTGACGAATTTTCAAGAACAGTAGAAGTCACAACGGTTCGCAACTTGTCATCTTCATCAAGACTTCTAAACCAATTTGGCAAATCAATTCCGATACTTGTAACAGGAAATTCATAGAGTATACCTGAAATAATATCTTTAATTTTGTTTTCATCAAGTTCAAGGCAGTTGACGGGAATTACAGGTTTATTATATTCCTTTGCAAGTTTACAAGCCAAATCCTTGCATGCCTTACTGTTTGGATTTGCACTGTTCAAAAGAACAACAAACGGCTTGTTTATTGCCTTGAGTTCGTCAATAACACGCTTTTCAACCTCGGCGTATTCATTTCTCGGTATAGGACTGATTGTGCCGTCTGTCGTCACCACAAGACCGATGGTTGAATGTTCTTCAATAACCTTTTTTGTGCCGATTTCAGCAGCAAGATTAAACGGAATTTCCTCCTCGCTCCACGGAGTCATCACCATTCTTGGTGCTTCATCCTCAAAGTATCCCTCACTGCTTGGAACGATATATCCAACACAATCAATCATTCTAACCTTAAATTTTGATGAATTATCAAGTTTTAGTTCAATAGCGTCTTCGGGAATGAATTTCGGTTCGGTAGTCATAATTGTTTTGCCTGCCGAGGATTGCGGAAGTTCATCATTCGCTCTTTGCTTTACAAAGTCATCGTCAATGTTAGGAATTACAAGAGTTTCCATAAACTTCTTGATAAAGGTTGATTTGCCTGTGCGTACAGGACCGACAACCCCAATATAAATATCTCCGCCTGTTCGCTTGGAGATATCGCTGTAAATATCTGTATTCATATTTCCTCCTTATAATCCCGGAATAATAATTACCTTGTTGCTGTCGAGACTTTCACAGGTAATGTTATTCTCTTTTTTTATAAGCTCAATATCAGATGAAAACTTCTTTGCAATATCCCACAGTTTTTCATTTTGCTTTGCAAAATACAAAGTCAAAGCAGGAACACTCACAGAATCATCTGTGCACTCAATCTCGCTTAAAGCGTTGATTGTCTTTTGCTTTCCCATATATCCGCAATAGCTGTACATAACATTGACAGAAATATTCTTATCATTAACAATTGTGTAATCAAAAGAAGAAACAAAAGCAGAACTTGCAATTTCCGAATTTTCGGTTTTGATTTCAATCGTCTTTGTTTGAGTGATATACTCTATTCCCTTTTCGGCAGATTCAGCCAAAATACAAATTTCAAAATCAACACACAGTTTGTTGTTTTTTTGAGTACAACTGCTGACGACTACGCTTAAATCATAGATTTTAGTTATTGAAGAGGACAAATCAAGCGACAATTTTGCATTTTTAGAATCAGAAACACACTTTCCGTTTGTCAAGCAGTCAAATGAAGAATACGAATTTTTTGTTTTCTTACCAACTATATAGCCATCAGAAATAATTTTTCTGCATTCTTCTTTAACAACAATCACGGCAAGCGACAAGTCGCCGTATAATTCAATTTTTCCGCCATTATCATCCGTTGAACTTTTAGCTTTGACATACAAACTGCCTTTGCTGATTTTTGCAATACAACTGCATTTTTCGTCAACGCCTGATATTTCAACTATTTTGGATGCTTCAAAAGTGAAGTTTGCCTTGTCAATTTTGTTTTCGTTATTTGTATACAATACCGAAATCGAAACATTTGCTCTAATCAAAGCCTTATCTTTGATAGTCTTAATATCCGTTGAGGTTGCACTCAATTCAAAGCTGACAACTCTGTTTATTCCATTTGAATTTGCAGGCAATACAAAAGATTCTTCAACATCAATTTTGGATATAACAGCATTTTCAACATAAGCAATTTTTTCTTCGGATTTTTTAAGCTTTGATTTTTCACACTTACAAACACAAGGACAACTCTTTTTGTCATAAACGCTAACATTAAGAGCAAAAGAGGTATGAATATCAATTCGTCTTTGGTTAATTATCCTAAAATTACAGTATTTATTGCACACTGTCACAATACCAAAAGCATATTCTGACACGCTGTCGATTGCTATACTTTCGTTAAAATCTTCTACAAAATCAGTGTACAAAAGTTCATTTTGCTCATTATAATAGGTTAAACAAATCTCTGTCTTTCCGATTATGTAAACGGTTGAATCTTTTATATCGCAAGATGTCACATAGCTATGAGCGGTGCACTTCACCACCTTAAAAATATCATCAAGATAGGCTTCGGGTGTTTCCTGATAATTCTTGTCTACATTTATAGCTTTGCAAAACACTAATTCATTCTTTTCAAGGCAAGAATATTCTTTTTCGAGTTCCATAATTTTGCTCCTTTCTATTTCAATTAAGACTATGCGAAAGAAACAAAAAATATCACAGCTTGGCAAAAATAAAACACCGAGAATGGAAAATCATTCTCGATGCAGTTAAAACATATTAAATTATGCGTTTTTGATGTCCTTTGGATGAAGAACTGTTGGCTTTCTTGATTTGTTTGTAAGAAGAAGCGGTTGTGTTGAATTGCGAACAGAATCCTCTGTTACAACAATTTTTTCAATAGAGCAATCAGACGGAACGCTGAACATCAAATCACCCAATACGCTCTCAAATACAGAGCGAAGTCCTCTTGCGCCTGTTTTTCTTTCAAGTGTAATGTCAGCCATAGCTTCAAGAGCACCAGGCTCAAATTCAAGTTCAACATTGTCCATTTCAAACAATTTGGTGTACTGCTTAACGATTGAATTCTTCGGTTCTGTCATAATCTTAACAAGTGCTTCCTTGTCGAGTTCGTCAAGAACTGTGAGAACTGGAATTCTGCCGATAAGTTCAGGAATTAAGCCGTATTTAACCAAATCATGCTGATTGATACTTCTAAGGACTTCTTCCTTATTATCAACATTCTTTGAAAGTTCAGAGCCGAAGCCGAGTGAACCTTTACCCAAACGCTTTTCAACAATTTTGTCTATACCGTCAAACGCACCGCCACAGATGAACAAGATGTTTGTTGTGTCAATCTGTATAAATTCCTGTTGCGGATGCTTTCTTCCGCCTCCCGGAGGAACATTTGAAACTGTGCCCTCAAGAATTTTAAGAAGTGCCTGTTGAACGCCCTCACCGCTTACATCACGGGTGATAGAACGATTTTCGCTCTTACGGGAAATCTTGTCAATTTCGTCAACATAAATGATACCACGCTGTGCTTTTTCAATATCAAAATCAGCAGCCTGAATCAAGCGGAGCAAAATATTTTCAACATCCTCACCGACATAGCCGGCTTCGGTAAGAGTGGTTGCATCTGCAATAGCAAACGGCACATCAAGAATTTTTGCCAAAGTCTGTGCAAGCATTGTTTTACCGACACCTGTTGGACCAAGAAGCAAAATATTGCTTTTTTGCAAATCAACATCAGAACCGTTATCATAATAAATTCTCTTATAATGATTATAAACAGCAACAGAAAGATTTTTCTTCGCTTCGTCCTGACCTACAACATACTCATCAAGTTTTGCCTTGATTTCCATAGGCTTCGGAATAACCATTTCAGAAAACTTCTTATCGTACTTTGGTGCAGGAGTACTTTGGCGAATTAAATCGTCGCACAAAGCAACACATTCATCACAAATGAAAACTCCCGGGCCTTCGATAAGACGGTTAACCATAGATTCGCTCTTGCCACAGAAAGAACATCTGGCCACATTTACATTAGAATCGTCTTTTGCCAAAACCGATACTCCTTATCTTTTCTCGATTACTTTATCAACAAGGCCATATTCCATAGCCTCGTTTGCAGACATCCAATTATCTCTGTCTGTATCCTTAACAAGTGTTTCATAATCCTTGCCGCAATTTTCAGCAAGAATTCTGTTAAGTTTTTCTTTAGTCTTTAAAAGATTTTTAGCAGCGATTTCAACATCTGTTGCCTGACCGGTAATTCCGTTACCGCCAACAAGAGGTTGGTGAATAAGAATTTCGCTGTTCGGCAACGCAATTCTCTTGCTCTTTGCACCACTGCTCAAAAGGAAAGCACCCATACTTGCAGCCATACCGACACAAATTGTTGAAACATCACACTTGATGTAGTTCATTGTGTCATAAATAGCAAGACCGGCAGTAACAGAGCCGCCCGGAGAATTGATGTACAAAGAAATATCCTTTGTGCTGTCCTGACTTTCCAAGAACAACAACTGCGCAACAACGAGTGACGCTGTTTGATCAGTTACTTCATCAGACAGAACAATAATTCTGTCTGACAAAAGTCTTGAAAAAATATCAACGCTACGCTCGCCTGAGCTTGATTGTTCAATTACATAAGGCATTGATGCCATACTTATCACTATCCTTTAATTAGAATGTTTAATTACTCTTTAACAGCGTTGTCAACAATGAAGTCAACAGCCTTACGAGTAGTAATATCAGCAGAAAGTTGCTCTGCAGGAACAGCAGCCTTAATCTTATCGGCTTCCATATTGTACTGCTCTGCAAGTTTATTGATTTCTGCTTCGATTTCTTCTTCAGAAGCCTCAATGTTTTCAGCCTTTACAATAGCGTCAAGAGCAAGCTTTGACTTAACTTGTTGCTTTGCGCCTTCCATAAATTGTTCTTTGAACTGATCCATTGTTTGATCAAGGTACTGAAGATATGTATTGAGGTCAAGACCCTGCATCTGAAGTCTGTATGCGTAATCCTGTACCATCTCGTCACACTTTTGAGTGAACATACATTCAGGAATTTCAACTTCCATATTTTCACAAACCTGCTCGAGAATTTGATTTTCAAAATCAATCTTTGCATTCTCTGCTTTTCTGTCAGCGATTTGCTTCTTCAAATCTGCCTTAAGTTCATCAAGAGTATCAAACTCTGATACATCCTTTGCGAATTCATCATCAAGTTCAGGAAGTTCCTTTGCTTTGATTTCGTTAATCTTGCACTTGAAAACAGCGTCCTTGCCAGCAAGTGATGGTTCATACTGCTCAGGGAATGTAACATTTACATCAAATTCCTCGCCTGCCTTATGACCTGCAACCTGCTCTTCAAAACCAGGAATAAAGCTGTTTGAGCCAAGTTCAAGAGGATAATTTTCGCCTTTGCCGCCGTCAAAAGCAACATCATCAACAAAACCTTCAAAGTTAATGTCGCAAGTATCGCCCATTGCAGACTCTCTGTCTTCAACAGTTACAAGACGAGAGTTTCTATCCTGCATATTCTTGAGTTCTGTTTCAACATCCTCATCAGTTGCATCTGTGTCGAGCATCTTGCCCTTAATGCCCTTGTACTCGCCAAGCTTTACTTCAGGATATGTAGTAACCTTCATTGTGATTACAACGCCCTCTGCCTTGCTCATTACAGGGAAATCAACATCAGACGGTTGATCAATAACATTAAGACCAGCTTCTTCAAATGCGGCACCTACTGCTTCAGGATAAACGATTTCAAGAGCTTCCTCATAGAAAACACCTTCGCCGTATACCTTTTCAATCATACCCTGAGTAGCCTTACCCTTACGGAAGCCCGGGATTTGGATTGATTTTCTTTGCTTCAAATAAGCCTTTTTGCATGCTTCTGTAAATGTTTCTGCATCTACAGTAATTTCAAGTTCATAAACATTTGTCTCTACTTTATTAGATGACTTAAGTGCCATAATAATGACCCTCCTTAATTAAATTACAATTTGATACCGTAGCATTATACCACATAAAAAAATATATTTCAATATATTTATAAAATAAATTATTATATATATGTTCATTTGTCAATGATGTGACACCGAGATATTAAAATAAAAAGTATTGGGAAAAGGACAATGTGATGATTAAACGGAGCGTAGCGAAGTGAAATCATCACATTGTCGGCGGCTTTAATCAACGATGTATTCGAGTTCTGCTCGTTTTTGTAATGGTGATTTCCAACCCAAAACAGACATAGGTATGTTGTTTGAACGTTTGAGATATTGTTTCATTTGAACAATTAAATCATCGTAAGAGTAAAAGCTCAAATAATTGTAAAATCTTTCTTGGTCATTTCTGTGGCTTCTTTCAACCTTTCCGTTATGCCAAGGTGTTCTTGGTCTGATAAGCTTGTGGTTGATATGT
>NZ_FUWW01000012.1 GCF_900167205.1 Eubacterium coprostanoligenes
TATCAGACCAAGAACACCTTGGCATAACGGAAAGGTTGAAAGAAGCCACAGAAATGACCAAGAAAGATTTTACAATTATTTGAGCTTTTACTCTTACGATGATTTAATTGTTCAAATGAAACAATATCTCAAACGTTCAAACAACATACCTATGTCTGTTTTGGGTTGGAAATCACCATTACAAAAACGAGCAGAACTCGAATACATCGTTGATTAAAGCCGCCGACAATGTGATGATTTCACTTCGCTACGCTCCGTTTAATCATCACATTGTCCTTTTCCCAATACTTTTTATTTTAATATCTCGGTGTCACATCATTGACAAATGAACATATTTTTATTCTTTAACAAGAACCTTTTCAATTGCTCCGTAATAAATATTGTGATAGTCCTTTTGAGGATACCATCTTTCATCAACGGTTTTGTCGATAAATTGTTCAGGCTCAAATTTGCCCTTTGCCATTTTTCTGCAAACAAGAACAAGTTTTGCTTCCTCAAAATACGGTGCTTTTTCATCAAAAACAGGAGTAATTCCGGCTTCCTTTGCCTTGTCTACATCTCTGCCGCTTTTTGAACCGCACACACCGTGAATTTGATTTTTTAGTTCGGCAGGATAAAAGCTGACTGTGAAATAATCGTTTTTCTCAATAAACTGCTCCGTGTATCTCTGCGGACGGATATAAACGGTTGCTGTGTCAACGCCCCAAAGTTCGCCGACTGCGCCCCAAGACACTGTCATTGTGTTGTAGCCGTCTTTGTCGCCTGCCGTAACAAGTGCCCACTGCTTTGCAATAAGGTCAACAACATTTTCCTTGACCTCGCTGAATTCTATTTCCTTAAACATATATGTCACCTCGTTAATTATATACATTATATACTAATATTATAACACAAAACGCAGTGCTCGTCAAAACGAGTTTGGTCCATTTCAAAAGCGAACAGCCCTCCAAAATTGAAGAGCTGTTTGTCATACATTTGATTACAACGAATATCTTTCTATTTTAACAATTTCTCCGCTGAATTGTTCAAGGTTTCCGTAATTGCCACGAACATTTGACGGGATTTTGCCCTTTTCAACATAGAATTCCATAATATCGCAATTTCTTACTGCGTACTGATGGTTACTGTCGGTGTGTCTGTCCGACTTTTGATCACAAAGAATAACTTTTATGGATTTGCCTGTTGAAAATGTAATGCGGTATCTTGTGCCGATTGTACTGCCATAGAATGAGCCGAGGGCAACGCAATAATAGTCGCCTATCATACGGATGCCTGTTTCCTCATCGGTATAACATTCGTCTGAATTGAGAAGTGCGTACTGCGGTGAACCTTTGGCAGTTACAGCAGTGTAGTAGGCATAGGTTTTTGTTTCGCCCGAAACTTCAGGCAAGCCCATTTCTTCAGGTATTTCCGCTTCAACCGCATCACTGAATCTGTCCTTATGAGCGGAAACCATTTTCACCTTGTAGGTGTAACGAACATTAACTTTTGCTTGCTCATCAACAAATGAGTTTTCACCTTTTACAACACCTATTTTTTCAAATTCCTTGTCGTTGTCGCTTCTGTAAACAACAATTTTTGAATCGTCATAGATATTTTCAACCGTCAATTTGATTCCGTCAGACGATATTTCATCAATCTTAAGTTGTGGTTTCAACGATGTTGTCTTAAAACTTACAATACCCAATGATTCATCGCTGATAGCGGATGCCACCATAAATTTGTATGTTGAATCATCACACAAACCGCTGATTGATATGCCGGTTGTATTTGTGGTTGCATACTCTTCAAAGCCATGCGTAACAGGGTTAAACATATAAATGTTATAGCCCAAGTAAATCTTGTCGCCCGACCACTTGATTTTTGCAGTTGATTCGCCGATGTCATAAGCCTCAACGCTGAACACTTCCGTTTTTTTCGGTTGCATCATATCGAATGTACTTTGAACAAGCGGGGCTTCACCTGTCATTGCCGTTTTTACTCCCGTGTAGTCCTGATGAACCGAGCCGGCATAAGCCGGAACAGACGCACCAAAAACAACGATTGCCGTCATCACGAAAGAAACGATTTTTATTGATAGTCTACTGATAACAAAATCTCCTTTACAAACTTGTAATTTTTGTAACCTTTTTGTAACCGACTAATGTTATATCAAATTTGAAACCAAAAGTCAAATTTTTTTGAAAATAAACTACCTTTTGCACTTTTTAAGTTTAGTAAACAACAAAAACGCCCCTCGAACGAGAAGCGTTTTATCTTTTTTATAACTTATTCGGTTTCAGCCGATTCTGTCACAGCAGGAGCGGTTGTTGTTTCGACTTCGCCGTAAACCTGAAGAATAACCTCTTCGCCGACAGCGGCAATTGAACCTGCTGCCGGAGCAGATGCGTCTGTGTTTTTAACGGTATTTGCAACATGAGTTCCGTCATTGTAAACAGCAACAGTGCTGACCTTGAAACCAAGTTCTTCAAGCTGTTTTGTTGCATCTTCAAGGGTCAAGCCTCTAACATCGGGAACGGTTTGAGTTTGGATACCCTTTGACACGGTGAGAATAATCTCTGTGCCCTCGTCAACAGTTTCGCCTGCATTGACGCTTTGCTTAAATATTATACCCTCCTCGGTATCGGATGAATATTCGCCTTGGAAAGTGAACTTGAACTGCTCATTCCAAGCGCCGTTGTTTTCAATATCGCTTTGGGTGTAGCCTGCGCCGACAAAATTCGGAACTTGGTGGGTTTTAATCGGTGCGGAAGTTGTGGTGTTATCCTTGTTGTTATCAATCAATCCCGAAAACTGCACAACATAAACAGCAGCGGCAATTGCGGCAACAATCAAAATAACAAGCACCCAAACGACTGCCTTGCGTTTTTTGTCGCCCTTGGCATCATCGTAATCGGGATAACCGCCCTTTGCGCCCTCTTGATAAACATCCTCATGCTCAACGGCTGCCTTTGCTCTTACGGCAGGAGCGGCGTCAAGAAGTTCTCTGAAATCATCAACGGTCTTTACTCTCTTTTCAGGATAAACCTGCAAACCGCCGACAAGCGCCTTGATTACATGCATAGGGATTTTTTCGGCAATAGTATTCGGAATCATCAACTTGTCATTTGCCTCTCTTGAAACAGCAGACGGCGGATTTGCTCCGACAAGTGCTCTGTATATGCAAGCCGAAAAGCTGTAAATATCCGTTGCCGCACAAATTCTGTGCTTATTGTCATACTGCTCAAGTGCTGTGTAGCCTTCGTTTTCGGTGAATTCCAAAGCGGTCGCCTTGTCGCTTGCCTCTGTGATTGGAAACGGAGCAAGATGCACCTTGCCGTCTCTGCAAAGAACAAGATTATCCGGTGTGATTGAGCCGTGAACAATACCGTTTGAATGAAGTGCCTCGATTGTTGTGAGAACAGGCATAAACATAAGTCTTGCAGTATCCCAAGAAATATAGCCTTCCTCGTTGCGGAGCAAATACTCACGAAGCGGAACAGATTCTGTTTTTTCAATAATTGCATAATAAGTGCCGTTTGCTTCAACAAGGTCATAAACAGGCACAACGGCAGAAAGGTTGTGGAGCTTTTGCATGGTTGTCCACAAATTGAAAAATGATTTTTTGTATCGTGCAAACTCATTCACAAACTTTTGGCGAACATGAATTTCGTCGCCGTCGTCAAATCTGCTTGCAATCCCCTTTGGGAAAAATTCTCTGATATAAATAGGCTTTTCGATTTGTCCGTCATAACCTGAATAGGTGACGGAATCGCTTTCAACCTTAATAACCTTGCCAACCACATATTTGTCGGCAAGGAGCGTTTTTATTTTAAGATTAATGCTGTCGTTTTGAGTGTTGTTGTCGTAACCGCATTCGGCACAAACAGAACCTTCTGTGAGTTCTTCCCAGCAATTTGCGCAAAGATTATCAAAATCTCTCATAGTATCACTCCGTATATAGTAATCTATTATTTATAATATCAATATAGTTAATCAATGTCAACAATGTCAGTCAAAAATAAATTTGTATTCTTCTTCCATCGCCATTGATGTTGAACAGCTTTTGCAGACAATTATGTGGTCAAGCAGTTTTATTCCGAATTGACTTAACCAATTTGTCAAATTTATTGTAAAATTGATATCCGAAAAAGAAGGCTCGCCGTTGTCAACCAAATGATTGTGAGCCACAACAACATAGCAAGGCTTTTCGGCAACCAACCGTTTCGAAACCTCAACAGGCATTACATTTGCGAAATTTGCCGTTCCCTGCGAAATGTAATCGGATTTGATTACCCTGAAATCCTCATCAAGAGTTATCAACACAACCCGTTCCACATCTTGAAACAAGAGCATATTTTTTGCATACTCAATTGCGCTGTTGACATCAGCGAGGACATCGACGCTTTGATTTTTTCGGAGCTCGATTCTTGCCAAAATATCACGCATAAGCGAAAGATAAGTTGCAACTTGTTCGTTGACCCCGTCAATTTGCATCAATCGCTTGGGAGAAGCAACCGAAACACTTTTCAGATTGTTAAACTCATTCATCAAGTTATCGGCAATCTCTTTACTGTTATTCTTTGCAACAGCAAGTGAAAGTGCTTTTTCAAGAAGCTCAAAATCAGACAAATCGGAACTGCCGTTGAGCAAATAATCATCTTGCAGATTTTCGCACATTTGCTTTTTCAACTCTGAATCCGTCATAGCCTGCCTCCATAAAATACTTATTAAAGTGTACCATTATTGTCGCTTTAATTCAAGAGCAAGTGTGCCATAAAACCACGAGAAAAGCGACAAAAAACCACATCTCAAAAAAAGTTTAAAAAAATTCAAAAAAAGGCTTGACATATCGTTAATAAAGTGATATTATGTGTAAGCACTCGAGAGAGAAGACACATTCCTCCTTAGCTCAGTCGGTAGAGCACTCGGCTGTTAACCGAGTTGTCGTTGGTTCAAGTCCAACAGGGGGAGCCACAAAAAGACAAGTCTATGACTTGTCTTTTTTCTTTATTTAACACCAACAAATGACAAAGCCCTCAGAATTTTTCGAGGGTTTTGTTTTATATACGCTTTTGCTTTTTGTTTGGATTAATCCAAATGCTTTTTGAGGAAGGTTTCGACTGTATTCCAATAAAGTTTTGGGGCAACGGATGACGAAAGTGCGTGGCCTGCGCCTTGAATTGTCAGGATTTCTTTTTCGCAATTCGCTGCCGAATACAGTTCGTTCAACATTCCGTATGGCACAAGTTCATCCTTTGAACCATGGTTGAACAAGGTTGGAATATGGCTCTTTTTGACCTGTTCAACTGCACTTGCCTGCTTAAAATTGTAGCCGTCACGAACCTTTGAAATTGCAGAACTTGCGTTGAGAACAGGAAACCACGGAATGTGCAAAACATTATAGCCGAGCGAGTGAAATTTGTTGACAAAGCCTGCCATATGCTTTGCCTTGCTTGTATATCCGTGGCAGACAAGAGCATATTTTGTGCCGGGATTTTTGAATAATTTGCCGTGCAAACGAAGTGAATCGGACATAATGTAAACATCTTCACCGTTTTCGCCATACCATTTTTTCATCTCCGGAGTGCCGGTCAGTCCGCTGTATTTTGCGCTTGCGTCTTCTTCACTGCCGTTGGTGTTTGTGGCTTTTTGAACAAGGTTGTTGAGCTTGCTCATATGTATCGGTGATTTTGTGTTTATTGAGAAATCATAAAACACTTCTGCCGATATTGCAGTCAAAGCCGTCAGCCCGCAAATTGCGCCAAAAATTGTGCCCACACCCTTTTTTGTTCATAAAAATCCCTCCTGCCTTTTTTTAAATTATATTATAACCGCAAAAGCCGTTGCAAGATTCTTCAAATTATTTTATTATTACAAAAACGAGTTTTTAGCTAAAAATATAACAGCGTGTTAGTTATATGAGATTTAACAGTTTGTTTTATTTTTGTTCATTGTTAGTAGATTTTTTTGCGATATTATTAAATTTGGGATACATCATCAAATTTTTGGATTTTGTTTAGGATGGAAAGTTTCAAATAAAATCTCGAGAACTTATTGGATATACTTGATATAAAATCGAAACAGAGCAATGAAAGGAAAATAAAATGACCAATTTAGAAAATTATATGAAGCAACAGTCTGTTCTCTGCGAGCAGAACGACAGCATTAACAAAAATTTATATGCAGAATACGGCGTTAAGCGTGGACTGCGTGACGAAAACGGACAAGGCGTTTTGACCGGACTTACAAACATTTCAAACATCAAGGCTTTTGACTACCACGATGGGGAAAAATACCCGTGTGACGGCGTATTGTCTTATCGTGGATACAACATTGAAGATTTGGTTGCAGGAAGCAAGGGCAAACGATTTGTCTTTGAGGAAGGCGCATATCTTCTTTTATTCGGTGAGTTGCCGAGCGAAGCACAGCTAAAGGAATTTCAGGACCATTTGTCCGAATGTATGGAACTTCCTACCTACTTTGTAAGAGATGTTATTATGGATTCGCCGACATCGGATATTATGGGCTCAATGACAAGAAGTATTCTCACTTTAGGCTCTTATGACAAGCAGAAAGAACTGCTTGAAATTCCAAATGTTTTGAAACAAAGTATGCAGTTGATTGCAACATTTCCTATGCTTGCCGTTTACGCATACCACGCATATAATCACTACGAAAAGAACGAAAGTATGTACATCCACAGACCTGAAAAGAACCTGTCGTTGGCAGAGAACTTTTTGCGTATGTTAAGACCTGATTTGCAGTTCACAGAGCTTGAAGCGAGGGTTTTGGATGTTGCGTTGCTGTTGCATATGGAGCACGGCGGAGGTAACAATTCAACTTTCACAACAAGAGTTGTAACATCATCGGGCTCGGATACATATTCTGTAATTTCTGCCGCCATGTCATCATTGAAGGGCAAAAAGCACGGCGGTGCAAATCTTATGGTAATGAATATGATGGATGACATCAGAGCACATGTCAATGATTACGCAGACGAGGAAGAAATCGCAGCATATTTGAGCAAAATTCTCAACAAGGAAGCGTTCGACAAAAAGGGGCTTATCTACGGAATGGGTCACGCTGTATATTCAATTTCCGACCCAAGAGAAAGGGTGTTCAAGGGATTTGTTGAACAGCTTGCAAACGAAAAAGGCCGTGGCGATGATATGCTTCTTTATAACAATGTTGAAAAGATTGCACCGATTTTGATTGCCGAACAACGCAAAATATTTAAGGGTGTCAGCCCTAACATCGACTTTTACAGCGGTTTTGTTTATGATATGCTCAATATTCCGAGAGAGCTGTACACTCCGCTTTTTGCAATTGCAAGAATTGTCGGTTGGAGCACTCACCGTTTGGAAGAATTGATAACCACAGACAAAATCATCCGTCCTGCTTACAAGAGCTTGATGGAGCCAAAGGATTATATCACAAGAGAGGAACGATAATATGGGAATTACTAATAATGCGGAGGAATTTTTGCTCAGGATACTCAATTTTGAGATTGTGTTTGAGTTTGCGGAAAAAACAGACTATCTGTTCCTCTACAAAATCAAGGAGTGCATCAAGCATTCGGAATGTCCGGAGGGTGCATATCTTTCCGAAGTGGCAAATTATATGGATTTGTCTATGCCTGCAACATCAAAAATGATAACCAACCTTGAAAAAAAAGGCTACATCATTTGGAAGCTGGACGAGAAAAAAGAGCAAACCTACATTGCTTTGACAAGCAAAGCAATTGAATTGACAAATTGCGAAAAAAACAAAATCATTTCTATTTATGACAAGGTGGTGTCCGAAATCGACCCTGACGATTTGGAAACCACACGAAACACGCTTGAAAAAATCAGGCAGGTTATGGAAGAAACGAAATAAACAAAATGCTGTAAGTTCGACACTTACAGCATTTATTTTTAGTTATACGACATTTAAAGATTAGGCATATTTTTTCTGTTCAAAACTATGCTATAAAACGACAAAATTGACAGAACAGTTTTTTCTCACAGAATGTGCTTGCCCTTGCTTTTGCAGTAATTGTTCACTCTATTCATAAAATAGCATTGAAACTCATCCTCGTGCTTCGGCTTGTCCTTGATTGGTAAGGTACTTCTTCGCCGTACTAAAAAAGGATTTGTTTCAGCGTTTTAGTTTCGCTTATTTCCGCAAATTTCGGTGTCGGAATAAGTTTTAACATAATGTATATCCTTTTATTTATTGGAGTTTATTATACAATTATTTTTAATTTTTGGTAACTGCCAAACGCCCATTGATTGTTGCAGAATTATGTGCTATATTTGTTATGTAGAGCATAGAATTTTGATGTTGCTCAATGAATGATTTTTATTTATAGGAGGAAAAATTATGTACATTGCGTCAAAGGATAGATATTCGGCTATGGAATATAATCGTTGCGGAAGAAGTGGCTTGATGCTTCCGAAAGTATCGCTCGGATTGTGGCATAATTTTGGTGACACGGCTAATTTTGAAAATATGAAATCACTGTGTTTCACGGCTTTTGACAACGGAATCACTCATTTTGATTTGGCAAACAACTACGGTCCACAGCCTGGAAGTGCGGAGAAAAACTTCGGCAGAATTATGAAAGAGGACCTGCGCCCTTATCGTGACGAAATGATAATTTCAACAAAGGCGGGCTATCTTATGTGGGACGGTCCTTACGGTGACTGGGGCAGTCGCAAGTATCTCCTTGCAAGCCTTGACCAAAGTTTACAGCGTATGGGACTTGACTATGTTGACATTTTCTATCATCACAGAATGGACCCCGACACACCGCTTGAGGAAACTATGGGTGCGCTTGCAACAGCAGTCAACAGCGGTAAAGCGCTTTATGTCGGACTTTCAAACTATGACGGAAAGACGCTGAAAAAGGCAACTTCGATTTTGAAAGATTTGAATTGCCCGTTTGTAATCAATCAAAACCGTTATTCGATTTTTGACAGAACGGTAGAAAACAACGGCTTAAAAGAAGCAGTTAGCAAGCTACACAAAGGCTTGATTACATTCAGTCCGCTTGCACAAGGTCAGCTCACCGACCGTTATTTGAACGGAATCCCGGAGGACAGCCGAATCAGAACAGACGGCAGATACCTCAAGGAGAGCACTCTTGACGAGCACAGAATGGAACAAATCCGTCAACTCAACGATTTGGCAAAACAGCGTGGAGAAAAACTTGCCGATATGGCACTCGCTTGGTTGCTCCAAAAAGAGGAAGTCACCAGCGTTTTAATCGGTGCATCAAAGCCACAACAAATCCTCGACAACATCAAGGCAACCGATTCCGCACCGTTCACCAAGGAAGAACTGCAACTCATCGACAACATTTCATTAGGTTGATATAAAACAGTCAAAACCCCTAAAGGGAAACTGAAAACTTTGCCGACTGCATTGTTTTTCAGACTATCCCTCAAGGGGTTATTTTTGTTCATTTCACTTTCTTTACTAATCGCTTTATTGCCATTTCAATTTTCCACCTCTGTTTTATCATTTTTTACCTCATTGAACAACAAAAAGGCTCGATTTCTCGAGCCTTTTTCGACAATATAGATTATTGTTACAAACTATATATTTCCTATTTGTCCATATGGTATCAGATGAAAATTATTCGTGTTTTGCAGCGAATTCTTTTAATAATTTCATTGCAATGACATCATGCTTTTTCGAAAACATATGCCCTCCGCCATCTATAAAATGAAGTTGCACCCGTTTGGACTCTTGCATTCCGATAGGCATCGTACTTTTATATGCTTCTGCCGCACGGTTGGCATAAGAAACATCTACGATTTTATCCTTTGTGCCATGCACGATGCACACCCTGCCGGCGTAGTTCTTAATTTCTGCAAAGGCATCCATTTGCATGACATCCATTGCATAGCAACGCCCCAATTTCATCAGTCCGCAGCGGAAAGTATCGGGAACATTTTGCGGATCAAATTTTACTATCATCATTTTTCCGGCTCTGGCGTCATCCGGGATACACAATGCCGGATAAAACAGGACAAGTTTTTCTATCGGAAAGTTGTTTTTTGCTGCCACCAAAGCAGACACAAAACCGCCCTGACTGCATCCCATCAATAAAATTTTTTCAGAATCTGTATAGGAAAGATTTCTAACATATTCAATGACCGCTTCCAGATCTTTGGTTTCTGTCAGAACAGACATCTCTGTAGTTTTTCCGTCACTTTTTCCACACATAACAGAACCGCCGCAAAAATCAAATGTAAATGCAGCATATCCCATTTCAGCCAAAAAAGCCGCATAATGTTTCACACTGTCTTGCCATGCCATAAATCCGTGACATACGATTGCAATTGGAAGATGATCTCCTTTTGGACGGTAGATTGTTCCACGAATCGCCAATCCATCTCTTTTGCATTCAAAGGTGCTTTCTGTAATTCCATCTGACAAAACAGGTTTCTTAAAAATCATAATTTTTCTCCAAATTCAGTTCTTTAATATCTAATTACTAATTGTTTGTTTTTCTTCATCGACACGATAAAATGTTATATAATTCTTTATAACTGCTTTTCTGTATTTCTTACTTTTCAGCCTATCATTATCGCAAAGGGCATACATCAAAGGATTCAACGAAATATTATCATAACATTTTAATATATCGTCCAACAAATCATTTGCCGCCTTTGGAGCAGACAAATCTTTTGATATATATTGTAGTATATCTGCTAAATCTTTTTCCGCCGGTTGAGTTATTACAAGATTATAGTTCACATTGTTTTCTTAAATCAGAAAGTGCTTTTCTTGCACCTCTGACTTCTCCCTTGCTTATTGCTTCCTCGGCCTCAGCTAACTTTTCCTCTACATCATGAACGAACATATTTTTCTCATATGTTTCCATACTCATAACAACCATATCGCCATAACCGTTTTTAGTAATAAAAACAGGTTCATTACTGCTATGACACATAGCGGATATTTCACTCGTGTTTTTTAAATCTCTGATAGGAATAATCTGTGGCATAAAATCAACTCCTTTATCTTGTGGTTTAATTATACCATAATTATTCCGCATTTTCAAGAATTTATTCAAATAAATAAACATCTATCTTTAAAGTTTTATTACTTTAATCCCTCATTATTTTTTGAAAAGTCTCTCAAATTTTTTGCTCATTTCAATTCGTGTTACGATTTTGATTTGAGCGATGTCTCTCAAAAGCTCTCACGATATTTTAAGGCAAAGAAAAATTACAACAGTTATAATCTTTTTATTCATATTTTTACTTCTAAATATTTTAGACACGCAAATACACACTCATTTCCGTTTCTCCCCTATTTCCCCACGAATTATAAGGGATTAATGTAATCTTACATTTTTTTAAAGGAACCGGCTTATATTCGTCGTACAAGCTTTCATCCGGTTGTTCAACAAAACCGTCTGCAATTATTGTGCCGTTTTCGTTAAACACAAAATCACCATTTGGATTAATTTTTAAAAGCTGCAAGTTTTCACAGTTATCAATGCTTTCTGCACAATATACAACAGGACCTCTTGCAACAGCAACCTTACCTATATTAGCTCTGACAAGATTTGAGCATCTAATTAATTTAACTTTTAAATCAAAAGATATTTCAACATTAGTGTTTTTATTAATACTCAAAACTGCGTAGCCGTTTATCATTTCGTAATCACAATTTATTGTGAAGTTATCACACCAAGCAGGAATTCTTAGTGCCAATTTAAACGGTTTATTAGGCTTAACATATAAAATCACATTACCGCTTGACAAATAATTTGACTGAACATCAATACAGCCGTTTGTAAATTGAGCATTTGCTCCAATATAAAGATTCACAAACAAGGTGCTGCTATTTTCACTAAAGCAATACTCTCCTATTGATGATAAAAAGCGTGCTAAATTAGGAGGACAACAAGCACAACCAAACCATTTTTGCCGCCTTGTTTTAACGTGATTTTTTCTTTCATCCTTTTTTGAAGCAACAGGCAAAACTTCAAGAGGATTAACATAGAAAAAAGATTTTCCGTCACTGCCCATAGAAGCAAGAACCGTATTATAAAGAGCTTGTTCAAACACATCAAAATATGAAGAAATGGGATTAATTTCAAACATACGGCGTGAAAACATTGCAAGACCGATTGAAGCACATGTTTCACAATAAGCCAAATCATTCGGCAAATCATAATCAAATGAAAATGCCTCTCCAACTGCAGTGGAACCTATACCGCCTGTTATGTATAATTTTTTATTTACAATATTATTCCAAATATTTTTACAGGCGTTAAATACACAATCATCTTTTTTAACTTTTGCAATTTCAGCCATACCACGATATAAATAAACACCTCTGACAGCATGACCTACAGCTTCATTCTGCTTAACAGCAGGCATATGTGCCTGATTATATTCATAATCAATACTGTTATCTGTACGATTATAACAGCGCTCAATATCAAAATAATATGGCTTTGTGCCCCTTCTTTTTATAAATAATTCTGCCTGATTTATGTATTTTTCATTTCTTGTTATATAGTATAATTTCACCAAGGCAGACTCGGCTATTTCATGACCCGGATAGCCCTGATTTTTATTATCTCCAAAATAATCACAAATTAAATCAGCAAAGCGAATGGCGGCATTTAATAATTTATTATTGCCGGTGGAATTGTAATATGCCACAGCAGCCTCTGTTAAATGTCCAAAACAATAAAGCTCATGACGGTCTTTTAAATTAGAAAATATTTTACTTCTGTCATTAATTATATAGAGAGTATCAAGATAACCGTTTTCAAGCTGTGCGCTGCAAATTAAATCTACCAAATCATCAACTTGCTTTTTTAAAGCATCATTTTTTTCGTTTACTAAAACATACGAAGCGGCTTCTATCCACTTATATGCATCTGTATCCTGAAAGCACCAACCTAAAAAAGAATTGAAACTGCATTCTGTTTCTTTATATTCCCATTTATCAACCGGAAAAACAGGAACGGGAATACCGGCTTTAAGTGATGAACATACAGAAGATGCCTTTATAAAATTTGAAATACAATAACTTTTAGGTGCACCCGGAATCAAATCGTTTAAAGCATTATACTGATATGGAATAACAACTGTTTTAATTAAATTCAAATATTCATTAAAATAATTGTCATTAACTTTAACTTTATTTAAATGCAAAGGATTTGAAAAATTGTTTATATTCATATTTACCCCTTAAACAAACAATTCACTAACTTTACTTTATCATAAAAACAGCGTGTTTTCAACAACAATCAACAGATATGTTGCAATTCAATCAAAGTAGATTTTGATTTGAGTGATGTCTCTCAAAAGTTTCAGTCATAAATGCCCCAAATCGCAATAAAATGACTTTGAAATTTTGAAATTTGCTGTCTCTTAGAATCTCTCAAAAACTCTCACGATATTTTAAGACAAAGAAAAAATGCCCGAACACCGCTGTAAAAAGCACTATTCGGGCATAAAAATAGGCTGAAAGCAAAACTTCCAGCCTTGTGGCAGATTATATCAACCTGTCAAGTCACGGTAGTATTTGCTTTGCAAATCTCCACCTTAAAGACTTGACAGAACGATGTTACGGGTTTAATTGCACTATAAACCCGTAATAAGAACATCACCCATTACAAAATCACAGATTTTAAATGGGTCCCGATAACCTTGTTACTCGCTTTGCTCGTAATAAAAATCCAAAAACAATATATCGTCAAATTTGTAATATATATTGTGAGTGTTTGTTGTAATATTCAATAATTTGTGCTAAAATATTTTTATTATTAATATTAGTTAGGAGCAAAGATATGGCTGTTCCAAAGTTTTTTGAATTTTTTGAGGCATTTTTAAAAGCTGTTAGCGACGGTGAATTGCATTCGGCTAAAGATGTAAGAAACAATATCGCAAATTCAATGAAATTAACTGAAGAAGATCTTGCTGAAATGCTACCAAGCGGTTCACAACGAACATTTGATAATCGTGTCGCATGGGCAAGGACTTACCTTGACAAAGCTGGTTTAATTGAAACGCCTATGCGAGGAAAATATCATATTACTGAAGAAGGAATACGTGCATTAACCTCAAATGAAAAAATTGACCTTGCATATTTGGAAAAGTCAGAAAAATTTAAAGATTTTCATAATGTAACAACACAAAACACTTCAATTGAAATTCAAGATGAAAAAAATGAAACTCCGCTTGAAATATTAGAATCTGCACACAAACAATATTTAAGTGCTCTAGCCAGTCAATTGATGGATGAGGTAATGAAATTAACGCCTGTTGAATTTGAACGACTCGTAGTAAAATTACTGTTGAAAATGGGATATGGTAGTGGAATTGAAGGTGCAGGAATGGTTACGCAAGCATCCAATGATGGTGGAATTGACGGTATTATCAAAGAAGACCAATTAGGCTTTAGTCATATCTATATTCAAGCAAAACAATGGTCGCTTGAACAAACAGTTGGAAAACCTGAAATTCAAAAATTTGTAGGCGCTCTTCAAGGGCAACAAGCACAAAAAGGACTATTTATTACGACGGCAAGATTTTCATCAGGTGCTATACAGTATGCTAATAATCTTCTTGGTGTAAAAGTAGTTTTAGTTGATGGAAGTGCATTAACAAAACTTATGATTAAGCATAGTGTTGGAGTTTCATTAGAGCAAACATATGAAGTAAAGAAAATTGATAGCGACTTTTTTGCAGAGGAATTATAAAAAGAGGTATAAGAACCTGAACGCAAGCGTTCAGAACCTTGTTACTCGCTTTGCTCGTAATAACGATTCTGCGAATCCTTACTTCTTCGCAGAAGAAGAAAACAGGCACCTGATGGTGCCTGTTTTCCTCTTGGCAGAGGTATAAGGATTCGAACCTTAAATGACGGAGTCAGAGTCCGGAGTGTTACCGTTACACTATACCTCTATATATGCTAATCGCTTTTGCCTAATTATTATAACATACAATTTCAAAAATGCAAGGGTTTTTTTGAAATTTTTGAAAAAAGGTTGACGCAGTGAGTGGGGTGCTCACTGCGTCCTGCTTACAGAGGAGGGGTGTGCCTCTGTTTATATTATGAAGCAAATTAATTATGCCATAATTTTTTTGTAAAGTTCTTTGAGTTCTGCTTCATTTGTATCTCTTGGGTTGCCCGGACGGCAAGCGTCTGCATAAGCGTCTGCTGCAAGAACATCAAGGTCTTCTTCTCTTACCTTTTCATTAACAGCCGGAATGCCTACATCTGCCGAAAGCTTCTTAACAGCGTCAACGGCAGCCTTTCTGTATTCTGCCTGTGACATTTCGTCAACGCCTTCAACACCCATAGCACGAGCGATTTCTCTGTACTTTTCGCCTGTGAAGTCCTCGTTGTATTCCATAACGATAGGGAGCATCATAGCGCAAGCTACACCGTGGGGTGTGTCGTAGTGAGCACCGAGTGTGTGAGCAATTGAGTGAGCAATGCCAAGACCGACATTTGAGAAGCCCATACCTGCGATATACTGTGCAAGAGCCATTCCCTCTCTGTCCTCGGGATTGTTTTCAACTGCACCACGGAGATGCTTTGCAATAAGTTTGATTGCCTCAAGGTGGAACATATCAGACATTTCCCAAGCGCCCTTTGTTATGTAGCCTTCGATAGCGTGTGTGAGTGCATCCATACCTGTTGAAGCTGTGAGTCCCTTTGGCATTGATGACATCATATCAGGGTCAACAACCGCATATTCAGGAATATCGTTTTCGTCAACGCAAACAAACTTTCTTTCCTTTTGAACATCTGTGATTACATAGTTGATTGTAACCTCGGCAGCTGTGCCTGCTGTTGTTGGAACTGCGATTGTAGGAACAGCGTGATTCTTTGTCGGAGCAACGCCCTCAAGTGAGCGAACATCTGCAAATTCTGGGTTTGCAATGATGATGCCGATTGCCTTTGCTGTATCCATTGATGAACCGCCACCGATAGCGATGATTGAATCAGCACCGCAAGCCTTGAAGCTCTCTACGCCGTCAACAACATTTTCGATTGTTGGGTTTGGCTTGATACCCGAATAAACTGTGTATGGAATTTTTGCTTCGTCAAGAAGGTCTGTTACCTTTGAAGTAACGCCAAACTTGATAAGGTCAGGGTCAGAGCAAACAAAAATATGCTTCCATCCCTTTGACTGAGCAATTGGAGCAATTTCCTTGATTGCGCCCTTGCCATGATATGAAATTGTATTAAGTACGATTCTGTTAGCCATAGTGAAAACCTCCGTTTTTCTTTATCAATTTTCTATATTATACCACAATATTTTAAATAAGTATTGTTAATTTTTTAACAATTATTTAAGAATTTTTACTATTTTGGTAAATAATTACAAACTGTTGAGAAAATTTCTGAATTTCGTTTTCTTGCGAGCGGGAACTGTACGATGGTACCGTCCCCGAGCAAAAAACGAAAAACGCCAAAAATGCTGTAAGTATTAAACTTACAGCATTTTTTAAAGTCCCACTGTCAACACTTCGTGTTGCCGCCTCCGTTTAAGGATGCATTAAGCGGTTAGTTTATTTTATTGGCGTGGTTCAGGAACTTTATCGGCAGTTTGATACCACTTGATTTCGTTTGCTTCAAGGTGCAATTCAAAGCTTGTGCCGTCACCGACATAAACAGTTGTGTCCTGTGGCTCATAAGTGTTGTTTACAACGCAGTACTTGCCGTTCTTTACATAAGCGTGAACCTCAACATTGTAGTTTGTTGAATACCAACGATGAAGCTCGTCCTCTGCCGAAGCACTCCACAAAACCGCACGGTAAAGCACACGGCTGTTTTCGAACGAATACGGAAGTCCGCTGATGTAGACACCTCTGCCCTTGCCGAATTCTCTGACAGCCATTTGAACTTCCTCTGCGTGTCTTACGGCAAACGGAAGCTCGGTTGCATTTTGAACAAGAACAGTTGTGCCGTCAAGAGCAACGATATTCTTCTTGCCCTCGCCGAAATCAACATTTCCGCCCTCGGTGTCTGCAAGGATGAAGTGGTCTCTGTGTTCCTCGGTGTTGTATCTGCGAGTGTTGAGAGTGAATCCGTTTTCTTCCTCAACGCCCAAAATATCATTGAGTTGGAAGAACTTGCCCTGCCAATGATGAGCGGCAGGCTCGCCGACACCGATAAATCCACCGCCGTTGAACACAAACTTCTTAACGGCTGTGATGATTTGCTCATCTGCCCAATATTCGCCACCCGACTGTGCTGTGTCTGCATCGCCGACATTGATGATTACATCAAACTTGTCGAGGAAATTGCTGTCGTTCTTAATATCATCAAAGCTGATGAACGAAACATCAAACGGCGCACCGCTCAAAGCCTCGATAACTCCGAAATAAGAATAATTCTGTCTGTAATAAAGACCGTGGTGAACCATATGGTTTGACCAAGAACGCATCTTGCCCCAACAGTTGAGCACTGCAACTTTCTTTACGCAATAAGGTGTTACACCTTGGATATTATCATAAAGTGTGCGGAACTCATCACAAACACCCTTGATATATTCAACAAATTCAGGGAACTTGAGCGCAAGTTTGAGATAACCGCCATAGCCGATACGCTGGATAGGACTTCTCAAAATTGCTCGTCTTGCAGTCACCCAATTTACCTTTGCTTCATAAATAGGGTCGCCGCCCTCACAGAAAACATCAGGGAAGAAATATGGCAAAAATCTGCCCTCGGTATATTTTACATTTTTAATATCGCTGAAAAGACGAAGTGTTGCACCGTTGCCGACACTGCCTACAACAGCGTCAAGACCGATTGATGCAAAGTCATCCATAAACGGCTCCATACCAATCCAGTGGTCGCCCATAAACATCATTGCTTCCTTGCCGTACTCGTGAACAATGTCCACCATTTCTTTGGCAAGTTTGGCAACCTCACGCATTTGGAACTTTTGGAAATCCTTGAATTCCTTTGACGGAATACGATATGTATTGTTCATATAACCCTGGTCAATGATAAACTCCGGACGGAACTTGTAGCCGACTTCTTTTTCGAATTGCTCAAGGATATACGGGCTTACGGATGCCGAATAGCCGAACCAATCAACAAACTTTTCTCTTGCGAATTCATCAAACACAAGAGTGAACTGATGGAAAAATGTTGTGAATCTGACAACATCAACATAATCGTGAGTGTCAAGGAATCTGCGAAGTCTGTCGAGCGAATGTGCTCTTGTCTTTGGCTGACGAACATCAAAGGTAATCTGCGGTTCAACATCTTTCCACTCGTTGACAACAGCGTTGTACATATGAACCGGGTCCCACATAATGTAAGCAAGGAAACTTACTGTATATTCGTGGAACGGTGTGCATTTGTTGATTGTTACATTGCCCGTTGCCTCGTCATATCCCCAATCGGTCGGAGCAACAACCTCACCTGTTGTGCGGTCGATAACCTCCCACCATCTTGTGATGTCGTCACGGTTGTTGACCTTGAGCATATCGGGATAAAGATGGTTCATAAGATGAATTTCAAGAGTTGACTCGGTTGCTGTGTAGAACGGAGTCATAATGTACATCTGCTGAATTTCATCAGGGTTAGCCTTTGCCCATTCGTTATCTTTTCTTGTGGTGTAATAGGTTGCATAAATCTTTGCGCCTGTGTCCTTAAGTTCCTGTGGAAACTCTGTGCCGTCACAGTCACGGATTGCGTCTGCACCCCATTCGTCCATAATTTCAAGGGTTTCCTTAACCACATCCATATCGGTTGGAATGGTTACTCTGCCTTTGCTTTGTGCCATAGTTATACCTCGTTAATCTATAATTTCTATTTTATTATTTTTAAGCGTCATTTTGCCGTGATTTCTCTTGCGTTTGAGCGGAACACTCTTGCGCATATAGAATTCGTTGTCAGCAACATAAGCGTCAGGATTGCCCGACGGACTTAAAATTCCGCCCAAATCGTCATAGCTTACATTATTGACAAATGTATTATGCACGGCTTCGCCAAGGCAGAACATCATACATCCGCCCTCGTTAAGTCTTGAATAGTTATACTTATATGTAGTGCCGTCACCCGAATCGGCATCCCACGGCATACCGTCTTGATTGAGTTTTGTGTCCACACCCTCGTTGTATTGGAGCAAAGCATTTTTGCACTTCCACGGCCAAATCGCAGCCGCAACCTTGCCCATTCTCTTGCCCGGCTTGGTATAAACACGATCGTTCATCTCGGTTGCACAAGTGTCCGAAACATTGTGTTCAACAAGCGGAGTGAGTGCATACATAGGCGTGATTGCGTCACCGCCGATATTCTTTGTGTAGTTACCTGTAATCAAAATGTTGAGGTTGCCGTATTTTTCAAAAGTTTCCTCTTTAAGTTCCTTGCCTGCAAAATCTGCGTGGCGATAGGAATAGCCGACTGCAATTCCCCATCTGCTGACATTCTTTACAAAACAGCCCTCAACAGTTACGCCGTCATATCTTGCAACGCCTGTTTTGCTTTCGTCCTCCGGCTTGAAAGCGGTCATATAAATACCGCCGTTGTTCATATGCTTGTTGTATACATTGCCGTTGACATCGTGAACAAAAAGATTTTTGAGTGTGATTGAGTGAATAGTTCCTCTGTTTTGAGCAACAACGGCAACGCCTGTTCTGTCCCTCTTGTCAGGGTCGCTGTACGCCTCGGGAGTTGTAAACTCCTCTTTGTTTGCAATTTCTATATCACGGATGATGATATTCTCCACATCATAAAGAAGAACGGAGGAAGAAACATCACCCTTGTAAATATGCCCTGCATTGTCGAGCTTTGTGCCGTAATCCTGATACCAAATGCCCTCGCCGTTTGTGTTGATGAACGGAGGACGCTCACCGTCACCGTAAGGTGCAATCTCGATTGCCTCTCCGTCAATGCTTCCGCAATTTTTGAGGTGCAAAAACTGATTGTTGAACACCGAGCCTCTTTCGAGCAAAATCCTGTCGCCTGCGTTGAGCTTGAGCGAATTGACCTTGTCAAGAGTTAAAAAGGCGGTTTGAGGAGTCAAGCCGTCATTATTGTCGTTTCCGTTAAGAGAGCTTGCGTAATATGTTGTTGATTTCATTTTCATATTCCTCCTCTCTTATTTTCTTGTACACAACATCTCGTGATTCTTTGAATCTGAACCTGTCGCCGTTATATCGGGTGAACAAGTCCTTGTTGAGTTTGTAGTATTCCTTAAGCTGTGGTTTTTCAATAGGCTTGTAGCTATACTTGATGCCCTTTTGTTCCGACACAAAATCAAGTCTGAAACGAGTGAGTTCCCAATCAAGATACGCTGTCGGTGTAAACTGCTTCAAGCCATAAACAATCTCGCCGTTATCAAAAGCAGTTTTGCGCTTGGCATTTTCGTTTTTACATCTTGACACAACTGCATCAAGACTGCTGTCGTCAATCAGTCCGAGCTGTTCGGCAAAAACAAGGCACGCTTTTGCGTATTTTTCTTCCCTATCGCTCGTGAAAAAAATATTATTCATAGTCCCTCTCCGATTGTTATTTATGCCAGACTGCAAGCCACAATTTTTGAGCTAAAAGTTGCAAATTGACATATCCCGTTTAATTATAATATATAATACAATCAATATTCAAGGTACAATCAAAACTATATGGTAAAAAAACTGTCGGATTTTTTGGCTATTATTACTAAAAAATACCGCCTTATTTTGCTTGAAAGAACGCCCGATTTTTGGTAAACTGAATGTATCACACAAAAAAGGAAGTAACTATGGATATAGTAAAACAATTAGAGCTTGAATTTTCGTTAAAGCCTTGGCAGGCAGAAAACACGGTGAAGCTCATTGATAACGGAAACACAATTCCGTTCATTGCACGATACAGAAAAGAAGCCACAGGTTCGCTTGACGACCAATTGTTGAGAGAGCTGAACGACAGACTAAACTATCTCCGCTCATTAGAGGAGCAAAAAGAAAAGATTGTTGCATCCATCACCGAGCAAGAAAAGATGACGGACGACATTGCAAAATCTATCGAAAACGCAAAGACGATGACGGAACTTGAGGACATCTACCGTCCGTTCCGTCCAAAGAGAAAAACAAGAGCCTCCGTTGCAAAGGCACTCGGACTTGAACCGCTTGCAGAGGCAATCTACGCACAGGAAAAAGGCACTCCTGAGCCGGAAATTTTGGCAGAGGACTACCTGACCGATGAGGTTGCAGACATTGAAAGTGCACTTCAAGGTGCAAAGGACATCATTGCAGAGCTTGTGTCCGACGACCCGAACGGCAGAAAACTCATCCGCTACGCTGTGCACAACAACGGTATGCTCACATCAAAGGGAGCAGATGACGACCTCGGCGTGTACGAAATGTACAAGGAATACAGCGAGCCTGTAAAATCCATTGCAGGGCACAGAGTTTTGGCTGTCAACAGAGGCGAAAAAGAGGGCAAACTCAAGGTCGAAATTGAATTTGACAAGACCATTGCCACCGACCTTTTGTTCAACATCCACTGCAAAAACAACACCAAGGCGACCGACCTTGTTATCGAAGCTGTTGAAGATTCATTCAACAGACTTATCTTCCCATCTATCGAAAGAGAAATCCGCAACGAACTGACCGCCAACGCCTGCGAAGCATCAATCAAGGTATTTGGCGAAAACACTCGTCAGCTCCTTATGCAACCGCCTGTAAAGGGCAATGTCACAATCGGGCTTGACCCGGGCTATCGCACAGGATGCAAGGTTGCTGTTATCAGCGAAACAGGCAAGGTGCTCGACACGGGAGTTATTTATCCTGCACCGCCACACAACAAAATTGAAGAAGCAAAAAAGACAATCACCGCACTTGTGAAAAAATATAATGTAAAGATGTTTGCAATCGGCAACGGCACGGCATCGCACGAAACCGAGGTGTTTGCGTCCGACCTTATCAAAGAACTTGACTGCGGAATAACCTATATGGTTGTCAGCGAAGCGGGTGCATCAGTTTACAGTGCATCAAAACTTGCGGCGGAGGAATTTCCGCAATTCGATGTCAGCCTGCGTAGTGCGGTCAGCATTGCAAGACGACTTCAAGACCCGCTTGCAGAGCTTGTAAAAATCGATCCAAAGGCAATCGGAGTTGGTCAATATCAACACGATATGCCACAAAAAGAACTGTCGGCAGAGCTTGACGGCGTGGTTGAAAGCTGTGTAAACAGCGTCGGCGTTGACCTCAACACC
This sequence comes from Eubacterium coprostanoligenes, assembly GCF_900167205.1. Classification (GTDB taxonomy): domain Bacteria; phylum Bacillota; class Clostridia; order Oscillospirales; family Acutalibacteraceae; genus Eubacterium_R; species Eubacterium_R coprostanoligenes. The sequence continues at coordinate 22,169 of NZ_FUWW01000012.1, forward strand.
GCATCACCGCAATTGCTGTCAAGAGTTGCAGGTGTTTCAAGTGCAGTGGCAAAAAATATTGTTGCATACCGTGAAGAAAACGGCTCGTTTACATCAAGAAGCGAATTGAAAAAAGTTGCAAAATTAGGACCAAAAGCATTTGAACAATGCGCAGGTTTTCTGCGTGTTGCAGAAAGCAAGAATGTGCTTGACAACACCGCCGTTCACCCGGAAAGTTATTCGGCGGCAAAGGAGCTTTTGAAGGTTTGCGAAGTCTCTGAAAGCGACATCAAATCGGGCAACATCACAAAACTTCAATCGCAGGTGCAAACAATCGGAACATCGGCACTTGCACAAAAACTTGACATCGGTGAGCCGACCCTCGTTGACATTGTGAGCGAACTTTCAAAGCCGGGTCGTGACCCAAGAGATGAACTGCCGAAGCCACTTTTACGCACAGATGTTATGGGCATGGAGGACTTGAAAGCCGGAATGGAGCTCAACGGCACGGTCAGAAATGTTATCGACTTTGGTGCGTTTGTTGACATAGGCGTGCATCAAGACGGACTTGTGCACATCAGCCAAATCACAAACCGCTACATCAAGCATCCGTCGGATGTGCTCAAGGTGGGCGACATTGTGACCGTTTGGGTACTCTCCGTTGATGTTGACAAAAAGCGAATTTCGCTGACCATGAAAAACCCTAACGAAATGAAAGACAAAAAATAACAGCAAAATAAAAATCCGTAAGCATGATGTTTACGGATTTTTTGCTTATGAAGTTATAATCGCCAACACATAATCGCCGAGAAATTGAAGTTCGGCGGTTATTTTTTTGCCGTCAAGGATAATCGACTTGCCTCGGGTGAGTGGCAAAACTTCAACCCCGTCAAACAGCATTTTTATGCCATCTCCCGTGAGTTTTGACAACGCCTCTTTGAGCGTCCACAGAACGGTCAACCTCACCTCATCATCGCTTGCCCACTCTTGTTCCGACGAAGTGAAAAATCGGGAAGAAACAGTCGTTTTCACCCTGCCGACTTCTTCAATATCAATCCCGACCGGACAATCAAAAACAGCCAGAACACAACGATTTCCGCTATGCGATATGCTGATATATCTGCCATCGGTCAGATACGGCTTGCCGTTGTCGGTATACTGAATTTCGCCCTCGCTTATTCCGGCTTTGTCAAGCAAAACAGCGGTGCAAAGGCACAAATCCGCATCCGATTTTTCTTTATATCCGAGTGATTTTTTGTATCTCTCGGGATAGTTTTTTTCAATAAATTCAACCGCTGTCGGAGTTAATTCAACAGCGGTCATCATATAAATTTTGCTCATTAAAAATAAAAATATCTCTGCATAAATTCTTCTACTTTAGGGGCATAAACCTTGTTGTAGCCCGCCTTTGTAGGTGATGACGAGTCAACCATATAGAGTTTTCGTTCGCTCTTGTCAAACGAAATTTCATCATTGTTATAAAAATTTATCACCTTTGAGCCCCATTTTTCGGCAACTGCATCGGCAGCCTCTGCAATCTCGGCATACTTCTTGTCGTCATTGGTAGGGCAAGTAATGAACACTACCTTACAACCCCAATTCAAATCTGCGCTTGCACAAAGATATTCCATTGCTCCGTAAAGAGTAGTTGTGTCGTAATCGCCAATGTAATAGCTTGAGGATAGTTCGCCGTTGTTTTGTCTGCCCTTTGCATTGCAAGCAGGAACTTCGCAAAAAACGACTTTTGGATTAGTGTTTTCTTCGACCGCTTTGCTGAAACTATAAGCAAGAGTTTCCTCACCTTTTCCGTTGAGTTTGTAGCCCTCACCGCCGTATTTTTTGCACTTTATGCCATCAACAGCCTCAAGATAATCAACAAACGACTGACCGTCCGACTTTGCACCAAAGGTGAAATCCGAACCCAAAAATACATATGGGTCGCCCTGCATAACAGAATCCTCGTTCTTTTTGAGTTTTTCAACATTGTATTCATCGTTGTTTCCCTTGCTGATTGAACCTGTTTGCTTGCCGTTAATCAAAAAAATGCCAACAAACACAAGAGCCAACGCCAATGCGATTGAAACAAATTTTATAACTTTATTTTTGGTTGCTTTATTCATCAAATTTATTCCTTAAACATTATATAACAAGGCAAAAACGACAATTACTCATCGTTTTTGCCCGTTATTTTGATTTGTTAACCGATCGAAGTTGTGTCTAATTCCAAACCGGTACCGCTCTTTGAACCGCCGGCTAAAATTTCCGGATCAAAGAAGATTGAAGCGCCGCCCTTGGATTCGTCTTCAGTATTTCCGGTGTGGAGATACGACTCGTCAACATTGTTTTTGTGCTTTTCATATTCTTCCTGCGAAATCAAATATACGCTACCCGATTCGGCAATTTGAAGGTCCATAGTTCTCCAATTTGGGAATCTGTGAATATTAATGTAGAAAGTCTTAATATCAACTGTGTCGCCAATAATTGAGCCCCAAATCTCTTGATAGAAGCCGTCAAGCGTTACCTTGCCAAGAGGAGCATAGAACAATGCCGTCATCTTGCCATAAATAGCATTGTATGTGATGTTGCCATTATACGATGCAATAGCATTCGGAAGCTGATAAACATTGTTTTCATCATGACTTGAGCTGTTATAGAATGGGTCAGAAATAGTTACATCGCCATTGCAAGCCACAAGATAGCACATTTTCATATCGGTTGATGTTGAGATGTAAATCTCGTTGTTTGCATAAACCGTTGCAGGACAAGTTACATTGTTCTTGACCGTGCTATGGCTGAGTGTTGCACCGCACTTGTCACACTTATAAGTTATGCTTGGATCATAATTCTTTGTGTAAATCGTGTAGCCGTTAGGGTGCTTTGCCTTATTTGTGCACTTCAATGTTGTATAAACATCACCCGATGCCTTAAATCCGGTCCAGCCATTTCCGGTTGAACCGCCTCCTAAATCAAGGCTTGTTGTTGAGCACTTAACATCGTGACCAAAGTAGGTCAACGAATCGTGGCAAAGTAAGGTTTTGCCAAATGTACGCAAATCATATGTACCCATAAGAGAAGCGTTCTTGTTCAATGTGACATTGCCCATTGCATAAACAGAACCGTTCTTAAACGAGAGTTTTTCCTTAAGATTATATGCAAAAGTCTTAAGAGCCTTAAGAATATCGCCTGCGATAGTTCCGTCACTTTCAAATGATGCGTCTACATGCTTGTAGGTGTCATTATTGTAAGCCTCAGGAAGTACCCACATATTAGAACTGCTACGGAGAGTGACATATCTGTTTGCAAATACATACTGACCTACAACCGTATCGGAGAAGCCATACTGCCTGATATAGCCCGTGTATGAAGCAAGAACTTTGCCGATATAGAACACACCGCCATCAGCAGAGTCGGTATAATCCTCAAGCAAATCGTTGTTAAGTTCCGTTGCTTCATCGCCGGATATAGCACACTGACTGAAATCATTTTTACATACAGGACAATTTGGATTTGCCTCGCTACATCTTGAAGTACAAGTACAAGCAGTTGGATTTTCCTTGTCCGGATCCTCGGCTCGACACTTGGTGTAATCAGTGCCGTTAGAGCCATTGCAGACAGGACAATCTGAACTGTAATTATCATTTGTACACAATTCTGAACAGATACATTCATAAGGTGCTTTACAAGCTTCGGCAGGCTTACTTGCCTTGCCACAAACAGGACAGTCTGCATCATAGTCGCCATTTGTACAATGACCGGTACAAGTACAAACATTGTCGCCTGACTTTGGAGTTACATCACGAAGGGTATCCTTGTATCTTTCGTCATGCTTACCAAGTTCAATATAGCTAAATGCTGTCATATTGCCACTGCAAAATACAGTGGAATTGTCACGAATCTTGATGTTGCTCAAGGTTGCCTTTATTGAGCCGAGAGTATAGATTATGGACTTTGTTTTAGCTTCAAACGAAGTTCCGCACTTTACATCTCCGCCACTATAAAGTGTGCCGTGTTCACGAACGCAGATGTAATTCCAAGCGTTGATATTTTCCTTTGCAAAAAGTTCTGAATACTGACCGACATCAATATATCTGTGAGTAGCAATCTTTCCGCCTGAATATACGCTTGTGTCGTGCATCAACTTAACCATTCCACGAGGAGTGTAGTCCTTTCCGGTTCTGATTTTTGTGCCCGGATAGATATTTACCTTTCGGTCAAGGTCAAGTTTGCCCTGAACATAAAGATAGCAAGCGTTTGCATAGTTGTAATCAAAGTTTGGATTTTGAACAACATTATTGCCATCTCTGATGAAACGAGGTTCGTCATTTGTATCAACAAATGTGCCCTTTGATGCCCAAGTGTCACCGTCATCAGAAACATTGAGCGCTCTGCCGACTTCGAATGCGGTAATCTTGCCCAAAACATCTGTTCTGTTAACGAAATCGCCGTAAACATAGAACTTTGTCATATCGGCAATTCTTGCTCTGCCGTTAAGGAATACACTTCCGTGAACATAGAAGCTGTTGAACATAGATTTTGTTCTGCCCTCACGGAGAGTTTGCTGAACATCAAATCTGTTGTTTACAATGAACTTAAAATTATCATATTCATAGCCGTCAATCTTAAGGCTTAATCCGTTAACAACCTTTTGAAGCCATGTGATAAAGTTAGTTGATGTGTTAACTCCGCCCTTGTCAAGACCGTCAACAATAAGTGTTACATTCTTGTGAGGGGTAAAGATACTATTTGTGAAGAACGAACCGCCAACATAGATATTTGCATTTGAGAAAATATCAAGGTAGTTCCATGTAGCAACACCACCGTAGCTTCCGGCAATATCACCTGCGCCACCGGTACCGTTGGTACTTGTTGCCATATTTCCGCCAACATAAAGATAACTGCTTGCATTGAGGTCATCCTTGCTGTCTACCTTTTCGGAAACACAAATTCTTGTGCAACGCTTTGAAATGAAGTTGCCGTCGCACATAAACAATGTGTTGCGCATCAAAACCGTACCACTGTTTGAGAAGCAGTTGCCTGCAATAAAGGTATTTGAATCAAGCTGTGCAGAAAGGGCAATATAGTTGATTGCATATTTTTCATAAGTATAAGCATCCAAAGAACCGTTAACATACATTGTGCCGTAGTTTTGAACCGTACCGCCTATCTTGTTTTCGGCAGCTCCTTTTTCGCTTGTACCAACCTTAAGATTTCCGCCTGCATAGAATACAGCGTTCTTAATCGGTGCTGAATATTTGCCGTTTCGTCTTGGATAGAAAGTAAAGCCGTTTACGATAGAATATGTGCCCTTCCAGTCACCTGCACCGGTGGTGTTGCTTGCATAGTATCTAATCCAAATGCTCTTTATATAGTAGTTTCTGAACGGATCTTGTTCTCCAAGTTTATTTACATCCTTGGTGAAACCTGCTTCGCCGGTGTAGCCTACTGTACCCTTGGCATGGAAGATACCACCGTTGAAAATAGCCTGACCGTAAGTTGCATCGCCTTCGGATGAGAATATCGGCATTTCATCCTTGTTTCCCGATGTATCGGTATTGAATGTTACATAAGCACCAAGCATAGCGATATTTCCGCCGAAGTGTGCTCTTGAGCCTTGCTCTGCAACTATGGAAGCCTTTGCACCGTAATCATCGTTGTTTGTGCAGTATGCGGCAATCGGATCTTCACCAATGGTTCTCATCCACAAGTAAGAACAAGAATTGTGACCCTTGATGTATGTATCCTGCATAATGTTAATCTTGCCGTAGTTTTGAACATAGCCTACAAAAATAATTGTATTCTTTGATTGCTCGCCGTTTTTGTTCAAGCCACCGATATAGATGCTTGCATTGCGGTTATTTGAGCTACCGTTAAGAATAGATCTGCCCAAATAGTTGCTTGGATCATTTTCTTCAGTACCATAATCCGTTGGCCATGCTCTTGCGTCTGATTCTTCTGTTCCGTCTGCCTTTTTGTAATTTACAAATTCGCCGAATACATAGAACTTGCCGAAATTATAAATTGCAGAGTCGGAATAGAATGCACCGCCACAAGAAAGTGAGCAGTTTTCGCCGACATAAACAGCGTTGCCCTTATTGTTGTTTTCGCCGTTTGAAAAAACATTGCCTGTTACATAAAGGTTTGAATTGCCCTCAACAATAATTGATTCGCCTCGGTTTGGAACAAGATTGCTGCCGCTGATTCCACCCTTGCTATTCTTATCGTTTGCAAGGTTGCCGTTTACGATTATATCATTGTCAAAGAACAAGGTTTGTTCGCCGAAAGCATCAAGTTGACTGTTGAACTCGAGCTTTCCGCTCTTTGTCTTGCCGATGAACACATCAGCCTTTGGACCCGTGAAATCAATGCGGTTTTCGATATTAGAAAGCGCAGATGTTGTTGAGCCGTTATCATTCAAAATCTGACCTATAACATACAATGTACCCTTGACATTGAGTTTGCCGTTGTTAGCAAACTTTATGTTATTGGCACAGAGCATCTGACCTTCTTTGATTGTGATTTCTTCAGTAATCAAAATATTACCGCTTGTGACAATTCTTACACCGTCAGAAACAAAGTTCCTTGACGAGATTGAAATATAAGCTTCAGGGTCAGGAGCATAGAACGAATCATCGGATTTTTCCAATTTGTGTGACGGAATTCTTGCATCCATAGGAGTGAACAATACACTCGCATTCTCTAATGTAACTTTGAAAAGCGGTTGAACAACATTGCCACCGTCTGTTATCTTCAAAAGATAAACAAATGATTTGTTTGCATAAATTTCGTGGAATTTAACACTCTTTCCAAAGCAATAAATTCCTGCAAAATTTTCAAGATACAAATCAGTTGTTAATGGACAGTTAACATTTCCCTCGATATATACAACGCCGCCGTCCTTGATGTAGAATGTCATCAAGTAAGCACAAGTGTATTCGCCATAAACAAACATATTACCCTTTACGGTTTGCTTGTTGCTGGCACCAAGATATTGCGGTGGCTTAACCTTTAAGTCACCGCCGAAATAGAGGTGTGCGCCTGTTTGATAGCAGTTAATCAATCCGCTACTGTGACTGTTTTTGGCGCCTAAACCTTGATAGCCATATATACTGTATACAGCTTTTTCATCCTCGGCATCTGAACTTTCGGCAATCATCATACCGTCACTGTTATTTGAGCGCGGAATATCGCCGTAAACATAGAGTTCTGCCGAGCCTTCCATATAGACATTATTCTTAACGCCGTCTACAAAATACGAAACAGAGTTAGATACATCAGCGTTGCCGTAAACATAAAGTTCTCCGGCAGATGCACGAATTGCACCCTTAGCCGATATATTTCCTTTGACATACATATTACCCTCGTTCCAGAGAGAAACATTTTTGCTGTCATTTCCTATAAACTGAAGTCCTCCCGGACCCGCAAAGGCAAACTTAGCATCTTTCTTATTCCAAATATAATCAATTAAGAAATCTTTATTGCCGGAATCAACAAAGAGTGTGCCCTCATTTTGGATTTTCTGTGCAGAAATCTTTGTGAGTTTAAGATTTGTTCTGTTGATAAGGGTACTGTTTATAGCAAAGTTTTTGCCATATTTGAGAGAGCATTTTGCGTTAATCTCAAAATTATTGGTTGTGATGTCGCCTGTGTCAACATAAATCTTACTACCCTCATAGCAACTGAAAGATTCAACAACACGAACATTAATATCGTGTGCAAAAAAGTTTGCATAGTTTTCGATATTAGTTGCATAAATCTCCGCCGAAGTGCTTGCACTTGCATAGAACATTGCATCGTGATTGTCAAGTGTTCCGTTGGTAATTGTGCCGTTGACGGTAACATTTGAATGGCAATAAACCTTTCCGCAGTTATTGAGATTACTGCCGACCGATACGCTATTCAATGTGCCGAAGCACTCCAACTTGCCATAGTTCAAAATATTGCCGAAATCTTCAATATTAACATTCGATACAAAATCACCGTTGTTTACAAGGGTGTTTATATTGCTGACGCAACCGCCACCGTAAACTTCAATTAAGCCTGTAGCATCATTGATGATATTACTGCCCGACTTAAATCCACCGATGCTGACAACACCGCTGTTTTGAAGACTATTGAAATAGCACAAATTGTTATTTGAGCAAACAAAATTGTTGTTTTCAAACAAGCCTTTTGCAACGATAGAACCTGCAATGCTCATTTCGCCGTCGTTGTCAATATTTGAATTGAATGTTGCGCCAAACGAAGTACACTGAAGTTTACCTGTGCTTGCGTTTGTTACGCTTCCCCCAAATGTTGCGTTTCCGCCAATTTTCAAATTAGCTGTGTTATTAATAATATTGAATATAGCATTTCCGCTTACTTGCAAGAAACCGTTGTTTTCAAGCACACCGTATGTAGAAGCGGTAACATCAACTCTGATTTCAGCACCTGCATTGTTAACAAAACTGTCGTTTACCAAAAGAGTGCCGACCTGAAGTTTACCGCTGTTTGCAAGATTCTTCCAATAGAAGCTTGATTTATCAGAACCGATAATCTTACATTCTTTTTCGTTATTTACAGAATTGAAGTTAGCGGTTTTGCTTATATAAACAGTTGAGCCTCTCGACTTATTTATATTGTATTTATTATTAAGTTCTCCGCAATTTACATAGCCGTAAACCTGGAACAAATTGCTGTTGTTGATTGTTCCGCTGCCTTCGAGATTGCCTTCGTTACCCGGATTTGTTCCGCTCGGAGCAAGACCGACAAGAATCTCACCGAAGTTTTCAGCCGTGCCGTTTATTGTGAGGGTTTTTGTTGCGAGCAATTTTCCGTTTGGAGAAACATTGACATCCTTAACCGTACAACTCTTTTCAACCAAAAGTTTAGCGTTGTCGTTTACTGTAATGCTGTTTGCAGAACCAACCTGCTCAATCTTTACATCCGAATTGACAACCAAATTATTGACATTGAGAGTGCCGATATATGTTGATGTGCCGTCATTGATTGTAAGATTATTTACGGTAATACTGCTATCCTTTGGAACGCAGAATCCACCGCCCTGTTCAACTGTGAGGTCGTTAATATTAAGACCCGGAACCGAAAGGTAGCTTCCGTTATAAAGTATATGGTTGCCATTGCCCTTTTGGAAACCGGAAATTGTACCTGTTGCGCCAAGTGCAAAGACTTTGTTTTCAGGGCTTCTTTTGAACACAAGACCTCCGCAATTAGAAATTGATTGACCTGAAGAATTTTTGCCAAGGAGAAGTTTTACACCCGGATTGAAAGTGAGTGTCTTACTGTCCTGAACATAGATTTCTTCTGATGCAAAAATGTGAGCATTCTCGGCAAATTCTGTTGTTCTGACATCCATCTTTTGGCAGATAACATTGCCAAATACAGAGGTGTACTCTTTACTGCCGGTATTGCTTTTAATCATATCGGTAACAATGAGCGAACCGGAGTCGCAATAATATCTTGTTGCTTTGATTCTATGCTTCTTGTCACCTTGAGTTACAAGAACAGAATCTGTTTTCATAGTAAGGGTGTATTCACCGCTGACATCAACAACGCCCTTGTCGAGATTGTCTGCCCATTCAGTAGGTCTGTTTACAACAACAACAGCATTTTCTCCAATAGTGATGTCACCACTGCTGTTTGTTGAAAGGTCTCTGCCAAGGAATGTTTGAGAACCTTCGCCAAAAATCATATTTCCGCTACCGCCACCATAGAAAATGGCTCTTTGACAGTAAATTTTACCGTTCATAACAATGTCAGAACCGGAAACCTTTCTGATATCGCCGACTGCATAGATTTCACTACCTTTTTCGGCAACCATAGTATTCATAGAAACAGAGTATTTATCTTTTGTGTTTGCTTGATATGAAACAACAACGGAATTTTCTCCAACGGTAAATCCTCCGCCAACTCGGATTTCATATCCGCAAATGAGCTTTGAGTTTTTACCGATAGTGAGAGAGTGACCGTCAACATATACATGACCGTCAACAATTACAGTTGTGTTGTCGCCGATGAAAACATCACATCTTGAAATTTCAACATTACCCTTTACATAAAGATATGTTTGCTTAAGTTCATCTTGAGCATCTTCATCAAAATCCGAATATGATTTGTCGCCGATGATGGTTGTTGCATGACCGCTACTGTTATCCAAGCTAAATGCTCCATCAACCTGAACCTTCGAGCCGGACTTTACGAGAATACCGTATCTCCACGGAGCAATACCGTGTGACCAAGCATTTTCAATTTTTTCATAATAACATTTATCTTCAAGAACAATTCTGTTATCTTCGTGTGGAAAATTATCAGCCGCATATTTTCCGACTGTGCCCTTTTTTGTCCAACCTGTTGTGGATTCAAGAACACGGAGTTCATTGTATTTGTCATTTACCTTTTTGCCGATTTGTTCAGCATTCAGTTTAAAATCATTACGAGTTTCCGCAACAATGCTGTCAACAGACTTTTCAACATTGTTATCCTGTCCCGGGAGCAAACTTTCGTAAGAATACTTCTCGTTGACAACTGTGCCGTCAAGCTTGGTGTAATTCTTTGAAATATTGGCAGTGTTTGTTGTTTCCACACCAACGCTGTTTTCAAGTGTATATCCAAGGTCGGCAAGAGATGCCTCAATCAAAGTTTTGTATCTTGACGGAACTCTATCTGTTCTCAAATCAGCAGGAATAGTGAGTTCTGCTTCATCAATAGAATCGGTAGCGTCCTCAATTTCCTTAATTTTCTTGTCAAAATACGACTTCTTTGTGCCCGATGACATAAGGAACACATCGTCCTTTTTAGGGGCAGAATCCTCAAACCTACTCTCACTTGAAAGAGTAAGTGTGTTTTCGATATAATGCTTTTTCTTTGCTACTGCATTACTGCCGTAGTGCTTGTCATAATCGTGAACAGACGGATTGTTATAATCATCATTAACAAGCACATATTCTTTTTCAAACTTCTTTACTGCATCTTTGCCGTATTTATCTGCATTTTTCTTTGCATAAGAATCAACGACATTTTTAGCGGTGTTGAGTTTGCCGTTTTTGTCATAAATATTTACACCGTTGAACTTGGTGTGATGCTCATCATCACTTCCGTACTTGGCAAGTGTGTATGAATTAACATCCATACTATTACCGGATGAGTCGGTTGAAGTGAGTTTGAACTTAAAAAGAGGAGAAGTTTCCTTGCTTGTAAGCACACCCGATGTTGAGAACGAGTTGTCAACATAAGTATTAGCCTCGCCTTCAGGAACTTTAGACGGGTCATTTGTTGCATCTGCGGCGCTCTTTGAAAATGTGTCGTCTTTGTTTTCAACAGTTGCAAGAGTGTTTTTGAGATTAATTGTTTTTTCAAGCCCGGCTTGTGCCTTTCTGACTGCATCCTTTATGCTTGTTGCATCTGATGTGTCTGAATTTTGTTCATTATCAGCCTTGAGTGTTGTTGAATTTCTTATAGAACGATTAACCGCTCTGATGAAGTACGGCTTAAAGTTTGGTACTTCAATATAACTTGAATATTGTCTGAATGTTTTTGCAATTGCAAAACGATAGCCTGCTTCTGCCTGCTCTGTTGTTTGGTTGAGCTTATGCATCTGCACAACATTTCTATTGGTGTTTTCGCAATCAGCAATATAAAGTTCTGCAGTTTGGTCGCTATCGGTTTTTGTAAATGTGATAACACTGTTTTCCTTGTCTACCTTTGTGCCGTCATACTGAAGCAATGTTGTTTCGTTTGCCACAGGGTCAATGCCCTTTGACAAAACAGGCGCAAGGAAATTGGTCAAAGTGTTGCCACCCTGAGCCTCAAGCATAACTTGGTTTGCCATAGCATTTGTTGCGGCATAAACAATCGACTTTTGGTTTACAAATTCATACTTTCCCTTTGAAATATAATTTAAATTATCAGCTTGATTGATAACAGCATTGTATTGAACCTCCGGAAGAGTAACACTGTTTTCCATATATTCTTCTGCTGTTTCTCTATAGGCGTTTCTCAAGCTCTCTGTGCTTGTAATTCTATCAAAATCCAAATGATTGATTACATTGAGTGCAACTTGTGTTTGCTCAACATACTGATAGTTTCTTACAAAAACACGGGTATTAATGTCTTGTTGAGAACCAATGACAACGCCGACAAGAGAATTGTTTGCAATCTTGCCTGCTGAAAAATCAATCTTATTAACAGCGGTGAAATGAACCTGATTGTAATCATCTTCGGTTTGAACATCGCCTATACATTTTCTATAATCACTTTGGCAAACATCACAATAAGTATTTACATAATTCCTTTTACACAACGACTGACAGATACATTTTTCTTCCTTACCCTCGTAATCTGCGTCTTTGCTGCGGCTTGCCTGAATTGCGTTTACACCGATGCTGATATCAGAGTTTGAGTGAACATCGGCATTGATAATAGCGTGAGAAAGGCTGGCATTTACAAGTTCGTTATAGTTTGGTTCTCCACCGGTCCAGCCAATGATTTTTTGAATAAGGTCCTCATTGATTTTATTAATGAGGTTAACAAATATATTTGTAATTTCCTGTGCATTATTTGTTCTGCCGTTAATCTTAAGTGCCATTTCTTTGTAATTATCTTTTATTTCCGGTGAATTGGCAAAAATGGAATACTTAAGAGTTTCCGGCATTTTGTTATATTGAATATCGCACTTGGCATAACCGGACTTGACGAGAGGTCTGTCTCCGATTCCCGAAAGTGCGGTAAGGTAGCCTTTACGAGTTATTTTTACAGTAACTTTAAGATAGCCTGATGAAATATACTGCCCGTCATCTGCGTCTTTTGCCGCCTCGGTCAAAATACCTTTACGGTCAATTACAACAACAGAACTTGGTTTGTCAGCATCGCCATAGGAGATTTTGGTTTTCAGGTTGCCTGAAGTGATTGTACCAACTTTTCCGTTAGCGATATCAACGCCATTTTCCTTCATATATTTTTCAACGGTAGTCTTGATCGCAGTATCATCTGCCATAAGATTATGCGCAACGGAAACAGTCGCAGAATCCACCGCATTCTGCAACTTTGCCGATTGATAATATATCAAACCGAAATCAACGATAAGCGCAAATATAGTTAAAATAAGAATACTTGCAAATACCGAGATAAGCGCTATATCACCGTTTTCTTTTCGTCTAAACAACTTTTTCAAGGCAATCACTCCTCTTGTTTATTGTTGATAGTTACTGTTTAGGCAGGAATTATTGGATATCCTCTGCCTTTGAGTGAGCAAGCGACAACTCTGTTTGAAGTCTGAAAATCAAATCTTCACACTTGTCAATTGCATCCTCATATATTCTTGAAATTTGAATGAAGCGCTCATCGGTAACATTGGTGTAGTTTTCCTCTGCGCTTGTTCTCAAATTGTTAATTTCCGAACGATTTTTGTCAACCTTCTTTGTAAGGTGAGCCACATCTCTCTTCAAGTTCTCATTTTCTTTTGAGAGTTTTCTGTTTTCATCTCCCAAAAGTCTGTGTTTGCTTACAAGAGAGTCATATTTTTCTTGCAATTCCTTGAGTTGAGAATCGTCAACAACCTTGACAGCCTTTGGAGCTTCGTTGATTTTTTTCATCAATCTTTCTTTTTCTTCAGCTGCAAATTCATTTTTTGCAGTGAGGCTCTTAACCTGTTCTTTAAGCTCATTAACCTCGTATTCAAGCATAGAATTTGTGTTTCGAAGGTCTTTAACCTGATTGTCAAAGTTCTCCGAAGCGTTCTTTTGCACTGTGATAAGGTTTGAAATATATTCATCAACCTGTGCCGTGTCATAGCCCCTAAGTGATTTGTCAAATTCTACCTTGTTATTGCCCAAAATTTGGCTTCTGTCTACAATTTCTTTGTTACTCATTAATCTCCACTCCAAGTTTATAGTTTATTTGAAAGCTAAAACATCACCGACATTTATGCCGAGTTTTTCAGCTGTACCCGCATTCAGTTCGAGGATTTTCCTTGCATTTTTAACCTTTTTTCTAACCTTGTGCGGAGGAACTGCAGGGTCAATAAAAAGTACCCTGTTGTCCCTGTCAAGTGCAACAGTATCTATGGCAAAACGCATACCGAAAGTGTGAATTTCATCGCACGGGGTAAGAAGCAATCCGTGATTTTCCGCCATATTTTTGCGGTACATCAAGCCCATAAATCTGCGCACAAAATGATTTGCATTTTCTACTTCTTCTACAAGCAGTTCGTCGCCCTTGTATGCCTTTAACATTTTCATAATCAGAACATACCACCGCCACCGAATTGATCCATTACCTGAATAATTACCGGACCCATAATGATACAAATGATAGCCGGCAAAATCAAAAGAACGGTAGGAATAGTCATTTTTGTCGGAACTTTTGCTGCCTTTTCTCTGATTTCTTCTCTCTTCGCAACACGAAGCTGTTCAGACTGTGCGGCAAGTACATTTGTAATCGGAATACCAAGTGTGTTCGCCTGAATAACGGCTGAAACAAAGGTTTTAAGCTCGTCAACATCAGTTGAATCCGAAAGTGCCTTGAGTGCGTCATTTCTGCTTTTACCAAGTTGAATTTGCTTAAATACAGTTACAAGTTCATCAATAAGCGGACCTTCCATACGCTCCGACACCTTGAGAAGTGATGCGTCAAAGCTAAGACCTGCTTCCATACAAACGCTGAGCAAATCGAGTGTGTCAGGAAGTTGTGCTCTGATTGCATTTTGGTGACCTTTAATCTTTTGCTTAAGAATTAATGTTGGAGCAAGCACCGAGAACACTGAACCAATAATAATGACGAACCAAAAATAATTTGTTACATCCATCAAAAGCACGCCGATACCGGTGAAAACAATTGTGCCCACAACAGCAACAGCGGTTTTAAGATAGGTAAAACTACCTGTTGACATATGTATGCCTGCTTTACGAAGCTGGAGCGCAAGTTTTTCGGTTTCCTGTCTTTTACGAGCGGATTTTGTTTGCTTATTGCCCTGAGCGTCAAGGTTTGAAAGTTTTTTAACAAGTGGCTTAATATTACGGTCATAGAAAGAAGATTCAATATTTTTATACTCTGCTGTAACAACCTCTTTGCCGATAGACTTCATTCTTTTAAGGTTGTTGTCTTCTTCTTTACCTTTTTTGCCAAATATTGCTATGCTTAAAACCAAAATAAGCAATGCATATGCAATTACCAATACAGCTACCATAGCGTTTCTCCTACATCTTAATGGTGATAATCTTCTTTACAGCAACGAAGCAAAGAACCTCAAGTCCTGCTGCAACGCCCAAAAATACATGTCCCAAAGTTGTTGTGAACAACGGCATAATAAAATCTCTGTTTATAAATAAAAACAGCAGACAAAGAATGATTGGCATAGAACCTACCATGATGGCAGTTGACCTACCGGAAGCGGTAGAAGCCTTAAGTTCTTGCTTAAGTTTCATTTTTCCCTTAATAGAATTTGCAATACCTTCCAAAATTGATGAAAGGTTACCACCGGTTTGTCTTTGAATAAGAACAGATGAAACCATAAGTGGCAAATAGTCGCTCTTGATTCTCTTGTTAAGTCGCTCAAGAGCCTCATCCATAGGCATACCCATTGACATTTCTTCAAGAACAATCGAAAATTCCGAAGCAATTGGATCCGGCATATCCTTTGAAATAGCCTCCATAGCCTGAGTAAAGCTAAGACCGGCACGAAGTGAACTGCAAGAAAGCATAAGTGCGTCCGAAAGCTGAACATCAAACTTTTTTACTCTCTGCTTTTGCTTGATTTTTACTATTGCAAACGGAATCATTGCACCGATAACTGCGGCAATAATTGCAACGGTAATTAAGCTGTCGGATATAAGAAGAATAAAGAGTGCCGGCAAAACCGCGACTATTACCCAAATGAGCAAAAACTCCTCGGGACGCATTTTTATATCCGCACTTTGAAGCTGACTGTAAAGTGCCGATGCAAATTTTACAAAAAAGCCGTTTTCGGTTTCTTTTTTTCTTCTCGTTTTCTTTTTATTTTTTACAAGAGAAACCTCTGTGTAGCCCTCCTTCTTTTTAAATTCCTCCATTCTCTTGTCAGTGGCGATTTTTGAGGCGCCAAAAGTATATGACAAGATAAAAGCAATAACAAAAGCAAGCAGAGCAAATGCCACTGTAATTATGATTACACTAATCGTTGAACCAGTCATTGTTAACCACTACTCCGTTTTCTTTGATTTTTTCAACACATTTAGGAATGATACCGGTAGGCTTAAACACACCCTTAAACTTACCGTTTGAATCATATTCACCCTCGGTTTCATAAGTGAATATATCCTGCATTCTGACAACATCGCCCTCCATACCGACAAGTTCGGAAATAGAGGTTACTTTTCTTGAACCGTCACGCAAACGAGCCTGCTGAACAATAAGATTAATAGCAGATGAAACCTGATCTCTGATAGCCTTTGACGGCAATTCGGAACCGGACATCATAACCATTGTTTCAATACGGGAAATGGAGTCTCTCGGCGAGTTGGCGTGGATTGTTGTAAGTGAGCCGTCGTGACCTGTGTTCATTGCCTGAAGCATATCCAAGGTTTCTTCGCTACGAACCTCACCTACGATGATACGGTCGGGTCTCATACGAAGGGAGTTAACTACCAAGTCACGGATACTGACTCGGCCCTTGCCCTCCATGTTAGCCGGACGGGCTTCAAGAGTGAGAACATGCTCCTGGTGAAGCTGAACTTCGGCAGAGTCTTCGATTGTAATAATTCTTTCGTCCGAAGGAATGTATGACGAAAGTACATTAAGAAGTGTTGTTTTACCCGAACCTGTACCGCCGGATACGATAATATTGAGCTTACCTTTTACGGCAGCCTCCAAAAATTCAAGCATTTTTGGTGATATAGAGCCCCATTTTACAAGGTTATCGGCTGTAATCGGAGTTTTGCCGAACTTACGAATTGTAAGAATAGGACCGATAAGTGAAAGGGGCGGGATAATTACATTTACACGGGAACCGTCAAGCAAACGGGCGTCACACATAGGGCTTGATTCATCAACATGTCTGCCAACCTTTGATACGATTCTGTCAACAATCTGCATAAGATGGTCGTTGTCTTTAAACTGAATGTCGGTAAGAACAAGCTTACCTTTTGATTCAACATAAACATGGTCGTAGCCGTTTACCATAATTTCGGAATATTTGTCGTTGTCAATAAGCGGTTGAATCGGACCGAAGCCCATAATGTCGTCAAAGAGTTCCTTTTTGACCAATTCTCTGTCAACTCTCGGAATACTGAAATCCGGTCGTTCAACATATTCGTCAATGAGCTTTCTCATTCCCTCATCGGAAACATCGGCATTATCGCTACCAAGCTGTTGCTCAATAATCATTGAGTGAATTCGTGCCTTAACATCTGAATATCTGTCCTCAAGAACCGGTCTGATTTTGTCCGAGGATTCGTGATTTGCAAACGCCGACTGTGTTGCTCCCTCCTCGTTTGTAGATGTTGAACTGTATCTGTCAAGTAATCCCATTTATTTATCTTCTTTCATCAAACTTAAAAATTATTTAGCAAAAAGTCCTTTTTTCTTTTCCTTGCCTTTTGCCTTTGCAAGTCCCTCTTTGCCCTCTCTTTCAAGAATTACCTTTTCGGTAAAAGCATTGAGTTCCTTTGAAAATGCGGCTCTCGGCTTGTACGAAACAGCCGGTTGACCACTGTTAAGAGAATCGTTAATTGTTTTAAGGTCGCTTGAGAATATTGCATAAGCGTCCATATTCAAAATATTTTCGTAATCGCTGATTTTAACATTGTTTTTCTTTGTGTTTTTATTGATAATAAGCTTAACCTTGTCGCTTTGATTGATTTGATACAAAACATTTTGGCAAAGTTTTGCACGCTTAAGCGACAAAATGTTGACATCGTTTACCATAAAGATTGTATCACTTGATTCAAGTGCCGTAATAACCGGGTCGGTAAGGTTACAGCCGCAATCAAGAATAATGTATTCATAATAATTTCTGGCTACATCAATAATAGCTTTTACATGACCTGACTGCACATATTCTGCAAGCTCCGGTGATGAAGGAGAAGCAAGCACCGAAAGACCCGAAGCGTGAGTAACGGTGCAGTTTGTAAGATTGTCAATAGAAATACCGAGCGTATCTCTTACAACATCAACTATGGTTTCGGTTGGATTAAGGTCGAGCGCCATATCCGAGTCGCCAAACTGAAGGTCGAGGTCAACAAGAAGTGTCTTTTTGCCACGGCTTGCAAGATTTACTGCAAGGTTGGTGGAAATTGTTGTTTTGCCAACACCGCCCTTACCGCTGAAGAAAGAATAAACATGAGATCTTGTCTTGCGTTCAACATTGATTTTTTTGCTGAGTTTTCTTTCGCTGTTGATGACGCCTTCAAGATTTTTTGTAAGTTCTTCGGTTAAAATGTCAAGGCTCATAACCTGGCGAACACCGTAACGAGCTGCAGCATTAACGAGGTCAACAGTCACTTCATCGGTCATAATAACCGGGGAGCATCCGTTTGATGCAAGCTCCATATCCTCAATAAAGTCAAAGAACTTTTCATCAATATTTTCACTTTCGGTTGCAAAAATTACAACATCAGGTGAATATCCCAAAATTCTTGTTTTTGCTTCATTATTAAATTCGCTGTAACCGATGATTTCAAGTTTTTCGGGATCAATTTTGTTTTTGATGTTTACCTTAATTTCCGTTTGTTCAGCACAAACGACAATATTTATCAAATCAGCCATATGTTTTCTCCTAATATTTTTTATTCTGCAAAAATCATTATTGAGCATCCGCAGGCTTGGTTGTCGGCACAGGAGCATTATTTCTGTGCTTCAAAACAAGCTTAAAGGAATTCTCATTTTCGATTTTATAAAGTGCGAGTGCCTGCTTTTCGGTAACAACAACAGTAAGTGTGTTGTACTCGGTGAGTGCTGTTCCCGAAGCAGAAGCGTTCTTGCTGGCAGTAGCTGTTGAAACTCTCAAAATCGGAAGATTTTTGTATGCAACCTTGGATTTTTTCTTGTTGCCGTCATACACCAAAACATCAACCTTGTCACCCTCATTGATGTAGCCGTCAACACTTGTTACGCTTCCCGCATTAAACGAATAAGCAACCTTGCCCTTTGGAAGTTTAAGTGAAAGAGCAACATCTGCACCGTCAAGGTCTTCAATTCTCTTTATATTAATCGGCTCACCTGCATAAAGCGGGTCAATTGTTACCTTTCCGATAAGTTGATCTTGTTCGGTTACAACAGTTTCGGTATTAACATCTGCGGCAACAACAGTCTTTTTTGTGAATACGCCTGCATCTTCTGCAAACATTTCCTCTGTGATGCTTGAGTTCTGTGACATATCGTTTACAGGAACGATAACTTCAACTGTGTCGGCATCCTTGATGGTCGTCTTTTTGTCGATTTCGCTTGCAAAGAAATATGTTGCGAAACCTGCGATTAATGCAAAAACTACTGCGATCAAATAAACTTTTTTCATTTTGTTCTCCTTATGTAAGTTTTGTGTTGACAAAACTTTTTAATTATTATTCAGAGAGCATTATAATTATATATGCTCTCAAAATTATTATATATAAATATTAAGTGTAGAAATCTTAATGTCCGACAGTAGGCTGTTCAACGATACTGTTGGCTTCCACTTTGTAAACCGACTTGCACCTAAGCGTACGAGTCATACGGCTTTGTCCGGGTTCTGCATCCCAATTTACAAGCGGACTTATTGCGTGGTGAGTGCCGGTAACAAGAACGGAAACATCTCCGTTTGAGCGATTTGACACCTTATATTCTGCAACGGACGGGTCGGTAAGGTACTCTTTGTCGTACGAATAAGCAATAGTAACCTTGACATCCGTAAAATTTGACGGTACGGATGACTTGACCTGATACAATATTCTTTTTTCTTGGTCTGTCAAAGGGCAATTTTCATCTTCAACCGAAACATTTTCGTCAGTTAAATAATTATCATATTGAGAAAGATCATATGTTTTGCTGAAAGATGTGGCTACGCCTGTTGGAGAATACTCAACATCCGGTCGTTTGGCTGATTGATCATACGCAACACGAGTATATTCAACACAGGCAATACGAGCTGCATTTCTTGCTGAATTTTCTACTCCGAGTTGGGTATAAAAAAGCCATCCAAAATCAAGTACCAAAGCCAACAAAAGCATAAACACGGGCAATACAAGCACAAATTCAAGCATTGATTGACCGTCTTCGGCTTTTCCCCTTTGATAAAGTCGATAATATAATTTTTTCAAGAGATTTCACCTCTTAATACTTATTTACAATAATTTAACATAAAGCCTAATTATGAATAGTGGGGCAGGTGACCCTGCCCCAAAATCATTTTGAATTTTTACGAAAATTCAGCACATTGCAAGAAACTTATGCACCAGCTGCACCAGCACCACCAGCACCACCAGCACCACCAGCAGCACCAGTTTGATCAAGCTGATTAATTTGATTTTCAGCATCACTCTTGATCTTGCCAGTCTTCTTATTGATGAGAATAAGAACGCCGATAAGTACAAGTGCTACAAGAGCAATGATAAGAACATACTCAAGCATGCCCTGACCGTTTTCGTCTTTAATAAACTTCATCATAATAATTTACTCCTTTATATTAATTTATTTATGATTTGATTATTAAATCTCAATCTGCCCAACCATATTTTCGATAAATGGGAAGCAAATAGAAATTACCGAGCCTAAAGAGATTAGCGGGCCGAGAGGAATCATTGTTTTGATTCCGCCCTTTTTGGTTGCCTTGAGATAGATGAGGCAAACAATGGCGAGCAATCCCACAAGCACCATTGATTGGAGAAATGCGGTGAAATAAATACACAAGCCAAGCACGGCGCAGTATTTTGTGTCACCGGCACCAACCGGCACTTTGAGCAGAGTGGTAAATGCACAGGAAGCAAATCCTATGAAGAAACCGAACCCTGCGGTGAGCAATATCGTTACATCCTTTTCTGCTACGCAATAGTATGTAAGATAAACTGCCTGAATTATTATCATAAGCAGAAGCAGAGGATTTGGAATTTTCCTAACCAACGAATCCACAACTGCTATTGATGCGATTGGAATGAGGAGCAACTCGTTTCTTATTGCGAGTGCCGTATCCGTTGAGGTCAGCATAACTGCCACGGAGGCAACTACTGCGACAACTATCGACATCACCTTGAAAAGCGGTGTGTCAATCGGTGCAGCCTTGACGGGGTCTTCTGTTCGTTTGAGTGTCAACTTCTTTGAAAGGAAGATTGTGACAACTCCGATGATTAAGCCCCAGCCCGCTCCGATTAAAATCTTAATCAAAATTGAATCTGTAAACATTTAATCTCCTGTGGAACATTTGCTGTTCCTTAATACAAGATTACTACTTTTTAAACAAAAATTCAATGAAAAATTCACAGATTCTTAATTTTTGTAAGGTTTTCCTATTTGAAAAAGTGATTTTGTGCAAATTGCACAAAGAAAACAAACTTTCGTTAATTTTTAGTTAAGAATTTATTGTATATTTTTTGATTTCAAACTCGGAATTATTGTACATTGCAAGTTTCCTGTCAAAATCTTCTTGGGCTTTTTGGCTCTTTTTTTCGTTGCAATACTTCAATTTTCGGTCATCAAGATCTGCCTCATAGAACATAAATTTGCCACCCTTGGATTCCGCTTTTGCAAACTGATGTATGAGCTTTTCGCCTTTTTTCACATCTGTGAACTCAATTTCGGTTGAATCAAAATACAAAGAAAATTCTGCATCGGCTCCTGTTACACCTGCTCCGCTCTTGAAATTTTGTTCCATCACATAATTATACGCTTCAAGTGGAGTGGACTTGCTTGATTTTTGTGCAAAAGTAACAGAATAGTCTTTTTTTGTTGATATATCCTGCGCCACCATTCGTGCACATTTATCCATAACAGGAGAAACGCCTACTTCGGCGAGAGCCTGCATCCAACCGAGCCAGCCATAAAGGGCAGTGTATCTTTCAACGCTGATAACTGCGCCGTCATCGGTCAAATTGTTTGCAATTGCCGTTGCAAGAGGAGAAAAAGCCTGCTGATAAGCATTTTCTCTTTCGCTTCTTTCGCCGATAACGCTGACTCCGCTTGTCTGCTTTTGTGCAATGTCAAGAAGTCCTCTGAACGAAGTGGCAACGCTTGCCTTTTCGTCAAGCACAAAATCGTATATATCCGCTGTGACAAATTCCACATTTGAAAGACCGAGTCTTTCGGCAAGAGCCTTGGCATTGTTGACGGCAAGTTCGTTTTTGTCCACACCGACAACTCGGCACTCCGGATACTGCTGTGCGATGAAGCAAGTTACAAGACCGCAATCGCAACCTACATCAAGCACTGTGCCGTGGAAATACTCCGCACTGTCAATAATCATATTGCCGAGATGCCTGAAAAGTCCGCTGTCAAATGCGGCAGAAATACAGAGTGAGCCGTCAAGCGTTCTGTTTTTCAATTTATAAAAATATTCGTTATTCGAATTTTGCCCCTTTGCTCTCGAATTGAGAGTGTCGGCAAGTTCCTTGACATAGCCCTTGTCGGTTTTCATCATAAGATTTGCCAAAAAGTCGTTTGTGTTCTTGTAATACTTCAGGTCAAGCGCCTGCATATAATTGTCTACTTGCTCGTAAGTTTGCATAACATAACCTCACATATATTAATATATGTATATATTACCAATAAGATTATACCCCTGTCAAGTGGGCATAACAAAAGCCTCCCCTATAATTAGAGGAGGCATATTGATAGATTTATAATTATTTATATAGAGCACCGTATGTTTTGCAAGCCTCGTAATCTGCTGACTGAACATCATCTGTGCCGAATGCTGCCCAACACTGCGGACGGAAAATTCTGTCGTCCGAAACATTGTGCATATTTACAGGAATGCGAAGCATTGAAGCAAGAGTGATGAGCTTGTCGCCGACATGACCGTAGATTGTTACGCCGTGGTTAGCGCCCCAATTTGCCATAACGCTGTAAACATCCTTGAATGCGCCCTTGCCTGTGAGGGTCGGAGCAAACCAAGTTGTAGGCCAAGTCTTGTCTGTACGCTGGTCGATAGTGTTGTGGATTTGGTCAGGGAGGTCAACAGTGTAGCCTTCTGCAAGTTGAAGAACAGGACCGATACCGTCAACAATATTGATACGGAGCATTGTTACAGGCATTTCTGCCTTGCAACGGAAGTGTGATGAGAATCCGCCGCCACGGAAATATTCATAGTTTGCTCTGCACCAATCTGTTGCATCAATGCAAGCCTTGATGTCGGCTTCTGTCATCTTCCAGAACGGTTTCATGCAGCCTTCGCCGTTTTCGTTCTTTGAAGCACCGCAACCGTCAAGAGCAGTTGCACCCGAGTTGATGAGGTGAATGAAGCCGTCTTTTGCAACACCATCAGGACGCATACCTGTTACACGCTCGCAAGCGTCAGGACTCCAATATGTACGAACATCGTGGAAGCAAGGTGCTGTGTCTGAAACAAGAGTGCCGAGAATCATTGAAGCACCGTTGAGTGTGTCGTTTTCTGTTGCGAAAGGAGTAGGCATCTTCTTGCCGTTCCAGTCGAATGTTGAAGCCATAATAGCCTCTGTGAAGTCTGCGTTCGGAAGCCAGTCTGTCCAGTTTCTCTGTCCTTGGAAACCACCTGCAACAGCGTTTTTGCCGAGTGCTTCCTCGTGCCAGCCCATTTCGTCAAGCTTCTTGTTGCCGAAAAGAATGTCACGAACGATAAGTGTCATCTTTGTGATGAACTCCCAATCCTTGTCAGGAGAAACAACCTTTGACTTCTTGATAATTTCAGGGAAGTCCTTGCCTGCGTTTACATCAAAGCCTTCCTTGCAGTTAGCCTTTACCCAAGCGATAGCCTTGTCGTATTCATCGTGGTCGTAGATTTCAAGAGTTATTCTGCGCACGATTTCTGTCATATCAACCCACTCGGGACGGATGCCGAGATACTTCTGGAAAAAATCAGCATCACAATATGAGCCTGCGATACCCATTGCGATACCGCCGAGGTTTACATATGACTTGTTTTTCATCCAGCCAACAGATACGGCACATTTTGCAAAACGCAAAATCTTTTCCGCAACATCGGCAGGAATTGACTTGTCGTCCATATCCTGAACATCGTGGCCATAGATTGAGAATGCAGGCATACCCTTTTGTGCATAAGCAGCCATAACAGCGGCAAGATAAACCGCACCCGGTCTTTCTGTGCCGTTAAAGCCCCAAACAGCCTTGATTGTTTTTGGATTGTTGTCATATGTTTCCATACCGTAGCACCAGCAAGGAGTTACGGAAAGAGTTGCAACAACATTTTCTGTTGAAAACTGTTCCTCGCAAGCAGCAGCTTCTGCGCCACCGCCGATAGTTGTGTTTGAAACAACGCACTGAACAGGTGTGCCGTCAGGATAGCAAAGAGTTTCTTCAATGAGCTTTGCGGCAGAAGTTGCCATACCCATTGTTTGCTCTTCAAGGCTTTCACGCACTCCGCCCCATCTGCCGTCGATTACAGGACGGATACCGATTTTAGGATAATTCATAAAAATTTACTCCTTTACAAATTTATTTTATAGCGTTTAAAAATTTTTCGTAAGCCTCCTCAAAACTTTGAGGATTGATTGGCTTGTACTCTTTTAGATTTTCTTGTGACTTGATAATTACTCTGCCGGCATTGACATCTTCAATATCGCCGAGTGCAATGAGCTGAAGAATGATGTTGCCGAGAGCGGTCGCCTCTGTCGGACCTGCAACAACAGGCAAATTGAGGCTGTCGGCTGTCATTTGACAAAGGAAGCTATCCTTTGTGCCACCGCCGAGGAGATGAAGCACATCAAAGCGTTTGCCCGTGTTTTCTTCAATCTGTTTGATTGCAAAACGATACTTCATTGCAAGGCTCTCGTAGATACATCTAACCAACGCACCGTCCGATTGAGGTTCGCCCTGACCCGTCTTTTTGCAATAATCACGGATTTTTTTAGGCATATCCTTTGGAGAAGCAAAAATGTCCTCATCCGGGTCAATAAAGAATCCAAACGGCTTTTCATTCCTTGCAAGCTGTTCCATATCATTATAGGAATAGTCCTTGCCCTCTTCTCTGAAATTGCGTCTGATTTCCTGAATCAACCACAAACCGCTGATATTCTTTAGGTAATTGATTTTGCCGTTTGCACCGAGTTCGTTTGAAAGCTCGTCCTCCATACTCTTTTGAGTGAGAATCGGCTCGTCACATTCACAACCGATAAGCGACCAAGTTCCGCAAGAGAGGAACGCCGGCTCTTCGCCGTCAACGCTCGGCATTGCACAAACAGCGCATTGTGTGTCGTGGCCCGCAACCTTGATTACCTTTATACCATTGTACTCGCCTGCAACGGTTGCACTTTCAACGATCGGCGGAAGCATATTTTCGCTCTTGCCGGTGAGTGCAAAAACATCCTTTTGCCACTTGACATTTTTCAAATCAAGCATTTGAGATGTTGAAGCGATTGTTTGCTCCGCTGTTTTTGCTCCGCAAAGTGCATAAGCAAAGAGGTCGGGCATAAACAGGAACATATCGGCGCTGTCGTTTTCCTCTGTCAAAAGCTGAAAGAGGGTGTTAATCGGCATAATCTGATTGCCTGTTTTTTTGTACAAATCTGTTTGAGAAATGCTCTCAAATATTTTTTGCGGTGCGTCCTTTGTTCTGCCGTCACGGTAGCAAATCGGCAAGTCGGCAATTGCGCCGTCAGCGTTTACAAGTCCGTAATCAACGCCCCAAGTGTCAAAAGCAAGAGAGTCCGCATTGTCGGCAAGCTCTATCGCCTTTTTTACTTCACCCAAAAGATACGGAAAATCCCAGCGGAGATGCCCGTCTTTTTCGGTGAGAACATTGTCAAAACGGTGAACCTCGTTGTACTCGATTTTGCCGTTTTTGTATTCGGCAAGGATTGCCCTGCCTGTTGATGCACCAAAGTCGAATGCTAATACTCGGCTCATACTGTTACTACTCCTTTTTTGAGCAAAACATTTGCATAAATTGCGGTTTCGCCTGTTGCGATGATGAGATAAGCGTTCTTTGCTCTTTCATAAAAAGCAAAACGCTCTGTCATTTCAATATCGTGATGGTCAGGCTCGTATTTGTTTAAAACCTTGTCGTACTCTGCCCAAATTGCAGGTGTAGGGGTATTGTCACCCTTAACAACTTCCATAAGTGCAACAGGCTTTTCGGTGTATGTATCAAGCGGAATGAGTGACAAAACAGCGTCCAAAACATCGGTTGTTGAATGTCCGTCCGCACGAACAACGATTGCGTTTTTGCCAACGCTTTCGCAAGGGAAATTGCCGTCTGCAATTACAAGTTCGTCACCGTGCCCCATCTCGCAAAGAGCCTTGAGGAGTTCGGGTGAAACGATAGGATTGATACCTTTGAGCATAATCAGTCCTCCTTTTTGTGGAGCATTTCGTCCTCAGGATTGAATACCTTATATCCCGGATGACGACCTGTGATTCTGTAATAACTTCTGAGGTCAATGAGCTTTTGGATGTTTTCGTGGTCAATGTCGTGGCTTCCGCCGAGGATAACGGCATTGATTGTGATTTTTGCCCAAAGTTCAAGGCTTTCCATTCTGTAAAAAGCTGTGATTACATCACTGCCAACTGCAAGAGCGCCGTGGTTTTCAAGAAGCATAACATCGTGCTCCTCAAGATAAGGCTCGATTGCATCGGGAACTTCCGTTGTTGACGGAGTGCCGTACGGTGTGAGAGGAACTGCGCCGATTGCAGCTACATCCTCAATCATATTGTACATATCCATTGCCTTGTGAGCCACAGCAAAACCTGTTGCTCCCGGTGGGTGTGCGTGGATTACGCTTGTTACATCAGGTCTTTTGTCGTAGCAACGAAGGTGCATTTTGATTTCGCTTGACGGACGAAGACCCTCTGCTGCTTCAAGAACATTACCCTCTCTGTCAATTCTGATGAGCTTGTCAGGAGTGATGAACGACTTGCTCATACCTGTCGGTGTTGCAAGGATTGTGCCGTCCTCAAGCAATGCACTTACATTGCCGTCATTGGCAGCAACCCAACCGAGTTGCCACATCTTATGGCACACATCACAGATTTGCTCTTTGATTGTTTCGATATCCATAATTAAACTTCCTTTCGGTTTATAATACTATATTTATATTATACTGTTGATTTTTACCGATAACAAGGTGTATAATGATAAGTAGTAGGACAATATTGACATTTTAGGTGAAATTATGCGATACATAGGCTATCAGGAAAATCAGGTGCGTGGCACTTTTGGATTTCCTATACAATTATATTATGTTGACGCCAATCATCCACAATACGAAATGCCGTTTCACTGGCATATGGAATGCGAGCTTATCCTTGTGCTTGACGGCAAACTTCAGCTGACAATCAACGGCACGGCATACACCTTGCAAAAAGGACAGAGCGCATTCATCCCCGGAGAGTTCATTCACGGCGGAGTGCCGGAGAGTTGCATATATGAATGTGTTGTTTTTGACATTGAACGATTTTTGGCTCAATCTCCGCAATGCCTTGAAAAATACACCTCGGCGCTTGACAACGGCGATGTTGCGGAAATGATATTTGACGGCAGTTCAAAGTGCGGTCAAATCATTGACGAACTGTTTGTGAATATGGAAAAAGAGGGGTCAAACTACACCTTTACCACAACAGGTTTGCTGTGGCAGTTTATTGGTGAATTGCTTGAGCAAAAAGCACCGCACAGCACAGATGATTTTGACACGGTTTACCGCAAAAACAAGCAGATAAAACGAGTGCTGACAAAAATCAGGAACGACTATTCAAAGCCGCTCACCCTTGACGATTTGGCAAGAGAGGCTCACCTCAATTCGCAATATTTTTGCCGAGCATTCAAGGAACTTACGGGCAAATCGCCGATTGATTACCTCAACTATTACCGCATTGAATGTGCGGCGGAGCAGTTGCGACTGCCCGATTTGTCGATAACGGAAATTGCTTTGTCGTGCGGTTTCAACGATTTGAGCTACTTTAACCGAATGTTCAAACGCAGAAAAAATATGACACCGTCACAATACCGAAACAAAATAATGTAGGCGCGAACTGTTTTCGCCTAAAAAAGGAGATGTTTTTATGAAAAAATTATTATGTGTACTTATGGCAACGGCAATGATTTTCGCTGTCTTTTCAGCCTGCTCAAAACCGACCGAAAACGACAAGCCGACCACCGAAGCACCAACAACCGCCAAAGCCACCACGGGTTTCAACACCGACACCGAGGGACTTATGACGCCCAATGAGGTTATGAACGACGCATCAACCGTTGATTTGAATCACTATATGGAGGTTGAGGGGCTGAAAAAAGTTGAGAAAAAAGATGACGAATCAGCCACAGGAACAATCGGTTATTACGACAAGAACGGCAATATTGTATACAAAAAGTATATCGGATACGGTGAAGATTCTTTTGATTATTACATCAAGTCGAATTCCGGCAAGAATTTAACCGTTAAATATATTTTGGAAGACGGCAAAACAATCGGTGTAAACGCCGAGTGCGAGTACTACACAATCTCTTTCAACAAGCTTGACGGCAATGCAAAATACGGCGCAAACGACATATACATCACTTCACAAAAGAAGTATGACAGCGATTTTCCGAAAATTGCAGAATACCAATATGACGGCAAAAAGTTCAATCTTGTCGGCAACACATTTTACGGCAAAGACGGTTATTGCAGATATTCGTGCACCGATGATAACGGCTCAAAAGCTGAAGATGAACTTATACTTTTTGAAAAAATCGACACCCCGCAGGTCAACAATGATTTGGCAGAAATGGCAAACGACCACAGGGTTTTGAGCGTTGAGTTCATTGAGGGTCAGCACGCAATCAAATACACCGAAGATAAAAATGGCAAAAAATCGTGGTTTATTGACGGTAAAATATACTTTGTGTTTAACAGCAAAAAAGGTGCAGAGCAATTTGCAAGCAAATACGGCTTGACTGCAAAGAATTCGGAATACAACGACAGATACTACACCTGCACCCTCACCGCTTCAATTCCGATTGACGAGGACTACACCGAGTTTTACAGCTTTTCATCGCAGGATTTCAATGACTACATCTTCGGCAGACTTCACCTTTCAAACAACGGCACAGTCCTCAACATCACCGAAAACGACACAAACCTTGTGTTTTATTGATACGGTTAAAAAAATAAGACCTTAGGAAGCATTTGCTTTCTAAGGTCTTTTGGTCGAGGTGACAAGATTCGAACTTGCGACCCCCACGTCCCGAACGTGGTGCTCTACCAAACTGAGCCACACCTCGATATTGATTTGTTACTTGTGTATTATAGCACAATCATCAAAAAATACAATAGTTTTTTCAAAATAATTAGTTCAGCTCCCGATTGAAAACGCAGTCGAGAGCTGAATTTTTGCTTTTTTTATTACTTTTGTTCGTTGCTTTGAGCCTTTGCAAGTTCCTCGGCGAAGGTCATAATCTTATAATTATTGCTGTCTGCCTCGATTTTGTCGGTGAGGATTTGCACGGTTTCAACAAGTGCCCAAACCTCTGCCGCAACCAAACCGAGCCCAAAGAAAAGTGAGCCGATGAGTGCAACAAGAAGCTGTGCTGTTGCTTTGCCGTTGTTTCCAAGATAAAAATTGTGGATGCCAAACGCACCGAGTGTTGCACCCAAAATGACTGCAACATACTTCTTCTTTGGCTTGTAACCTTCAGGATAATCGGTCATCGGAGCAGGCGCTGACATAACAGGATTGTAATAAGGCGCTTGCTGAGTCGGGTCGTAATAATTCTGCTGTGGCGCACCGAACGGCTGTGCATACTGCTGATTGCCGTCAAATGAATTTTGATATTCGCCATAGTTCATTTCAGGCTGGGTTGGTGGCTGATAATATGTATTTTCCGGCTGTGGTTGCTCTGCTGTTTCAATAGGAGCCTCGACCTCCGGCTGAACCTCGTTTTCAGGCTGTGCCTGTGCTGTTGTTTGAGCATCTTGTTCAACGGTTGTGCAGGTGCAAATTTCACCCTCGAGCAAATCTCTGCCACAATTAGGACATTTCATAGTTATATCTCCCTTCAAATATCTTTATTGTCTATGGGTATATATTATGACAAATTATCGACAAAGTCAAATTTATTTAATTAACAAATATTATATTTTTTGTAAACACGAACAAAATCAAATCGAATTCTTCAAAATCTACCGAAAATTTATACAAAGTTTATAATAATGTAATTAATAAATATTGAATTGTAAAAGATATAGTTATATAATAAACTTGATTAAACTATCAGGAGAACTGCTATGACAGAATTTATGGGTGAGGACTTTTTGCTTGACACGGATTGTGCAAAAAAGCTGTTCCACGAATTTGCGGAAAATATGCCTATTTGCGACTATCACTGTCATTTGAGTCCAAAAGAAATTTACGAAAACCGTGAACCGAGCGACATATCGGAGCTTTGGCTGTCGGGCGACCACTACAAGTGGCGAGCAATGCGAAGCGCGGGAGTTGACGAAAAATATTGCACGGGTGACGCTACCGGTGAAGAAAAGTTCATCAAATTCGGCGAAGCGTTGCAATACTGCATCGGCAATCCGCTTTATCACTGGGCGCACATTGAGCTTCAACGATACTTTGGAATCGACACTCCGCTGAATGCAAAAACTGCGAAAGACATCTACAAAAGGGCAAACGAGGCAATCAAAAACGGCGATTTTCGTCCGCAGAGCCTCATCACAAACAGCAATGTCAAAGTTGTTTGCACCACGGACGACCCGATTGACAGCCTTGAATACCACAAAAAGCTGAAAAATGTTGACGGTTTTGACTGCAAAGTTTTGCCGACATTCAGACCCGAAAAAGCGCTGAACATCCACATTGACGGCTTTGCGGATTACATCAAGGAATTGGGCAAGGTGGCAGAAATTGAAATTTCATCATACAAAGATGTGATTGACGCCCTGCTGAAAAGATGCGATTATTTCAACGAAGTCGGTTGCAAAGTTTCCGACCATTCGTTTGACTATGTGCCGTTTGACATTGCAACGGATGACGAAATTGAAAAAGTGTTCCGCAACGCTATGAACGGCGAAATTCCTACACAGGCTGACGGCGACAAATACAGAACAGCCGTGCTCCTTGCACTCGGCAAGAAATATCACGAGCTTGACTGGGCAATGGAAATCCACATCGGCGCACTGCGCAACAATTCCACAAGAATGTTCAATGCAATCGGTGCGGACACAGGATTTGACAGCGTTGGCGACTGCGAAATTGCATACACGCTTTCAAGATTTTTGGACGCACTTGATGTCAGCAACTCGCTTCCGAAAACGATTTTGTTCAACCTCAACGACAAGGACAACACCGTGCTTGCAACAATGCTCGGCAACTTCCAAGGCACAGAGGCAGAGGGCAAAATTCAGTTTGGACCTGCGTGGTGGTTCCTTGACACAATGGACGGTATGACCGCACAGATGAAGTCGCTCGGCAACCTCGGTGTGCTCGGCAAATTCATCGGTATGGAAACCGATTCACGCTCATTCACCTCATACGGCAGGCACGAATATTTCAGACGAATTATGTGCCGTTTGCTCGGCAGATGGGTTGAGGACGGATGGTATGCCTATGATGAGGACATACTAAAAGAAATCGTTTGCGGAATTTCCTACAATAACGCAATAAAATATTTCGGATTTTAATTATATTATCAAAAGGTGATTTACTATGGAACTTAATTTAAGACCAAAAGAAGAATGTATGTTTGACGAAGTTTCGCTCGGTGAGATTATGCTTCGACTTGACCCGGGCGAAGGCAGAATAAAAACTGCACGCTCATTCAGAGCCTGGGAAGGTGGCGGAGAATACAATGTTGCCCGTGGACTTCGCAGATGCTTTGGCATGAAAACATCTGTTATCACTGCTTTTGCAGAAAACGAAATCGGATATCTTATGGAAGATTTGATTCTTCAAGGCGGAGTTGACACATCACTAATCAAGTGGGTGCCATATGACGGTATCGGCAGAACCGTAAGAAACGGCATTAATTTTACCGAAAGAGGCTTCGGCATCCGTGGCGCTGTCGGTGCTTCGGACAGAGGCAACACAGCCGCTTCACAACTTAAACCTGAGGACATTGACTGGGACTACATCTTCGGCACTCTCGGTGTTCGTTGGCTCCACACAGGCGGAATTTATGCCGCACTTTCCGAAACTGCCGCTCAAACAGTTATCACAGCCGTTAAAAAAGCAAAGGAATACGGCACAATCGTGTCTTACGACCTCAACTACCGCCCGTCACTTTGGAAAGGAATCGGCGGTCAGGCAAAGGCACAGGAAGTCAACAAGGAAATTGCAAAATATGTTGATGTTATGATTGGCAACGAGGAGGACTTCACCGCTTCTCTCGGCTTTGAGGTTGAGGGCAACGACGCCGACCTCAAAGAGTTGAATATGGACGGCTACTACAAAATGATTGAAACCGTCACAAAGGCTTATCCAAACTTCAAGGTTATTGCAACAACACTCCGCACAGTAAAAACAGCTACCGTAAACGACTGGAAAGCTATTTGCTGGGCTGACGGCAAAATTTACAATTCGCTTGAGTATCCGGGACTTGAAATTCTTGACCGTGTCGGTGGCGGTGACAGCTTTGCATCTGGTCTTATCTATGGCTTGATGACATATGAAGACGCACAAAAGGCTGTTAACTACGGTGTTGTTCACGGCGCACTCGCAATGACCACTCCGGGCGACACATCAATGGCTTCGCTCAAAGAAGTTGAAGCAAAGGTGAACGGTGCAGGCGCCCGTGTTCAAAGATAATCACAATCAATCTATACTAAATATGGGAGAAAATAACTATGTCAAATAAAATTGAAACTCTTGCAAAAATTCAAGAGGTTGGTATTGTTGCAGTTGTTCGTGCAACATCCATTGAACAGGCAGAAAAAATCACAGACGCATGTATTGCCGGCGGTGTGGCAGCCATTGAGCTTACTTTCACCGTTCCTCACGCAGACAAGCTGATTGAAGCAATGAGAGCAAAGTACAATTCGGGAGAAATCATCATCGGTGCAGGCACTGTTATGGACGCCGCAACAGCAAGAATTGCAATCCTTGCAGGCGCTGAATATATTGTTTCGCCATACTTTGACCCTGAAACCGTCAAATGCTGTAACAGATACGGAATTCCGTCAATGCCGGGCATTTACACACCGACAGAGGCTGTGCACGCAATGGAATGTGGCGCTGATGTGCTCAAGGTGTTCCCGGGTGACATTGCAGGTCCTCGCTTCATCAAGGATATTCACGGTCCTATTCCAAACGCTGTTATGATGCCGTCAGGCGGTGTTGATGTTGACAATGTCAAAGAATGGATAAAGGCAGGCGCCGTTGCTTGCGGTGCAGGTTCATCGCTTATCGCAGGCGCAAAAACAGGCGATTACGACAAAATCACCGAAACCGGCAAGCTCTTTGTTCAGAGAATCAAAGAAGCAAGAGAAGAAATGAAGAAGTAAAAAAATGATAACAAAAAACCGTAAGTTCGATACTTACGGTTTTTTTATTTGCCATAAAATCTTATCTGAAGTTTATACTCCGCTGTATGCGTTGAAGCCTCCGTCAACAGGGATGTTCACGCCTGTGATGAATCCGCTGTATGCCTCATCGCAAAGGAACAGAAGTGTTCCGTCAAGTTCCTCCGGCTCGCCAAAACGATTCATTGGAGTTGCGGCAAGGATTTTGCCTGTACGGGCGGTCGGAGTGCCGTCCTCATTCCAAAGAAGTGTTGCATTCTGCTTGGTTGAGAAAAATCCCGGAGCGATTGCGTTTACTCTGATTCCCATTGGTGCAAAGTGAACAGCCATCCATTCGGTAAAGTTCTTTACCGCAGCTTTGGCAGCCGAATATGCAGGGATACGGGTGAGCGGTCTAAACGCATTCATTGAAGTTATCATAACAATGCAAGCGTGCTCTTTTTCCACCATATCTCTTGCAAAAACCTGTGTTGGAATAAGAGTGCCGAGGAAGTTGAGATTGAATACAAAAGAAATTCCGTCTGCATCAAGGTCGAAAAAGGTCTTTACATTCTCGTCCTTTTGAACAAGGTCGATTTGCTCAAGAGTGTCCTTTGTGGTTGTGCCCTTTGGATTATTGCCACCTGCACCATTGAGAAGAATATCGCAAGTGCCGAGTTTTTCGTTGATGATTTTTCTTGCATTTTGCATTGATTCGCTGTCAAGAACATTGCAACCTACTGCAATAGCCTCACCGCCGTTTGCAACGATTTCGTCAGCACAAGCCTGTGCAGCTGCCTCGTTCAAATCAAGCACGGCAACCTTACAGCCCTGCTTTGCAAGAGTTTGTGCAAACTGTCCGCAAAGGACTCCGCCGCCGCCTGTAACAACGGCAACCCTGCCCTTTAAATTTTCATGTGTCATTTTATTGTCCCCTATATCTGAATTGATGTTTATTTTCTTGATTTTTCAACTGCTTCCCAAAGTCCGTTGAGATAGCACGCACCGAGTGCTCTGTCGTAAAGTCCGTAGCCCGGTCTTGCAACCTCGCCCCATATCATTCTGCCATGGTCAGGGCGGATATATCCGTCAAATCCGACCTCCTGCAAAGCCTTTACAATCTCGTACATATCGAGTGAGCCTGCATTGCTCTCGTGTGCGGTTTCGTTGAACCATTGATTGTTAATCTGCACATTGCGAAGATGCGCAAAATAGATTCTGTCGCCTGCTGACTTGATGATTTCCACAATGTCATTGTTTGGACTTGCACCGAGTGAACCTGTGCAAAGGGTCAAGCCGTTATATTTTGACGGCACTATTGCAAGCAATTTTTCAACAGCGGTTTTGTCTGTGATGATTCGTGGAAGTCCAAAAATGCTCCACGGCGGGTCATCCGGATGTATTGCCATTTTGACATCACATTCCTCGCAAGTCGGCATAATCGCTTCAAGAAAATACTTGAGGTTTGCCCACAAATCGTCCGCAGTAACATCCTTGTATTTTTCAAAAAGCTCCTTGATTTCGCCCATTCGCTCGGTTTCCCAACCCGGCATTGCATAGCCGTTTGAGTTGTCGTCAATCTCTCTGAACATATCCTCGGGTGACTTGCCCTCTACCTGCTTGCCGTCATAGCAAAGGCAGGTTGAACCGTCAGACAAAGGCATATAAAGGTCGGTTCTCGTCCAGTCGAAAACAGGCATAAAGTTGTAGCAAATCACCTTTACGCCAACCTTTGAAAGATTGCGAATAGACTCCTTGTAGTTCTCGATATACCTATCTCTTGACGGCAGACCGATTTTGATGTCCTCGTGCACATTTACACTTTCGATACATTCCATTGTAAGTCCTGAAGCGGTGATTTCGTCATACATTGCCTGAACTCTGTCCATAGTCCAAGCCTCACCGGCAGGCAAATCGTGGAGGGCAGGAACAACGCCGACCACATTTGGTATTTGTTTGATTTGGTCAAGAGAAACAGTGTCTTTTTCTTTGCCAAACCATCGAAATGTCATTTGCATACGCTTATCCTCCGTTTGTTTATCATCTTAATTTTAGCACATCATTTATACACATTCAACTGTTAATCTTTGTTTTTTTAGAAAAAAGTTGAACTTCCTCGCCGATGTTTTCAAGCACCTGTGCATTGCACCTTGCTTCTGCCGAATTGAAGTTCAAGGTGACATTTATCTGCTTTGATTCAATATTTTCTCTGCCGAATTCGCCCACAAGTTTTTGCTCGGCAAGTTTTTCGGCAAGGTCAAGCAGAGCCTTATCCGACAAGTTGACCGTATAAATATTATACTCCCTGACGCAGGTTTTGATTATTCCGATTGGCACGGGGCGGTCGTTGATTGTGAGATACGAACTGTGCCGTTCGATTTCAGCCGTTTCTTTCGGGATTTTGCCGACATACAGCGGAAGATACAACCCGAAAAATGAAATTGCCTTATATTCCTTTTCGCCGAGATATTCCCGTCTGCACTGCTCACGGCTTACGGTCAGGGTGAACTTTTCGTTTACTCTTGCAACAAAGTCCCCGCTTGCGTGTGCAAAAAAGTTCTCTTTTTTCTCCTCGGGAGCATAAACGCCAGACACAAGAATTGTGCCCTTTGTTACGCTGTCGCCCACAAAAGCCTGTTGCCAGCCGTCCTTGACCATTGCCGACACAATCACGCCATCCTTGACTGCCGTGAGATTTGTGTAATCCTTGCTTTCAATGTTCGGCTTTGGCGTTGCTTCTTGGATTTCCACCCTTGCGGTTGTGCCGATTCGATTTATGTGCACCCACGCAATTTCGTCAAAGCTCGCAAGCATCAAATCTTCGAGCTTTTTCTTTTCGTCGACATCCCAATGAGTGCCGATGCGAAAATCGTTTTTGTCCAAAAACGCTTCAATTCTGCTCTGTTCAATCGTTGTGTTGCCGACATATTCAATATTCCACACAAAGCCGGACAAGAAGCAGAAAAGCACCACGCACAACACACAGCCAACCGCCAAGCCCGAGCGTGACATCAGCCGTGACACATAAAACGGCAGACCGCACTTTTTGATTATCCTCACCTTGCCACCGT
The DNA here is from genome assembly GCF_900167205.1 of Eubacterium coprostanoligenes. Taxonomy (GTDB): domain Bacteria; phylum Bacillota; class Clostridia; order Oscillospirales; family Acutalibacteraceae; genus Eubacterium_R; species Eubacterium_R coprostanoligenes. Next base: position 58,782 of record NZ_FUWW01000012.1, read on the forward strand.
GACGGAACGCAATCCGATGCAAATACTTATACGCCTGCACAGGACACCGTGCCGTCAGCCTGCTGTCATTCCTGATTTTATAGACATTCAAGCCGAGTTGAAAGCACTCGTTCAAAAAATCTGCCCCAAAACCGCCCGAAAACGAAAACTCAACATAGCCGACAAGCCATTGAACAATTCTGCTAATCACTGCAATACTCCACGGATAAAATATCGCCCTCAATCACTGCACCTTCGGGCGAAAACTCGTTTATGCACAGCATTGAACCGACAACGACAAGGCAATACTTTCCAAGATTGATTTTTATCCGGTCACGGCTGTATTCCACAATCCCCTTTAAGCCGTCAACAACGCACTGTGACGAGCCGACAAGATGAATGTGCGGACACTCGCAATATCCCATAACGGTATCGTTGAGTTTTTCTTTTTTCTTCATAAAACCACCGTAAGATTTTATGCTTCACAAGGCAAAAATATCACCGTTTGAGCTTTAGCCACACAAGCATTCCGACTGCCACGACAACCGAAATCGCAATGACAATGCCTGCACCGTACGGCGAATTGATGAGAGGCAAATTTTTAAAATTCATACCGAACCAACCTGTGATGAAACCGAGCGGAGCAAACACAACGGTAACGATTGTAAACAGCTTCATAGTCTTGTTGAGCCTCAAATCAAGCGCCGACTGATAGGCATCCCTCAAATGCACAATACCGTCAATCAGCATTTTTGAATTCTCCCGCAATCTGTCCGCCCTTGCGCCCAAAAGGTCAAAATATTTCAACTCATCCTCGGGGAAAACATCAAAATCATTGTCGCCGAGTTCCTCGATTATCTCCCTGATTTTTGAATAATAAGCACCGAGGGCAATGCACCTCTGCTTTTCGCAATAGAGAGTTTTGTTCAGGCTCTCGCTTTCCCTGCCGTCAAGAATTTGTTTTTCCGTCACGGCAAGACTTTTTTGAAAATCGACAAGCACCTCGTTTTCGTTTGCCAGCAGTTCGTCAACAAAGGTATACAGCAACCTTGCATTCGACACCTCTCCGCCACGTAATCTCGAAATTGTGTTTTGCACGGCGGTCAAATGCTTTTTTGTGCAAGTGCTGACAACAATCACCGCCCGTTGCCTGACATAAATATTGCATTCCTCAAGGCAAACGCAAACACAATCTCCGCTTTTGAAATATCCCGTTGTGCCTATGCCGTTTTTTGGCAAATCAAAAAGCCTGACAACCTCATCAAGCTCGGACACACCGATATATCCGAGTGAAAGGTCGCAGGCTTTTGCCTCCTCGGCGGTTACATTTTCAACCTCGTCACGAAAAGCATAAAACATAAAATCACCTGTTTTAGTATTTCAAAAAAACAGGTGATTATTCATCTACAAAACGGCAAATTGCCGAATCAAATATTCAATTTTGCAATCAGTTCTTTCTGATCATATCTGAAAGAGCTGTGAAAAGGATGTCCTTATCATTCTTCAAATCCGCATTAAGCACAAGACCTGTTACAGCGTATACGATGAGAGAAACTCTTGCATAGTCAACTGTTCCCGGTTGAATATTGTTGTTTGTGCAAATTGTTGTGATTGCTGATTTCTGCAACTTTTCGGTTACAGGAATAGCAAGTCTGCTGCCCTTATATTTTTCAATAATATCAGCGTTTGCAATTATTACATTGATGATGTCGTTGACAACGATGCTTGGATTTACATGTGCCTGCTGAATGTTTACAGTTGCAGCATATTCAGCAACAGACGCCTCCAAATTTTCAACAATTGCCTTTACGCAATCCTCGATGCTCTTGTAGTGAAGGTAGAATGTACTCTTATTAATTCCCGCATCATTGCAAACCTTTACAACACGAACCTCGTCTAAATCCTTGTCCTTTGTTTGTTCCAAAACAGATACTAAAATTGCCCGTCTTGTTCTCACAATTCTTTTATCCATAAACCTTTGCCTCCTTGTGAAAACTAAAAATTATTTATTGACTATGTTAGCATATTTTCAACCATTTTTCAATATATTTTTCTCTAAATTAACACCTAATAAACAAAAAAATCCGTATGCTGACGGCATACGGATTTCATCATAAAATTTGTGTTTTAAATGCTTATGAATTCTCGCATTTTTTAGGTGTCAGATTACCAACCGAGTCTTACGATTTCAATTGTGCAAGAGCCTACACCACGCTTGTAGCACTCGCTGTGACCGCCCGGGGTAAAAATATCAATTCTGCCCTTGCGTGACAATCCGCTGCCACCACGGTCAACTACAGTGTAGTTTGTGCCGTCAACGCTGATAACTGTGCCGAGAGGCAACCAGTTGCATGCAACATAATATGGGTCATCCATACCGTTTTGAATTCTCTTGCCTGATGATGTGATACCTCTTGAGTTACCGTTGCAGGTTGCACACGCACAATAGTGGCTGTATCTGCCCTTGATAACCTGACCGAGCTTGTAGCCGTTCTTTGACTTTACGCCGTTTGGCTTAACATCGCTTGACGAATCATCATCTTTTTTCTCTGACTTCTTCTTTTCGGTTTTCTTTGTGCCAACCAAAACTTCTTTTTGAGTTGCTTCCTTGGTCACAATTCTTGAAACCTCGGTCGAGTCCTTTTTCTTGCCGTTAACATACTTAACTTGGTATGTTACATTAGCCTCGCCGTTTTTACCCTCTTTGATTACCTTTGTTTCGCCATCTTTAAGGGATTCATCTTTTGTTTCAACTGTTGAATACTCAACTTCTTCTGTCTTTTCAACAGTTTTGTACTCAACTCTCTTAACCTTTACCACAAGGTCTTTTTCAAGTTTTGCATCAAGTGCAGGTTCCGTATAATCGTCCTTATCAAGAACTACACCTGCTGTTTCAAGCAAATCTGCAACAGTTCCGCTTGTCAAAGTATACTTCGTTTCTTTGCCGTCAACCTTGAGGGTTACATACTGTGCAGTGGCAACCTTGATTACCATACCGTCTGCAATCTCTGTATTGAGGCTGTAATTGATTTGATCACTATTATTGATGCCAATTCCAAGCTGTGCAAATGCATCGCCGACAGTGTGCGAATAAACTTGGTACGCTGTAATGTTTCCGTCAAACTCAATATAAAATGTGTTGAGTCTGTTTACTACAATGCTGCCACCTTCCGATTCCTTAAAATCGGTTATGTCCAGCTTATCGCCGGCAGCTACCATAATACCTGCGGATTTGAGAATCTCGATAGGTTCCGTCTCAGTTGTAGTAACAGCAACACTTCTTGAGCCGTCAACAATGTTGACTGTGTATTCGTCAGAGGATTTTGCAAAAGCAGTGCCTGCAAACATTGTGACAAGAAGCACAAGCGCAATTACTATTGTCAGGATTGTTCTGAAAGAACGCTTACCTGCAAATGATTGGTTAGTCATCTTAATCTCCTTACTTTCTTAACAAGTGAGTTTGGCATTTGTGGGTCAAATTCCCACATCGCCTAATATCATTTTGTCACGAACGCTTGCTATTATAGCGAGTTTTCACAACAAGTCAAGTTGGTGGAGCAGATTTTTTTGTGCAATATCTACAAAAGGTTACAGCCGTAATATTATTGTAACTTTTAAAATGTCCATATCTTGTGGTTTTGAACTTTTACGCTTTATCACACTAAATTGAATATTTGGGAAAGGTGACGAACTTCTTACAAAACCTTACGATTTTGTAACATTTAAGCATTGGTAAAAAATGGCAAACACAATATATGGTGTATTTTTTCAAATATTGTGTTTTTTGTTTCCACATATAGAATTTCGCAAAATATTTTATTGATAATTCTTTCACAAACTTTTGTACGGTTTTTCAGGTTTTATTCGTCCTGTTATCTGCCTATATATTATAATATATAAATTATATACATTAATAAGGAAAACACTGTTGACAAAACCCGACAAAAAAAGAGGGCGAACAATTGCCCTCTTAAAATGATTATAATTTCTGAAGTTTAGCAAAGTTAGCCATAAGCTTCTTTGTTCCTGCCTTGTCAAACGCAATTTCCATAAGCGTGTCGTTACCCATAGGTTTTGCCGAAAGAACAACGCCTGTGCCGAACGACGCATGACGAACCGTGTCGCCGACAGCATAGGTTTCTGTGCTTGTCTGCGGTTTTGTTCCGCCAACCTGCCCAAACGAATGAGCCACGGTGCTTGAACTTCGTCTGCCCTCGCCGATCGGAGTTGACTTGCTGTATTTATATGGCTTTGCAGGAGAGCCAAAGTGGTCGTTATAGCTACCCGATGAATAGCTCGACTGCATTCTGACCGTCTTATCCTCGCAAATGTCGGTCGGAATTTCGCCCACGAAACGAGAAAGCATATTTCTGCTTGTTGTACCGTAGAGCATACGCTGACGAGCCGACACGAGATACAGCTTTTCTCTTGCACGGGTAATGCCGACATAAGCAAGACGGCGCTCCTCTTCAAGATCCTCATCACTGTACATACTTTGATTGCCGGGGAATATGCCCTCTTCCATACCCGGAATAAACACAACAGAGAATTCCAAACCCTTTGCCGAGTGGAGAGTCATAAGCACAACGCTGTCCTCATCCTCATTATACGAATCAATATCGGACACAAGCGCAACATCCTCAAGGAAGGTTTGAAGGGTGAAGTTTTCATCCTCCTCCTGATACTTGACAAACATTGACGAAAGTTCCTGAACATTGGCTTTTCTGTCGTCTGCCTTTGACGGGTCGTCCTCTTCGAGATATGCAAAATACTCGGTCTGCTCCAAAATTTCCTGAAGCAAATCGTTCACGCTCATGCCGTCCTCTAAATCCTCACGGAAGCCGTTAATCATATTGCAAAACGCCTTGAGTTTGTTTGCACTTCTCTGTGTCTTTGCAAACTCGTCTGCCTGCTCGCAAACCTCAAAGGCTGTCATTTTGTTTGCCGAAGCAATTTCCAAAATGTAATTGAACATCGTGTCGCCAATGCCACGCTTCGGAGTGTTGATTATTCTTTGAAGTCGAACATTGTCGGCTGTGTTGTTGATGAGTGCAAAATACGACACAATATCCTTGATTTCCTTGCGGTCGAAGAAGCGGTTGCCACCGATAATTCGATAAGAAATGCCCGATTTTGCCATCATAATTTCTATGTTTCGGCTCTGCGCATTCATACGATAAAGAACTGCATGGTCCTTGTAGCTCATTCCGTTTTTAACATTTTCGTTGATTTGGTCAATAATGAACTGCGCCTCGTCAAGTTCGTTATTTGCGGTATAAAGCACGATTTTGTCGCCGTTTTTGCCTGCATAAGAACGAAGTCGCTTGTCGGCAAGTCTTGTCTTATTGTTGGCGATAACTGCGTTGGCAGCGTCAAGAATATTTTGCTTTGAACGATAATTTTCGGCAAGTTGAAGCTGAATAACCTTTACGCCCTCATCCTCGTATCTTTCCTTAAATCGCATAATATTTTCGATTGTAGCGCCTCTGAAGCGGTAAATGCTTTGGTCATCGTCACCGACAACGCAGATGTTGTGATATTCGCCTGCAAGCAAATATGTAAGCACATATTGAGCATAGGAAGTGTCCTGATACTCGTCAACAATGATGTACTTGAACTGGTGCTGATAAGTTTCCAAAACATCCGGATTTTCCTTGAGAAGTCGAACCGTGTTAAAAATCATATCGTCAAAATCCATTGCGTCCGAACGCAAAAGTTCCTGCTGATAATCACGGTAGCACTCGGCAATCTTGGATTTTCTGAAATCGTTTTGATTGGTGTGCTTGTATTCTCTCGGGTCAATGAGGCTGTCCTTTGCACGGCTGATTTCGGTCAAAATTGCACGGTGATTGAGAAACTTGTCATCAATTCCGAGATTTTTCTGAACACGCTTCATAACACGCTTTTGGTCATCGGTGTCATAAATTGTGAAGTGCTGTGTGTAGCCGAGTCTGTCACCAAAACGGCGGAGCATACGACTGCACATACTGTGGAAAGTCTGCGCCCAAATGTCGTTTGCCTCAACACCGATTGTGTTTTCAAGTCTTTCTTTAAGCTCGCCTGCCGCCTTGTTGGTAAATGTGATTGCAAGCACCTGCCACGGACGGGCATAGCCGTCTTTGATGATATGCTCAATTCGTTTTACAACAGTTGCGGTTTTGCCTGTTCCTGCACCTGCAACAACAAGCACAGGTCCGTCAACGGTGTCGATAACCTGCTGTTGCTCACGATTTGGCTTTACTGCGTCTTTGTTCATAATAATTTCCCTTTGTGTCAAAAACAGAGGTGGAACGGATTGTACCACCTCTGTGAATTTTTATTGTGTTTGTTCTTATCCAAGAAGGGTAAGCAAAATACCTGCTGCAACGGCAGAGCCGATAACGCCTGATACATTTGGACCCATAGCGTGCATAAGAAGGAAGTTTGAAGGATTCTCCTGCTGACCGACCTTTTGCGACACACGAGCAGCCATTGGAACAGCAGATACACCTGCCGAGCCGATAAGCGGATTGATTTTGCCCTTTGTAATAACATACATAAGTTTGCCAAAGAGAACACCGCCGGCTGTACCGAATGCAAATGCAATCAAGCCGAGAAGAACAATCTTCAAAGTGTTGAGATTGAGGAATGACTGTGCAGAAGTTGTTGCACCAACCGACAATCCCAAAAGAATTGTAATGATGTTCATAAGTTCATTTTGAGCCGCCTTTGCGATACGCTCTGTCTGTCCGCTCTCTTTGAGGAGGTTGCCGAGCATAAGCATACCGACAAGAACCGCAGCGTCAGGAAGAAGAAGCGAAACGATAACTGTTACCATAATCGGGAACAAAATCTTTTCGAGCTTTGAAACAGGACGAAGTGTGCCCATAACAACGCTACGCTCTTTTTTGGTTGTGAGTGCCTTCATAATAGGCGGTTGAATAACAGGCACGAGAGCCATATAGCTGTATGCCGCCACGGCTATTGTGCCAAGCATTGCCGGAGCAAGCTTTGAAGTTACGAAAATTGCGGTAGGTCCGTCTGCACCGCCGATGATGGCGATTGAACCTGCCTGTTGAGGGTCGAAGCCCAAAACAATAGCAATTACATAAGCAACGAAAATACCGAGCTGTGCGGCAGCACCGAGAATGAATGATGACGGGTTGGCAATAAGCGAGCTAAAGTCAGTCATAGCACCGATACCGAGGAAGATAAGCGGAGGATAAATTCCCGCCTTAACTCCAAAGTAAAGGAAATCCATAAGACCCGGCGTGAGCGTGTTGCCTGCCGTGTCGGTCATTCTGCCGGCTACCAAATCAATGAAGCCCTGCAAATCGTGATACTGTACTGCAAGATTTGCCCCCGGCAAATTGGCAAGGAGCATACCAAATGCGATTGGTATCATCAAAAGTGGCTCAAATCCCTTTTTAATTCCCAACCAAAGGAAGAAAAAGGCAACGATGAGCATAATAAAATTTTTATATCCGCCGTCTGCGGTAAAGAAGTAAGCATATCCGCTGTTTACAAGGATACTTTTAATTACTTCCCATACACCCTGTAATATTTCCATATAGGTTTGTCCTCCTTAAAACGGTCTTGTATTATCCACAACAGCAGCCTGTGCCCAAGGATTGCGGGTTGAAACAGGACTCGCCTTGCGAGATACGGAGCGGATGACCGCCGAACCGCCCTCCATTGCATAAACGGCAGCGCTGATAGCCGCAACAACTTCTCCGCTTATACCTTCTTCAATAACAGGAGCGCTTGCCGGAGCAGGAGCAGGAACGCTCTCGCTTGCCTTTGACAAAGCAGCTTCCATATCGCTTTGCATTTTTTTTGCTTCTTTTTTCTTTGCATTTGCCTGTGACTTTGAAACGACTGCACCAAACGCATAAAATACTCCGATTAACACAAGCAATGTGCACAGAACAATTCCGATTCCGGCAACAATTACGGTTACGGTAAAAGTTACAGACCTGTCCGCAATAATGCCTGTTGCCAATGTTATAGTATCCATACAACAATTATCCTCCGTATAAAATTTCATACATCATTCATTATATAGCATAGCCAAACTTTTTTCAACAATTATTTTACATAAAAATATTAAAAAATGTAGCGTTACAATAGATGTGACACCAAAAAGATATAGAAAAAGCGATTGAGAAAAGATAGAATAAGAATAACCACAAACCCACGCTATCAAGAAAGGACTCAATCGCCATGAATAGTATAACACAAAACAAGAGATATTGTCCACACCAAATAACAACAAGAATACACGCAGTAAAATTGTACCGACAAAGTAAAGATATAGATTTTGTATGTCGAAGGTATCACATATCAAAATCATCATTAATGCGTTGGAACAGGAAATACGATGGAACAGTCAAATCACTAACCGATAA
>NZ_FUWW01000033.1 GCF_900167205.1 Eubacterium coprostanoligenes
TATATTCCCAAGCTTCGGTGTACGATTTAGCCCCGTTAAATCTTCGGCGCAGAGTCACTCGACCAGTGAGCTATTACGCACTCTTTGAATGAATGGCTGCTTCTGAGCCAACATCCTGGTTGTCTGTGCAATTCCACATCCTTTTCCACTTAACCGTACTTTGGGACCTTAGCTGTGGGTCTGGGCTGTTTCCCTTTCCACCACGAAACTTATCTCACGTAGTGTGACTCCCAATATTTCATTATCCGCCATTCTTAGTTTGATAGGGTTCAGTAAGCTTTCGCCCCCTAGCCCATTCAGTGCTTTACCTGCGGTAATGTATATTGAGGCTAGCCCTAAAGCTATTTCGGAGAGAACCAGCTATCTCCGAGTTCGATTGGAATTTCTCCGCTAGCCACAAGTCATCCCCTACCATTTCAACGGGAGTGGGTTCGGCCCTCCATGGAGTTTTACCTCCACTTCAGCCTGCTCATGGCTAGGTCACTCGGTTTCGGGTCGAATACCACTAACTATTTTCGCCCTATTAAGACTCGCTTTCGCTTCGGCTTCAGACCTTAAGTCCTTAACCTCGCTAGTGACATTCACTCGCCGGACCATTCTACAAAAGGTACCATATCACACGTTGATGTGCTCTATGTGCTTGTAGGCACAAGGTTTCAGGTTCTATTTCACTCCCCGCCAGGGGTTCTTTTCACCTTTCCTTCACAGTACTATTCACTATCGGTCATTGGAGAGTATTTAGGCTTGGAGGGTGGTCCCCCCGTATTCCCACCGGGTTTCACGTGTCCGGCGGTACTCTGGATCCTGCTAGCCTGACTCGGTTTTCGTGTACGTGACTCTCACACTCTATGGTTGAGCTTCCCATCTCATTCTACTAACCTTATCAGTACATGTTGCAGTCCGAACCCCAAAAGTATTACTACTCTTGGTTTGGCCTCTTCCGCGTTCGCTCGCCACTACTTACGGAATCTCGGTTGATGTCTTTTCCTCGCCCTACTTAGATGTTTCAGTTCAGGCGGTTCCCCACGACTTGCTATTTTATTCACAAGAGGTTGACAGAGTATTGCTCTGCCGGGTTTCCCCATTCGGATATCCACGGATCGAGGGCTGCTTTCGCCTCCCCGTGGCTTTTCGTAGATCGCTACGTCCTTCATCGGCTTCCAATGCCAAGGCATTCCCCTTGCGCCCTTATTAGCTTGACCTTTTTCAGAATTATGTGTCCTATCGGTTTTTGTTAATTTCCTCAACGTTTTATTGTAGTAAAAATTTTTACCCTAAACAGTTGTTTAGACTTTTTGAATATTTTTGGTTACATTATCTCGTTGTTTCCATTTCACATTACCTGTATTCAGTTTTCAAAGTACATTTCTACCATAAAGCTTTTTGCTTTATGTGGTGGGCCCGAGTGGACTCGAACCACCGACCTCACGCTTATCAGGCGTGCGCTCTAACCACCTGAGCTACGAGCCCATTTCTATGTGGTTCTGTCGGCTCTTATCCTTTAGAACCCTTTTTTATTCAGGACCTTAGTCCTTGGTGGAGATAAGCGGGATCGAACCGCTGACCCCCTGCTTGCAAAGCAGGTGCTCTCCCAGCTGAGCTATACCCCCATATTTCCTTTTCGAAAGCCTAGGGCCTTCAAAATTAAACAACGATTACTTCAAGTTTTCCGATTCTGACCTTGGATGTCTAACAAAACCTTTTTCATTTTGTTATGTCTCCATAGAAAGGAGGTGATCCAGCCGCAGGTTCTCCTACGGCTACCTTGTTACGACTTCACCCCAGTCGCCAATCCTACCTTCGGCAGCGTCCTCCATTAAGGTTAGACTACTGACTTCGGGTATTACCGGCTCCCATGGTGTGACGGGCGGTGTGTACAAGACCCGGGAACGTATTCACCGTGGCATGCTGATCCACGATTACTAGCAATTCCAACTTCGTGCAGGCGAGTTTCAGCCTACAGTCCGAACTGAGATCGTTTTTGAAGTTTTGCTCCACCTCGCGGTATTGCTTCTCTTTGTTAACGACCATTGTATTACGTGTGTAGCCCAGCACATAAGGGGCATGATGATTTGACGTCATCCCCACCTTCCTCCACCTTGTCGGTAGCGGTCCCATTAGAGTGCTCTTGCGTAGCAACTAATGGCAGGGGTTGCGCTCGTTGCGGGACTTAACCCAACATCTCACGACACGAGCTGACGACAACCATGCACCACCTGTCTCAACTTTCCCCGAGGGGCACCTAATATATCTCTATTTCGTTAGTTGGATGTCAAGTGCTGGTAAGGTTCTTCGCGTTGCATCGAATTAAACCACATAATCCACTGCTTGTGCGGGTCCCCGTCAATTCCTTTGAGTTTCAACCTTGCGGTCGTACTCCCCAGGTGGATAACTTATTGCGTTAGCTGCGGCACAGAAGGGGTCAGACCCCCTACACCTAGTTATCATCGTTTACAGTGTGGACTACCAGGGTATCTAATCCTGTTTGCTCCCCACACTTTCGAGCCTCAGCGTCAGTAAAAGCCCAGTTGGCCGCCTTCGCCACCGGTGTTCCTCCGAATATCTACGCATTTCACCGCTACACTCGGAATTCCGCCAACCTCTACTTCACTCAAGAAGAACAGTTTCAACTGCAGTTTATGGGTTAAGCCCATAGATTTCACAGCTGACTTGCTCCCCCGCCTGCGCTCCCTTTACACCCAGTAATTCCGGACAACGCTTGCCACCTACGTATTACCGCGGCTGCTGGCACGTAGTTAGCCGTGGCTTGCTCCTTAGCTACCGTCATTTTTCTTCACTAAGAACAGGAGTTTACAATCCGAAAACCGTCTTCCTCCACGCGGCGTTGCTGCATCAGGCTTGCGCCCATTGTGCAATATTCCCCACTGCTGCCTCCCGTAGGAGTCTGGGCCGTGTCTCAGTCCCAATGTGGCCGTTCAACCTCTCAGTCCGGCTACTGATCGTCGACTTGGTAGGCCGTTACCCCACCAACTATCTAATCAGACGCGAGCCCATCCTTCAGCGCAATAGCTTTGGTACATCAATGATGCCATCA
>NZ_FUWW01000023.1 GCF_900167205.1 Eubacterium coprostanoligenes
ACAAGCTTATCAGACCAAGAACACCTTGGCATAACGGAAAGGTTGAAAGAAGCCACAGAAATGACCAAGAAAGATTTTACAATTATTTGAGCTTTTACTCTTACGATGATTTAATTGTTCAAATGAAACAATATCTCAAACGTTCAAACAACATACCTATGTCTGTTTTGGGTTGGAAATCACCATTACAAAAACGAGCAGAACTCGAATACATCGTTGATTAAAGCCGCCGACAATGTGATGATTTCACTTCGCTACGCTCCGTTTAATCATCACATTGTCCTTTTCCCAATACTTTTTATTTTAATATCTCGGTGTCACATCATTGACAAATGAACAAGATTAAAAATAAATTAATTAAATATTTTGATGTAGACTACGCAACGACACTATGCTATAATTGGAGAGCGAAGAATAAGGAGACATCTTATGAACAAACTAAAAATCGCAATAGGCACTGAGGCTTTTCCGCCAACGATTGACGGCATCAGCACGGTTGCCAAATGCTATGCGGATATAATCAACGAAAAATACGGCGAAGCCATTGTAGTAACCCCTAAAAATCCAAACCAAGAGGACTACAAATACCCTTATGAGATTTACAGATACCAAAGTCTTTTTACCTTTGGCGAGGGTTATCCTGTCGGCTGGCCGTTCAAGGAAAAATTTGCAACCGACATCATTGCAAAAAATGTTGACATTCTGCATTCTCACTGCCCGATAGCCACAAGCTATTTTTACAGGAGAATAAACAGAATTTTCCGTATTCCGCAGGTTTTAACATATCACACAAAATACGAATACGACATTGAGGACAGAGTTCCGATTTGGGCAATTCGTCACAGAGCATACGGCTTTTTGCTCAACAACATCAAGTCGGCAGACGAAGTGTGGGTTACAAGCCACGGAACAGTTGACAGCCTGCGAAAAATCGGATACGAGGGCGACTATGTCGTTATGCCAAACGGCTGTGATTTGCCAAAATTTGACACAACGGACGATATGAAAGCTATGATGAGGCGCAAGCACAACATCCCAAACGATGTGCCGATTTTGCTTTTTGTCGGCAGAATGATGTGGTACAAAAATATCCGAATCACTCTTGATGCCTGCAAGCTCCTCAAAGACGAAGGCAGAGATTTCAGGATGATTATGGTCGGTATGGGTCCCGAAGAAAACCAAATCAAAAGATATTGCGCAAAGCTCGGGCTCAACGACAAGGTAATTTTCACAGGTCAAATTCTTGACAGAACCGAACTACAAATGTACTACGGCACTGCTGATTTGCAAGTGTTCCCATCTATTTTTGACACAAACGGTCTTGTTGTGCGTGAAGCTGCGGCAAGCGCCACACCGACGATTGTTGTGCACGACAGTTGCGCAAGTGAGGGAATCAAGGACGGCGAAACAGGATTTATTTGTCTTGAATCGGCTCACAGCGTCGCAAGGACAATCGACAAAATCATTGACAACAAAGATTTGCTCAACCGTGTCGGCTTGAACGCTCGTGATGAGATTTACATCAGCTGGGACGAAAGCATTGCCAAGGCATACGAAAGATACCAAGTTGTGATTGACAAATTCAAATCAACACCGCACGGCAAATACGAATACTAAACAAATTAAGCACCGCAGATTTTGCGGTGCTTTTTCGTTGATTTTATTTCGCTACTATCTCTTTTATGTCAAATTGTTTGCCTGATACAATTTTGAGATTGCCTGACGAACAAATCGGACAATCGGGCACAAAGGTTTTGACATGCCCCTCGTAGCCACAATCGAGGCATTTTGCCAAAGCCGGCATAACCTCCACCGTCATTTTTGCATCGGGATACTCCGTTGTGGGTGCTGTTGCCTGCCACGCTTCTTCAAGAAATTTCGGCACAACATCACTCATTTCGCCCACTTGCAAAACAATCTCGTCAAGTTCGGTCAAATTATTTTCAGCCATCACTTCGTCAACGGTTTTGACCACCTGGCATACAAGCCCCAGCTCGTGCATCAGTCGTTGTTCCAAGCGTTGATTTGACCCCTGAGCCAATCAAACCACTTGTCCATTCCCTCGCCTGTTTTTGCACTGACAAAGAAAATTTCCGCCTTCGGATTGAGTTTCTTAATTCTCTCAACAACAGCCTCGTCATCAAAATCAAACACGCTCTTTGTGTCAATTTTGTTGATGAGAACACAGTCGCAAATCGAGAACATAAGCGGATATTTGAGTGGCTTGTCGTCACCCTCCGGGACTGACAAAATCATTGCGTTTTTGCTTGCGCCCGTGTCAAATTCAGCCGGGCAAACAAGGTTGCCGACATTTTCAAGCACAACAAATTCAAAATCGCTTGCGTCAAAGCTGTCAAGACCTTGCTTTGTCATTCCTGCATCGAGGTGGCACATTCCGCCTGTGTGGAGCTGAATCGACTTTGCGCCTGCTTCTTCAATTGCTCTTGCGTCAACATCGGAATCAATATCTGCCTCCATAACTCCCATTTTATATTCATCCTTGAGAGCCTTGATTGTTGCTTTCAAGGTTGTTGTTTTGCCCGAACCCGGTGAGGACATAAGATTGAGCAAAAAGGTTCTGTCCTTTTTGAGCTGCTCACGAACCTTGTCTGCCTCTCTGTCGTTATTTTCAAAAACAGATCTTTTAATTTCTATTACCTTAAATTCACTCATAACAAAGTTACCTTTCATATTAGTACAAATAATATTGTATATTTTATAAATAATATTGTCAAGTAAAAAGCAACGATTCTCCCGCCGTAGAAAATCGTTGCTTTTTGATTAATCATTCAAGCATATGCTTTTTCTTGTTTGGAGGATTGAGGACGGTGTGACGCTGAATTCGTCAAGTCCCCAGTCGATAAGCATAGGGATTAAGCGTTCGTCTGCCGCCGCTTCGCCACACATACCAACCTGAATACCTGCTGCCTTGGCATTCTTAATTGTCATTTTTATTGCACGGAGAACCGCAGGCTGAAAAACATCATAAAGATAGCTGACATTTGCATTGCCACGGTCAACCGCCATTGTGTAACCTGTCAAATCGTTTGTTCCGATAGAGAAGAACTCTGCCTCCTTGGCAAGCAAATCGGAAATCAGTGCCGCCGACGGAGTTTCAATCATAACACCGACAGGTACATTTCTGTAACGAAGTCCCTCGTTTTCAAGTTCGTCGCAACATTCCTTAATCAAAACCTTTGCCTGCTTCACCTCGTCAACGGTTGTAACCAAAGGAAGCATAATTTTGATATTGCCGAATTGTGCCGCACGCAAAATTGCACGAAGCTGTGTTTTGTACAACTCCTTGTTGCCGAGGCAATATCTGATTGCACGGTAGCCCAAAAACGGATTATCCTCTTTTTCGATAGAAAGATAATCAATAGCCTTGTCACCGCCGATGTCGAGGGTGCGGATGATGACCTCCTTGTTGTCCATAGCCTTTGCCACGGTTGAATAAGCCTCAAACTGCTCATCCTCGGTTGGCTGATGCTCTCTGTCCATAAAGAGGAATTCCGTGCGGAAAAGTCCGATTCCCTCACCGCCGTTTTGCACAACATTTTGCGCATCTTCGGCTTTGCCGATATTTCCGTAAACCTTTTTGACAATACCGCTTTTTGTAACAGTCGGTTTGCCGAAATATTCGTTTAGGCTTTCTCTTTCTTCAAGATAAGCCTGTTGCTTTGCGGAATATTCCTCAAGCTCCGCATCGCTTGGAGAAATAAATACCTTGCCCTTAAATCCGTCAACTATGAGCTGTTCGCCATCTGCAATGCTGTCAACAGCACCGACAACCGACAACACCGCCGGTATGCCCATTGCCCTTGCAAGAATTGCACTGTGGCTTGTTACACCGCCGACTTCCGTAACAATTGCCGAAACATTGTCCTTGTTGATTTGGGAAGTCATAGACGGGGTGAAATCCTTTGCGATAAGCACCGAATTTTTAGGCACTGCCGAAATATCAACAGCATCCTCGCCAAGCAAAATTCTCAACAAGCTGTCCTTGATGTCTTTAATATCCGAAGCTCGTTGACGGGTAAGTTCGTCATCAACACCGGAGAACATATCAATAAACATTGAGCAAACCGTGTCAACGCCTGCCTCGGCAGTCATTCCGCCGTCAATGTTTTCTTCCATCTGTGCAAGCATAAACGGGTCTTGAAGCATCACCAAATGACCCTCCAATATCTCCGCTTCCTTTTCGCCGGCACTCTGCTTCAAATTCTCGGCAAGTGTCTTGGTTTCTTCAACAAAGGTGTCAACTGCGGTGTGGAGTTTTTGCTTTTCCTCCTCTGCACCTGCATATTTCACCTGCTTGTAATCAAGGTTGCAATCCTTTATAACAACAGCCTTGCCTATTCCGTATCCACGGGAAGCACCGATACCCTTTAGCATAACATTTCCCCTCTTTCTGTGTTGATTTGAATTGTTAATTATTCTTCGCCGAATCCGCTTTCGATAAGCTGTGTTGCCTCTGCAAGAGCCTCTGCCTCGTCTGCGCCCGAACATTCAACGGTGATTTCACTGCCGCACTTGATGCAAGCCGCCATAATGTTCATAATGCTTTTGCCGTTAATCTTTTTGCCGTCCATCTCGATTTCAACATCAGACGCAAACTTTGTCATTTCTGTTACAAAAACATTTGCGGGACGCATATGAAATCCCATTTTATTCTTGATTGTAAAACTCTTTGATACCATAATAATTACCTCTTATTTCTCTATAACGGGAGGGATAAGCCCTCCCGATTGATATTTTGTTTTGTAGTTTTTACGCCTTTTTCTTTGATGTAAGCGCCTTGAGCAATGTGAGAACAACTCCGCCGAGAAGCGAACCTGCCACAAGAGCAACGATATAAAGAAGAGGGTGTTCGCAAACTGCGAATGTGAAGATACCGCCGTGAGGTGCAGGGCAGGTTACATGGAACACTGCTGTGAGTGCACCTGCGAGTGCAGAGCCGACCATACAAGATGGGATAACTCTGAGCGGATCAGATGCAGCGTAAGGGATTGCGCCCTCTGTGATGAAGCAAAGACCCATAAGGTAGTTAACGGGACCACTCTTGATTTCTTCTTCAGTCCAGAACTTCTTTGCAAATGTTGTTGAAAGAGCGATTGCGATAGGAGGAACCATACCGCCAATCATAACAGCCGCCATAATCCAAGTGTTACCGTCTGCAATAGCCGCTGTGCCGAATACATAAGCCGCCTTGTTGAAAGGACCGCCCATATCGGTTGCCATCATTGCGGCAAGAACGATTGAAAGAAGAATTTGGCTTGTTTCGCCGAGTGATGAAAGACCGTTTGAAACCGCTGTGTTGAGAACACCGATAACAGGGTTGATGAGGCACATCAACGCACCTACAAGGAAAGTGCCAAACAACGGATAAAGGAATACAGGCTTGATTCCGTCCATTGCTTTTGGAAGCCACGAAAATACTTTTTTAAGAAGATTTACGATGATACCTGCTGCAAAGCCGGCAAAAAGTGCACCGAGGAAGCCCGAAACAGCCGTTGAATCGCCGACCATATTTTGATTTTCAAACATTGAATTAAAGGTGTAGCCCTGTGCGGCAATCATACCGCCGATCATACCAGGAAGCAAGCCCGGTCGGTCTGCAATTGATTGAGCAATATAACCTGCAAGAACAGGAAGCATAAAGCCAAATGCAACCTTACCAATCCAAAAGGGAACGGAAGCCGCAAAACTTGTAAAGCCGAACGAACCGTTTGCTGAACCGTCAGGCATTGTTGCGTTGCCCATAAGTGTATCAATGAGGAAGCCGAGTGCAATGAGGACACCACCACCGACAACGAACGGAAGCATATGTGAAACGCCGTTCATAAGGTGCTTATAAATCTTGTGACCGAAGCTTTCTTTTTCCAAATCATCATCGGCTGAAGCAGTTGCTCCGCCCTCTTCGTGATAAACAGGAGCTTTGCCGTCAACAATTCTTTGAATAAGTTCTTCAGGCTTGTTGATACCGTTTGAAACAGAAGTTTTTACAACAGGCTTGCCGTCAAATCTTGCCATTTCAACATTCTTGTCTGCGGCAATGATGATACCGTCACAATTTGCGATTTCTGCCTTTGTGAGCACATTCTTTGCACCGCCCGAACCGTTTGTTTCAGCCTTGAGCGGATAACCCATCTTTTCGCCTGCCTTTTCCAAAGCCTCGGCTGCCATATAGGTGTGAGCAATGCCTGTCGGGCACGCTGTTACCGCAAGGATTCTGTATCCGTCTTTTTTAACAGGTTTTTTCACCTCGTCAGGATATTTTTCGCTTTCTTTCTTGTCGATGATTTGCAAGAACTCGCCTGCTGTCTTTGCGTTGCGAAGTGCGTTGCAAAATTCAGGCTCCATAAGCATAACCATAAGTCTTGAAAGGATTTCAAGGTGCAAATCACCATCCATAGGCGCTGCAATCATAAACAAAATGTCGGACGGTTTTCCGTCAGGCGCTTCGTAATCAACACCACCCTTAACAGTAATTGCAGACAAACCCGGAACTTTTACGCTGTCGCTCTTTGCGTGAGGCACTGCAATACCCTCTCCAATGGCTGTTGTGCCTTGTTCTTCACGAAGCAAGATTGCATGTTTGTACTCCTGACGGTCTGCCAAATTGCCGACTGCGTCGTGAAGTGCCACAAGTTTGTCAATAGCTTCTTCTTTTGTTGCTACCGATGTATTCAGTTCGATTGCACCGGATTTTAACAAATCAATTATTCTCATAATTTTCCCTCCTAATTATGTTTTATATCAAAGCATCTTCCCAAATGCTTTTGTTACATACGCTCAAACACATTTTTTATTTCGTCAATTGTTGCAAGTTCCTCTGAAAAAGCAGTTGCGTTTCCGCAAGAAGCTCCGAGTTTCAAAGCATAGGCATAATCTTTTTTGTTGATGTATCCTGCCACAAAACCTGCCACCATACTGTCGCCGCAGCCAACCGAATTGACCACCTTGCCGTCAACATTGCCGATTGTTGTTACATTGCCGTTTTCGTCAATCAGCGTTGCGCCGTCCTTTGCTCTTGAAACAAGCACATTCCTTGCGCCCATTTCCTGAACCTTTTTTGCATACTTAACTATATCTTCCTCGGTCTTTATTTCAACTCCGAACAAGTCGCCGAGTTCGTGATGATTAGGTTTAACCAAAAACGGTTTGTACGGCAAAACATTTTTCAGCAAATCACCTGTTGCGTCAACCACAAAATTGACCTTTCGTTTTTGCAATCTTGCCAAAATTCTCTCATAAATATCATCGGGCAAAGTGCTTGGAATTGAACCTGCAAGCACCAAAAAGTCGCCCTCTTTGATGTCGTCAAGTTTTTCCATAAGCTCGTTGATTTCAAGTTCATTTATGTCAGGACCCTGTGCGTTGACATCAAGTTCCGTGTCTGCCTTTATCTTGACATTGATTCGGGTTTGACCCTCTTTGAGCCTGTTGAAATCGCAATCAATACCTTCCTCGACAAGCATTTGCTCGAGCTTTCTGCCCGTAAAGCCTGCCACAAATCCGAGCGCCCTGTTGTGAACGCCGAGCCTCGTCAAAATCACCGACACATTTATGCCTTTTCCGCCGTAATAAATTTCCTCACTCGAAGAACGATTTATGTCGTCATACCTGAGTTTTCCGACTTTCATAACATAATCAAGTGCCGGATTCAATGTAATCGTATAAACCATATCACACTACCTCCTTTATAACCGTTCGTTCCTTGATTGCCTCGTCCTCGCATTTGTCGCAGACAATACAAACCTCATCAATTGGCACAAATGTCACCGCCGAAACCTTGCCGAATTTTGAACTGTCTGCCAAAACATAGGTGACAAAACTTTTTTCAACCGCCACCGCTTTCAACATCGCCTCATCGGTATCGGGAGTTGTGCAACCTTGTTTTTCGCTGACTCCGTTTGTGCCGATGAATGCCTTTGAAAAGTTGTACTTTTGCAAATTCTTTGCCGCCGCAAGTCCTATGATTGCATCCGTAGTAGCCTTAACCTCGCCACCCACAATGAACGCTTTGCAACCAACCTGTGCAAGTTTTTTACAATGCGAAATTCCGTTTGTGACAAAGGTTGCCTTTGAACCCTTAAGATAATCTATCATAAGATAGGTTGTTGTGCCTGCGTCCAAAAAAACGAAGTCGTCATCATTAATTTGCTCTGCACAATATTTTGCAATCAAGGTTTTTTCATCAATATTTTTCAAAAACTTTTCTTCATTATTATCCTCGTTATTTACAAACTCCTGCGACAAAACCGTTGCACCGCCGTGCACCTTGTTTAGTTTTCCCAAATTTGAGAGCGCCACCAAATCTCGCCTGATTATACTTTCCGAGGTATCAAATTCCCGGCTGAGCTCCGTTACACTTGCCGAGCCTTTGTGAAGTACCAAATCTAAAATTCTTTGTCGTCTTTCCTGTGTAAGCATTTTCAATCACCATAGGTTTCACTTTCTACCCAAATTATAGCAATTCAATCAAATTCGGTCAATATCAATCAATAACTTTCGGCACATTTGCGTATTTTTGCCCTTTTTGTTGTTTAAATTACACTAATACAAAAACAAAAATGCCCACTTTTGACCGATTTTATTCATTCGGTCACAAAAGTGAGCATTTAAATTAATCTTAATTATTTAGTTTTAACCTTTCGTATGGTTGACCACTTTGAGTATACCTTTTTGCCGTTTACTTTCTTGTACGAACGAACACGAACATAGTATACCTTTTTAGCTTTGAGTTTTTTAATCTTAACCTTTGTTGATTTTTTGCTTACCTTGAAGGTCTTTTTATTCTTTGAGAACTTCTTGTTTGTTGCGATTTGAACCTGATAAGCAGAAACGCCGGCAACTTTTTTCCACTGTGCTGTGATTGATTTTTTGCCTGTTGAAATCTTTTGAACCTTTGTCTTTGCAGGTGTTGTTAACTGTGGCTTTGCAGTTTCGGGTTTTATAGTTGGTGCAGGCTGTGTTGGTTTTGTCGAATCGGAATTTGACAAATCCTTGATTTTCTGCTCGCAAGCATCGTCAAAATATGAAAGTGCACGAAGCGCATCTGCTGTTGCAAGCTGATTTTCAGTCATAGCACCTGTTTTCCAATCGGCAGCCATAAATACACCGTTGTTGTTCTTGCTTTCAAAATTTTTGAGAAGCTGATAAGCCTCATAAGCCTTGTCGAAATCGCCTGCTGCGGAATAAGCCATAAGAGCCATTGCAGTTGAATTGGCATTTTCTTCAAATGTTGTTTGATAACAATAGCCTTTATTTTTTTTATAACCAGCAATCAATTTTAGAGCATCATTATAATTAGTTTGATAATAAGCTTTATACGGTGCAACGGTTGCTACATATACCGAAGTATTGTCACAAGAATAGCCCCAATTGTCAAGACCCGAGCCAACCTTATAGCTCTTTGACATTTGGTCAATCAAATCCCTTGCCAATTCGTCATTGCCGATTGCCTTGCAAGCCTCAACAATACATCTGTAAAAATACGGATTTGAAACATTCTTGTTTGTCTGTGCAAAAGTTTCGAACGCTTGCTTAACATTGTAACCGCCGAAGTTTGTTACATCCTTGCCGAGAATTGTCAAAATATCAATGGCAACGGCATAGTAAACAAGGTTTTCCGAATCTTCGGTTTCTTTAGCCTGTCTTGCCATAATTTTGCCGTTGTTTGCCTTGAGATTGCTTTCGAGTGCAGTGAGATATTCCGACACATCTCCGCCTGCCTGTGCAAACTTGTGCACCTCATACGAATTTGCAACTGTCTGCGGTGTTGAAGCCTTGAGATAGTTCATTGCGCCGAGCATATCTGCCTTTGCCTCAACCTGTGCTGTTACAACCTCTTTTAAACCGAGGGCCTTTGTTTCAGCCAAAGCTGAAAAAGGAACTACTGCCGAAAAAATCATAACTGCCGACAGCAAAACCGATAATAGTTTTTTCATTACTTTTTACCTCCTTATAAATAAAAAAACTCTGTGTGTAGACAGAGAATGCAAAAGGGTATAGTAATCCTATACTATACTGTATTTTCTTGCTTTCCCATTGCCCAAAAGCGAAAATTAAGCTTAAAACTCGTCTCCCGACTTATGATATAGCACTGCTTGACTTTGCGCCTTCTCGTGTTACCGATGGCGTTGCAAAATCTTCATCAAATACGGTAATGGCGGTTGCTCGGGATTCTCACCCGATTCCGTTTGAATTAAGCCATTTCTACTTGATTATACACCTAATTATCAATTTGTCAATAAACTCTTGAAATATAATGATATATATAATAAAATAATATTAATAATATATGAGGTAACCGCTATGAAGAATATTTTATTTTATAAGAAAAAAGCAAAGGCTTGGGAGGAAGCACTTCCTGTCGGCAACGGCAGAATCGGTGCAATGGTTTTCGGCAACCTAAAAACAGAGAGAATCGCTCTCAACGAGGACAGCCTGTGGTCGGGCTATCCAAAAGATTTGAACAAAAAGGATGCCGGGAAATATCTTGAACCGCTTAGAAAAGCAATTTTATCGGGCGACCACAAAACCGCAAAAGAAATTGCAAACAGAGATTTTCACGGTCACTGGAGTGAAGCTTATCTTCCGTTCGGCGACCTTAACATTGAATATTCAAAAACAAGCAGAAAAGGCTACGAACGCACTCTTGACCTTGAAAAAGGTGTGTCCACCACAAAAAATGACTTGCTCACTCAAACCGTTTTTGTGAGCCATCCTGCACAGCTTTTGGTGGTTAATGTAAAGGCAAACGAGCCGATAAGCGCAAGAATTCAGCTTTTCAGCAAACTTCATCACAAGTGCTACACCGATGAAGATATGCTTGTTATCGAGGGCAAAGCTCCCGAGATTTGTATGCCACCGTACTACAACACGGGCAATGTGTTTGATTACGGCGAGGGCGGAATGAGTTTTGCAGGCGCTGTCAAGGTGCTTGGCACAGCAAGATTTGACGATGACGCAATCGTGATTACAAACCAAACAGAATTCACTCTTTTGGTGTCGCTTGCAACAAACTTTGTTGATTTCAAGTCAATGCCGGAGGGTGACCCACTTGAAAAGGCAAAGGAATATTTTGTAAACATCAGACCTTACGGTGAACTTTTGCGTGAGCACACAGACGATTTTTCCGCACTGTTTAGCAGAGTTGATGTTGATTTTGGCAGTGAGAGAGCAGATGTTCCGACCGACAAGAGATTGAAGCAATTCAAAAAAGGTGCAGACGACAACAACCTCATTGCACTCCTTTTCCAATACGGCAGATACCTCACTATTTGCTGTTCTCGTTCGGGCACACAGGCAATGACGCTTCAGGGCATATTCAACCCTCACTTGCGTGCGCCGTGGTCATCAAGCTACACCACCAACATCAACACCGAAATGAACTATTGGTGCACAGATATTTGCAACCTTTCGGAATGTTTTGACCCGTTCTTTGAGCAAGTCAAAAAGATGTGCATAAACGGCGAAGTTACCGCAAAAGATTACTATAACTGCACAGGTTCGGTTGCACACCACAACAGCGACATCTGGGGTGCAAGCTATCCTGCGGGCGACCCAATCGGCAAAACAGACGCCGAAAGCTACGCTTATTGGCAAAGTTCACTTCCTTGGATGCTCAATGAAGTTTTTGAGCACTACCGTTACACAAAAGACGAGCTTTTGTTTGAAGAAATGAAGCCGTATTTTGAAAAGGTACTCAATTTTTACAAAGATTATCTCTTTGAATTTGAGGGCAATTTGGTTACCTGTCCGTCAAGTTCACCCGAAAATACTTTCAACGACAACGGTCAGCGTGGTTGCCTCACCTATATGCCGACAATGGATATCGGTATTCTTCAGGAATTTTTCCAAAACTGCAACGAACTTGGCTTTGACACTCCTGAAATTCCAAGCATCCCTATCGGTTCTGACGGCAGAATCAACGAATGGGCAAAGGAATACGACGAAACAGAAGTCACTCACCGCCATGTGAGCCATCTTTACTGCGTTTATCCATCGGCTGTCGAACAGCCAAACGAGGTCAGAGAAGCTGCAAAGAAATCACTTTTGAAGCGTGGTTTTGACGGCACAGGCTGGGCACTCGGTTGGAAAGTTTGCCTTTGGGCAAGACTTGACGAAGCTGAAAACGCTTTGAAGCTCATCAAAAATCAACTTCGTCCAATCAATCCGAGAGGCTTGAAGCGTCCGGGAGGCGGAAGCTATCCAAATATGTTTGACGCTCACCCTCCGTTCCAAATTGACGGCAACTTCGGTGTTTCGGCAGGCATTGCGGAAATGCTCGTGAGAGGTGCAATTCCAAAGGAATGGTCGGGCTACGCAAAGGGCATCAAGCGTAAGGACGGCACAGAACTTAACATTAAGTTTGACAAAGGCGAGATTTATGAATAAAATTCTTGTAATCGGCTTGGGCGGAACAATCGGAAGTGTTGCGGGCGAAAGCATTTCGCTTGACGACAACTGCCTGAAAATTCTGGATGTCACAGAGCACACCAATGTGCAATTTGACACCGTTTCTCCGTTCAAGGTGTTGAGCGAAAATATGACAAAAGCACTTTGGCAGAAACTCATTGACTGCCTTGACGAAGTTGATTTTTCAAAATACAAGGGTGTAATTATTCTCCACGGAAGCGACACTCTTGCGTTTACATCAGCGATCATTGCCAATGCGTTTGCCGACAAAAACATTGTTCTTGTTGCTTCCGACAAGCCTGTTGAAAATCCGTTGAGCAACGCAAAAACGAATTTTGACACGGCGGTTGCACACATTCTTGCAGGCAACAACGGAGTTTACGCATCATATAACGGAATAAAAAAGGCGAACTGCATCACAAGCGCCGACATCAATGACGAGTTCAGAGCAATTTCTCACTTCCCCAAACCGACAAACAAGAAAAAAATCAGCAACAAAAATGTGCTGATTATCAGACCGTATATTTCTATGGACTTTGGCATATACAACCTTGAAAATGTTGACGAAGTGCTTATTGAAATGTATCATTCCGCAACCGTGCCGAACAGTGCAAAGGAATTTACAAAGTCGCTCAACATCCCATATCATTTTGTAACCCACAAAATGAGTGCCGACTACGAAACAGCACAGGATATTGAGAACATTATCTTTGGCACAACGATTGAAAATGCGTATGCAATGAGCATACTCGAATAATCATTTCCCACAGTCGCAAAAAACACAACAGCTCCCCTAAATGCCGAAACAAGGGAAGCTGTTGTAATTCTATACATATTTTAAAACATAAATAATATCGGTAATCACAGGCACATCGGGACGCAAATCCTTATCCTTGAACCAACCGAAGTTCATACGGATTGCCCTCATACCTGCCGAGAGTGCACCCTGAATATCATTAATCGGGTGGTCGCCGACATAAACACATTCGCCCGGTTCAACGCCGAGTCGTTCAGCTGTAATCTCAAAAAGTCGTGGGTCAGGCTTATGCACGCCCTCATCACCGCTGACAACCACAATATCGCACAGCGGTCGAAGTCCGCTTTTGTCCATTTTGTGATTTTGGAGAATTGACGGTCCGTTTGTAATCACTCCCGTGAGGTAGCCCCTTGCACGAAGTTCTTTGAGGAGCGGAACGGAATTTTCAAATATAACATTGTAATCACCGAAATTGACATCATAGTGATTTGCAAGAACAGTTGGGTCTGGAGCGTTTTTCCATCCCCACATTTTCACAAGTTCGGTGCACCATTCAACACGATTGACATAACCGCCGTTGCCTGTGTCCTCCATATCTTTCTTGCGTTTTTCCCGTTCCTCTGCCGACAAATCGGGCAAAAATTCATCCAAAAACGCATAGGCATATTTTTCAAAAGCCTTGGTTCTGTCTTGCAAAGTTTCGTCAAAATCAAACAATACTGCTTTTGTCATAATCAAGTTGTTCTTTGAGTTCTTCAACATTTTTGAAGATTTTTTCCTCTCGTTTATAATCAATAAGCTCCACCCTCACGGTTTTGCCGTAAAGGTCACCGCTGAAATCAAAAATATGAGTTTCGCAAAGTGGCTTATCAACCCTCCAAGTCGGGCGAATTCCAATATTGGTAAAGGACTTGTACTCCTTGCCGTCAACAAAAGTTCTGCTTTCGTACACGCCGTACTTCGGCACAATAAGTCCATCCGGCAAATGCTGATTGATGGTCGGGAAGCCGATTGTTCTGCCCCGCTTGTCACCGCCGATAACCTCATTTTCAAATGTAAAATTATAGCCAAGCATCTTGTTGGCATCCTTGATTTCCCCGTTTTTGACGCATTCTCTGATTCTCGTTGAGCTAATCGGCAAATCCTTGTAGTCAAGGTGCTCCAAAATACGCACCCAAACATCTTTTGCCTCAAGATACTTTCTCATATCCATAGCACTCCAAGAAGCGTTTTTGCCGAATTTAAAATTAAATCCGCACAAAACAATTCCTGCGTGAAATCTGCCTATCAAAATGTCGTCAATAAATTCCTCACCGCTCAAGTTCTTTATATCATCAAAAGACGCAAAAACGGCATTTGGAAATCGCTTTTCAAAAATGCTTTTTTGAAGAAGTGAAAATTTGTTGTTTACGCAGAAAATAATAACCTTTTGTGCACCCGTGGTGACGGTTTGATGTGCACGGTGCATACCGTCAAAATCGCCGAGTGCAACCGCAATTCTCTGCTTTTTGTTATTGTCTGTATTCATTATTCTCTAACGGACAAAATGCGAAGAACCTTCAGTTCGTCACCCTGTCTTTGTCCCAATCCTAAAAATTCGTTTTTATCACTGTACACGGTGCAAATCTCGTTTTGCTCAATGCTTGCACGAACACGGCTCATATCGAGTGCTCCGCCGTTGAAAAATCTTGTTGACTGCGCAGGCGAAACTCTCACCTTTTTGTAACAATCAAACATTCTTTCAATGTCGATAAGGACATCATCGAAGCCTTTGCCACTGTCTTTACGCTCCTGAAGTTCTGCCAAAGTTACGCAATCCGACAAATCAAATCCCATAGCCTTTGTGCGACAAAGTTCTGTCATAACCGCTCCGCAACCAAGTGCCGAGCCGATGTCATCAATCAACGAACGGATGTATGTGCCCTTACTGCAAAGAACATCAATTTGATAGATGTGCTCGGTTTCGTCAAAAGCAACCAATTCAAGCTCCTTGATTTCAACCTTGCACGCTTCACGCTCCACGGTTTTGCCCTCTCGAGCCAAATCGTAAAGACGCACTCCGTCCACACTTTTTGCACTGTACATAGGGGGAATTTGGTCGATAACCCCAACAAAATCACACATCACCCTTTTGACATCATCAACCGTGACCGCAACCTCGCTTTGCGAAGTCACCTCACCTGTAATGTCCAAAGTGTCCGTTGTCATTCCGAGTTTAAAGGTTGCACGGTAGCCCTTGTCGCTGTCGGGCAAAAAGTTCAAAAACCTTGTTGCTCCGCCAAACATAACAGGCAAAACACCCGTTGCCATCGGGTCAAGGGTGCCCGTATGACCGGCTTTTCGCTCCTTGGTTATGCCTCGGAGTTTTGCAACCACGCCGAAAGAGGTTATATCCTTTTCCTTATTTACACAGATTATTCCCGTCATATGTGCAATAATTCCTTTGATTTTTCAACAAGCATTTTTGTTGCGTTTTTTACATCACAATCAAATCTGCAAGCCGCCGCCTGCTTGTGACCTCCGCCGCCAAATGCCGAGGCAAGTTCCGCCGCATTTACGCTCTCATATGTTCTGATTGAGCATTTGCAAGTGCCGTCTGCCTTTTCACGAATGGTAAGACCGATTTCCACACCCTCAATTTGACGGGTGAGCGGAGGCAACGACTCGGTGTCAAGCTCGGTTGTGCCTGTCTTTTTGTACATCTCGTTTGTTACGGTTAGGATGCACACTCTCTCATCAAGAAAAAATTGCATACCCTCAATGGCAAGACGCTCCAAAGCGGCAAACTTTTTCGTCTTTGTTTCAAACATAACACGATTGATATAGCCGTTGTCTGCACCGAGGTCGATAAGTTCCGCAGCAGAACGATATGTATTTGATGTCGCAGATGAATACTTAAAGCAACCTGTGTCGGTTGTTATGCCTGTATAAAGGCAGTCAGCCATTTTTTTGTCAATGTCAACGCCAAGCGCCTTGATAACTTTAAGTATAATTTCGCAGTTTGCGGCAGCATCCGCATTGAGAAGCAAATACTTTGCGTAATCTGTGTTTGTGCCGTGGTGGTCAATACACAAATCAATTTTTCCGCCATAGGTGTTCTGAAGTCCGCCGAGAAGATTTTCCGTTGCAACATCAACGGCGATAACATACTTCTCGTCAAACTCCTGAACCTCTATATCGTCATAAAGATATTCATATTTTGTCGGAATAGGATCATCACAAATAAGTTTTGCCTGTTTGCCCAATTTTTGCAAAGCACGAAGCAGTGCGTATCCGCTTCCCAAGGTATCACCATCAGGATGAGCGTGGCAGAGAATTGCAAAACAATCCTCTTTTTTGAGCAAACCTGCACACTTTTCAACATTAATCTTCATCTTTAGTTTCTATACCCTTTAGCTTATCAAAAAGCTCCATTCCCTTTTCGATAGAGTCATCAGCAACAAAGCGAAGCTCCGGTGTTTTGCGAAGATGAAGCGATGAGCCGAGGCGACCACGGATAAATCCCTGTGCCGCCTTTAAGCCTTTTACTGCTTCCTTTGCCTTGTCAACGCCCTCAAGAGCGCTGATGTACACCTTTGCATAGCTCAAATCGTTGCTGACATCTACCTTAACAACTGTGAGCATACCGCCTACTCTTGGGTCTTTGACCTCACGGAGAATTGCGATAAGCTCTCTTTTTATATCTTCTGTAATTCGGTCTATTCTGTATCCTGCCATAAAATCTCCTGCACTGACTGTTGAGAAAGCATTTGAATTTGCTTTATCGGCAGTCTACTGATTAATCTCTGTATTCTTCAACAATATAAGCCTCGAAAACATCTCCTGCCTGAATGTCGTCAAAGCCTGCAAGGCTGATACCACATTCATAACCTGATGATACTTCCTTAACTTCGTCCTTAAATCTCTTGAGGTTAGCAATGTCAACATCTGCAAGTTCCTTGCCGTTTCTCATAACTCTAACCTTACCGCCACGCTTGATGTTGCCTGATGTAACAACACAACCTGCGATTGTGCCGGCAGATGAAATTTTGTAAACCTCACGAACTTCCGCAGAACCTGTGTCTACATCTCGATACTTAGGTGCTCTCATACCACGCATAGCGTTTTCAATATCTTCAATAGCGTCATAGATGATATTGTAAGTCTTGATTTCAATACCGTCACGGTTTGCACTTTCCTGTGCGATTGGGTCAACACCTACTGCAAAGCCAACGATTATTGCGTTTGAAGCGTTTGCAAGCATAACATCACTTTCGTTGATTGTGCCGACACCACCGTGGATAATCTTAACTCTAACCTCGTCATTTTCAATCTTGAGAAGTGACTGCTTAACAGCCTCAACCGAACCTTGAACATCAGCCTTAACGATGATGTTGAGGTCTTTAAGTTCGCCCTCGTGGAGAGTGTCGAACAAGGTGTCGAGTGTAACTTTCTGGAATGACTTGAATTCTTCTTCCTTTGCCTTTGCCTTACGCTGTTCAACAAGCTGACGAGCAAGTTTTTCGTCAGAAACGGCGTTGAAGAGGTCACCGCTCATAGGAACTTGGTCAAGTCCCATAATTTCAACAGGAACCGACGGTCCTGCACTGTTTATCTTCTTGCCCTGGCAGTCAACCATTGCTCTAACCTTGCCGACTGCTGTGCCTGCAACGATTACATCGCCTGCATTGAGAGTGCCGTTTTGTACAAGGAGAGTTGCAATAGGACCTCTGCCCTTGTCGAGTTTTGCCTCGATAACAACACCGCTTGCGCTTCTGTCAGGGTTAGCCTTGAGTTCGCACATTTCTGCAACAAGGTTGATTGTTTCAAGAAGTTTGTCGATACCCATTTTTGTCTTTGCAGAAACAGGAACGCAGATAACATCACCGCCCCATTCTTCAGGAACAAGCTCGTGCTCTGTGAGCTGTTGCATAACTCTGTCAGGGTTTGCACCCTCTTTATCCATCTTGTTGATGGCAACAATAATTTCTACACCTGCTGCTTTTGCGTGATTGATAGCCTCGATAGTCTGTGGCATAATACCGTCATCCGCAGCAACAACAAGAACGGCAATATCCGTGCTCATTGCACCTCTTGCACGCATTGCGGTAAATGCGGCGTGACCCGGTGTGTCAAGAAAAGTAATAACCTGTTTATCAGGAGCTACTACCTGATAAGCACCGATAGCCTGTGTGATACCGCCTGCCTCGGTTGATGTAACTGATGTGTTACGAATAGCATCAAGGATAGATGTCTTACCGTGGTCAACGTGACCCATAACACATACAACAGGAGGACGGGTTACAGCGTTTTCATCGTTTTCAACCTCTGCCTCGATAATCTGTTCCTCGATTGTAACAACAACCTCTTTTTCTACCTTTGCACCAAGCTCTGTTGCAACGATTTCTGCTGTATCATAGTCGATAACTTCATTTACAGATACCATCATACCGAGCTTCATAAGTGCCTTGATAACCTCATTTGCAGCAAGACGAAGGCGAGATGCAAGTTCACCGACGGTTATTTCGTCACCGACTGTAATCTTGATTTGTTGCTTCTTTCTCTGCTCTGCAATACGGGCAAGACGCTGTGCTTCTGTTTCTTTCTTTGAGCGAGCGTGCATGCCCTGTGGCTTTTTCTTTCTGTATTGCTTTGACTTTTGGTTAAGCTTTTGCTTCTTTTGATAATCGCCTACTGTGTTTGCAGGTGAAATATCCTCATACTTCTGATTGTACTTTTCAAGGTCAACATTGTTAACTCTTGTGTCAACATGACGAGCCTCACCCTTTGTTCTTGCCTGAGGTACTTGCTCTGCCTTTTTCTTTGCTTTTTCTTCTGCTCTCTTTGCAGCCTGCTCTGCCATTTGAAGAATAGCAGCCTGACTTTGACGCTTCTTATTTTTAGCCTCGTCTTTAGGGTCGACTTTGTCTTTCTTTGCATCCTTTTTAGGAGCTGACTTCTTCTTTGGAGCAGTCTTTTTCTGTGCAAAGTATTCATCAAAATTGCTTACGCTGTTTGCTTGTGTAAGTTTATCAAAAAGGATGTTGAGTTCATCCTCGTTAAGTGCAGTTGCAGCTTTTTTTGCAGGACCTTCGCAGTATTGGTCAAGTACTTCGATAATCTCTTTGTTTTGCTTTCCGAAGTCCTTTGCAACATCGGAAACCTTAATCTTTATTACCATACTCGTTTTCCTCCTGATTAATCAATTCTTTTATTCTGCGGGAAAAATTTATGTCGTCAACCGTAATAACTCCTGCCTTGTAGCCCAAGGCTCTGTGGATATCATTAATCGTTTCGGGAATAATGCTCACGGTTACATCGTGCTTTGACTTTTCTATGGCAACATCAAATTCGCCAACAAGTCGCTGTGACACATCCGACGCAAAAATCACAAGCTCGGTTTTATGTTCCATCACGGCTTTGAGCGCCATATCGTGACCCATAGAAAGTTTGCCCGCTCTTCTTGCCATTCCCAGCATTGAGAGATATTTTTTATTCGGCATTTGAAATTTCTTCTTCCATTTTATCGTATACGCTGTCCTCTATTTTCATAGAAAACGCTCTTTCAAAGGCACGCTTTTTTCTTGCTTGCTTCAAGCAATCTGCGCTTTTGCAAACATAAGCACCTCTGCCGGCTTTTTTGCCTGTGAGGTCAAGGCTGACCTCTCCCTCGGGACTTTTGACAACTCTCACAAGAGTTCGCTTGTCAAACATTTCTCCACAGCCTGTGCACATTCTCATAGGTACTTTTTTTGTTTTCATAAGCTATCACCTTTGTAATAAATTATTCTTCAACCGTGTTTTCGCTTGCACCCTCGTAGAAGCCTGATTCAGGTTTGATGTCAATCTTCCAAGAAGTGAGCTTTGCGGCAAGACGAACATTCTGTCCCTTGTTGCCGATTGCGAGTGAAAGCTGGTCGTCAGGAACTGTTGCTCTGCAAGACTTTGCTTCCTCGTCAAGAATTTCAACAGAAATTACATCTGACGGTGCAAGTGCGGCAGAAATAAACTCGACAGGATCGGTGCTGTATTTTACAATATCAATCTTTTCACCGCCGAGAGCGTCAACAACATTTGAAACTCTCTGACCCTTTGGTCCGATACATGAACCGACAGCATCAACATTTTCGTCCTTTGAATATACGGCAATCTTTGTGCGAGAGCCTGCCTCACGGGAAACGCTCATAATCTCGATTGTGCCGTCAAAAATTTCAGGAACTTCTGTTTCAAAAAGGCGTCTTACAAGACCCGGATGAGTTCTTGAAATCATAACCTTTGGACCTTTGCCCATATCCTTGACATCAACAACAAAAATCTTTGTGATTTGACCTTCAACAAATGTTTCGCCCGGAACTTGCTCTGCCTTTGGAAGAACAGCCTCGCTGTGACCGATTTCGAGATAAACATTACCTGTTACAGGGTCAACCTTGTTAACCTTTGCAGAAAGAAGCTCTTGGTTCTTGCTTTGGAACTCTTCAAGCATCTTTCCTCTTTCTGCTTCACGGATACCCTGACGGATAACATGCTTTGCAGTTTGAGCAACGATTCTGCCGAAGTCCTTTGTTTTGAGCGGAATATCAATTGTCTTGCCAACCTTTGCACTCTTGCGGATAAGCTGTGCCTGCTCAATAGTGAGGTCTGTGTCAGGATCTTCAATTTCCTCAACAACATTCTTGGTTACATAAACCTTAATGTTCATTTTTTCCGGATCAATGTCGCAATGTACAATGTCCTTGCCGTTGTAATCGTGCTTTGCGGCAACAACAATTGCGGCAGCAATCTTTTCGTAAAGATAATCTTCCGGAATTCCTTTTTCAGCTGTAAGCATTTTTACTGCTTCAAAAAATTCTTTGTTCATCATTTTTTCCTATTCATCCTTTCGGTATAAAATTCAAAATTAATTAAAGTTCTTTTGAAAAATCATTGATGTCAAAATCATCAAGTTTAACATAAGAGGTGTCTTTTTTGTTAACCGTAACAGTTTGACCGTCCTGAAGTTCAACGGTGATTTCCTTGTTTTCGTAGCTTGCAAGTTTTCCGTTAAAATCACGAACTCCGTCAATCGCTCTGATAGTTCTCATCATAACAGGTGAGCCGATATATTTTTTAAAATGCTCATCCTTGACAAGTTCTCTTTCAACTCCCGGTGAGCTGACCTCCATCATATAGCTTTGGCTGATAGGGTCTGCCTCGTCAAGCGGTTTTGATATAGCGTGAGTAAAATCAACGCAATCATTCATATCCACTCCGCCGTCTTTGTCAAGAAAAATACGCAGATACCAATCCGAGCCTTCCTTTGCAAACTGAATGTTCCAAAGGTCATATCCCATTTCGTCTGCAATAGGCTTGATTATTTCCTCAACCCTTTGCACTGTTGTAGGCTTTGCCAATTCACAATCCTCCCTACAATAAAAAGAAGCGAACCCGTTGGGTTCACCTCACTTTGATTTACATTCGATTATCTATATTATATATTATAATTTATATTTGTCAAGTCTTTTGTAGGATTTTCAGGCATTTTACCACCGTCGGAGCAAGCATTGCAAAGCCGAAAGGCACGGACAGCACCACCATAGGTATGCAAAATACCACCATAAGCACAATTTGCTTTGTCGTCAACTCATCGATTCTGATAAATCCCACGCAAAAACCTGTAAGCGACGACACGGGAACAAGAGCACAAACAATCGACAAAAGCACCTTTTCGCCAAACGACATCGCAATGTTTATATCATCTCTGCTCGAAATTGCAACGACCAAAATCAAAGTCAGTCCGAAAAATGCAACAAAGGTTATCAAAGTGCCGACTAAAAATCTTTTTGCCGTCTTTTTGCTCCAATTTTTATACATAAAACCAAACCGTTCTTTCAAATAAATTCATACTTCTTAAATAATAACAAATTAAGTGTTGAAAAACAATATAAAATGGTATAAAATATAGCTGTTAAAAAAGAAATTAATTTTGGAGGATTAATTATGGCTAATCAAGTAGTAGTAGAAATTTCTGCTCGTCATGTTCATGTATCAAAGGAAGATTTGGAAACACTTTTCGGCAAGGACTATCAGCTCACAGTAAAGAAAGAGCTTTCACAGCCGGGTCAATTCGCTTGTGAAGAAAGAGTAAGAGTTGTCGGCACAAAGGGTGAATTCCCTGCAGTTTCAATTCTCGGTCCATGCAGAAATGCAACACAGGTTGAGCTTTCTCTCACAGATGCTCGTTCAATCGGCGTTGTTGCTCCTGTAAGAGAGTCAGGCGACATCGAGGGTTCAGGCACTTGCAAGCTCGTTGGTCCGTGCGGTGAAGTTGAAATCGCTTGCGGTGTTATCGCAGCAAAGCGCCACATCCACGCAACAACAAAGGACGCAGAGGAATTTGGTCTTACAAACGGCGAAATCGTTTCAGTTGAAATTCCATCAGCAAACGGCAGAAACCTCACTTTCGGTGATGTTGTTGTCAGAGTAAGCGACAGCTATGCACTTGCTATGCACATCGACACAGACGAAGCAAATGCAGCAGGTATGAAGCCAAACACAATGGGAACTATTATCAAATAATAAGACTGCTGATAAAGTTCCTGAAACACGCCAAAATATAATTAACAAATTATGCCTTCACTTGTTATTCAAGATGAAGCAACACGAAGTGTTGAAGGAAGGATTTTAAAAACACCGTAAGTTTGATACTTACGGTGTTTTTGGCGTTTTTCGTTTTTTGCTCAGTCGAAAGAAAAAGCCTTCCAAAAAATCTGTGAATTTTTTGGAAAGAGGAAAAACATATGTAGTATACTTGCAAAACTATGTTTTGTTCTATACGGAATATGTTTTGACGAGGTACATCTTCCTTCCCAAGAAAACGAAATTCAGAAACTTTCTCAACAGCTTAAAATAAGACGGATTTTTTATGTTTCTTCAATATAAATATCAACCTTAAAGATTGCCTCGGTTTGCAACAACCTGTATTCTTCCGAAGCAAGCACAAACTGCTTAAATTCATCTATATCTTCAATCCACTCACAGCTTGCAAAATCCTCGTATTTCATACTCGGCGGATACACAACATCCGTATGCAATTGAACATACTCGTCACCGCTGTCTTTGTATTGCAAAACGAGCGAAAAATAGTACTCTTCATCGCAGGTGAACTGATACAAACCCGTTTCAAACAGAAAATTCTTTTCAGGCAGGTCTGCACTGCACTCCTCGCAAAATATGTCAACAATTTCTTCAAGAGAAGTACTATTATTAATTTTTTGCTTCAAATTTTCAACTAAATTTTCCATATCAAACTCACTTATTCTTACAAATTTTGTTGGAGAATATAACCAAAAGAACAACGCCTACAACAACCACCGGGAACAGAATTCCAACCATATAAAAGTCTTTGTTGACAAATATTCCGATAAACGAAATGACTGCAACAACAATAGAAAAAACGGCAAACATACGGTTGATTTTTTTAGTATCATACTCGTTCTGATTGCTTTCGGAAGTGTTCAAACCCGCAATTAAAAAATCGCCTTTATTGAACGCAAAAATTATACCGAAAACAAGAAAAATCACCGTTAAAACAATGTAAATTGCCATAAAACCACCTCAATTCTAATTGTAAATTCAATATAACACAAAAGGAAAGTATTGTCTACAAGAAATAACCGTAAGGGCGAACTGCGTTCGCCTAAAGACTGTACAGATACAATTCAAGCATAAAGTCAACACAAATATAAAAAATAAACCACTCGAAAGAGTGGTTTGTTTTTATGTCGGCATCGACCTATTTTCACAGGAGGCTGCCCTCCAACTATTTTCGGCACGCGTGAGCTTAACTACCGTGTTCGGTATGGGAACGGGTGGACCCTCAGCGTAATAAACACCGACTATGAACTGTAACTGTTAATCACAGTTATTTTTGTGACCTGTTGGCTTTTCCTTTAGGTCTTGGTGACCCGTAGGAGAATCGAACTCCTGTTTTCGCCGTGAGAGGGCGATGTCTTAACCGCTTGACCAACGGGCCATAGATGGTACACCATCACGGGCTCGAACCGTGGACACCCTGATTAAGAGTCAGGTGCTCTACCAACTGAGCTAATGGTGCATAGCTCT
>NZ_FUWW01000001.1 GCF_900167205.1 Eubacterium coprostanoligenes
CAAAAAATCTGTAGATTTTTTGGAAAGAGGAAAAACATATGTAGTATATTTACAAAACTTTGTTTTGTTCTATACGGAATATGTTTTGACGAGGTACAGCTAAGTTCGCAAAAAACGGAATTCAGAACCTTTCTCAACAGCCTGAACTGTGTTGATATTCTTTTAAAATTTATACAACGGGTAATGTCTTTGTCGTGTTAATGCACAAACTGTACAAAAAAAGTTTGTAATTTATGCCAATATGGCAAATATTGACGAAAAGCAATAATCGGTTTATAATATACATAAGACAATTTTTATATAAAAATATATATAAAGAGTTTTACGGAGAAAAATAATTAATGGGGGAAAGACTTATGAAAAAGAGTTTTTTGAAAAAAACCGTCAGCATAATGCTTGCAGTTGTTATGTCCGTCACAGCGGTATTGCCTGCGGTCAGTGCATTTGCCGGTGACGGTGTTGAAGGCAAGTACGACCTTCAAATCTTCTTCAGCGACACAGACACCATTGTTCCCGACAAACAGGAGGACAACACGACACCGTATATCGTTTATATGACCGAGGGTGACGAGCTTCAATTAAAGTACAAAATGATTGACTCGCAGTTCCCGGACAACGGTTATGTAAAGTGGTATTCCGAGGCGCCGGCTCTTGCCGATGTTGACCAAACAGGTAAGGTTAAGGCGTTCGACTCATCAAAGGGTGCGGTTGTTCATCTTTGGATTGACAATGAGGTAAAGACTATTCCGCTTTTGGGCAAACCTCTCGGCGCACTTCTTGAAAAGGCATTTTTCAATGAGTATGTTAACATTGACTCAATGGACACAGACGAAATTGTTGCCATTCTTGAAAAGACGCTCGGCTCTGATTCTTTGATTGCAGAGCAGATTGAGTCCTACGAGGGCGAACTTATTGACTCACTCCGTTCATATCTCGACAAGGTTAATTCAAACATTCACTGCGTGCTTTATGACAAGTACGGCGAAAAGCAGGCTGATGATGTTATCCGGCTTGTTGTTAAAAAGTGTGAGGAATGGTACGCAGCATTTTTGCCAAACGGTACTCACATCACAAATAAGTCGCAAGTGCCTGATACAGTTGCAAAGGGCGGTCAGATTCAGCTTTATGCTATCACCACTCCGCAAAGACTTAACTTTGGCACAGTATACTCCGTAAAATCATCATCAATAGTTTCACAGGGCAAGGTTGTTGCAACAGTTGACGACAGCGGTCTTGTAAAATTTAAGAATATCGGCACAGCAACAATTATGGCATCTCCTGACTCGGACGATGTCATACAGGGCTTGCTCAAGTTCATCAACTATTTCTATGAACTTGAGCACACAGGCACAATCGACTCTCAAAAGGCAGCCGATATCATCATCAAGTACATCGGTCTTGATATTAACCGAAATGTGCTTGCCACAATTTTGGATGCTTGTTTTGCAATTTCCGACATCGTGGGCGACACTGCCGACCCTGTTCAGCTCACCGCAACAGCAGTAAAGCTCATTGCAAATCTCTGCTTGCAGTTTGCATACAACGACACAATCGACTTTACAGTTGTTAAGGCAGAGCCGATTAAGAATTTTGACATTGACGGTCTTAACACCGTTAAAGAGGGTCAGCAAATCCAGCTCACTCCTACAAATATCGAACCGTCTGTCGGCGACCCGTCAGACATCGTGTGGACTTCGGAAAACCCAAATATTGCTTGCGTAGACAAAACAACAGGTGTTGTAACAGGTCTTGATGCAGGCGGTTCTCTCGGTTCACTTTCTTCACAGACTGTCACAATTCACGCAACCTCAACCACAAATAATGTTGACAAATCTTTGCAGATTACCGTAACGGGTAAAACAGGTAAGTATCTTTCAAAGGTTGACATCAACGGCAAAGACCTTGTCGACATTGAGGACACAGAGGATTTCTCATACACAATTTATCCAAATCGTGTTGCCGAGGGCGATAACCTCTACATCAAGTGGGGTATGGTAGGCCCTGAAGATGAGGACGGCAACCCAACATATATTTGGGCAGACGGCGAAAATGTTGCCGTTGACCCTGACGGTGTGGCTCAAATCGACAGCAAGGGTCACTTCACTCCGCTCAACGGCGGTAAGTGCAAAATCGCACTTGAAGCAAAAACAGGCTACCGTATTTCTGACGGAAGTTTTTACGAAATCAGTTCGTACACAGCAATCAAAGAGGTTGAAACAGGTGTTCCGGTTGAAAAGATTGACATCAGCGTTACAAAGGCGCTCGGTCTTGGCAATCCGTCAATAGGCAAAAACAAAACCGTAACCATCAACGGCAAGGATTACTACTATTGCACCGAAAAAATCGGTCTCGGCAATGCCTACAACGGCAGAGGCACAGCCGTAACAGCAAAGGTTTATCCTGAAAACGCAACCTATCAAAATGTTAAGTGGGTTGTAAGCAATTCCAATTGTGACCAAAAGGTTTCGGAAGATACTCATACAAACGAAATCACCGTTAAGCCGGGTCACGAAACAACTCAAAAATTTGATGTTTATGCAGTTTCGGCAGACGGCGAGGTATTGTCAAATGTAATCACTGTTTGTATCACAAGAAACTACGCAACAGGAAATAAGATTAACGAGGAATCAATCAATCTCATCAACGGCAAAACAGGCGAGGCAACTCACACAGTTACCTTTGACGGTACTTTGGAAAGTTCGGCATATGCTTGCTACGATGCAAACTGGTATTCATCGGATGAAGAAATCTTCACTGTTGAAAACAAGGGCAATGACAATTCAGACGCTGTTCTCACAGCTCACGATGTCGGCACAGCAACACTCTATTGCGTATCGGCTGACGGTGCTTTTATTGACGAAAAGACAGTAACCGTAAGACCTGATAAGCAAAGACTCAGAGAACTTGTTGAACTTTGTGACGGAACAGTTGTTCTTAAAACAAAGTTTAATAAGGATTACTATAAAGATTATTGCAGAAAGCTCAATCTTGCGTACATTGTTCTTGATGAGCAGGATATGCCTTCGCAAAATCTTGTTGACACAACAGCAGCAAATCTCCTTGCCGCATTCACAAAGATTGGCGGTTTTGTAAGCATCACAGACCTTCAAATCGCAGATAAAAACGGCAATGCACTCAAGAATAAATATGTAACAATTAAGGTTGGCACAGCAAAGAATTATAAGAACTACAGCTACGACTTTGATTACAAGGTTAATCCAAAGGGCGCAATGTTCTCAAGAGCAGAGTGGAGCTCATCAAACGATTCTATTGCAGTTGACGAAAACGGCATTTGCCGTCCGACTTCAAACAATCCTTGCTCGGCAGACATCACCTGTTCCGTAACCGATTACAGCGGAACAGAGGTTATTGATGTTGTTCATGTTGCATTTGCAAAAACGAAAGCAACGGGCGTTGAGATTATTCCAAAAGAAATCACAGATGCAAAAATCGGCGAATCTCAACAGCTCAAGACAATTGTTCTTCCAAAATCTGTTATCGGCAAGTCAGACGCTTCTGTTGGCGCTGTAACTTGGCGTTCAACCAACGAAAATGTTTGCACGGTTGACAAAGACGGCGTTGTAAAATTCATTTACGGCGGTAACGCAAGAATCATTGCAACAACAGCTGACGGCGGATTCACAGGCGAGTGTAACATTACCGTAACCACAAATTACGACAATCTTGCACTTCTTGTCAGCCAGTACAACAGCCTTTCACTCCGTGAGGAGGCTTATTATCCTGAAACATGGCAACCGTATATCACCGCAAAGAGAGAAGCGGAGCAAATGCTTGAGGCTAAAAACAGCACTCAAGAGGAGGTTGACGCACAGTATATCAAGCTCCAAACAGCACAATCAAACCTTAAAAAGTATGTAAATATCCAAAAGGTTGAACTTTACCTTGACGGCGAGCAAACCAAGGAATTCTATCAGTATGACCTTAAGCTCCTTAAAGAAGGTATAAAATATACAAATGCAAAACTTAACCTCAAGGTTAGACTTTATCCAAATGACGCAACCTATCAAAAGGCAGAGTGGACATCTTCAAGACCTGACGAAGTTTCGGTATCTTCTGACGGTATATGCTCACCAACAGCAAACAAGGCTTGCTACAGCGTCATCACTTGTACCGTAACCGATTCGTTTGGCAAGGAATTCTCCGACACCGTGCATGTATCGTTCTCGTATCATCCGGTTACAGGCATCAGACTTTCTGAAGAAACCATTTCAGGTTCTATCGGAGAAACACATCAACTCTCGGCAACTGTTGAACCTGAAGGAACAACACTTGTTCACACAGGCGCAGCAGACATCAAGGACTATTATTGGGAGTCGGATGACGAAAATGTTGCAACGATAGACGAAAAAACAGGCTTGGTAACATTTAAGAACGCAGGCTCAACCGTTGTTCGTTGCGTATCATATGACGGCGGTATTTATTCGGAATGTAGGGTTTCCACCGAGGGCGACAGAACTGCACTCAAGGCGGCTATCGAAAAATACAAAAACACCGATTATACTCAATACGAATATGAATACGGTATGGCATTCAAGAATGCGTATGAGCATGCTATGGTTGTTCTTAATGACAAGTCTATGAGCCAAGAAAACATTGACGCTGCCGCATCGGCACTTGAATCAGCAGGCGAGGCACTTGCAACTCATCCGTATGTTTCGGTTAGCACAATCAATGTTAAGTACGAAACACAGTCAAGAAATCTTTTGGATATCGCAACATCTGTCGGAGGCGGAACAGTCGGCTCAAACGGCGCAGTTTCAATTGACCTTTCAAAGAAGTATTCAAATTATAACAATTATAATGACATATTCCTAACAGCTTCGTGCGAACCGGAAGACGCAATGTATAAGTTTGTTAATTGGGAGGTTATCGAAAAATCAAATATGAAGTCCGAGGCATCGGGCGGAACAATCAAGCTCACACCTTCAGGACAGACTTCTGTATCTTGGGCAAGAGTAAAGGCAGTTTATACAGACGATTACGGCAAGACAACCGAGCGTGAAATTTGGGTATCAATGGCGGATGTTGTTTGTACCGAACTTACAGTTTCACCGCTTGAACTTAACCTCAAGGGCACAGCAGAGCCGTATCAGCTCAACTACACAACAAAGGGTACAGGCGTTGGCTATACCGATAAGGTAATCTTTAAATCAAGTGACGAAAGCATTGCAACCGTATCTGCAGGCGGTGTTGTAACTCCGGGCAACGCAGGTCAGTGCACAATCACTGCAAAGACACTTGACGGCGGATTTTCACAAATTGTTAATGTAACTGTTGAAACCGATTTCAGCGTACTTGCATCAAAGGTTACGGAATATGAAAAACTTCTTAACGATGTTAAGGATACCGACCAGTACACCGAGGAATCACTCAATGCATTGAGAGCTCAGGTTAACATCTGCAAAGAAATGATTAATGCAGGCAAGGCAAATCAGGCTGAAGTTAACGAGGCACTTCGCAAACTTAACGAGGCTTACGGCAACCTTTCAGGCTACATTCCGGCAACAGGCATCAAGGTTTCGCTTGACGATGCACAGTCTGCTGTCAGCGAGCCAAATCCGGGCTTTATCAGATACAAAGGCACTGCACTCAACGGTGTAAGCGTTCAGCTTTCAAGCAAGGTACTTCCTGACAACGGTATGTACTCATCAATCAAGTGGACCTCATCGGATTCGTCAATCACTGTCAACAATGACGGTTTGGTAACAAACAAAAATGCACTTCCGGGCGCAGCAAAGATTACTGCAACCGTAACAACCGCTTATGGCGACAGCTATTCAGACAGCGTATATGTTTCATTCGTAAGAAATGCAGTAACGGGCGTATCGTTTGAAACTGCACTCCTCTACGGTGCTCCTAACAAACAAAAGCAAATCACTCCTGTTTTGGCAAGTGATTCAACGGTTCAGCAAATTCCTGCTTCCGTAACAGGTTGCTTGTATCAATCAATGGATGAAAGCATTGCAACAGTCAATGCAGACGGTCTTGTATTGTTCAAAACTCAAGGCAAGACAACTGTCAAGGTTACAACTATTGACGGTGGTTATGTTGGAGAAATTCAGGTTCAAACAACTTGGGACACTTCGGCACTTGAGGAGGCTATCGTACAAGCAAGCAATCTCAACTATCAGGATTATGATGTTGAATACGGCACAATGCTCCAAACAGATTTGGCTGCCGCAAGGGCAGTGTTCGACAATCCTGACGCTACACAGGGTGAAATTGATAGTGCTTGCACAAAGCTCCAAACAACTCTCAGCGAGCTTGAAAATCACGAGTTTGTTCTCCCTGTTGTTTCAATGACTGCAAACGGCAAGGCACTTTCAAACGGAATGACATATGAGGCAATCGGCGGTGTGCTCAACATTGATGTTGCAATTGCCGGCACTATGTACAAGACCTTTGAACTCACAACCGACAACGAGGTTGGCGTAACTTCTGCTATCAGCGAAAACAAGGACAGCATTGTTCTTACAAAGACAGCCGAAAGCGGAACTGTTACAGTCAGCGCAAGAGTTGTTGATGATTACGACAGAGAAACAACCTATACCTATAATATTACTGTTGTAGACAAACTTGTGGCTATCAGCTCAATCTACATCACTCTTGACGGTCAAAAGGTTGATTCCGTAATAAAGTCGGGCTATTCACTCGGATACAGAGATTTCAGCCCATTCACTCTTGAATACAAGACCGATGATGTTGGATGTGCAGAGCCTACCAATGTTGAGTGGACATCAACAAGTTCCGAGTACATCTCAATTGATTCAACCGGCAAGGTTGACCTCACAATTGCAGGCAGAGCCAAGGCAACCAACAACACAAACATTACCTGTACCGTAACAAATGCCGACGGCACAAAGGTACAAGCAAAGATTCCTGTTCAAATCAGTAGAAAATAAAAGATAAGAGGTATGCTAAATTATGATAAAATTATATATTAAAAAAGGTATAGCCTCTGTTCTGGCATTACTCACATTAGCCACCTGCCTTTCAATGGGCAGTGTGGCGTTTGCCGAGGATTTGGTTGCCATCAATGAGCAGAACTTTCCCGACAATGCGTTTCGTGGGTATATCACAGACGAATGCGATTTGGACGGCAACGGCTATTTGTCTGTTTCGGAAATCAGCAGTGTAAAGAGTATGTGGCTGGATGCTTTCATAGAGAACGAACAGGTTTCAAACCTTGACGGTATTGACAAGTTCTATAATCTTGAAAAACTCTATTGTGCCGACCTTG
Source organism: Eubacterium coprostanoligenes (assembly GCF_900167205.1). Lineage (GTDB taxonomy): Bacteria > Bacillota > Clostridia > Oscillospirales > Acutalibacteraceae > Eubacterium_R > Eubacterium_R coprostanoligenes. The sequence goes on from NZ_FUWW01000001.1 coordinate 7,262, forward strand.
GCTTAACTTCGCTCAACATCAGCAAAAACCAAAAACTCAATACAGTAAGAGCTTCAGGCAACAATCTTAAAACAATCACAATAGGTTCGCTCCCTAATTTGACAGTTTTTGATTGCTCCGAGAACAACATTACATCGCTCGATGTTTCGGGTTGTCCACAGCTTAGCGATTTAAAGGCTAATATAAATAAAATTGCTACCCTTGATTTGAGCAAGAATAAGGAACTCACAAAACTCAATGTGTTCCAAAATGAGCTTAGCGAACTTGATTTGAGCAACAACACAAAACTTGTTCAGCTTCGTTGTTCAAGCAACCACATTGCGGAACTTGACCTTTCGGCAAATACCGCTCTTCAAAACATTGCAACGGAAGCAATCGGAAATCAGTGGATTGAACTTCCTGCAAAGGTCAGCGATAACAAAATTACTGTTCCAAAGACTTTTGCCGATTCATCCAGAGTTATCTCTACCACACTCGACACCGTTATTCAAACCGAAGAGGGCGAGGATACAATCCTTGCATATTCAAACGGTGCGTTTGTAACAGATGAACTCATCAATATTTCGGGCAAACTCGTCAATGCCAACAACGAGGTCAAAGACGGCTTCACCTACAAATATAATACCGGCAACGACAAGTGCGATTTGATGACGGTCAACACGATTGTCAACAGAAATATGTATCAGGTCAACTTCTATCTTGACGAAACAAAGAGCGTAAGATTAGGCTATCAGCTTGTTGAAACAGGCAAGAGTGCAACCGCACCTGCCGTTCCTGAAGCATCATCTTGCAAAAAGTTTGTTTCGTGGTCGGAAGATTTCTCAAATGTCACAGCCGATATGGATGTCTATATTGTTTGGGCAGATGACCACAACATTATCAAAAATATCAATACCGAAAACGGAGATATTGACATCAGGTGTACAAAGTGTGACAAAAAGACCTTGCACTTCAACTTTAACGACACATATAATTGCTTCAAAGGCGACCCGAACTATAATGCCGAGGCGGATTTAAACAATGACGATGTTGTAAATGCAAAGGACTTTGCCATTATTGTTAATGATTATTAATCAAAAATTGAAGAAAAAGTCTTGATTTTTATGCCTGCAATGAGTATAATCGTTGCAGGCATTATTGTTAATGTACAGAATTTTTTGTGAAATTGCGGATGTGAATTTATGAAAAATAAAAGACTGATATGTTTAATTACAGCCGTTGCTTTGATTATTTCCGGAGTTTTAAGCATAAGTCTCACGGCGGTTGCAGGCACTGTGTCGTTCAATTACGAGCCTGAAAGTGCAACCTTGACCGTCAAAGGCAGTGGCGACATTTTGGATTATAAGGAAAATGACCTTAAATCACGCCCTTGGAATGTTTACCGAGATGAAACAAAGCATATTGTGATTAGTGATGGCATAACTTCTGTCGGCAGTTATTCCTTTGCACAGTTCAAGTACACCCAAACCGTTGAATTGCCAAGCAGTGTAAAATCTATCGGCGAGGCATCTTTTGCGGGATGCAACAAGTTGCTTGAATTAACCGTGCCCGACAGCGTTGAAACCGTGGGCGATTATGCTTTTGGTTTTAATGACCGGATGGAAACCCCGCAGGGCTTCGTTGCCCATTGCTCAACCAAAAGTGCGGCACAGGCATATTGCTTCAGGAACAATATTATGTTTGATTCGCCTATGGATTCTATGAGCACAACTGCCCACATCACAAAGTCGGATGAACTTCAGCTTTGGTCGTTTGTTCCGCTTACAGACGGCAAATTGACCTTTTATTCAACAGGCAAAAAGAACACGGTGGGATTTTTGTTTGATGCAGAAAATTATGTTTATTCCGACAACTACGGCGATTTGAGAAGAACCGCTTTGATTTATGATGACGATTGGAACGGCGGAGGCTTGAATTTCAAGTTTTCGTACAATCTCAAAGCCGGTAAGAGATATTATCTTGGCGCTCGTTTTCGACTTGCCCGTGATTATGACGGTTCAACTTTGACCGAAAACGGCAAGTTTGATGTTGTTGCCGAATTTGTTTGCAGTCAGCACAAGTACGAACTTTCTTCAACCGTTGAGCCGACTTGCGAGGAGTTTGGCTATAATGTTTACACCTGCATTGCCTGCGGTGATTCGTACAAGGAGAACATTTCTCCGCTTGGTCACGATTTTGTGCCGAGCAATGTTGACGGCAGTGATGTCGTGCTCGATTGCTCAAGATGCGGCAAAACTTCAAGAGAGCCGTTTGCAAATGTTTATCACGAAGAGTTGACCGATGAAAATCGCAAGTTTGATGTTAATTCCGACGGTGTAATCAACGCAAAGGATTATGCAATTCTTCGCAAATAAAATAAAAAACCAAGGAATATCCTTGGCATTGATACAAACAAAAAACGCAGTGAACTTTGATTTTAAAATTCATTGCGTTTGTTTTTATTTGTTTTGTTCTGCTTCAAGCGCCGCTTTCTCGGCTGCTGCCTTTTTCTCGGCACGGCGAGCCGCACTCCTTTTGCGTGATTTGTAGCTCATAAGTTTGTCGAGGTGCTCCTGCGGAGTTGAATATGCGCCAACCGTAACCGATTGTCTGCCGTATGTTCCGTGGAAGTCCGAACCGCCTGTTTGCAAAAGCTTTTTCTTCTTGCAAAGTGCGATGAGCTCTTCTGTCAATTCGTCACTGTTTTCAGGTGACCAAACCTCAACGCCGTCAAGTCCAAGCTCAACATAATCCTCGATTTCGTCACGGTTGTTGAACTTGCCCGGATGAGCAAGAACAGCGATACCGCCCGCACCGTGAATTTCATCAATAACTTCTTTTACGGATGGGTACTTTGTAGGAGCGAGAACATTGTTTTCACTGCCTGTGTCGAACAGTTGATAGTACAAATCTCCAAAAATCTCGTCTGTGTAGCCTGCATCCATAAGTGCGTGCATAATGTGTTGCTTGTAAAGGTTGGTTGAACCGCTTGCGTGGCTGATGATGAATTCGCTTGTAACAGGAAATCTTGCCGCAACTTTAAGCATCATAATTTGACCTGCTCTCTTTCGTGCAACAGAAGTCTTTTTGCAAATTCGCTCAAGTCTGTCCGGTGCGTCTGCGAGGTATGATATGATGTGAACTTTCTTGCCTGCAATTTCATCAAAAGCGCTGATTTCAACGCCCGACACAATGTTTATGCCGTATCTTTTGCCGATGACCTGACCTCTGACGACACCTGCAAGGCAGTCGTGGTCGGTGATGGCTATTGTATCAATTCCGCTTTTTTGTGCGATAACTATTAAATCTTCAATGCCAACAGAGCCGTCGCTCAGCTTTGTATGACAATGTAAATCCGCCGCCATAATACGTCTCCTTTCTGTTTTGTGTCGGTATTAGGGCACAATATTTATTTATACTATAACATAAAAATGTAGAAATTTCAACAATAAATCTGCTGTTTCTACATATAAAAGTTTGTTATTTTATTGCTAAAAGCTCCCTTGCAAGTTTGCTTACGGGAAGTCCGACAACATTGAAGTAGTCGCCGTCAATTTTTTCGACAAGCAGTGAGCCGTAGCCTTGAATTCCGTACGCTCCCGCCTTGTCAGCAGGCTCTCCTGTTTTGATGTATTCGTCTATTTCTTCATCGGTCAAATCAAAGAATTTCACCTTTGTTTCAACGGAAAAACTCCTTGTGATGTCGCCCTTGATTAAGGTCACTCCCGTGAATACGCTGTGAGCCTTGCCCGATAAAAATTTGAGCATTTCCCTTGCGTTTTCGTCATTCTTCGGTTTGCCGAGGATTTTGCCGTCAAGTGCAACAACCGTGTCTGCACCGATGATGATGTCGCTGTCGTTTTTGAACGGCTCTGCCTTGATTTTTGACAGATACAAAACAGCGTCTTTCGGAGAAATTCCGCTTGGCAAAGTTTCGTCAACATTGCTGACCTTTATTTCAAAATCGTTTGTTATGAGCTTCAACAGCTCCTGCCTTCTCGGGCTTTGTGATGCCAAAATTATCATTATTCTACCCCTCTGTATGTCAAGCCTCGTGTGTATTTGCCGTCAAATTGACCGCCTGTTTTGAACAAATTGATGATTTGCTCAACCTGATTTTTGCTCTCGTCAGTGAAGTAAAAATGGATGAAGTCGGTCTTGATTTCCTTTTGCCTGTCGCCCATATAAACAGGAACAGGGTTGAGCACCTCAACGCACGGATAAGGCGAACACTTCACCTTGAACTCAAATCCCTTGCGGTCGGTGAGCTTTCCTGTGCAACGGGAACAGCCGAGGTGATTTTTAATCGGGCAGTTTCGTGTCAGCATAAGCGGTAAATATCCGTAGCCGATAATTCCCGTGTCCTTTGCGCCGATTCGGTTTGTCTGTTCAAGAGTTGCCTCAAATGACAAAATCGGAGAGTTGAAAAGCTGTGCGCTCTCACTGTTAAATATGTTCAATCCAAAGTCGCCGTATACCTCAAATCCCATTTTTTGTGCAAGCGAATATGCGCCGAGGTTTGAGCAAAGCGCTTTTCTGACACCGATTTTTTTCAGGTGTTCAAGCCTTTTGGTGAGCTTTTCTTCCATACCGAAAAGCCCTCTCGGCACTTCAACTCCTGCACGGTTGTCCACAAAATCCTCGTCACTGCTCCAAATCGGGATGAAAATCCTCTTGAACGGATGCTTGTCCGGGATGCTGTCGGGATTCAAAAATCTTGCTGTGTAGTACGGTGTGCAGTCCTTTTCTTTGTACTTTTCGGCTTTGTACGGCATTTGTGTAAACGGCTGAATTTCAACTTTGTCAAGCATTTCAACCGCTTCCCTGCGCATTGAATTGATTACGCTTGCCAGCAAAATCAATCCGTCGTCAAGGTCGATTTTTATATTTTTCAAATAGAATTGAGTGTTACCGAATTTTGCAAGCCTTGTTTTAACGGATTCTTCGGTCATCGGCTTGTTGATTGCCTTTTCGGGTACGGTGCCCGTCACGGTTACGGCTTTTCCGAGTGCCCTTGCCGTCAGTTCTGCTTTGCGGTTCGCTTTGCAGATGAACTCAATGTCAATCGGCACAAGCGGATTTTCGTTATCGTAGAGGTGCGACAATTCCTTGAGCACATCCTTTGCCGCCACAACATCCTCTTTTTGACGGGTGCCGAACATATCCTTGCGTTTGCCTGTAAAATATCCGTCGGTAAATCCTGTTCGGGAAAATACAGATTTCAGCGTGTTTTCGTCAGAGGCGGAATATTCGCCGTCAATCGCCTTTTTGCACGAGGTGACAGCCGCCGCAACATATTCGGGACGCTTCATTCTGCCCTCGATTTTCAGGCTGACAACTCCTGCCTGTGCAATTTCGTTTATGTTGCCGATTAGGCTCAAATCTTTTAGCGACAAGTCACAGCTTCTGCTTGCATCGGCGCTGAAACCGAGCCTGCAAGGTTGTGCACAAAGTCCACGGTTGCCCGAGCGACCGCCGAGCATTGCCGATAAATAGCATTGACCGCTCACGCACATACAAAGTGCGCCGTGCACAAACATTTCAAGCTCCATATCTGTTGCCTGTCGAATTTCCTTGATTTCGTCAAGGCTCATTTCTCTTGGCAAAACAGCACGAACAAAGCCCATTTTTTCAAGCGCCTTGAACCCCTCCGGTGAATTGACACTGCACTGGGTTGAAGCGTGCATTCTTGCTGTCGGAAAATGGCTGTGTATGATTTTTGCAAGTCCGAGGTCTTGGATGATGAAGGCGTCAACTCCAAGCGACAATCCTGCTTCAACGGTTTTGTATGCAAGCTCCCTCTCGCTGTCAGAAATGAGGATGTTGAGCGCAAGGTAAATCTTGACATCTCTTGCGTGGCAGTATTCCACCGCCTGCTTCAGTTCCTCAAAGGTGAAGTTCGTTGCGCCTCGCCTTGCGTTTATTCCTTTTGTGCCGAGATAAACGGCATTTGCTCCGCACCTAACGGCAGCAATCAAACTTTCCATACTTCCTGCAGGTGCTAAAATTTCCGGTTTATTGTTCATATCTTTGTTCGTCTTTCAAAAAAATTAATGGACACACACTGCGTCCATTAATCGTAGTATATGGTTTATTTGCCTTCGCTTGCGTTTTTGCTTCGAAGTGCGGAAAGTTCTCTGTTGAGTCTTTCAATCTCTCGTCTTGCAACATCAACCTCAAGCTTTGCTCTTGCGGCATCCTCGATATAATCCTTGATTTGAACACGCAGGTTGACTGCTTCGCTGTTTGCCTTTTTGCAAGCGTCTGCTTGGTCAAGTGCAACAAGCACGGCGCACTGTGTTTGCGAAAGATTTGGCGATTCGTTGGAAATGTTGTGCATCTCCTTGTTGATGAGCTCACCGAGCTGTTCTACATATTCTGTGTCATCTTCTGTCAAGATGGTGTATGAATTGCCGTAAATTTTCAGAGTAACTCTGTTTTTTTCCATAGTATCACCTTTTTCGTCATAATACTTCAAATTTTTATTCTCTTTTAGTATAACAATTTAATATAAAAATGTCAACATTATAAACCGATTGTGCGTTTCCATATTTTAAGTGGAAATGTTGAAAAGGATAAATGAAATTACTTGATTTTTTAACTGTAATTAAAATTTATTCTATTTGTTGACGGATGATATAATCGGTGATAATATAATATTACTATTATAACAAACTATAGAAGTTTTGAGAGGTGAAAAGTATGGATAATATGAAAAACACAAAGTTCATCAGAAAGCTACCTGTACCGAAGGATATCAAGGCACAGTATCCGCTTTCGGAAGAGGCTACCGCAAAAAAAGAAATCAGAGATAAGGAAATCGAAAAAGTCTTTAAGGGTGAAAGCGACAAGCTCGTTCTTGTCATCGGTCCTTGCTCTGCCGACAAGCCGGAGCCTGTTCTTGAATATATCCACAGACTTGCCGAGGTTCAAAAAGAAGTTGAGGACAAAATTCTCATCATTCCGAGAATTTACACAGGCAAGCCTCGCACAACAGGCGAGGGCTACAAGGGTATGCTTCATCAGCCTGACCCTGAAAAGAAACCCGATATGCTCGAGGGTATCATCGAGGTTAGACAGCTCCACAAGGACGCTATCGAGCAAACAGGTCTTACCTGCGCAGACGAAATGCTCTACCCTGAAAATCACAGATATTTGTCAGACCTTCTTTCATATGTTGCGGTTGGTGCAAGAAGTGTCGAAAATCAGGAACACAGACTTGTCTCCTCTGCTCTCAATATCCCTGTCGGAATGAAAAATCCGACATCAGGCGACATTTCCGTTATGCTCAACGCAATCAAGGCTGCTCAGTCGGGACATATGTTCTTGTACAGAGGCTGGGAAGTTGAATCTGCCGGCAACGATATGGCTCATGTCATTCTTCGTGGAAGCGTGGACAAGCACGGCATCAACCATGTCAACTATCACTACGAGGATTTGATGAACCTTTGCACTCAATATTGCAACGGCGGTTTCAAAAATCCTGCTGTTATTATTGACACAAACCATTCCAACTCGGGCAAAAAGTATCTTGAGCAGGTTCGTATTGCAAACGAGGTGCTTCATTCTATGCGCCACAGCAACGACATCAAGAAGATGGTCAAGGGCTTTATGATTGAATCATATCTTGAGGACGGCAACCAAAAGGTTGAGGACGGTGTTTACGGCAAATCAATCACCGACCCATGTCTCGGATGGGATAAAACAAGAGAACTCATCCACATTATTGCGGAACAATTATAATAAAATTAAATTAAAATACCTGCTGTGAGTGTGCCCCAAAGCACGCTCACAGCAGGTGATTTTTTTATTAGTAAACAAAATACGGCTCTCATTCGGCGTGGTTTTTGTTGCAAAAAGAGAAATTTGTATCAAAAGTTGTTAAATTATTGACAATTTATCGCTATTGATATAAAATCTAATCAAATCGAATTGTTATATATTTAACAATGTTTAGGAGGTAAGATAGTTATGGCAAACAGAAGAGTAGCACTTGTCGGATGCGGCATGGTAGGTATGAGCTATGCTTATGCTCTTCTTAATTCCGATTTGTGCAATGAGTTAATTCTTATTGATATTAACGAGGACAAGGCAAAAGGTGAAGCTATGGACCTTAATCATGGCTTGTGCTTTTCAAGCTCTCATATGAAAATTCGTGCAGGCTCATTTGAAGACTGTGCGTATGCTGACCTCGTTGTAATCACAGCTTCGGCAGGTTCAAGAAAACCGGGCGAAACCCGCTTTGACCAGCTTAATAAAAATGTAAAAATCTTCAAATCGTTTATTTCAAAAATCGTTGCATCGGGTTTCAACGGCATTTTCCTTGTTGCTTCAAACCCTGTTGATGTAATGACAAGAGTGACCTATGAGCTTTCGGGATTCCCGGCAAACAGAGTTATCGGCTCGGGCACAACCCTTGACACAGCACGACTTCGTTATCTCATCGGCGATTATTTTCAGGCTGACCCTCATTCGGTTCACGGCTATGTTATCGGCGAGCACGGCGACAGCGAGTTCGTTCCTTTCAGCCAGCTCAATCTTTCTACCAAAAATGTTGAAGAATTCTTCAATGATGAGAGATTTGCTAACGATTATAAGCGTGAAGATATTGAAGATATTATCGAAAAAGTTAAGAATTCCGGCGCAGAAGTTATCAAGCTCAAAGGCGCAACTTATTACGGTATCGGTATGAGCCTTGTCAGAATTACAAAGGCGATTTTCGGTGACGAAAACAGCGTAATCACTGTTTCTTCAAGACTTAACGGCGAGTACGGTATGCGTGATGTTTATCTCGGCTTGCCTGCTTATGTTAACCGCAACGGTGTCAGAAAAATCCTCCCTCTCAACCTTACAGAAGAGGAAATTGAAAAGCTCCGCAATTCGTATAATATCCTCAAGGAATCATACGACGGAATCAATATGTAAATCAGCACAATAAGATTGGAATCCCCTCCCGTCTATTGTATATATGCCTTCCTGTGTTATTACGGGGAGGCAATTTTTTTGTACATCGGGGGCGTGTGGGTTGGATGTGATTGCTCCGTTTGGCACGGGTTTTAACAATTTGTAAAAGATTTGAGCAAAGTTGTGCAGGTTTTTATCATTCAACAGGCAAAATTACGAAAAATAAAGTTTTAACGATTGCTTTTTTGTAGAAGTATCTGAAAATGTCAAAATTGTTATTTTTTTAACAATTTGCCCTTGATATTAGAATAACAGAAATATATAATATAGTAGAAAAAAATTAAACCCAACCGGATATCAGGAGGTAAAGATTATGGAATATCGTATTGAACACGACTCAATGGGCGAGGTTAAAGTACCTGCAGACAAGTATTGGGCTGCACAAACAGAGCGTAGCCACGAAAACTTCAAGATTGGCGTTGGCATCGAAGTTATGCCAAGAGAAATTACTCACGCATTCGGCGTACTCAAAAAGGCTGCTGCTATTGCAAACAATCAGCTTAAGCCTGAAAAAATGACAGACGAAAAACTTTCTGCTATTTCACAGGCTTGTGACGAAGTTATGAGCGGTTCACTCAACGAGCACTTCCCGCTTGTTGTTTGGCAGACAGGTTCGGGCACACAGTCAAATATGAACGCAAATGAGGTTATTGCAAACAGAGGTAACGAGATTGCAGGCAAAAAGATTCTTCACCCGAATGACGACATCAATATGTCACAGTCATCAAACGATACATTCCCAACAGCTATGAGCATTGCGGCTGTTCTTGGAATCGAGGACAAAGTTTTCCCTGCTCTTGACAAGCTCATTGCAACATTCAAAATGCTTGAAGAAAAGCATCAGGGCGTCGTAAAGTCGGGCAGAACTCACCTTCAGGACGCAACTCCTATCACTTTCTCACAGGAAATCAGCGGTTGGAGATCTTCTCTTGAAAAAGACAGACGACTTCTCGAAATCGCACTTCCTGAACTTAAGGAATTGGCACTCGGCGGAACAGCGGTAGGAACAGGTCTTAACGCACCAAAGGACTTTGATGTTAAGGTAGCAGAGGCTGTAACAGAAATCACAGGCAAGCACTTCATCACAGCACCAAACAAGTTCCACGCTCTCACTTCAAAGGACGAAATCGTGTTTGCTCACGGCGCACTCAAGGCTCTTGCGGCTGACCTTATGAAGATTGCAAACGATGTTCGTTGGCTTGCTTCCGGTCCTCGTCTTGGTCTTGGCGAAATCAAAATCCCGGAAAATGAGCCGGGCTCATCAATTATGCCGGGCAAGGTTAACCCAACACAGTGCGAGGCTGTAACAATGGTTGCGGTTCAGGTTATCGGCAACGACACAGCAATCGGTATGGCTGCTTCACAGGGCAACTTCGAACTCAATGTATTTATGCCTGTAATTATTTACAATTTCACACAGTCTGTAAGACTTCTTTCGGAAGTAATGATTTCATTCAACGACAACTGTGCGGTTGGCATCACAGCAAACGAGGATAAGATGGCTTCAAACCTCCACAACTCTCTTATGCTTGTTACTGCTCTCAACCCGTATATCGGCTATGAAAATGCGGCAAAGACTGCAAAGCTCGCATACAAGAACAACATTTCTCTCAAGGAGGCTTGCGTTCAGCTCGGCTTCCTCACAGAAGAAAGATTTGACGAAGTTTTCCATCCGGAACAGATGGTTTGATTTCGGTAAAAATTAGAATTTTGGATTTAGGATAAAGGAGAATAGAATAATGACTTTCAGTTATTATCCGGGATGCACCTTGAAAACAAAGGCGCAGGATTTGGATAAATACGCAAGAATGTCGGCGGAGGCTCTCGGTGTTACACTTGAGGAACTCCCTGATTGGCAGTGCTGCGGCGGTGTTTATCCTATGGCAAGGGACGAGATTGCAACAAAGCTTTCTTCCGTTCGTGCGCTCAATAAATCAAAAGAACTCGGTCACGACCTTGTAACTATGTGCTCCGCCTGCCACAATGTAATCAAGCAGGTAAACAATGATATGCTCGATGAAGAAATCGCAGACAAGGTTGCAAGATATATGAAGCTTGACGAGCCTTACAGAGGCGAAACAAATGTCATTCACTATCTTGAAGTTTTGCGTGACAAGGTAGGTTTTGACAATGTCAAGTCAGCGGTAAAAAATCCGCTCAAGGGCAAAAAGATTGCGGCATATTACGGTTGCTTGCTTCTTCGTCCAAGCAGAGTTATGCAGATGGACGACCCTGAAAATCCTACAATTATGGAGGATTTGATTAAGGCTCTCGGTGCAACACCCGTTGTATATTCAATGCGCAACGAATGCTGCGGCGGTTACACCACCCTTGAAAACAAGGAAATTGCAAAGGCAAACGGCAACGCAGTGCTTGAAAATGCAGTTAAAAACGGTGCGGAGATGGTTATCACCGCTTGTCCGCTTTGTATGTATAATCTCAACAAGAACGCAACGGATTACGATGTGCCTGTTAAGTACTTCACAGAGGTGCTTGCAGAGGCACTCGGTTTGATTGGCGAATAAGGAGGGCTTGCAATGGAAAATAATTATCTCAAAGAGCAGGTTATCCGTTCGGCAGGTATCAATCCGCTCAAATGTATGGGCTGCGGCAAATGCTCGGCAACCTGTCCTTCTTATGATAATATGGAATATCATCCGCATCAGTTTGTGTCTATGGTGGCAAACGGCAACATCGAACCGCTTTTGGAGAGCGAATCACTGTACACCTGCCTTTCGTGCCTTGCTTGCTTGGAGCGTTGCCCAAGAGGCGTTGAGCCGGTAAGATTTGTTGAGGCTGTAAGAGTTGCCAAGATTCGCCGTCAGGGCGAGGAACATTTGCACCCGCAGGACATTCCCGAAATGTGGGATGAAGATTTACCTCAGCAGGCTATCGTGTCTGTAATGAGAAAGTATTGGAAATAAGCAGGGAGGAGTAGAAAAATATGCACAGAATAGGCGTATTCGTTTGTTGGTGCGGTAGCAATATCGCCGGTACGGTTGATGTTCATAAGGTTGCAGAAACTTTGAAGAACGAGCCGGGCGTAGTTTACTCCACCGATTATCAATATATGTGCTCCGAGGCAGGACAAAATATGGTTAAGGACGCTATCAAGGAATATAACCTTACAGGCGTTGTAATCTGCTCTTGCTCACCTCGTATGCACGAAAATACATTCCGCAAGGCTGCTGCTTCGGTTGGTCTTAATCCGTATATGGTTGAGATTGCAAACATTCGTGAGCAGTGCTCGTGGATTCACAAAGATATGGCAACGGCAACCGAAAAGGCTGTTATCTTGGGCAGAACCGCTATTGCAAAGGTTCAGCTCAACACTCCGCTTGTTGCAGGCGAAAGCCCTGTTACAAAGCGTGCACTTGTCATCGGTGGCGGTATTGCGGGTATTCAAACCGCACTTGACATTGCCGAGGCAGGCTTTGAAGTTGATATTGTTGAAAAGTCACCTACTATCGGCGGCAAAATGGCACAGATAGACAAGACTTTCCCGACTCTCGACTGTGCGGCTTGTATCTTGACCCCAAAAATGGTTGAGGCGGCACAGCAGGAAAAAATCAAGATTTATTCTTACAGCGAGGTTGAAGAAGTCAAAGGCTTCGTCGGCAACTTCAATGTTAAGATTAAGCGTAAGGCAAGATTTGTAAATGAGGACATTTGCACAGGTTGCGGACTTTGCACCGAAAAATGCCCTATGAAGAAAGTGCCTAACGAGTTTAATCTCGGTATGGATAACCGCAGTGCAATCTATATTCCGTTTGCACAGGCTGTACCGAAGGTTGCAACTATCGATCCTAATTATTGTATCAAGATGAAAACCGGCAAGTGCGGACTTTGCTCAACAGTTTGTGAGGCAAAGGCTATCAACTATGATGCAAAGGACGAATTTGTTGACGCACAGTACGGTGCAATCGTTGTTGCAACAGGCTTTGAACCGATTAAGGTTGATAAGTTTGACGAGTTTGCATACAATCAGTCGCCTGATGTTGTAACTTCTCTTGAATACGAAAGACTTATGAATGCGGCAGGTCCTACAAACGGCACACTTCTCCGTCCGTCCGACCATGAGCATCCGCATACTATCGTATTTGTTCAGTGCGTCGGCTCCCGTTGTGCCGAAACAGACCCCAAGGGCAAGCCGTATTGCTCAAAGGTTTGCTGTATGTACACCGCAAAGCACGCAATGCTCACCCGTGAAAAATATCCTGACACTGATGTTTATGTGTTCTACATCGATGTTCGTACTCCGGGCAAGAATTTTGACGAATTTTATCGCAGAGCGGTTGAAGAATACGGTGTTCACTATGTAAAAGGTATGGTTGGCAAGGTTGTACCGGACGGCAAAAAGCTCAAGGTTCAGGCTTCTGATTTGCTCAATAACAAACAGCTTCACATTGATGCGGATATGGTTGTTCTTGCGGCGGCTATTGAACCGTCAAAGAGCGCAAGACCTCTTGCAACAATGCTTACGGCTTCAATGGATACAAACGATTTCTTCACAGAGGCTCACCCAAAACTCCGTCCCGTAGAATCACCTACAGCAGGTGTGTTCCTTTCGGGTATGTGCCAAGGTCCAAAGGATATTCCCGAAACCGTATCGCAGGCTTCGGCTTGTGCGGCAAAGGTTATCGGACTTCTTGTAAAAGATAAACTCACTTGCAACCCTTGTGTTGCCCACAGTGACGAGATGATGTGCAACGGCTGTTCATCTTGCGAAAAGGTTTGCCCTTACGGCGCAATTACATATCATGAAAAAGAATTCCGTATGCCTGACAGAACAACTCAAATCAGACGAGTTGCAAGCGTAAATCCGGCTGTTTGTCAGGGTTGCGGTGCTTGTACGGTTGCTTGTCCGTCAGGCGCAATGGACCTCAACGGATTTTCTAACAAGCAAATTATGGCGGAGGTAGATGCAATATGCAAATAGAGAATAATGAATTCAAGCCAAAAATTGTAGCCTTCTGCTGTAACTGGTGCTCATATGCAGGGGCTGACTTGGCAGGTACAAACAGACTTAACTATCCTGCCGATGTAAAAATCATCCGTGTGCCTTGCTCATGCAGAGTAAACCCTATGTTTATTCTCCGTGCGTTCCAAAGAGGCGCAGACGGTGTAATTATGTGCGGTTGTCACCCGGGTGACTGCCATTACACAACAGGTAACTATTATGCACGACGCAGAATGACTCTCCTTTTCTCAATGCTTGATTATCTCGGCATCGAAAAGGGCAGAACCCGTGTTGAATGGGTATCCGCCGCAGAGGGTCAAAAGTTTGCGGAAACTATGAACAGCTTTGTGGAAACTATCTATGAGCTTGGCGAAAATAAGAGATTGGAGGATTTGAGATGCAAGAACAAATAATTGCAAAAGCAAAGGAACTCCTCCAAAACGGTACTGTTGACCGTGTTCTCGGCTGGAAAGTCGGCGAATTTAAGTACGACCTCACTCCGGGCGTGTTCACTTCGGCAGACGAGGTTGACCGTGAATTTGTTTACAACACATTTTCGGGTGCTAACCTTTCAAAATATCTTGTAAAGCAAACAAGAAAAGGCGAGGGTAAAATCGCAATTTTTGTAAAACCTTGCGATTCTTACAGCCTCCAACAGCTCATCAAGGAGCATAGAGTAGACCGTGAAAAAGTCTACATTGTCGGCATTGAATGTTTTGGCAAGACCGATATAAACAAGATTAAAGCAACGGGACTCAGCGGTATTTCGGATATTACGGAAGCTGGTGATTCAATCGTTGTTGAAACAATTTACGGTGACAAAAAGACTTTCAAGAAGTTTGAGGTTATGGCAGAGCGTTGCCTTTCCTGCAAGAGCAAGAAAATCGTAATTTATGATGAACTTATCGGCGAAAACGGCGAAGTTCTCGATTCTAACCGCTTTGACCAGGTTGCCGAACTTGAGGCTATGACACCTGACGAGCGCTTTGAATTCTGGCAAAACGAACTTTCAAAGTGTATCAGATGTAACGCTTGCAGAAATGTTTGCCCTGCCTGCACATGCGAAAAGTGCGTGTTTGACAACGACAATTCCGGCGTTGCTCAAAAGGCGGCTCAAACAAGTTTTGAGGAGAGCAATTTCCACATTATCCGTGCATTCCATGTTGCCGGCAGATGTACCGATTGCGGCGAATGTTCAAGAGTTTGCCCTCAAAATATTCCGCTTCATCTTCTCAATCGCAAATTCATCAAGGATGCCAACGAACTTTACGGTGAGTATCAGGCAGGCGAGGACGCAGACAGCCGTTATCCGCTTGTTAACTTTGATTTTGACGATTGCGAGCCGAGCGTTGTTTATGAGAGAGGAGGACAAAAGTAATGAAAAAGATTTCTATGTCACAAATCGACTCTCTTTTTAAGGCTATCGCAGAAAACGAGGCACTCTATATCCCGACCGACAAGGGCGACATTGCAGAGTTTGCAAAGTACGAGGACGGTATGACACTTACCGAAAAGTACAACACAAACCGTTCTGCAAAGGATTTCTTCTTCCCGCAGACCGAGAATTTGTACGACATTCGTATGAACGGCTTGAAGCTCGAAATCAAGGACACTCGTAAAGAGTGCGAGGATTTTGTGGTATTCGGCGTAAGAGGATGCGATGTCAGAGCGTTTGACATTCTCGACAGAGTGTTCCTTGTTGACCCGATTGATACATATTATAAGAACAGAAGAAGTCACGCAACAATTATTTCACTTGCGTGCAACCGCCCTGAAGAAACTTGCTTCTGCAACGCTTTCGGCATTGACGCTTCCGACCCGAACGGCGACATCACCGCTTGGAAGCACGGCGACACTCTTTATATGGATGCCAAAACCGAAAAGGGCGAGGCTCTTATTGCAAAATTAGGCACTGTGCTTGAAGATGCGGACACTGCTCCTGTTGAAGAAGTTAAAAGTGCGGTTAAAACGGTTATGTCAAAGCTTCCGCTTGCAAACACATCGTTTGAGGGTATGAAGCAAAGCGACCTTTTGGCTCATTTTAAAAATGAAAAATGGGCAGGACTTTCCGAGAGCTGTATCGGTTGCGGAACTTGCACCTTTGTGTGTCCAACCTGTCAGTGCTACGACATCAGAGAATTCGACACCGGCAACGGAGTAAAGAAGTTCAGATGTTGGGACAGCTGTATGTACAGCGATTTTACAAAAATGGCTCACGGCAATCCGAGAACATCACAGCTTGAGCGTTTCCGTCAAAGATTTATGCACAAACTTGTGTATTATCCGGATAACAACGACGGTATTTTCGGTTGCGTAGGTTGCGGCAGATGTATTGCCAAGTGCCCTATTTCGATGAATATCGTTAAGGTAGAAAAAGCATTGGAGGTTGAAGCATAATGAACAGTGAAACTTTAATTCCTCACATCGGTGTTGTTACAGAGATTCGTCAGGACACACCCGATGTAAAAACCTTCAGAGTGAACGCACTTGAGGGCGGAAAAGTGTTTGAACACATTCCGGGTCAGTGCGCAATGCTTTCTATTCCGGGTGCAGGCGAGGGTATGTTCTCAATCACATCTTCACCTACAAACGAAGAATTTATGGAATTCAGTATCAAAAAATGCGGTTGCCTCACATCTTGGCTCCATATGATGGATGTCGGTCAGGAAATCGCAATCCGTGGTCCGTACGGCAACGGCTTCCCTGTTGATACGGAATTTGCAGGCAAAGATTTGCTCTTTATCGCCGGCGGTATCGGTCTTGCACCGCTCCGCTCGGTAATCAACTATTGTAGAGATAACAGAGATAAATACGGCTCAATTGATATTGTTTACGGCTCACGCAGTATGGATGACCTTGTTGACTACAAGGAAATCATTGACGAGTGGTGCAAAGAGGACGGTATCAATGTTTACCTCACCATCGACCGTGAGCAAGAGGGCTGGGACGGTCATGTGGGCTTTGTTCCGAATTATGTCAAGGAACTCGGCTTCGACACAAACAAGACCTGCGTCATCTGCGGTCCGCCGATTATGATTAAGTTTACCCTTCAGGGACTTATTGAACTCGGTTTTGAAAAAACACAGGTTTATACCACAATGGAACTTCGTATGAAGTGCGGTGTAGGCAAGTGTGGCAGATGCAACATCGGCGACAAGTATGTTTGCAAGGACGGTCCTGTGTTCCGCTGTGACCAACTTGATGAATTGCCTGATGAATACTAAAATTGGGAGGATATTGGATTATGGGAAATAATATGGTTAATATATATTTGTTCGGCAAGAAATATTCTGTGCCGTCAAATTTGACAATAATGAAAGCAATGGAATATGCCGGCTATCAGCTCAAAAGAGGCTGTGGCTGTCGCAACGGCTTTTGCGGTGCTTGCGCAACAATCTACAGAGTTGCGGGCGACAAGGACTTAAAGGCTTGCCTTGCTTGTCAAACACAGGTTGAGGACGGAATGTACATTGCAACTTTGCCGTTCTTCCCTCTTGTAAAAGAGCCTTATGATATTGAAAAAATCAGCACAAACGAATCTATTATGATGCAACTTTATCCCGAGATTTACGCTTGCGTAGGCTGTAATGCCTGCACAAATGCGTGCACACAGGGGCTCAATGTTATGCAGTACATTGCATATGCACAGCGTGGCGAGTTTGAAAAGTGTG
The DNA here is from genome assembly GCF_900167205.1 of Eubacterium coprostanoligenes. Taxonomy (GTDB): domain Bacteria; phylum Bacillota; class Clostridia; order Oscillospirales; family Acutalibacteraceae; genus Eubacterium_R; species Eubacterium_R coprostanoligenes. The sequence continues at coordinate 24,836 of NZ_FUWW01000001.1, forward strand.
CAGAGGAGAGCTTCGACTGCGTTATGTGCGGCGTGTGCTCATCTCGTTGCCCTGCCGGTATTTCTCATCCGCAGGTTGCACTTTTGGCAAGAAGAATCAACGGCAAGTATCTTGCTCCGGAAAGCAAGCACTTGACCAACAGAGTTCAGGAAATCAAGGACGGCACATTTGAGGAGCTTCTCCAAAATCTTATGCAAAAGCCGATTGAAGAAATGAAAGAACTCTATAATAACAGAGAGATTGAGAAGTAAGGAGGCGACCGAAATGTACAACAAAGAAATGCAGGAATCTATGAAAAAGGTTGCGGCAAACAGAGCGGAAAATGCCGCACTTGAACCTCGCCGTATGACTGCGGAGGAAAAGGACACCCTCCTTGCAACCTATCACCCGGACTATAAGCAAGACCAATTTGCAACACTTCAAATCGGTCCGAATAAGGGCGAAAAAGTGCCTCTTGAGCTTGCGGATTTGCTTCAGGCTCACAGCAGAATCAACACAAAGGACATCAATCTTGACAAGGTTGACTATGATGTTGATGTTCTCATCATCGGCGGCGGCGGTGCAGGTGCATCGGCTGCGATTGAGGCAGACAACAACGGCGCTTCTTGTATGATTGTTACAAAGCTCCGTATCGGCGATGCAAACACAATGATGGCAGAGGGCGGTATTCAGGCTGCCGACAAGGAAAACGACTCCCCTGCACAGCACTATATCGACGCTTTCGGCGGCGGTCACTTTGCCGCAAAGCCTGAACTTCTTTACAAACTTGTAAACGATGCTCCCGAGGCTATTCAGTGGCTTAACGACCTCGGCGTTGAGTTTGATAAAGCTCCTGACGGCACAATGATTACCACCCACGGCGGCGGTACATCACGCAAGAGAATGCACGCCGCAAAGGACTATTCGGGTGCGGAAATTATGAGAACTCTCCGTGATGAAGTTCAAAACAGACAAATTCCTGTTGTTGACTTTACGGCGGCTATTGAACTTATCAAGGACACAGAGGGCAAGGTTGCCGGTGCTGTTCTTCTTAATATGGAAACAGACGAAATCCTCATTGCAAAGGCAAAGACTGTCATCATCGCAACAGGCGGTGCAGGCAGACTTCACTATCAGGGCTTCCCAACTTCAAACCACTACGGTGCAACAGCCGACGGCCTTGTTCTCGGCTATCGTGCAGGCGCAAAGCTTCTTTATGCCGACACACTTCAGTATCACCCAACGGGTGCTGCTTATCCTGAACAGATTTTCGGTGCACTCGTAACAGAAAAGGTTCGTTCTCTCGGTGCAAAACTTGTCAATGTAAACGGCGAAGTATTTATGCACCCGCTTGAAACCCGTGATGTTTCTGCGGCTTCTATCATTCGTGAGTGCTCAACAAACGGCAACGGTGTTCACACAGATGACGGCGTGGGCGTTTGGCTCGATACCCCTATGATTGAACTCAAGGGTGGCGAGGGCACAATCGAAAAGAGAATTCCTGCCATGATGAGAATGTTCGGCAAGTACGGAATCGATATTCGCAAAGAGCCTATTCTCGTTTATCCGACCCTTCACTATCAAAACGGCGGTCTTGACATCAAGGCTGACGGTATGACAGAGGTTGAAAACCTCTATGTTGCCGGTGAAGCTGTCGGCGGTATCCACGGCAGAAACCGACTTATGGGCAACTCACTTCTTGATGTTATCGTATTCGGCAGAAACGCAGGTAAACACGCTTCCGAAAAGTCAAAGAGCGTTGATGTTGCAGATCTCACTCTTTCTCATGTTGACAGCTTTGAAGCAGAAATCAAGGACGCAGGCATTGAAACAGAAACTGTTTCACCAAAGCTTCTCCCGGACTATACTCGCAAAGTAAATAACAAATAAGTATTAACTGAACAAGGCTCTCCTTGTTTGTTTTGAGGAGAGCCTATTTATTCGGTTTGTCAACTATATAGAGTGCGTTAGATGATATACTATATTGTTAATTATAAGGAGAAATTATGGATTTCGGTATTGTGTCCGTTACGGGCGTAGCGTTTTTAACCTTTAGTGTGCTGGCTATTGCGGCAGTTGGCTACACTCTCGGCAGAATTACCATTAAGGGAGTAAATCTCGGCACAGCAGGCGTGTTCATTGTTGCCCTGCTGTTCGGTGCGTTTTTGTTCCCTGTTCTTGATGACCAGCTTATGGTGGGCGATGAGGCAGTTTCGTTCACCAAAGAAGCTCTTAAAATTATAGAAAATCTCGGACTTATTTTCTTTGTCACTTCGGTCGGCTTCATCGCAGGACCAAAGTTTTTCAGAAATATGAAAAAGAATTTTAAGTCCTATGTTCTTTTAGGAATTGTGATTATTGCTTCCGCTTCGCTTGTGTGTGCACTTTGCGTGCTCATCGGCGGCAAGCTCACATCTGTTGACCACGAAACTTTCAAGTCAACTATGGTCGGCTTGTTTGCGGGTGCGTTGACTTCAACCCCGGCATTCTCCGCTTCAAAAGAGGCGGTTGCCGAAATGGGCGCTCACTACGAGGACGCTGTTTCGGCTGGCTATGCAATAGCTTACCTTTTCGGTGTAATCGGCGTTGTTCTTTTCGTTCAGATTATTCCGAAAATCACAAAGGCAGATATGGCAGAGGAACTCAAAAAAATCTCTGTTGAGGCAAGCGAATCGTCAAAAAAGAGCGACGACAAAAAACTTGTTTTGCTTGACGAACTCGGCTTTACTCCGTTTTCGCTTGCAGCGATTTTGGGCGTTATGCTCGGCTCAATCAAGCTCAAGGGCTTTTCGCTTACCACAACGGGCGGTTGCATTTTGGTTGCCCTCGTGTTCGGTCACTTCGGCAGAATAGGAAAAATCAGCATTATGCCGGAGCAGTCGGTTCTCCGCACATTAAGAGAACTCGGACTTATGATGTTCCTTATAGGTGCAGGTGTATCGGGCGGTGCAAAATTCGTGCAGTATTTTGAGCCTGTGTACTTCCTCTACGGTGCGTTGCTCACACTCGTTCCGATGGTCATCGGCTATGTGTTTGCAAAATTCGTTCTCAAAATGCCACTTCTCAACAACCTCGGCTCAATCACCGGCGGTATGACAAGTACCCCGGCGCTCGGCACGCTCATCAGCGTTGCAGGCTCGGAGGATGTTGCTTCGGCTTATGCGGCAACCTATCCTGTTGCCCTCATCAGCGTAGTAATCGCATCAAAATTGATTATTATGTTCTGTTGATATAAAAAAGACGCTTCGTTCCGCATTTCACGGACGAAGCGTTTTTGAATTATTCGTTTTTTAGGAGAGCTTGTCTAATTCACTCAAGTATTTCACGGCACTGTGGGCGGCAATGTTTCCCTCGCCGACCGCCTTTGCAATTTGGTACGGAGTGCCTGTGCAGTCGCCTGCGGCAAAGCATCCGTCAATGCTCGTTTTCATATTTTTGTCCACAACAATACTGCCGTTTTGCACCTCGAGTTTGTTCAGCAGAACATCCGCAGAAACAGCCTGTTTGATGAAAAATACGCCGTCAACATCAAGATTTGTGCCGTCTGCAAGCTCAATGCCCGATACCTTGCTGTCACCGATAACCGCAGTAATTATTGATTTAAGATGCGTAACATTCGCCTTGTCAATTTTCGATGTGAACTTGTGCGAATAGTAGACCTCACTTGCAAGGTCGCTCAAATATTCAACTTCTTCCTCGCCGTCTGCATTGTCGCAGAACACGGCGATTTTTTTGTCTTTGTACAACATTCCGTCACAGGTTGCGCAGTAGCTCACGCCCCTGCCGAGAAGTTCTCGTTCCTTCGGCAACGGCTTGATTGTTTCAGCGCCGAGGCATAGAATAACAGACCTTGCTTCAAACATTTTGCGGTTTGCAAGCAGGGTGAATTTGTCTTTCATATTATATATACCCGTGATTCGTTCCTCGGTGATTTCAATCCCCATTGAGTCGAGATGTTCACGCATTTTTGCGTTCAGTTCTTTGCCCGAAATATTTGGCAAACCCGGATAGTTGTTGATTTTTTCCGATATTTCTACCTTGTGCGAAAGCTCGTTTTGACCGAACAGCACAATGGATTTGTTCCTGATTTTGCAGTTGATTGCCGATGAAATTCCCGCAGGTCCACTGCCGATGATTGCAACATCAAACATAGCGTCACTTCCTTTATAATATTTATATAATATTTATTATACCACATCTTGAATTTAATTTCCATTGATAACAAAATTTAGTATGTTGCCTTTTTTTACAATTTGTGATAATATATATGCAGAAAGTTACAAATTGTAATAATTTGAATGCTTCACACAGGAGGTACAAAATGAAAAAGTTTATTTCGCTTGTGATGTCGGCTGTAATGCTTGTTTCAAGCGTCGCTGTCGGAATAACCGTTCAGGCAGGAACAGTTGAAGATAATTTGAGAGCACAGGGTTTTCCAGAGTCGTATATTGAGGATTTGGCGACCTTGCAAAAGGCTCACCCAAATTGGAAGTTTGTTGCATTTAAAACAGGGCTTGATTTTGATGATGCTGTCAAAGGCGAATTGTCGGGAACACCTACAACGGAGGAAAATCTTCGAGCTTATCTCGACCCTCGTAATTGGCTCAATGAAAAATATGTTTTCCAGTTTGAAAGCATCAGAAAGAGCGATGCAGTTCAGTCTGTTTCAAGTGTAAACGCTATTCTCAAAAACACTTGGATGGCAAACAGCAAGATAAATTATTTTGACACTCAAGGTGTCAGCAAAACGGTCACAGAAGTGAATACATATGCCGATGCAATGATTAAGGCTTCAAACGACACAAATTTGAGTGCAAACTATATCGCTGCAAAAATCCGTCAGGAAAATGGTAGAACAGAAAATACAGCAACTGCTGTTTGCGGAAAAAAAGAGCCGTTCAAAGGCATTTATAACTATTTTAATATCGGTGCTTACACAACCGCTATGGACGGTCTTGCTTGGGCGGCAGGATTTTTAAAAGCAAACAAGGACACCGTGCTTTTTGACGGTGCAAATGCCACGGCTAAACCGATTGTCACAGTTTCAAACGGTCAGCGAATGGCATATATCAAAGAAGAGGGTGACTATTACAGAGTTACACTCTATGATGAACTTGACAACGGAAAATATGACGATAAGGAAATCGGCTACATTCTCAAATCGGATGTAAATACAACATATATGGGCAATTACGGCAGACCGTGGACAGACCCTAATAAGGCTATTTATAATGGTGCAAAGTACATTGCAAACGGTTATCTTACATATCAGTTCACAATGTATTTGCAAAAGTACAATGTCAATTCACAGTCGGGCAGTTTGTACAGACATGAATATATGACAAATGTCAGCGGTGCGGCAAGTGAGGGCTATCATCTTTACAGCGGATATGCAAAGGCAGGACTTTTGAACAGTGCTCACACATTTTACATTCCTGTTTTCAACAATATGCCGAATGATAACTCTAATATCACAACAACTGCTCCAACAACCACAACCAAGAACTACACTCCTGCAAAGGTTAAGCTCACAAGCCTCACTGCACTTAAAGGTCACAAGATTAAGGCAAAGTGGAACAAGTGCTCAACTTCTGCAACAGGCTATCAAATTTATTGGGCAAAGGACAAGAAGTTCAAGAAAGTTGTTGCAAAGACAACTACAAGAGGCAGGTCAAAGGTTACCTACACAGGCAAAAACTTCACCAAGGGCAGAAAGTATTATGTACGAATCAGAGCCTATAAAAAGGCAGGAGGCAAAACATATTACGGCCCATGGTCAAATATCAAAGCAAAGACTTCTAAATAATATATACCTATTATAAATATAAGAGCAGGTAAGGATTCATTCCTTGCCTGCTCATTTTTATGACTTTTTAGTTGTGGTTTTCTTGCCTTTTTTGTCTTTGTCCTTTTTTGTCTTTCTTGTTCTTGTCACTCTTTTTGGTTGTGGTTGGCTTTGGCTTCGGCTTGCTGTATTTGCTGACGGTTCGGTAGTTTTGCTTGCCGTCAACCGTTCTTGTAAGGATGTATTGGTCGCCGTCTTTTTTGATGTTGATTTTCACATTGTTCGGCTTAACATCTTTCTTGCCGTAGAGCTTGCAAGTGAGCTTTCCGCCCTCGCAAGTCATCTTTATTCTGACATCGCATCCAAGAGTGTTTTTGAACTTGAAGTCCTTGCTGTTCCATTGCACCGTGGCATCTCCGCCGAGCGGAACATATCCGATTTCAAGCGAATGATTTGTTCTGTACACAATTTCAACATTCGCACGGAGCACGCACTCAAACAGGGTGGAGCTGACTTGACAAACGCCACCGCCAAGACCGTCAACAAATTCGCCTCCGTTGATGACCTTTGCGGTTTCGTAGCCTGCCGTGATTGTTCGCTTGCCGACAGTTTGGTTGAATGAGAACACCGCATCATCAGGAATTTTGATGTTGTTCAGCTTGCTGACTGCTGCTTTGAGATTTGCCGTTCTTGTTTCGTCACTTGAACGATAATATGAGGTGTATGTAGCAAGCTCATACGGATAGTCGCCCTCGCTGTCTTTTGACAAGCCCGGATAGACTTTCATCGTGTCGCTTTCTTTAAATGTTGTTTCCAAGTCCTCTGTTGTGGTCGGCTTGGTTGTAGTTTCGGTTGTGGTTTCGCTTGTTTCCTCTTCCTTGTCACCGCCTGCCGTACAGCCTGTTACTGTGCAGATGATAATGGTTAATATAAGCAAAACCGCAATTATATTTTTGTTTCTTTTCTTCTTCATCACAAATGTGCCTTTTATTTATTTCTGATTTTTGTATGGCTTTTTCTCGGCTACCCAGCCCTCTTTGTTCACTTGTCTTGCCCTTGCAATAGAAAGTGCTTCGTCAGGGATGTTGTCGGTGATTGTTGAGCCTGCCGCAATGTATGCCATTTCGCCCACCTTAACAGGAGCGATAAGGTTTGTGTTGCAACCGATGAACGCACCGTCACCGATTTCGCATCTTGATTTAACCTTGCCGTCATAGTTGCAGGTTACCGTTCCACATCCGAAGTTTACATTGCTTCCCACATCACTGTCGCCAATGTAGGTGAGGTGAGCACTCTTTGTGCCCTCGCCGACAACAGAGTTTTTAACTTCAACAAAGTTGCCGATGTGCACGCCTTTTTTGAGCACGCTGTTTGCTCTTACCTTAACAAACGGACCGCAGTCAACACCGTCCTCAATTGCAGAATCAGTGATTTTGCAGTTGTCAAGAACAACCTCGTTGCCGATTGTTGAATTGTCAATCCAAGTGTTCGGACCGATAACACAGTTGTCACCGATTACAGTGTTGCCGATGATGATTGTGTTTGGCAAAATTCTTGTTGATGAGCCGATTTTTACATCCTTGCCAATCATAATACCGTCTGTGCAAGGAATGTCAACACCGTTTGTCATATGATTGTCGTTGATGTTTCTTCTCATAATGTTGTTGAGAATGTTGAGCTGTTTTCTGTCGTTTGCGCCCAAAACGGTTTCGTTGTTCTCGCAGATGTATGCGCCTGCGTTCTCGCCCTTTTTGATGAGGATTTCAAGGCTGTCTGTGAGATAGTATTCGTTTTGTGCGTTTTCGTTTGTAATGTGGTCAAGCGCATAGAGGAGTTCGTTTCCCTTGAACCAATATGTTCCCGCATTCGATTCGTTGATTTTTTTCTGCTCCTCATTTGCGTCTTTGTGCTCGATGATACGCTCAAGCACACCGTTTTCGTCACGCTTGATGTGACCGATTCCGTTTGTGTCCTCAACAATTGCGGAAATAAGGGTGATTGCGTTGCCGTTCTCCTTGTGGTATTCGTATGCCTTGTTCATTGTTTCGGCATCCATAAGCGGACCGTCACCGTTGAGAATCAAAATGTCGTCGTCCTTGTGGGCAGAGATAAATTCTCTTGCCTGCATAACAGCATGTCCCGTGCCGAGCTGTGGCTCTTGAAGTGCTGTTTTGATGTTGCTGTCGTAGTTTGCAAGCCAGCCCTCAACAATGTCGTGTCTGTATCCTGTGATAACGCAGACATCTTCTGCGCCTGCCTCCTTTACAGCGTCAACAACATATTTAATCATAGGTTCAAAAATAACTTCGCACATAACTTTTGGTGCGTCCGTTTTCATTCTTGTTCCCTTGCCGCCTGCAAGTATGATTGCACACTTCATATAATCTAACCTCTTTCGATAGTAGTAAATAAAATATCAGTTTGGTATATTATGCACCTTTTCCACCGAATTTTCAACCGTTTTATAGTATATTTATAATTATTCCTTAAATATTCAAAAAAATGTTTGAAATTGCGGTTATTCTATGTTATACTTTTATCGGATTATTCTGCGTTGTCGTATTTTCCGCAGAATAAACAACAATGTATTTAATATTTTAGGAGGTAACTCAAATGTCAAACAAATGGGTATACATGTTTGAAGAAGGCGACATGACCATGCGTAATTTGCTTGGTGGTAAGGGCGCAAACCTTGCAGAGATGACCAAGATCGGTCTTCCTGTACCACAGGGCTTCACTGTTACAACAGAGGCTTGTACACAGTATTATGAAGATGGTCGTAAAATCAATGACGAAATCATGACTCAGGTTATGGAAGGCGTTAAGAAGATGGAAGAAATCAACGGCAAGAAGTTCGGTGATAAGCAAAATCCTCTTCTCGTTTCTGTTCGTTCAGGTGCAAGAGCATCAATGCCTGGTATGATGGATACTATCCTCAACCTTGGTCTTAACGACGAAGTAGTTGCAACAATGATCGCAGGTAACGATGATCCTGCTTTCGAGCGTTTTGTATATGACTCATACAGAAGATTCATCCAGATGTTCTCTGATGTAGTTATGGAAGTTGGTAAGAAGTACTTTGAGCAACTTATCGACAAGATGAAGGAAGAAAAGGGCGTTCAGTACGACGTAGAACTTACAGCAGCAGATCTCAAGGAACTTGCTACACAGTTCAAGGCTGAGTACAAGAAGCAACTCGGTTCAGACTTCCCTTCAGACCCTGTTGAACAGCTCAAGCTTGCTATCGAAGCTGTATTCCGTTCATGGGACAACCCTCGTGCAAATGTTTATCGTAGAGATAACGATATTCCTTATTCATGGGGTACTGCAGTTAACGTAATGCCTATGGTATTCGGTAACCTTAACAATCAATCAGGTACAGGCGTTGCCTTCACTCGTGACCCTGCAACCGGTGAAAATAAGTTGATGGGTGAATTCCTTATCAACGCACAGGGCGAGGACGTAGTTGCCGGTGTTCGTACACCTATGCCAATCGCTCAGATGGAACAAGAATTCCCTGAAGCATACGCTGAGTTCATCAAGGTTTGCGAAACTCTTGAGAATCACTACCACGATATGCAGGATATGGAATTCACAGTAGAAAACAAGAAGCTCTATATGCTTCAGTGCCGTAACGGTAAGAGAACAGCTCCTGCTGCTCTTAAGATCGCTTGCGATCTCGTTGACGAAGGTCACAAGACTCCTGCAGAAGCAGTTGCTATGATCGACCCTCGTAACCTCGACACACTCCTCCACCCACAGTTTGACGCTGCTGCTCTCAAGGCTGCTACTCCAATTGGTAAGGGTCTTGGCGCTTCTCCTGGTGCTGCTTGTGGCAAGGTTGTGTTCACAGCTGAAGACGCAGAAGTTTGGAACGAAAGAGGCGAGAAGGTTATCCTTGTTCGTCTTGAGACTTCACCTGAAGACATCACAGGTATGAAGGCTGCTCAGGGTATCCTCACAGTTCGTGGCGGTATGACATCTCACGCTGCCGTTGTTGCTCGTGGTATGGGTACTTGCTGTGTATCAGGTTGCGGCGACATCAACATGGATGAAGAAAACAAGAAGTTCACTCTCGCAGGCAAGGAATTCCACGAAGGTGATTATATTTCAATCGACGGCTCAACAGGTAATATCTATGACGGTATTATTGAAACAGCTGATGCTCAAATCGCAGGCGAATTCGGCAGAATTATGGCTTGGGCTGACGAGTTCAGAAAGCTTAAGGTTCGCACAAACGCTGATACTCCTGCTGACGCAAAGAAGGCAAGAGAGCTTGGCGCTGAAGGTATCGGTCTTTGCCGTACAGAGCATATGTTCTTTGAAGAAGACAGAATAGCTGCTTTCAGAGAAATGATTTGTTCAGACACAGTAGAAGAAAGAGAAGCTGCTCTTGAGAAGATTCTTCCTTATCAGCAAGGCGACTTCGAGGCTCTTTACGAAGCTCTTGAGGGTTGTCCTGTAACAATCAGATTCTTGGACCCACCTCTTCACGAGTTCGTTCCAACTGAAGAAGCTGACATCGAGAAGCTTGCAAAGGCTCAGGGTAAGTCTGTAGAAGAAATCAAGGCTATCATCGCATCTCTTCACGAGTTCAACCCAATGATGGGTCACCGTGGTCTCCGTCTTGCAGTTACATATCCTGAAATTGCAAAGATGCAGACAAAGGCTGTTATCCGTGCAGCTATCAATGTTCAGAAGGCTCATCCTGAGTGGACAGTAGCTCCTGAAATTATGATTCCACTTGCTTGTGACACAAAGGAACTCAAGTATGTTAAGGATATCGTTGTTGCAACTGCAGATGCAGAAATCGCAGCTGCAGGCGTAGAAATGAAGTACGAAGTTGGTACAATGATCGAGATTCCTCGTGCAGCTCTTACAGCAGCTGACATCGCTAAGGAAGCTGAGTTCTTCTGCTTCGGTACAAACGACCTTACACAGATGACATACGGCTTCAGCCGTGATGACGCAGGTAAGTTCCTCAACGCTTACTATGACAAGAAGATCTTCGAAAGCGATCCATTCGCAAGACTCGACACAACAGGTGTTGGTCAGCTTATGGAAATGGCAGTTAAGAACGGTAAGGCTACTCGCCCATCACTCCACTGCGGTATCTGCGGTGAGCACGGCGGCGACCCAACATCAGTTGAATTCTGCCACAAGATTGGTCTTGATTATGTTTCATGCTCACCATTCCGTGTGCCTATCGCTCGCCTCGCAGCAGCTCAGGCTGCAATCGCTGAAATGAACAACTAATCATCGCATAATGCAATATCGCCGTTTTAACGGCATAACACAAAGCCGAGGCTCATTCGAGCCTCGGTATTTTTTAATATAATTATTGAGTTTAATGTATAAAAAACATAATTTCAGTAAGTTTTGTTCTATATAAAATAGTTACTATAAAAGAACAACAAGGTAACATATTGTAATTTGAAAACTAATGTGCTATAATATTAAAAATTTTTTATTTGGAGGAAAAATAATGAAAAAAATTAGTCATAATGGATTTATAAAAAGATTTATATCTATGTTTCTTGCAATACTGATGGTGATGCCTACTTGTTTTGCAGGAAATACAAGCGTATTTCATCCGTTGGTAGCAAAAGCTGCCACACAAAGTGTCGCATCGACAAAAGGCTTAAAAGTAAAAGTAAATAATGCAAATGGTTTTGATGTGTCATTTGCCAAAGTTAAGAAAGCAAAAGGCTATCAATTGGCATATTCAAAATCAAAAAAATTTAAAAAGAAGCAAACAAAATTCGTTAGGATTAATCCAACATCAAAACAAAACAAGAAAAAAATCATAACATATAGCGTTAAAAATCTGAAAAACGGTCAAAAATATTATGTAAAGATTAGAGCGTATAAAAAAGTTGGTAAAAAGACAATTTATGGAAAGTATTCTTCTATAAAGGCGGTGACTGTTAAAAAAAGAAATTCTGTAAATAAACCTGAACAAAATGATACAAACAATGAAGATAAATCTGATTCGGATTCGTCTTCGGAAGATGGTTCGCTTGGAGGTTCAGCATCCGATAGTAATAATAAAGCACAGACTTATATTGAAGGATATATTCCTGAATCAATGATGGATAAGGAAGCAACCTTTGAAAAAACAAATAGTACAATTACATATTCAAAGGGTCAGTGGGTAAAAATGCTTTTGCAAGAGAACGGAAGCGATGTTTCTCTTGTTGATAAAGAAAGAGGTTACTCATACGCTGATGTTTCAGAAAGTGAATATGCAGATTATATTCAATTGGCTGAAAATATTGGATGTTTGCCTGCATCTGCTGATAAAGATTATGATCCTGAAAATGATGTAAAAATGTTTTATCCAAATGATGAGGCTACAAGAGAGTTTGCTGTATATACAACGGTTCATCTTCTTGAGTTTGAAACAGATAACATTGACATACTTACATTCTCGGATTCAGAAGATATAACTTATCCGAATGAGGTTTCGGTAGCAATTCGTAATCATTTTTTGAGCTTAAAAGATGGAAAATTTAATCCTAATTTAGCGTTGAGTGAAACTGATAAAAATCAAATATTTGCAAATATTGAAAAAATACAAGCATCAGAACAAATTGATGAAACCAAAGTATATGAAAATGTAAAATATTCAAGTGATGTAAAAAAACCAAATGTTAAATATAGAGCTGTGAAAAACGGTGATTCAACATTCACAGTAAGACTTAAAGATGAAACATCAGAGTATTCAGTAGGTGATGTTTTAGTTTTGCCTGCAAGTAATGAATATCCGGGTGGACTTGCAATAAAAATTTCATCCATAAAAAAGGATGGAGATGTGTATGTCTTGTCTGCAATTACACCGGAATTTGAAGAAGTATATAATACACTTCAATTTCAGGGAGTTAGTTATGCAGATGTTGATTCGTTTGAATTTGCCGATGACGTTACCGGTAGTGTTAAACTAAATGGTGGAAATCAAACCGGTACAGATGCATTTAGAATTAATGAAGATAAAGAATTTAATTTTGAAGATGCAAAATTGAGTCTTAATTTCAGTAAAGATATTACGGACAAAATTAAAATTAATGGTAATGTTGACTTTTCAATTCCAAAAATTAAAGCAAGAGTTGATGCAACAGTTAAATTCAGAAATACAACATTAAACGAACTCTATTTTACAACTACCAACAAACTTGAATTGACAGGTAATGTTGAAGCAACCGGCTTAGAGACAGGATATGAAATTACCCATGGAAGCGGAACCAAAGAATTTAAAGCAGCAGATTGGGAATTAGGAAGATTTTCGGTTCCTCTTGGTCATACAGGTTTAACAGGTGATGTCGTATTATACGCTGTTATGAATGTTAAAGGTGAAATTACATTAACCTATAAATTAACAACAGAAAGCGGAATTCATTATACTAAAAAATCAGGATTTAAAAGAGTAAATGAACTTGTTTCAAAAGATAAAAGAATATCGGTAAAAGCTTCTGCTAAACTTGGTTTAAAATTATCTTTAGGATTGTGGGCACTTAGTGCGTTTAATCTTGCTGCAATTGCAATTAATATTGGTTTTGGTGCAGCTGTTTCATATGTTAGACATGCTGATGTAACACCTGTATTAAATTGCGGCGACGGAGTATTATATTTATATTTGTCATTTGGACTTGACGATGGCTCATTACTTGCTAAAATAGGTGAGCATTTATCATTTTCAATAGAAAAAGAAATTTGGAATGAAACGAAGAGTCCGCTTTTAGAAAATGTTCATGTTGAAAATGCAAATTTGGTTAATAAGTGCACTTATGGTCAAAGCAGATTGATAGGAAAAGCAGTTGATAAAAAAACGGGCGAACCAATCAAACACGCTGAGGTTAAGGTATATCAAGGAAATGTGTTATGCCATACAGGAAGCACAGATGTAAATGGCGAATTCATTGTTGAAAATGTTTCGGTAGCAGAATATAATATTGTGATATCTGCAACAGGATATAAGAGATATTCATCAAAGGAAACTGCAATAAAAGGGGATTTCTATCTTCAAACATATGAACTCCTGTCTAAAAACGGTGCAGAAAAAGGTGACTTAGAATGTGATGTTTTGGATGCTGTAACAGCAAAAAGAATCGAAAACTTTACATTCAAAATTTACAAAAACTGGAATGTTATTTCCGGTACGGCAGTTTTTGGTGGTGAATGTCTTAGCGGTGGTATAAGTGTTTCTCTAGAATCGGGATATTATACTGTTGTTGTAGAAGCTAAAAATTATAGTAAGTCTGCAACAAATGTTGTTATTGAGGGAGGAAAAACAACAAATACATCTGTGGTTATGAATAGCTATGATCCAAAAAATGAAGGAACAATCAGAATTATTCTTACCTGGGGTGAGAAACCTCTTGACTTGGATTCACATTTATATTGCGTAAATAATCAAAAATATCATGTTTTCTTTTCTAATGAAAAAGTCGATAATGCAAATCTTGATGTTGATGATACAAATAGTTACGGACCTGAAACAGTTACAATTACAAAAGTAAATAGCGATGATAAGTTTGAGTATTATGTTCATGATTATACCAATCGTTCATCTACTGATTCCGATAAACTTGCCAAATCAAATGCAGTTGTAAGAGTTTATGATGGAAATAATCTAATTGCAACATTTAAGGTACCTACAAATAAAAAAGGTACGGCTTGGCATGTTTTTGATTATGATTCAGAACAAAATGAAATAACTCCGATTAATACAATGGATTATACAAAGCATGATAATATTACAAATATGTGAGTTTTGTGATATAATTCTAAATAAATGTTAAAATTGATATTGGCAACTTCTTTAGTTGCCGATATCTTTTGCATATGGAGGAAATTATGGAAATTAAATTTGATCCTAAAGCACTGGTGATTATGATTATAATTCCAATTGTAATATCTGTTTTTTCAACTGTTAAAATGGTTAATGCTCTTGTTACAGTTTCAAAATATGAAAAAGTTCAAGGCACAGTCGTAGATGTAGTACAAAGAGAAGTGAGTTCGGCTGAAAAGAGTGTTACAGCAGTTTTTATAAAGTATAATTATGAAATAAACGGAAAAATATATCAAACAGAATCGAGATCGGGAGTTTTTATTTCAAAAAAAATCGGAAGTAACAGAAAGTTTTATGTTAACCCAAAGAATCCATCGGAAATTATTTTTAAAAGAAATATAATTGGCTATGGAATAACAATTGTAATAGGAGTAGTAATCGCATTTGCATTTGTTTGTATAAAGAGGAAAATAAATGAATAAAAAATTAAAGAATTTATTACTCTATATTGTATGCATATCCATGTTATCTTCGCTTTTTACATCTTGTTCATCTAAAAAACAAAATATTGAATTGGAAAAATACAGTTTTTCTTTAAATGCAGTTTTAAATCCGAATGCAGAGTTTCAGGATGAAAAAGTGGCTTATCAAGTAGATTTTTCAGATTATGGAAATGGAGCCATGAATTTTCAATGCGATAGTATAATGCCTAACAGTTTTTATGAAATTTCTCTGTATATATACAGCGAGGACTTACAATTTGGCAATCAGGATTCGCCGGGAATATATATAAAATATGAATCTGATAAAAATAATAATTCTGATGTTGTATTTTCTAATGATGTAAGAGAGCCAACAACCGATAAAAATAGCGACGATGTTTTTGAATGGAAAAAATTAACTCTTACAGTTTATTCTTATGACAATGATAAAATAAATTTTTCCTTAGTTTTTGGGGATGATACAAAAAAAGAAAAGGGAACAATATATGTTGATGATATTTCTGTTAAAAACATTAAAGATTTAAATAATTATTCTATTATAAATTCAAATGATGACTCAATTATAATGGTATTAAAGAAAAAAATTGATAACCAAACTCATCAACAAATGAAATTATATTTGGATAGACTTTCTGACTTTAGAAAAGTATTAACAGAATGTGTAAGTGACGATTATACATACGGAAAAACAATTTATTTGGTTACACAAAATATTGATGCTTTTGGATATGCCGGTTTGCCAATATATTTGAATAATGAAGAATTGGATAGAATAATTTCTTCTGCATTAGATTATAATTTAAATAAGGGTTTTGATATTATTACATATGCCATGCTTCATGAAATGAGTCATACATTTGATAGAATATGTGGAGAAAAGACAGATAGAATATGGCAATTTAATTCAGAAGTATTGGCAAATGCTAAATCAGTATATGTTTTGGATAAATTAAAAATAAATTGTGATAATGTTTTAAATCAAGCTTTGAAAACAAATGGAACAGAAATTAAAGGCATATATAGTGATGAGTATGCTTCCAAGCTATTTATAGAAATTGGGAGAAAAAACTGGTCAATATATAAAAAAGTATTTTCAGAATATCAAAATCAAAAAAATTTATCTCTTGATACTGATTACAAAAAGTTCTGTAAATTTGTTGAATTATATAATCATTTTTCTTCAGAACCATTAGAAAGTTTGATAAGCAAAGAAGATTGGATAATTATAAAAAATTATTATAAGAATGTCTGAATAAAAAATATAGCGTTTGGATTTTTTCCAAACGCTATGTTTTTTATTCTTCTGTTTTGTTTTGTTCGGAGAGGTCGATGATGTCGTCTTCAACTTCCTTTTTTTCTTCGATGTTAAGAGTCTTTTTGATTTTCTTCTTTGCTTTGCGAACGATTATTCCTGCTATTGCACCAACAGTAACAACGCCCGCAACAACAAATTGAAGTGTGTAGCTCATAACCGAAGGGTCTATGTATAATTTAATTTCTTCCATTCTTTTTTTGCTCCTTTTGTTTTTGAATCAGTTTGCTGATTATGTATTTTCCGGCAACCTCACCGCTGTGTCCGTAGTTTGCCACATATTTTGTGCGAATATCTTTGATTTTTTCTGTGTACTCGTTTTTATTTTGCAACATCTTGGCAATATCTGTCGACATTCCTTCAAACTCGTTTGGAGAATATCGTTTTCCGATCAAGTTTCTTAATTTAAGTTCGAGTGGTTCAATTCCGATTTCTTCGTAATCCTCGTTGTAAATTTTAGGCGGAGTATCAATGAAAATACACGGCTTAAGGGTTACATACGAAAATTCAAAGCATGTGGATGACCAGTCGGTAATAACAATATCAGAATTGTAGATTGAATCCGTATTTGAAAAATCAAGTTCAAACGTGAGGTCATCGCCATCGTAATCTTTATATCTTTCAACAAGTGCTTCAAGACGATTAGGATAACGCTTTTTATATTCCGGATGTGGTCTTACAACTACATTATAACCTTTTTGTAGCAATTCGTAAAGTAAATTATCTATACAGGAATCAAGAATGTTATCTTCTTGCCACGATGGAGCAATGAGAATTTTAGGCTTGGCATTTTCGGTCTTTTGCATTTTGTCATATTTTTCTTGCAATAATTCCAAAAATCCATAGCCACAAACAACAAGCTCTTTTTTTGGGAGATTATATAATTTTTCCTGTTTGCGTATTTCAGGAATTTGGAAATCGCCAACGCAGAAAATAGTGTCAAAATGGTCAAGGCATCCTTTGTTCATTACCATATGTGTGCTCATAGGACCGTGAACTGTATAAATATATTCAATGTCCTTTTTTACATATGAACGCTTGTAATAATATGTTTCCAAATCAGGTGTAGTCATTAAGACAATATCTGCATCCATTTTCATAAAAACGGTCATCATCTTTTTTTCTCCGATAAAATATGCACGGAGTTTTTTTTCTTCTTTTTCAAGATTAAATACATTGTCGTTTGGGTCGTTTGTTATGTAATGAATGATGATGTTTGAATTAGATAAAAGATAATTTATGATTCGTTCAAAATATTTGTAAAAACCACCGTTTTCAGCATAAATAACAAGATGTTTGTTTTCAACAGAGAAAAAGCGTTTGTAATCTCGTTTTTCTCGTTTATATAGCTCTGTTCCTCGTTTTGGTGAGTTGTTGCCACCAACCGATGACAGTTTTTCAAGTTCGATCTTGCTTTTTTCAAGTTCTTTGTAATCAATGTATTTTTTTGGATTCATAACAGAGTTGAGAATAAGCTGTTGAACCATAGTTAACAAATTACTGCATATCCAATAGAATCCGATTCCTGCAGGAACAAAGCCTCCCAAAATCAGTGAGATGCCGATTGAGATGGCATTTGTGCCAATTTGTTCAAATCTTGATTGCTCTGCTTGAAGCGGATTTTTGATGTTTTGGAAAAGACAAAGTGCAAGTGCCGACAATCCTGCCAAAAACGGAACAATATACATTATTCCGCCTGTTGTAAATGGTGTGGCAGATAAATCAAATCCAATGAAATCCATATTAAGGGCTTTGATTAGATCTGCAGTTGCACCTGAACAGGAATTGTTAAGTGAAAATCCGCCTTGGATTTCTGTCACGGCAAAAAGTTGAGCCGTATTTGAAGTGATATCAAATCCTGTTTTATTGCAAATGAAGGTGAGAATTTGAGAAATTTCTTCTTTTTCGAGAGAAAGAATGTACGACAGAGGATTGTAGATAATCTGAATGACACACATAAGCAAAAAAAGTTGAATAATCATTGGAATAAGTCCGGCAAGTGGGTGATAATTTTCTTGCTTATATAATTTTAACTGTTCATCGGAAATCTTGTCTTTCTCTCCAAAATATTTAGCTTTTATATGATTTAATTGTGGTTGAATTTTAATGAGGTTTAATGAATTTTTGTGAGTCCATAAAGCTATCGGAAATAATATAATCTTTGTTATGAATGTAAAAAGTATAATTGCCAATCCGTAGCTTGAAAAAAGATTATAGCAAAATTTCATTATAAACCCAAAGGGTTTGGCAATGTATTCCATTCGCATCTCCTTAATACCAGGCTTGCTTGGTATCTATTGATTTTTCGAATTTCCAATTATTTTTGTCTGCGGCGTAGCCGGTTATTTTGTATTTGTCAAATATCAGTTTGCTGTCGCCGCTTAATCGTGAGTGATAGTAAATCCTTGTTCTTGTTTGATTTTCGTCAATGTCAAACAAGCTCTTGCCGTAATTGTGGTTTGTCTTGAGATTTGTGTCTTTTACTATTGTAGGAATAATATCGGTAAGTGATGCTTGAGTGTGCCTTGTTTTTAATTCACCTTTTGAATTCTTAGGCTTAACAAATAAACAGGTTCTTGTGCCCTTGTCCATATATTTGAGCATCGATTCGGTGTCGGTGTACGGATAGCCGTGGTCACCTGTGATGACAATGGTTGTATTGTCGTAAACGCCCAAACGCTTCAGTTCCTTGATGTATTCATCAATAATTTTAAAAGAACCGACTGTTTGCTCAATAGAGGTTGACTTGCCAACTCTTTCAACATTTGAGTTGAGCGTAAACGGCGAGTGACTTCCGTGCAAATATATAAAAGTAAAGTTTTTGTCGCTGTTATATGTGTCAAGTCCGCTTGCGGTTAAGTTTTTATACACCTCGGCATCGTCATCGTGATAGATTTTGCCTTCGGTTTTAAGGTCGGATAACTTTAAAACCGTTCCGAAAGCCGTAAACATGAACATTGTTGAAGGCATTTTATGAGGAAAAATCCTGCCTTCAGATAATTTGAGTAAATAGTTTAAAATGCGTTTTTGATTAGCGGTGTAGCCGTCTACTTTTACTGCGTTGTCGGCAATGTCTTTTAAGTATTTTGCGTCCGAGTATTCATAGTATCTGTCAACATAAAGGTTAATATTGTAGCCATTTTTTTTTAAATCTTTTAAAAATGGAGAGGTTGTGTATGCTTTTTTAAAGTATTCGTCCGCACTTGTTTTGCCGTCATATGTTACGCCGGTAATCATTCCCGCAACAGCCGGATATGTCCTTGAAAATGTTGAAACCGTATTGTCAAAGTATGTAAATCCGTCAAGTGTTTTGCTGAAATAATCGGGATATTTTTCTACAATTTCGTCGTAAAACATTTTATTAAATCTGTCAAAAAGGAAGTAAACAACATTTTCCTTGTCTGAAACATTGAACATATTTTTTTCTGACAGAGCATATTCGACATTTGCTCCGTTGGCTTTTGCCGCATTTTTTGAGGTAAAGTCGGTTACAAGCGTTGCCGAGTTCATTGCTATTAGTAAAATGCAGAGAAAAACGCAAATGTTTTTCCATTGTTTTTTTAGAAACAGACCGAGAAGCAATATAATGTACATTGTTATGCCCAAAATAATAAAATACGCATTTTCTACTTTGTCAGGGGCAATTCTTACATCACCGGACACAAACATTCCTTTTCCAACGGTTAGATTATATACATATCCGGATACAAAAATTGACAGAATAACCGATGTTATTATATTGAGAAGTTGTTTGTTAAATATCATCAAAATGCCGAAAATCGCAGCAAAACATATAAGAAAGCATAACAAAAGAGGCAAAATAAAATCATTAAGTGCAAAAGAAAACTCCTGTGCGTTGTTTGCAAAAATATCTATAGGATTGAATATAAAAACTATAAAAGAAGCCGCAAATGAAATTAATGCCGAAATGAGAAATTTTTCTTTTATATTATACTTTTCCATTTTAAGAGCAGATTTTCCGTCTTTGTTCTTTTTCATATAATAACTCCTGAAAATATTATAAAATAATAGTATCATTATAAGTATTTTTTTGCAAGTGATAAAAGATAAATAGATTCCTTTATAAGTTAATATTTATGTGAGTATTGACGATTTATTATATAAATGATATACTGATTGTAAGAAATGATATAGGAGAAACGATATGAATATTAAGACAGAAAAAATACGCAAGATTTTGATATTGTTCGTTATGATAGCTGTTCCGACAGCGATTTTTTTAATTCGAGATTTGGATAATGATACATGGTTTATGCTCAATCACGGTCGATATATACTCCAAAATGGATTATATCCTGAATTTGAACCGTTTACTGTTCATGAGGGATTGCATTTTACATTTCAAAAATGGCTTTGTTGCGTATTGTTTTGGGTGATATACAAGTATTGTGGAAAACTTGCGCTTAAGCTGTTTTGTTTGATTGTGTATTTTGCGTTTGATTTGGTTATGTATAAACTTCTTGAGTATATCAGACCAAAAGCAAACACTCAGCATTTGTTTACATTAGCGGTAATGAACATTTTTATGGTTCAGTTTATGTACACAAGACCACAACTGTTTACATATCTTTTTTTGGCTATCGAGATTTTGGTGCTTGAAAAATATGTAAAAGAGAATAATGTGAAGTTGTTGGCTGTCATTCCTTTGTTGTCGTTTCTTGAAATTCAAATTCATTCAACGATTTGGCCAATACTTCTCATATATATGTTGCCGTATATGTTTGATTTTTCATCCTTGGCAAAGGTTTGCGAAAAGGTGAAACTTCTCAGTCAAACTCACTACAAAAAATTGCCGATTTGGATTGCTTTTTTTGCAAGTATGCTTGTAGCGCTTATTAATCCTTATGGCTTTGAATCAATAGTGTATCTTGTAAAATCGCTCGATATTGAAGAGTTGGCAATACTGATTTCCGAGGTAAGATCACCACGATTTTTGTCATCAAATGTTCTTTTTATTGTGATTACAATCGTATTCTGCCTTTATGGATTGTATAAAACAAAGTTAACGGAATTGAGATATGTTTATTTTATCGGCGGAACTGTGCTTATGGCAATTATGTCAACTCGTCAGTTTTCATTTTTGGTGATTCCTGCCGTAATGGTTTTTTCATATTATTTTGACTTGAAAGAGCTTAAATCTTTTACAAAAAATGTGATGATAATAATATTATGTGCTTTTGCTGTTGTTCCGATTTATTCTGCATACGAAATGCAAGTTAATGTTCAACAATATAAAATAGATGTGGGAGATTTTCTTGCCGATTATGATGGAAATCCCGACGGAGTTAAAGTGTTTAATGTTGGTGATGAAGGTTCGTATCTTGAGTTTTTAGGATTTAAAGCCTATAACGATACAAGAGCAGAGGTTTTTTCAGATAAAATAAATAACAAAGAAAACTCTCTTAAAAAGGTTATTTTGTTTGAAATGGAAAAAGCTCCTTACACCGAATATATTTATAAATACGATTATAAATATATTGTTGTGTACAATTTTTATAAAAAACAATGCTCGGCAATGAATAAAGATGAAAATTTAAAGAAGATTTATACAAATAGATTATATAATGTTTATGAAATAAAAAATACTAAATAATAATAAAATCGTAAGACAAAAACAGTCTTACGATTTTATTATTTCTGCAAAGCACCTCGGTTTTGCAAATGATTGCAATTTTAAAAATACAGCCACCAAAACTCGTCGTCTTTATCGTAATCGGGTTGTGTCAGTACCTACCAAAACAAGATTTTCCAAATCAACCCAAACGGCATAAATGCTATTTTAAAAAAGTTTTTATAAGTAATAAAACTAACTTAAATATAATGTATAACATAAATAACACCATAGTTTTGAATATTAATCGGCTCGCTTTTTATTCAAAACATTGCTTAATCATTGCTTCAACTTTTTCTTTTTTGACCCCACGATGAACGGTATGTATTTGTTAACAAGTGCACAAATCGGTGCAAGGACAATTAGTGTAAACAGCGTTACCGCCGAATAAATCAGTATGCCTTTGCGACTTGCGCTCAAGAGACTTGCGTCAAATTTTGGCGACACAAAAGTTGCTAACAAAAACATTATCAGATTGCATGCAGGAATGTGGAAAGCATAATAAAAGATGGTGTTTTGACCAAATTTTACAACGAATTTTGGAAATTTCATAAAACTGAAGAATATGAAAAATGCAAGCACTCCGCTAAATGCAACCAGCATATCATAAAAATACGAACAGTATAGCGATGAAAAAAGATTGATATAGTTGAATTTTCCTGTGCGGTATTTGTATATTGCCGGTAAAGCAATAAAAATAATCATAGAAATTGTTGCAATAATGATAAGATAATTTTTCTTTATTAAAGCAAGAAGTGATTTGAGATAATAGCCGAAAACACACATAGGATAAGCCACAAACACTGCGTTTACGGTCATAAATATGTGTTTGCCTGTTATGCAAAAATATCCCAAAACAAGCGAAATCACAGCACTTATAATTACTAATGCGTCATTTTCTTTTGTGATTTTAAATATGATGAACATTAAAAAATTGCACAAAAACAGTGTTGGGAAAAACCACATAATTTTGCCCATACAAATCAAATCAAGAGAATGTTTTGCCCATTCAACAAGTGTGCCGTCATATGTGAATAAATCGAAGATGCACAAAATAATTGACAGGCAAAGAAACGGCACAAGTATTCTTTGAGAGCGAGTAATCAAAAATTGTTTTATGCTCATTTTTTTCTTTGGATTAAATACAAATCCCGAAGCGGCAAAAAACAACGGCAATTTCAAAAAACTTGTGTACATTACAAATGTTGTGAATCCGTTAAGCCCCAAATGCACAAATATTACAAATGCCATTGCAACAGCTTTGATTGCGTCAAGCCAGTCATATCGTGGTTTTTGCAAAGGCGTGCTGTTTTCTCCCATAATTCAACCTCTTATAATTAGTATGTAATGATTATATCATATTACATAATTTTGTTCAATATAGCAAAAACTGCTTGAAAAATTTCAAGCAGTTCAGAGTGCAGAAAATTACCTATTCCGCTGACATCAATTCATTCTTTTTTGAGTTCTTCACGGATTTGGTCTATTTTTTCAATGGCGCTGTTGAGCATTTTCTTTTTATAAAAGTCGCCGTTTTGGATCTGTTTATAGTAGTTGTATTCGGCGTGTTGGCAGAGCATTCACTAAATGCCAAAACAGGGCTGTGTTGAAAAGATTTTCTAAAGAAATCGTGCCGTCAGTAGTCCTCATCAGGCATATTCAGCAATATGTTTATCAATCGCAATTCTTCTTCCTTTGTTGCGGTGTCGGAATTGTAGCTTGCCAAAAATTCCTCATCAGACATAATTGTTTCTCCTCCAACCGTATTTCTTATTTCTGAATTTACAATATCACAAATTTTGCAGGTAGGCAATATGGCAATAGGTATGAGTACATTTTTTAGGACTTGAACACGGCGCTTTTATTTTCACTGATTGTGGGTTGTAAACGGGTGGTGCAATATTATTGCAGATATATTATAGTACAAATCAAAATATTTTCATAAAAATCTTTTAAAGTATTGAAAAATCAAACGGTTTGGTTATATAATGAAAAAAATATTTTGTGGGATGAATATAAAATGAAACAGAATTCAATGCTTACTGGCGCCCCTATAAAAAGTATAGTTAGGTTCTCTTTACCGATTATGGCTTCGTCACTTTTGCAGTACAATTACACCTTGGTGGATAATATTCTTGTCGGACGATATGTGAGCACGGACGCTCTTGCAGCTGTTGGTGGAGTTGGCTCGATAAACTCCTTTATTGTCGGTGCGGCGCTCGGTCTTACAAGCGGGTTTACTATACCTGTGGCGCAGGCTTTTGGTGCAAAAGACCAAAACAAAATTAACAGGTTTGCCGGAAGCAGTATTACGGTGTCACTTTTGCTCGGAATTTTGCTTGTTGTGATTGCACACATCATTTCAACTCCGCTGTTGAAACTTATCGGAACACCGGATGAAATCCTCGGACTTTCGTCCTCTTATGTTAATATTCTCTATTTTGCAATTCCGTTTCAGATGCTTTCAAACAATTTTACCGCAATTTCGAGAGCGGTCGGAGAAAGCAAAAAACCGCTGTATTATTTTATAGTGAGCATTTTTGTGAATTTTGTTCTGGATATACTGTTCATTGTCGGGTTTCATTGGAGCGTTGAGGGCGCTGCTCTTGCTACTCTTATTTCGCACATCGTGGCGGCAGTTCTCACGGGTAACTATATTTTGAGGCATAACAAAAGCGTTGAGGTTTCAAAAGAAAATTTCAAATTTGACACGAAAACCGCTTTGATACAATTGAAATTGGGCATACCTGTTTCTTTGCAGTTCACCGTCACTTCCATAGGTTCAATGATTCTTCAAAGTGCGGTAAATTCATTTGGCACGGCAACGATTGCGGGCTTCACCGCAGCAGGCAGGGTAGAAAATCTTGCAAACATTCCGTTGAGCGGTTTGAGCGTTGGCACGCAAACTTTCGTTGGTCAAAATTACGGTGCTAAAAATTACGACAGAATCATAAAATCAGTCAAAAAAATATTCGTTCTCGATATAATGCTTTCTGTTGTTTTGAGCGTTGCAATGCTTGTTGTCGGTATGCCGATTGTAAGATTGTTTATGACAGAGCCAAACGAAGAAATTTTGTTTGCGGCTAAAAAATATCTCCTTGCAACAGCAGAGTGCTTCAGCCTTGTTGCAGTGTTGTTTGTTTTGAGGAACACACTCCAGGGTCTTGGATTCACATATGCAAATGCAGTTGCAGGCGCAGGAGAATTGATAGGCAGGATATCAATAGCACTCATTTTCACCCCGCTCATCGGCTTCAATGCCGTGTGCTATGCGGCTCCGGCGGCGTGGTTGCTTGCAGATATTCCTCTCGCAATCATATATCTAAAGAAGCAGAAAAAATTCAAGGCATTGGCTTTGAAAGAACAACAAAAAGAATAACAGCAAAAAAGGAGGCAGCTCGTCAATTTGAGTTGCCTCCATATTTTTATATTCTTGATTATTTAATTAATCCGCTTTATTTGTTTGATTTTTTATTGCCCAAAGAAGCGATTTTTTGCAAAATTGCCCTTTTACTTTTGCTATACGGATTAAATAAGTGTTGACACAGAAAATAAAATGTGATAATATAAGCGTGAGTTAGCAGGTGCTAACTTAAAATTTTGGTCATTGGTTAGCCTATGCTAACTGCAAAAGGAGGAGCAAATGTCTTTTGTAGAAATTAACGGAATAAAAAAGAATTTTGGTACAGGCGACAGCAGGGTTGAGGTGCTCAAGGGCATAGACTTTGAAATTGAAAAGGGCGAGATGTGCGTGCTTCTCGGACCGTCGGGCTCGGGCAAATCAACACTGCTTAATATTATCGGTGCGATTTTGTTGCCATCTTCAACAAGGTTGTAATCGTTGAGTGCCGCAGTAAATCTGCTCCAAATCTCTTTGTGAAATTTTTGTCATAGCTTTGCTCCGAGCGTAAAATGTCACAAATATTATAGCAGCAATGCCAAAAAATTCAATGAAAATTTGTCATTCTATCCAAATCGGATTTGTAAATGCCCAAAACAGTTCAGGCATTGTTTTGTTTGTCTTTTTAACTCCTCTGTTGCCGAGGAAGGTTCTCTCCGCAAATGCCACAACCCTTGTTGATACCGGACCGAGGTTGTAATCTATTTCTGCACGGATAAAGCCTGCCTCTTTGATTTTAAACTGTGCCGACCAAGTTTTGAAATTCTTTTCCGCCGTGTGGGTAAAAATCACCTTGTCGTTGTTGTAAACTACAAGTTTGTGACCTTTTTTGAATTTTGTAATCGTTATTTCTGCCGTGTCGTTTTCGGACAGTTTTGCCGTGTCGCCCACCTGAGCTGAACCCACGGTTAAGTAAATCATACTCGATTTAGGCGAGTTTGTAACAACGCTCCTGCCCTCACGGATGGCTTTTAGGATTGAGTCGGCAGTCTTTTCTTCTGCCAAAACATAGGTTGTCGGCACAGCAAGAAACGACACGGGACCGTAATATCTGTGATGGTCCGAGCCGCCTACAGCCATAATTTTGTTGCCCTTGATCAACTGTTCGTGCCACCACTCCATATTTTTCAGGTTGTCGGAGTGTTGAACGGTGTTCCAAACCTCAACCGTGTCAAATTTAAATTCGTCCTTGTCAAGCAAAAACGGACAGTTTGAACAAAACGGATGATTAAGCGAAATTGTTGCTCCGGCTTCTCGGCTTGCGTCAATCAGCTTTTTGTAATCCTCAACGGTGTCAAGTTTGTGCGGCGGGTCGTGCGGAACTTTTGCACCCCAAACATTAACATGTCCCGGTTCGTCTGTAAGCTCCTGACCTTGAATAATCAGCATATCGCCGTCAAATCGGCTTTTCTTAATCGTGTTGTAGTTGTGGTCTGTGATTATCATATAATCAAGTCCGATTTTTTTACATTCCGAAATCAGCTTTTCGGGCGTCATATTACCGTCGGAATTTGTTGTGTGCAAATGCGTGTCGCCCTTGTACCATTTTTTCATAATACCAACTCCCTTTAATATATACTTATTATATCATATTTGCGGAATGTGTTGCAATAAGTATAAATATATGTTATTTTAAAAGTGAAAGGATATAAACCTCTTGAACATCGGGAGTAATTATGAAAAGAAGTAAAAACGAAAAAAGATTTATTTTCAAATTGATTATTTTGCTTGCTTCTCTTGCCTGTTCAACTTTGATGGGCTATGCAGGCTTGCCTTTGCTTGGCGGTACGGGTTTGTTCGATGATGTAAATTCAACGGCAGGTACTATGGTTATGACAGGCTTCTTTCCTTTTGTCAATATAACCGAGGCGGTTTTGGCAATCGTTTTCTGCCCTATTGAAAACAGTGATTTCAAAATCAAGCAAAAACTCGGCAGGCATTTTGATTTGTCTGTTTTCAGCGGAATGATGACGGCTTTTAATATCGTTAATTTCGGCATTTGGATAACAATATCCGTCGGACTTATTAAACTTCTTGATGATTTCGGTTAAACAGAGGTGCGTTATGAGTAAAAAAATCAATTCCGTTCTTGCTGCTCTTGTTGTTGCGGCGGTTTTAATTGCCGCTTACTGCGGTGTGATTTTTGCCGTGCAGAAAAATTCAAATAACGCTTTATATATCAACGAGGTGACAGCTGTTGACAAATCAACAACTTTGAATAACGCTCAAAACGGTTCGGCTGACGGTTTGTCTTTTGTCGGCTGTGTGCAAGATGACGGATATTACATAAGCAGTATTGCCGATAATTTCGATACAGGCAAAATCCTTACCGTTCCCGTAAAATACGAGGGCAAATATGTTAAGTTTGAAACTTCGTTTTTCAGAGAATTAAACGAAAATTCCGTAAAACTCCGCTTTGAGTCCGAAAGTCCATACTACACAATTGAGGACAATATTTTGTACAATAAAGACAAAACAACATTGCTTTGCTGTTTTAACGACAGCACAAAGGCAGTTATCCCCGACGGTGTTTGCAAAATAGGCGATTATGCGTTTTACAAAAGCAAAATAACCGATGTAAAAATTCCGAACAGCGTTAAAACCATAGGCAAGGAGGCGTTTGCCGACAGTATGCTTAAAGAGGCTGATTTGGCCGAGGGTTTGCAAACAATCGGTCAAAAAGCTTTTCTTTGCGAAAGTCTTACAAAAATCACAATTCCTTCAACCGTAACTTCGTGCGGCAATTTTTTTGTTGGCTCGTCCGATAATTTTAAAGTGCTCAACATAAATTGTTCCTATGATGCATTCGGTGATATGGGCATTGTTTATTTTGGGTTTAGAGAGGGTTCGCCTTATTATTTTGACGGCAGCTACACCGTAAACAGTAAGGAAGTTTTTTATCCGTGCCGAGATTTGTATTTTTTGCTTTCTGCCGAGAAAATAACGGTTAATGAACCGTGCAAAGAAAAAGATTTTGACCCTTTGAAATACAGTGACGAACTTAAAAAGGCTACAAATAATGCCTGTGAAGTAAAGGTTGTTCAAAAAGGCAATCCTACAAAAATCAGGTTCAAATTTGCCGCCGATGTTAATCACGAATGTATTGTTACATTAAATTTTAAATAGCATAAATACAAAAGGCACCGCAAACATCGAGTCTGCGGTGCTTTAACAATTCTGTGAGTGCGATAAATCGTTCTGTTAAATACAAAAAAACATTATTGCGGCAATTGCGATTGCAATTATCGTTCTTTTCTTTTTCTCGTTGCGACAAGGATAATCAGTCCTGCGCCTGCACTGATGATTGATGCAAATATTGATGCGTTGCCCGTGAGCGGAGATTTTTCGTAATTGTTTGAATTTGCATCGGCTTTTTTTGCGCCCGCCGATAACGAGTTTTTGTCTGTGTTGTTCTTCAGTTTGCATTTTCTTCTCCAATAATATATGTATTTTGTTTAGATATTGTCAGTATCAGAACGACCGTTCGTTCATATACGATATATCATAATTTTTTTGTGTCAATAATGCGTTATATATATTAGAACCCGCTTTTTTATATATCATTCGGAGCGATTTTTATAGACATTCGACAGGTTGAATGGTAAAATAAAATCAGCCTTGAGACAGGAGGAGTGCTATGAAAATTATTGAATGTAAAAAGAACATTTTTGTGCTTGATATGAAAAACACACATTATGTGGTTGGTGTTGACGAATTCGGCAGGGACAGGTTGATTCATTGGGGCAAAAAATGTGATGCGGACGACTACGAAATTTTCACTTTTGGTGACGAAAATTCAAACCACACCTCGCTTGACGAGATGAAGCAGGAGTGCACGGTTTTTGGCAAAACAATGTATCGTGAATGTGTGCTTAAAGCGAATTTTTATGATTCTTGCAGAGAAATCAATTCGTGCTTTTGCGGTGCAACTGTTGAAAACGACAGGCTGACGCTCAATTTTAAGGATGAGCATTACGGCTTGGTGTATTCAATCAATTACAGGATTTTTTCGGATTGTGATATTGTTGAAAAAAACATCACCGTAAAAAATGAAAGCAAAAACGACATTCAATTTGAAAGGCTTTTCAGTGCGGAATTCTCTTTGCCGTCAAAGAACGCTTATACATTTTCAAATACAAACGGTGCGTGGGGCGGAGAGTTCATTGAAACAAACAACACGCTGACAGCAGGCAGTTTGGTTTTTGACAGCAAAAAAGGAGCAAGCTGCCACAACAATTCACCGTATTTTATTGCGTATCAAAATGCTGATGAACACAGCGGTGATGTATATTTTGCCTCGCTTGCATATTCGGGCAATTTCAAGGTGATTGCAAACCGTGATTTGTATTCAAACACAAGAGTGCTTTTGGGTATGAATGATTTTGACTTTTCGTATCTGCTCAAAAGCGGAGAAAGTTTTACAACACCGTGCGTTTATGCCGGATATACTCAAGGTTTCGGCGAAATGTCAAGGCAGATGAACACTTTTGCGGTCAATCATCTTTTGCCTCGTCAGTTTAATGACAAGGTGCTTCCTGTTTTGTACAATTCGTGGGAGGCAACCGAATTCAATATTAATGTGTCGCAACAACTTGAACTTGCAAAAATTGCGTCCGATTTGGGCGTTGAACTTTTTGTTATGGATGACGGTTGGTTCGGCAAGAGAAATAATGACAGAGCAGGACTCGGCGACTGGACTGTTAATCAGGATAAATTTCCTAACGGTTTAGATGAGCTGATTGACGGAGTTAATGCTCTCGGAATGGATTTTGGCATTTGGGTTGAGCCTGAAATGGTAAATCCCGATTCAGAACTTTATCGCACGCATCCCGATTGGGCATATCATTATGATACGAGAGTTAAAAGCGAGCTTCGGCATCAGCTTGTGCCGAATATGACAAGAGCAGATGTGCAGGAATATGTTTTTGATTGCGTGGATAAGCTCTTGAGTGAGCACAATATCAAGTACATTAAGTGGGATATGAACCGTCCGTTTTCAGAAACGGGAGCAGAAAATCTGAATTGCCCTAAAATGCTTTATTATCTGCACACCAAGGCGGTTTATGACATTGTTGACAGATTGAAAGAGAAGCATTGCGATGTTCAGTTTGAAGCCTGTGCATCGGGCGGTGGCAGAGCTGATTTGGGCGCACTTTCCCATTTTGACCAATGCTGGACAAGTGACAACACGGACGGAATTGACCGAATGACCATTCAGCACGGCTATTCTCTTTTGCGACCGATTAAGGCAATGCGTGCGTGGGTGACGGACATTGCAGGCATCAACAAACCTTGCACTTTGGATTTTCGTTTCAACATAGCCATGCAGGGCGCACTTGGTCTTGGCGGAAATTTGCTTAAATATTCCGATGATGACAAGGAGATTTCCAAGAAGAATATCGCACTTTACAAGGCGATTCGGCACACCGTGCAGTTTGGCGATTTGTATCGAGTGTCAAATCCCGATGAAAACGAAGTGTTGATAAATGTCTATGTTGAGCGTGACAAATCAAGTGCCGTTGCATTCATTGCAAGCAGAGGAACACGGTTTTTTAAAAAGAGAATTAACATCCTTTTTGACGGGCTTGAAAAAGATGCAAAATATAGATTTACCTTCCAAAATAGGGAATATATCAAGAGCGGTGCATATATGGCAAATGTCGGAATTCCCGCCCACATCCACGGTGCGTATTATAACGAAATCGTGTTGCTCGATAAACTGAAAAATTAAATTTTTCTTCATTCATTGCAAACAAAATGAGCTATCAGACCTTAAAAATCTGATAGCTCTTACTTTTTACTGTATCAATCAAGCACTTGGTAGTAGCTTGAGGTTTTGCTGATTTTTTCTTCGAATTTGTCCTTAGGTTGTTCCTTTGGAACTTCAATCGGATATTTGCCCGTAAAGCAACCATCACAACAATGTGTGCTTGCACTTTCGGCTAATTTATGTGTTGATTCAACAGACAAATACGCAAGGCTGTCAACGCCGATGACCTTTGCAATTTCTTCAACCGAATTGTATTTGCATGCAATGAGGTTTTCTTGGCTGTCAACATCTGTTCCAAAATAGCACGGATGCTTGAACGGAGGAGATGACACACGCATATGTACCTCTTTTGCCCCTGCTTCACGAAGAAGATTTACAATTCTTGCGCAGGTCGTTCCACGAACGATTGAGTCGTCAATCATAATAACTCGCTTGCCCTTGATGTTCTCCTTGATGACATTCAGTTTGATTCTGACTGCGTCCTCACGCTGTGATTGATTTGGCTGAATGAAACTTCTGCCGATATATCTGTTTTTGATAAAGCCTATGCCGTACGGTATTCCGCTTTCGTTGGCATAGCCAAGCGCCGCATCAAGTCCGCTGTCGGGAACACCGATGACAATATCTGCGTCAACAGGGCTTTCTTTTGCAAGAAATGCACCTGCCCTCATTCTTGCGTGCTCAACCGATGCACCGTCAATTATGCTGTCCGGTCTTGCAAAATAGATGTATTCAAACACGCAAAGATTTCCGTTGCTTTTGCAATGCGTTTTGTCGGAATGAATACCGTTTGAATCAATCGTGATTATTTCGCCGGGGAGCACATCACGGATTATTTTTGCGCCGACAGTATCAAGCGCACAACTTTCGCTGCTCACACAAATTGCTCCGTCGGCGGTTTTGCCGAAACAAAGCGGTCTGAAACCGTTTGGGTCACGAAAAGCAATCAGCTTTGTGGCGGTCATAACAACGCATGAATATGCACCTTTTAGATTTGGCATAGCTTTTTTTATGGCTTCTTCCGTGCTCTTGCACGAAAGTCGGTTCGAAACGATTTCGTAAGCTATGGATTCCGTGTCGCTTGTTCCGTGGAAGATACCGCCGTTGAGTTCAAAGCTCTTGCGGATTTCCATAGCGTTAACAAGGTTTCCGTTGTGTGCAAGCGCAAGATTGCCCTTGATGTGGCGAATAACAAGTGGCTGAACATTGTTGATGTTCTTTCCGCCTGTTGTTGAATATCGAACATGACCGATGGCAATATTTCCCATACCCAAATGCTCGAGTTTGTCTTGTGTGAAAACATCGGGCACAAGTCCGTTGCCTTTGTGATGAGTAAACACTCCGTCATCGTTGACGGCTATGCCACAGCTTTCCTGACCTCTGTGCTGAAGCGCATAAAGTGCCAAGTAAACCGATTGTGCAACATAAGAAGTTTTTGGCTCGAATATGCCAAAAACACCACATTCTTCGTGTAAATTATTAAACATTCAAAACACCTCTCTAAAACACAAAATTAAACAAACAATGTTTTGGTTTAATTTGGTGTGTACAAGTTTGCATATGGTCTTGAAGTTGCAGGCACAAGTTTTTTGAAAGGCTTTGCCATAATTTCTTCAAAATCGGCGTCAAAGTATTTGCAGTATTTTTTTACATAAGACTTTAGCTCTTTTTCGTCCTCTGCATTGAGCTTTTCAACCTTGATGTTGTGGCTCAAATTCTCCTTTGGAAATGTGCCGCGAACAAAGATTTTGCCTCCGTGCATACCGCTTGCGCAATGAGTTCCGAATAGTTTTTCGCCGTGCTTGATGTCAAGACCGAGGAGCACAATCGTTCCGCCTGCCATATATTCGCCGAGGAATGAGCCTGCGTTTTGACCGATGACGAGAACGGGGCGCATTTCTCTGAATTCTTTCATATGAATACCGCCACGGCACGCAACATTATCTCTGATGTAAATCTGTCCGTCACGCATACCGTAGCCCATAGCGTCACCGCTGTGACCGTGAACAACGATTTCTCCGCCGTTCATTGTGTTGCCGACAGCGTCCTGACAGTTGCCATACACAACGATTTTGCCACCGTTCAGGTAGCATGCCATATCGTTGCCCGGCGTTCCGTATATTTCAATGGTTTTTCCCTCATCAAGAGCACAGCCAATGTATCGCTGTCCGTTAACATCCTTAACGGTGCACTTGTTACGCTTTGAAAGTGTAGCCTTGATTTCGTCATTTATTTCTTCGTATCGTCTGAGTCCTGCTTCTATCATAGTGACACCTCCTATTCGCCTGCGTGCTTGATTCCGAGTATCTCAAGTTCTTTTTCGGTCAGCCCTATGCCACGAAGCATAAGCCTGTTTCCACGGAGCGAGTCAACCGAATTGATACCCATTCCGCCCATAATTTCCTTGATTTCGTGATTCCAAGCCGTGATGAGGTTTTCCACTCTTTGATGTGCTTGCTCCGGATTTAGTCTTTTTGTGAGTTCAGGTCGTTGGGTTGCAATGCCCCAATTGCACTTGCCCGTGTTGCAAGTTTGGCACATATGACAGCCCATAGCGATAAGCGGAGCAGAGGCAACATAGCAAGCGTCTGCGCCGAGTGCAATCGCCTTGACAATATCGCTTGAACATCTGAACGAACCGCTTGCAACAAGCGAAACGGTTGAACGAATACCCTCGTCCCTCAACCTTTGGTCAGCTGCCGCAAGTGCCAATTCGATTGGAATACCGACATTGTCACGGATTCGTGTAGGTGCGGCACCTGTACCGCCTCTGAAACCGTCAATAACAATGATGTCCGCACCTGCTCTTGCACAGCCCGAAGCAATGGCTGCAACATTGTGCACAGCGGCAATTTTTACCGCAACGGGTTTTTGATTGTCGGTTGCCTGCTTCAAGCTCCAAATGAGCTGACGCAAATCTTCAATAGAATAAATGTCGTGGTGAGGCGCAGGGGAAATCGCATCACTGCCTTCGGGTATCATACGAGCGTTTGAAACTTCAACATTTACCTTTTCACCCGGCAAATGTCCGCCGATGCCCGGTTTTGCACCTTGACCGATTTTTATTTCAATAAATTTGCAGTTGTTCAAATAATCTTTGTGCACGCCGAATCGTCCCGATGCAACCTGAACGACCGCATAATCGCAATACTCTTTTAAGGCAGAATGAAGTCCGCCTTCGCCCGTGTTGAACAGCGTTCCGAGATTTTTTGCAGCCATTGCAAGCGATTTTTGAGCGTTGAGCGAAATTGAACCAAAGCTCATTGCCGAGAACATAATCGGCGTTTCAATCATAACTTGCGGAGGCATTTTTGTTGTTGATTTGCCTTTTTTCTCAACTTCAATCTTGTCGGGTTTGCGACCCAAAATCGTTCTGATTTCCATAGGTTCACGCAATGGGTCAATAGACGGATTGGTTACCTGCGAGGCGTTGAGCAAAATTTTGTCCCAATAAATCGGGTACGGCTTTGGGTTGCCCATGGCGGAAAGCAGGGTTGAGCCTGTGTTTGCCTGTCTGACAATTTCTTGTTGATATTGCGGTGTCCAGTTCGCATTGTCACGATAATCGCAAACATATTTTTCAATTCTCAATGCACCGCTCGGGCACATATCAACACAGCGGTGACAAGCAACGCAGTTGTTGGAATTTGACAAAACCGTTTTGCCGTCATCTGCAAAAAAGTGACATTCGTTTATACATTGGGTGACACAGCCACCGCAGTTTGTGCACAAATTTTTGTCACGAATTACAGTAAATCTTCTTGGAATGTAGCCTATCATCAGTCGTCAACCTCCTCTTCTTCAATTTCAAGGGGAATGAAAACGGGTTCTGCTCCCGATACGGACCAAACTTTGTCAGGGTCGGGGCAAATAATTCTGATAGCCGATTCTTCACTTGCAAAGTACGCTCTGTCGCCCTTTGTTGCAGCGGTGAGAGAACGGAGCTTCAACCTGTCGTTGATTGCAAGCAAGCCTTTGTTTGAACCGAGGATAACGGAAAACGGACCGTTAACCAACGCTCCGCTGTAAATCGCACGGAGATTGGTGAAGTATTCCTTTTTGTCAGCGTCCATTCTGTCAATTTCGTCCCATTCGGGTGCGGTCAAAACATCGGCGGCAACCTCCATAGGCAATTTGTGGTGACGCAGTAAGTGGTCAAACAAATATGTAATAACCTCGGTGTCTGTCTGCATTGTGCAGATGTAGCCGAACTGTTCAATGTATCTTCTGTTGGTGTCGTATGATGAGATTTCACCGTTGTGAACTATTGACCAATCGAGGATATTGAACGGATGTGAGCCACCCCACCAACCCGGTGTGTTTGTGGGAAATCTGCCGTGCGCAGTCCAAAGATAAGCGTCATATTGGTCGAGCATATAAAACTCTCCGACATCTTCCGGATAACCAACAGCTTTAAAACAGCCCATATTCTTGCCACTTGAAAAGATATATGCGCCGTCGATTGAATTGTTCACATTTGTTACGCATTGAGCAACATATTCAAGCTCGTCAAGACGAGCGTTTTTCATCCTAACTCGGTTTGCTCTGCCGAAATAACGCCAAATGTCAGGTCCGTTTTCAATGCTCTGCACCTTGCGAGTAGGTATTCTTTCCGCAACATCAATGTTGAAGTGCTTAAATAAAAAATCCTCGCATTGCTTTTTTGCGTCTGCGTTGTCGTAAAATACATGGATGGCATAATCTTCTTTATGCTCCGGATAAATTCCGTAGGCAGCAAAACCACCGCCGAGTCCGTTTGACCTGTCGTGCATAAGTGCAATGGATTTGATGATTTCAGAGCCGTTGATTTTGTTGCCCTTCCTGTCAATAATCGCTGCAATTGCACATCCGCTCGGAATTCTAACCTGTCCTTCCTTTAACATATATAACCTCCTAATATACGCAGCAATTGGGCAAGCTTTCGCTCACCCTTTTGCTGTATATTATTTATTCGTATTGTTCGTTTTATTCGCCTTCAACATCCTGAAGTGCGTCATAACCGTGTTCGCCGGTGCGAACTTTCATCACATCTTCAACATCGTAAACAAAGATTTTGCCATCGCCGATGTTGCCTGTGTAAAGAACTTTTCTCGCTGTTTCAACAACGGTCTTAACAGGAATTGCGGACACAACCATTTCCAGTTTCATCTTTGGAAGCAGGCTCATTTCCTCAATTTCTACACCACGGTATTTTTTGATGTGTCCTTTTTGAACACCGCAACCCATAACATTTGTGGCTGTCATACCTGTAATGCCGATGTCGTTCATCGCTTCTTTCAATTCCTCAAATTTTGAAGGGTTGAAAATCATAACTATCTTTGAAAGCACAGCGTCTGTTTTTGTTGTAAATGTTTCAACAGGAATTGCCTTTTCAACAGATTGTGCAGGCGGAGCTGAACTGATAAGAACACTTGTCGGCACAAAGTCTGCATATGCAGACGGCAAATTGTGCTCTGTTGAATCAAGACCTTTGATTTCTTCCTCTGCCGTAACACGAAGTCCGTTTGTCTTTTTGATAAGTGCAAATACAATTATCATTGTGATGACTGCCCATGAGGCAACTGCAACAAAGCCGAGCAACTGAATTCCCAATTGTTTGAAACCGCCACCGTAAAACAAGCCTTTTCCAACTCCGTCATATCCTCTTGAGAAAAGACCTACTGCAATCGTGCCCCAAACACCGTTTGCCAAGTGAACACCGACAGCGCCGACAGGGTCGTCAATATGGAGCTTCTTGTCAAGTCCTTCTACAACAACTACAACAAGTATACCCGAAACCGCACCGATGATAATTGAGCCAAAAGCGTCAACACAGTCGCACGGAGCCGTGATTGCAACCAAACCTGCAAGCGAAGCGTTGAGCGACATAGAAACATCAGGCTTTCCGTCTTTAATCCAAGTGAAAATCATTGTTACACATGTGGCAGTTGCCGGTGCAAGTGTTGTTGTGAGGAATATTGATGCAAGTGTGTCAACATCTTTTGCGGCAGCGCCGTTGAAGCCGTACCAGCCAAACCAAAGAATGAAAACGCCGAGTGCACCGAGTGTCAATGAATGTCCCGGAATAGCTTTTGCTTTTTTCTTTCCTGTTTTCTTATCAACAACATATTTGCCGATACGAGGGCCGAGGAATATTGCACCAATAAGGGCGGCGATACCGCCAACCATATGAATTGCCGTTGAACCTGCATAATCGTGAAATCCCATTTTTGCAAGCCAACCGTTCGAATTCCAAATCCAGCCTGCTTCAATCGGATAAACAACTGCCGAGATAACAGCTGAATAAATGCAGTACGAGCTGAATTTTGTTCTTTCTGCCATAGAGCCGGAAACAATAGTTGCGGCTGTTGCACAGAAAACAAGGTTGAATACAAAGTTTGACCAATCTGCACTTGATGAAGTGTAATCTGTCAATAATTTAAGTGTAGGTAAACCAAAGAGTCCGGCTACATAATTTTCGCCAAACATCAAGCCATAGCCAATGAGAATAAACATCAAAGCACCGATGCAGAAATCCATAAGGTTTTTCATTATGATATTTCCGGCGTTCTTTGCTCGTGTAAACCCGCTTTCAACCATGGCAAATCCACATTGCATAAAAAATACAAGTGCGGCACCAATTAAAAACCAGACTCCAAAAACATTATCTGCAATTGCAGTAAAAATTGAATCATTCATATTTAGTTTCTCCCATAGTTTGTTATAGACATAGAGTAGAATTAATGCAGAGCACGAAAACCGCAATGTGCCGAGCATTAATTAAGTTGAGCATCCTCAAGATATAACCCCAAGGATGCCGCTTAAAATGAGAACGACTAATTAAAGTCATAAGAGAGGGTAAATTAATAGTTAATCATATAGTGATTAATCTCCCACTGCGAAACAGAGGTTTTGTAGCTGTCCCATTCAGCCTTTTTGCCTGAAATATAGTTTGAATATACATGATTGCCAAGAGTTTCTTTGATGAATGGATCTGCCTCAGCAGCCGCAATAGCTTCGGCAAGTGAACCCGGCAAGCATTGAATTCCTTTTGTGTGTAATTCCTCATCAGAAAGTGCAAACACATTTTCGTCATATGCAGGAGCAGGCTTCAAGCCCTTCTTGATTCCGTCAAGTCCCGCAGCAAGGCAAAGTGCCATTTCAAGATAAGGATTGCAGGTTGGGTCAGGACAACGAAGTTCAACTCTTGTGCCCTTGCCACGAGAAGCAGGGATACGAACAAGGCAACTTCTGTTTGATGTTGACCACACGAGATATGACGGAGCTTCGTAGCCCGGCACCAATCTCTTGTAGCTGTTTACTGTTGGGTTGCTGACAACTGCAATGCCTTGGATGTGAGCCATAATGCCTGCAATAAAGCTGTAAGCTGTATCCGAAAGACCCAATTCGCCGTCAGGGTCGTCAAAAACATTTTTGCCTGTTTTGAGGTCGTAGAGCGACATATTTGTGTGCATACCCGAGCCGTTGATGCCCTCGATAGGCTTTGCCATAAATGTTGCGTGCAAGCCGTGTTTGGTTGCGTAAGTCTTAACAACATGTTTAAAGGTCATAACTCTGTCTGCCGTTGTCATAACATCGCCGAACTGGAAATCAATCTCGTGCTGTCCCTTTGCAACTTCGTGGTGCGAAGCCTCGATGGTGTAGCCCATTTCTTCAAGCGCAAGGCAAATATCTCGTCTGCAATTAGAACCTGTGTCGATAGGGTTGAGGTCAAAGTAGCCTGCCTTGTCGTTGGTTTCAAGTGTCGGTGCACCGTTCTCATCTGTGTTGAAGAGGAAGAATTCGCATTCAGGTCCGACATTGAATCCGTAACCCATTTCGGCAGCCTGGTCAATGACTTTCTGCAACACATTTCTTGGGTCGCCCTCAAAAGGTGTAACATTGTCTGCCTTGTAAACGGAGCAAATCAAACGAGCCGTCTGTGCATTTTGATGCTTGCGCCATGGGAAAATTGCCCAAGTGTCAAAATCAGGATGCAAATACATATCACTTTCATCAATTCGAA
The DNA here is from genome assembly GCF_900167205.1 of Eubacterium coprostanoligenes. Lineage (GTDB taxonomy): Bacteria > Bacillota > Clostridia > Oscillospirales > Acutalibacteraceae > Eubacterium_R > Eubacterium_R coprostanoligenes. The sequence goes on from NZ_FUWW01000001.1 coordinate 64,010, forward strand.
CAAAGCCGTCAATCGATGAGCCGTCAAACATACAATCGTTGTCAAGCGCTTTTTCAAGTTGTGAAAATGTAATTGCAACATTTTTCATAATGCCAAACAAATCGGTAAACTGCAAGCGAATAAACTCAACACCGTTTTCTTTGGCCTCTTTCAAGATTTGTTCCTTTGTGTACTTACTCATAATACACACCCTCCTATAGTTATATTGTTTTATAGACCGCATAAACCGCAAAGCAGTCTATAAAAAAGCAAAGCGAGGGAGTTCCACCTGTTGGAACTTCCTCGTTCTTTCTATGTTTTCATAATACGCCGATGATTTTTATTTGTCAATAAAAAAATTTATGTTTGTGCAATTTCTATATACAACCCCCTGTTTTCGGGTTTTGTATTCGTGAAAATTATAAAAAATTTTCCTCCGAAAAACCCTGAAACCCTTTGTCAGAGTGACTTTGCGACAGCAACGCACAAATTATCTTTCATATATGGATTTGAGAGATTTAATTCTTTGATTTAAACATTTCTTTGTGCTTATGCTATTAGAACGTTATTCTTTTAACTTCCTCGTTTAATTCATATAATGCCGTTTTGTCCAAATCAAAATGCAATCGTTCATTTGCTTCGGTATAGTTGCACCATTTAAATTCCGTATGTTCATCTGATATAACTATATCTTTTTTATCTAAATTTACTGAAAATGTAAAAACAGGAATAACTGATTTTTCTCCCCAAGTTTGACGTACTTTTTCAGAAAAATTTTCTACGGAAACATAACCCATAGAAACTAACCGTCTATAATTGCTGTTGGGAGAAATACTTGCTTCTTCTAAACTTTCACGAATTGCTGCTGTTCTTGGCTCTTCATCGTCTTCTCCTCCACCGGCAATAAATTGCCAAATGTTCATATCAGATCTTTTAAAAATGCAGTATTCAACATTATTTTCATAGATATGATACGGCAATACTAATACATTATACGGTGCTCTGCTCATTGAATTTTATCCTTTTCTTTTATAATTGTTTTTGTTTCTTAATCTAACCATATGTTTTGAATTCTTTTGAAATGTTGTATTTTGACATATTATCACCTTGATTATATCGTACAATATATCGGTTTAAAATTCAATAAAATTATTGTATGTTTAAATTTTTTGACTTTAATTTCAACAAGGCTTTCAATTCCTATGACACTCTTGACGGTGTAAAATGCCAAACAACACCAAAAACAATGTCACAACTTGAGGCTGCGGTCGAAGCTGTTAAGGCAGTCGGACTTAACCAAATCCACGAGGTTAAAAAGGAGTGGTTTAGCTCTGAAGAACAATACAATATGTTCTGCCGGCGACTAAATGTTTTGAATCAAAATTTGATATAATTATATTAAAAGTAATATTTGAGCTGTAAATGGTTTTTTGCTGTTTGCAGCTTTTTATACCCTAAAAGGTATATTTTATATTTCCAAGTAAACAATATACCCGATAGGGTTTATAATTGAAATAAATTCATTGATATTGTACCCTAAAGGGTGTAGAATAATCATAGATAATAACTACAAGGAGTAGTAATATGAACCCGATTGCGGAATTTGTAAAAGAAAACAGAAAAGCTGCAGGACTTACGCAGGAACAATTTGCATTGCGTTCGGGTCTTGGACTTCGCTTTGTTCGTGAGCTTGAGCAAGGCAAGGAAACCGTGCGTATGGACAAGGTAAATGTTGCGCTTGCAATGTTTAATGCACAGGCTGTTGCCGGAAAGAAGGAAGATAAATGAGCGTTTTCAGAACAGCCTATGTTTATGTGAGAAACACCTTTGCCGGTGTCCTCAAGGAAACAGATAACGGTTACTCATTCAAATATGATTCAGATTATTTGCAGAGTAAAAATGCGTCTGCCGTTTCGCTTACCTTGCCGTTGCAGGCGGAAGAATACACATCAAAAACATTGTTTTCGTTTTTTGACGGACTTATTCCCGAAGGTTGGCTTTTAAAAATTGTAACCGATAATTGGAAAATCGACAGCCACGACCGCTTTGGGGTTTTGCTCATAGCCTGCAGGATGGAATCGGCAATGTTTCAATAAGGGAGGAAAAGGAATGAATTGTTTATGTTGTGGAAAACCTTTGCGTACACCTGATGAAACAGGCTGGCACAAGGCTTGCCTTTATTTGCAACTACTTGCAGTGAACATTCATATACCGAATATTCTACTGAAATCGGCTTTTTCTTAAATAACATCAAATCATCCTTATATCGTTTTAACAATATTATGATCGCTAACAGTGTTCTTTTTTGTTACTGCTCTCTATGCAATATTCCATATTACTACTAAATGAGTTTCATTGAACAATCTCAACATAATTGTTTGATATATTCTCTCATAATTTTAATAATAAAGATGGCTAACAATAACTGTAATTCGAGAAATGGTCTTTCAAACTTTTATTTATTACTTCATAAGCCTTTACTTTATTATTTTTTTATTCTTTTATTAAATACTGTAGGATGGCTCGTGGTGAAATGGTCAGATTCATAGCGGAAAATAATATTGAAAATCCGGTGGAAATTCAGAAATTTGACAGACTCGGATATTCGTTTAGGTCTGATTTATCTTCAGATTCCGGATATGAATTTGAACGCAAAATAAAATAATAATAATGAGAATTATTACTATTTTTATTGACAACAGGATAATAGCGGTATATAATTTTTATTAAGAACCAATCCTAATAAGGAGGACGAATGACAAGTAGGAGAAATACCATTCAAAAAGATCTTGTAAGAAATACCGTATACGAAATGAGAAGACACGTTACGGCAAATGAAGTGTATGAATTTATAAAAGAAGCATATCCAACAATTGGAAAAGGAACTGTATATAGAAATCTTGATATATTGGTAGAGGAAGGTGCATTAAGAAAGGTTGAAGTTCCGAATGGACCGAACCGATTTGATTTTATATTGAAAAATCATTACCATGTAAGATGTATAAAGTGCGGTGAAATTTTTGATGTGGATATGGATCAAATACCGGATTTGCTGGAAAGAATTCATAACACTCATGGAATTGAATTTGTGGATTATGATATTTCATTTAAAGGCATTTGTCCGAAATGCAGGGAGAAGGTAAAGGAGGAACATCATGGATAGGAAAGCAATGTATAAGTTGAGTTATGGACTGTTTGTATTGACCGCTAAAGAAGCAGAAAAAGATAACGGATGCATCATTAATACAGCCATTCAGGCAGCTTCGGAACCAAACCAGTTAAGTATCTGTGTAAATAAGGCAAATTATACGCATGATATGATTCAAAGAACCGGAAAATTTACTGTATCAGTCTTAAGTCAGAAGGCACAATTTGAATTGTTCAAACATTTTGGCTTCCAATCAGGAAGAGATACCAATAAGTTTGAAGCATTTGAGCAGTGTGCCAGGGGCGCGAATGGTATTTATTATGTTACAGAAGGTACAAATGCATACATTTCTGTGACAGTTACTAAAACAGAGGACTTGGGTTCACATACGATGTTTATCGGTGAGATAACCGATATGGAAGTTTTAAGCAATGTTCCTTCAGTAACATATGATTATTATCAGAATAATATTAAGCCTAAGCCACAGGAGGTTGGAAAAACAGAGGACGGTCAGACAATATGGCGTTGCAGAATTTGCGGATATGAATATGTAGGCGAGGAATTACCGGATGACTTTATATGTCCTTTGTGCAAGCACCCGGCATCAGATTTTGAAAAAGTAGTAAATAAAACGGAGGTAAAAGAGATGGCAAAAAACAAATATGCAGGAACACAGACAGAGAAGAATTTACAGGAGGCATTTGCAGGGGAATCACAGGCAAGAAATAAGTATACCTATTTTGCTTCTGTAGCGAAAAAGGAAGGTTACGAGCAGATGTCAGCATTGTTTTTAAAGACTGCAGATAATGAGAAAGAACACGCAAAGATGTGGTTCAAGGAATTAGCAGGAATTGGTGATACAAAGGAAAACCTGGTGGCAGCGGCTGAAGGCGAAAATTATGAGTGGACAGATATGTATGAAGGCTTTGCTAAAAAAGCTGAGGAAGAAGGATTCCCTGAGCTTGCAACAAAATTCAGGGCAGTAGGTGAGATTGAAAAGCACCATGAGGAAAGATATCGTGCACTTCTTAAGAATGTTGAAACTGCACAGGTATTTGAAAAGAGCGAAGTTAAGGTATGGGAATGCCGTAACTGCGGACATATTGTGGTAGGAACTAAGGCGCCTGAAGTATGTCCGGTATGTAATCATCCACAGAGCTATTTTGAAGTACATGAAGAGAATTATTAAGAAGATGAGATTATTACGAGGAACAAACTAATGAAATATGTATGTGACGTTTGCGGATGGGAATATGATGAAGAGGAAGGTTATCCTGAAGGTGGTATTGCACCAGGAACAAAGTGGGAAGACGTTCCGGAAGATTTTGAATGCCCATTATGTAATGTTGGAAAAGATCAGTTTTCAGAAGTTGAATAAAATTCTGATTATTTAAATACGGATAGATAAGCAAAAACCCTGGTGCGTGTGAGCAACAGGGTTTTTTATTCTTACTTATTCATTTTTTCAACGAGCTCATCTGAGTCGTTTAGGTTAATTCGTTTTGAGCAAATTGATGTTTTGTATGTCTTGAAGTTAATTTTATCCTTTGGGTTGAATTTGCCGTAGGTTGAGGTTACGATTGTTCCATCGTCAAGCACCACATTTCCGCAGTAGCCTGTGTCTGCCTCGGCACTGTATGCAGGCTTTCTTTGGCCGTCCTTGTATATATGAGCAAGCTTGATTCTGTATTGTCCCTCGTTGCCCTGCTCCAAATCCTCAAAGGTTCCTACCCAAGCAATCCAGCCTTCGCTTATCCATCCGCCCGTTACCTTTCGCGAGGCATTTTCTTCTGCCTTTTTACCTCTTTCGATAGAACGGAAGGTGATGAACAATCTGCCGTCCGGCGTATATTCCGCCTTGTGACGCTCACCGTTAAGTGCAGCGGGAGCTTCAACAGGCTCGCTCCAGCTTTTACCCTCGTCATCAGAGAATGAAATCAAAGAATTCATTTGCTTTGAGTTGCTTCGCGAGATAAGGCAAAGCCTGTCGCCCTGTCCCTGCTCACTGCGAATAACCTCAACCTCGCACATATTTGATTTTTGCTCAATCTCTCTGTACTGTGCAAAGTATTTTTCAGGTGCGCTCCATTGCGGGTTTCCGTCCTTGTCAAAGGTGAGGATGGTTTTGTAATTGTAAAAATCAGCGTCGTGGAAAAGTCCCATCCACTTGTCAACAAATTTGCCGTTTTCCTTGAGCTGTGTCAGGCTTGACATTGCAACGATAGGAATAACGGGTGTGTCGCTGTTTACATCGTAAAAGGTTTCAAACTCTGTCCAGGTTTCACCCTCATCGGCAGAAACGGAGCAGTTAAATCCACCGTCCGTCGGCTCGTCGCCCCACTTTGGGTTTGCCGAAATCATAATCAGCTTGTCATCGGTTACACCGTCGGTAAATTGCAAACGATATACTGTTGGGGTTTCACGAGAATTTTCCCAGCTTGGCGGTGGATTTTTAACACCGTCCCCCCAAGTGAGACCGCCGTCTGTGCTGATTTTTGTCTGAACTGCACCCTTGCCGTGACCTTCAGGGTACATAGTGAGTATGTTGCCGTTTTTCAAAAGTACGGAATCGGGATGCGCCACATAGTCCTTTGAGTTGTCAACAACCGAAAGCTCATACAAGTACTCATATTTGCTATCCTTGTATTCCTCCGGTATAACACTCAAATCCAATTCGGGAATAGTGTAGTCCCCGCCTGTAAATGCAAGCCTTTCAGTCGAGCATCCGGCAAGTAATGTAAAAATTAAAATTACGCTTAACAGTGTGCAAAATATTTTTTTCATAATGTTTCTCCTTAAATATTCTGTGTTTTGGATTTTTAATATTACTTACTACAATAGGATTATATCACATCTAATCACGATAATAAAGAACAAAATGAAAAAACCGCCCGAGATTGCCCGAGCGGTTCAACTGTTGTTTATGATTATTAGTTCTGATTAAAGTGCCTCTGCGACAGCAACTGCACAAGCTACGGTAGCTCCGACCATAGGATTGTTACCCAATCCAAAAATCATATTTGTTTTTATGTATTTGTGTTTAATCGTATCTTCCGAAACCCTTGCTATCACTGCGTTTCAGAGTTCTTTGTTTGAATTTTGTATCTTTTTGTGTTTTGCTGTATTCTGCTGTATTTTGGCGAATATTTTTCATTTTGACGAATATTTGGCGAATTTGTCACGCCGTTTTCCCAAATCAAAATGCTCATATTGTATCCTTGCAAGGAACAAAAAATAAATAACTTCCAACCTCGTATGATGGTAAAATGTTAATTATATTGCAATTAAAGTTAATTTTTGTTATCATAAATATAAAGTAACGAAAGGAGTAAGCTATGGGCAATAATGATTGGTATTCATACACGATTATGCACAAGGACACAGAGGTTGTGACTGTTTACAGTGACGGTGCTTGTGAAATTCACAATCTTGATTTTATGCCATATAATCTTTATTTGATAACCGATAAAGATGACATTAGGTCAAGAATGAATAATCTTGATAATTTCTATCATTGGTGCGCCTCCAGAGTGCTTACTCTTGACAGAAAGTATGCGAAAGAAATTCTTAACAGCATCGGCATGAAACAAGCTGTGTCTGACCGTGACAGAGCAGAAATTGCGATTACTTATCATGGACTTTCAATGACAGATGTATATTGGATAAAGGCTGACGAGGATATTTCTTTTGACGCTATCAATTTGTACGAACACTCACTTTCCAACGCCTTTGTGGATGTTTCCCTTTGTGGCAAGCAGTTGACTGCTGACAACAGCGAATTAATCGGCAAAGAGGATGTCGCAGGCGATATTGGCACAATGGGCGTTGCACCAAAAGCTTGGGTACGAGAGAACGGTAACTTCTATCTGTATAAAGACGGTGATATTCGTGATGTTGATGCCGAGTTGCTTGCAAGCAAAATAATTGATTGTTTTGATATTGAGCATGTGCAATATTTTGAGGGCGAATACGACAACAACAAAGTCAGCATTTGCAAGATTTTCACTTCGTTGAATTATAGCATTGTTCCGATTGAGCATATTGAAATTTACTGTGCCAACAATGATATGACCGTTTTTGATTTAGTTAGTCAATACGACAGTTATTCATATCATATGATGAATATAGTTGATTATCTTGTTGGAAACACTGATAGGCATTGGGGCAACTGGGGCTTCCTTGTTGACAATTCAAACAATAAGATTGCAAAGCTGTTTCCGTTGATGGATTTCAACAAGGCTTTCAATTCCTATAACACTATTGACGGTGTAAAATGCCAAACAACACCAAAAACAATGTCGCAACTTGAGGCTGCGGTCGAAGCGGTTAAGGCAGTCGGACTCAATCAAATCCACGAGGTTAAAAAAGAGTGGTTTGGCTCCGAGGAACAATACAATATGTTCTGCCGGCGACTAAATGTTTTGAACCAAAATTTGATATAATTATATTGAAAGTAATATTTGAGCTGTAAATGGTTTTTGCTGTTTGCAGCTTTTTGTTTTTTAATAAATATCAAAGGATGGTAAAGGATGAATAATTATTTGTTATGGGAAAACACAAACCGCAACGAAACATTTTCTGATTTTGTTTGCTTGAAAATAAGAGAACGACAGCTTAACGAAGTAGCACTTTACAAGAGCGTTGACTTGTCGATAGATATATTTTCAAAAATGTTCAGCAACCGTTTTTATCGGCCGTCAAAGCAAACTGCCATAAAATTTTGTTTGGGGTTGAAACTGAACTTGGCAGAAACGGATTATTTGTTGAGCCTTGCGGGTTATGCTTTGTCAACAAGCTTGAAAGAAGATTTAGTCGTCCGCTTCTGCATTTTAAATGGGATTTATAATCTGTTTGAAGTGAACGACCTGCTTTATGAATATTGCAAAACCACTTTATAATGATAAATCCGAGTCCTTTCAAACTCGGATTTTTGCTATTTAGTTTTGTCTTTTCAGCTTTAGCTGTGCATATTTCACAGTCGGATAACGCTTTGACGAGCTTGTATTAAAAACATTAATATCTTCTTTCGGAATTATCAAAGTTTCACTTTCAATGTCTGTGTAAGCGTTTTGAAGATTTATACAAACTCGATATTGTTCGTTGCCATAGTCGTAACTTGTGAAAAATTGTGCGGTTTTTGCATAAAAGTCAATTTCCACATTGTTGTTGGTCAGGGTGTTGAAATCGTTGCTTAAAAAAACTTCAACATCATAAATTAGGGTGTCAGAATAGTTAATATTCAAGTCGTAAAGCGAATCGTCAAGGTCGTTGCCGTGATTTATTTCAAATGCAATGGCACGCAAGGCATCGTAATTCAGCGGGATTCGCACAGCAATCTCCAATATTTCCGGAATGACTGTTTGCTTCTCTTTGTCGATGGAATCGCAAAGGTATTCGTTTATTTCAGAAATGCTCGGAATAGTAAAATTGAATTTGTAATGCAATCTGTTCGGACGGTTGATTAAGTGCTCGCCAATAAGTTTGGAATTGTTGACAGTAAAAATAAACAGCTTTTTGTTCATCGAAGTCCCGTCCAAAAGAGAAAGCAGCTTCGGGTCACATTCAGAGCCTCTAAATGTTTGAGTCACCATAGTTTTGTCAAATTCATCAAACAAAACAACCGCCTCTTGCTTAATGCTGTCGATGAAAGCAGTCAATCCGTCAAACTGTCGGTCAACCAAGATAACGGGCATTTGGTAATTTTTTGCAAGCTCGCACAGTTTCTTTGCAAACAGTGTTTTACCCGTGCCGTTTGCACCGCAGAGCAGAACACCCATACTTTTTGGATAATGCAAATAAGTTTTGTATACGCTCGGTGCTTTGTCTGCATAATCGCCATAAATCTTGCAGTCAGCCTTCAAGTCCTCACGCTCAACCAAATACAACTCACCATTATGGTCCTTCTGAATGTGGTAAGTTCCGAGAGGAAGCAGGTCGTGAGTTTTGATGATTCCGTTCCCGATTTTGAATATATCTTCGTTTTGTAAAATAGTCATAAAATATCTCCTTTATTTAAACTAATTTTACAACGAATAAACCCATCTTGGGTATTTTGAGTAAATACAATGATATGGCGCAAAAAAACAGTTAGGATATTGTTCCTAACTGCCATTTTCATTGTTATTTTTCTGATAAGATGTCTATCACTTGAAATATTTTTTCTTGCATTTCTGCAGGAGTTTTTAAGACTCTTTTGTACATCTCGTTAAAACTCGATTCTGTTATTTCGCCGGACAAGAGATAATCCGCAGATACATTTAATGCCTTGCTGATTTTATACAAATTCTCCGACAATATGGATTTGCTACCTCGTTCAGCAGTAGAGATCATTTGAGGTGAAACATCTGCGAGTTCTGCTAATTGTTCTTGAGACAAGCCTAACTGTTTGCGTCTTTTGATAATTCTTTTGCCCATTTCACCATTAAAATTATTAGTTTTCAATATCAACACCTCCACTACATTAGATATTATATCTTGGAGTGGATAAACGGTTAACAGACTAAAATAGAATAATTCCAAAATAGTAGAATTATCGACACCGTTCGACAATATATTTGCAATAAATATGTTATTGTTTATTCGATGTGAGAAAGGAGGGATAAAATGAGTTATATTTCTATTCTTAACAAAGTTGCAAAAGAGCATAAGACAACACCCGAAGCAGTTGATAAAGAAATCAGAGAAGCTATAAAATATACCGGTATGAATATAGAACCGGAAGCCTTTATAAAAATCATCTCTGCCAAAGTGAAGGCACAAATGACGGTGTAATAAAACAGCCGCTCTGCTTTATGCAATGCGGTCGGAATTCTGATAAAGTTCAAAAAATTGCAAGGAGCTGATGTTCTGTCATCAGCTCCTTATTAATTTTATAAAGACTATCAATCAAACATGTATATATATTTATGTCGTTGATTATATAGTAGGCTTTTTACTCTTGTTATGATTTCGATCGGGTAATAATCATTTACTGTTTCAATAGTTTTTTCTATATCATAATTTGTAAATGATAATTTTAGTTGGTCACCAAACAATTTTGTGGCTGCCTCTAATTGAATGTCAAAATCATCATTAAAAGGTTTTGCTTTGATTTTTTCTATGCCTTTATATATATCTAAACCGATTGGATAATCTTCTGTTGTATCTGCAAGCAGAGATAATCCAAAATCAAAATATGGGCAAAATCTAAATTCACCGGTTTCGTCATTAAGAATAAATGCAATATTGTTTGTATGTCTATCCTCATTTAAGAAAAACGCATCAAGCTCAAGCATCATAGTGATGTATGCACCAACATTTTCTAAATGTGTTACTTTTTCAATAAAATTTACGGTATGTTTAATTTTATCCTCCGGAGTTTGATAATTTAAAAGTTCTTTTGCCATTGAATTAGCAAGCCAACTTTTAGCCAAATGCTCAAGCGTTACTATGCTTTCGTTTTTGCCTTTGAAATTTTTTGAATAGCAACCATTTAATGTTTTGTTATCAAATTCGATTTTTGTTGGGTGATAAGCAACAAAATTATTTACATTTGATTTGGTTAAAAGTTTTGATATAACAACTTCACAGAGTGCCTCATATCCCATATGGTCAGCTTTGTACCATAAGTCATCAACCGACCACTTTTGCTGATTGCCTTTTGATGAAGTTACTTTTGTATCAATCAAATCATATCCGTTAAGATTAATTGTGTTTATCAAAATGCCATCCTCCTTTTTCTTGTAAATCGTAAATATTGGTTATCTTCAGCAGTTCTCCCGTTTGTTTTTTCAACAATTTGAAACGGGTCATAGCTATCAATACCTATCCTGCCAAGAATAGTTTTGCACATAGCTCTTTCTTTTGGAAAACATCTGTCAGCAAGAAAATCCTCAAAATCCTGCCATGTCGGATTTTCATTAATTCCAAAAGCTCGTTTCATAATATCATTTGTGCGATTAACAATATTTATTTTTTTATGTGTAAAGTCAACATAAATCTCTGTGCAAATTTTTTGCTTATACATAAAATCTATTCTCATCACATAATTGTCATTTAAAGGCTTGTTAAGATATTTTGAGATGGTTTGTCTGCTTACTCCAAAATGCTCTGCGATTTCTTTTGTTGTTTTTCCTCGCTGTTGCATTTCGATAATGGCTTCAGTGTCCTTTTTGCTTAACGCTTTCTTTCTGCCGGAGCGCTGTCTGCCGGCAATTTCACGCAATTCCGTTTCATCATCAGTTCCGAAAATTTCTATACATAGTTTTCTGTAATCCGTCATAACCCGCTCCTTTCAATAGTGTAAACTTTCATTGTTTACACTATTATATATTATGTAAATTATTTTGTCAACTATACTAAAATACGGGTTTAGTTTTTGTATTTGTCATATTCGGCAAGTAGCTATTCGTGTATTTGCTCTGTTTACAATTCTATGAATAAATGATACAATATTGTCGTAATGAGTTTATTTAATCTTGGCTTTAATTTGGATTTTAATTAGAATTTTGTTTATAAATTTATAGCGAAACCTTTGGAGAAGGGCAATGGAAAATTTGAGGATCAGCAGGAGAGAGGCTTGCGAGATTTTGTCTATTTCAACCGAAACGGCAAGCAAGTGGATAAAACTCGGCAAACTGAAAATGAACGATGACAAAACCTTTGACAAGGAATATGTTGAGCGTTTGGCAGAGGAAAACAAAACCGGTTCGCTCTTGAAAAGCAGACGAAACAAAAGGCTGAAAGACGCTGTTGAAATCTATGGCGGTTACATCAACAGCTATAAAAATCGTGAGGAAGTCAAGCGCCTTTTGAACGATACCGATATTCTGTCGCTTGACGAAATCAGAGGTGTTCTTGCTTATTTTGCACGCCAACTTTACGCAAAAACAGAGCAATCAAACCCGGAAGTATTTGAAGCACTCATATCGGATTTGACGAAAAATTCCGTCAACTCATTCTGCAACAATTTCAACATCAACCTTGAATTCACACCGTTTGACGACACTCTCGGATTCGTTTATATCTCACTTTTGCAATTTTCAAACAAGAAATCCAAGGGTATGTTTTTCACGCCCAACCGAATATCCGATGACATAATTGAAGATTTAAACAGCGTTACCGACCTGCAAAACAAGATGATTTGTGACCCGTGTTGCGGTTCGGGAAATTTTCTTTTGAGACTTATGAAAAACGGCTTGAGTCTGAATCGTATTTTTGGCTTTGATATTGATGAAATAAGCGTGGCTTTGGCAAAAATCAGCCTTTTTTTGAACGACACAAATTTAACCTCGGAACAACTGAATTCCCACATCAAATGTCTTGATTCTCTGACTGAACTCGACAATAATTTTGATGTGATAATCGGAAATCCACCGTGGGGCGGCAGCTATGACAAAGAATACAGAAAAGCTGTCAGAAAATCATTTCTTGTTGCAAAACGCAACGGATTCGACACTTTTGATTTGTTCATCGAAAAAGCAATAGCCATGCTCAACGAAAACGGATTTTTAGCCTATATTCTGCCCGAGGCATTGATGAATGTGAGCAGTCATCAAAAGGCAAGAGAGCTGATTTTGAACAACGCTTCGTTTAAGTCGGTTCATTATTTCGGTCAAACATTGAAAGGCTCAACCAGTCCTGTTGTGGCGCTGACCTTGCAAAAATGTGATTGTGGCTCAACAAAAAATTGCAGGATAAAAACCAAAAGCAACTCGTTTGTTATCGGCTCAAACAGACGCATTGATTCAAGTAATTTTAACCTAAACATTACCGATTTTGAATACGAATATCTTGAACAAATCAACAGCATCAAAGAGCCGGTGTTTTTGAAAAACAATGCTGTTTTTGCAGTCGGAATCATCACGGGCAACAACAAAAGTTACATCAAATCGGAGCGTTTGCCTGACACAGAGCCTATCTTAAAAGGCACGGACATTGGCAAATACACAATCAACGAGGCACACGCTTTTGTGCATTACGACAGAAGTATTTTTCAGCAATCCGCACCGCCCGAAACATATCGTGCAAAGGAAAAAATACTCTATCGTTACATTTCAAGCACGCCTGTTTTTGCTTATGACGACCGTCAAATGTTGCCGCTCAACAGCTGCAATGTTCTCATTCCGCAAATTGACGGACTCGACATAAAATACATTCTCGCAATTCTCAATTCAAGCGTTGCGGAGTTCTTTTTCAGCAAGACTTTCAATTCGGTTGAGATGTTAAAATCGCACATTGAAGCCTTGCCGATTCCTGTTCCGACAGCTCAACAGCAAGCAAAAATAATCTCGCTTGTGGATGAAATTTTGAACAATTCAACCGAAGCAACCATAATTCAAAATGAGCTAAACAGCATCGTTGAAAAGTTATATAATCTTGCATAAAAACAGTGGCAGTTAGGGAATTCTCCTAACTGCCGTTTTATGATTATGTTATGTCGATGATATTAAATAACATATCCATCTATTACAATATTGTTACACTTTGTATGCTTGTTGAATATGGGATTGCTGTTAAAAAATCCCGGAATTATGATTATTAATCGCAATTCATCAAAAAAGAAAATCGTTAAAAAATATAAAAACTGCTTACTCGTTTGAGTAGGCAGTTTTTGTGTCAATTATAAATCTTTTCAGCTAAATTAATTATGTGTAATCCTCGGCAATATCGTTTTCAACATCTTCGTTGATGTCGTCATTGGCTTGCCAAGTTTTTTCCATAGCAAGATTATGGATATATTCTATTCTTTGGTTGATTGAAGATATTATTTTTTGCTTTCTTGCATCGTCAATTAAATTTTCATCGGCATCATTCAATATGCCGAGTATTTCATTGTCGATATTTTTCAAAGCGTCAAAGTCTATCCAATCAAAAGAGGTGACTAATCTTAACTGTTCAAAATGAGTCTTTTTGAACGGTTTGCAAACTATCAATGATTGTTTATCCATATTAGGTGTAACCTTATCATAACCGAGCGAAGAACCACTGTCGAAAATCGGTGCAACGCCAATCCATTCAAGCGTGTTTGCATTTCTGACGAGACCGAAATTATTGAGGTGTCTGTCCTCGTTGGATATAATAAAATCAACTACAATCATTTGATTGATTTTATCAACGATGTCATTAATGCCTAAAGATTTGCAACAATTAATATAGTGTTGATAAACAGACAAGTGATTAGGTTTAGGATACCTTTGCAAAATCTTCCAAGCCGTCACAAGTTCTGTATCTTTTGAAATGAAATCTTCGCAAACGCTATATGGTTTTTCGTCATCAACAATAACGGAATAATTGACATGGTCAACATTCAACTTATCCATAATCAATGATGCAATAGCCTCATTAAACGGCTGTTGTTCATATGGCAAACTGCCTGCTTTAAGAAGACAACGCTTTTGATTAATTATTTTCCATCTTTTCTTTAAGCAACCGTCAGATGTGTTGTCGGGTGAGTTCAAACTGATATTTTCAGAATCTTTTGTTTTTCCGAACAGAATATCACCGACATCTTCTGAAAAATCATTGTCAAAGAAATTTACCAATTCCCATTCCAAATCGGAATTAATAGGCTTAACCCAATATTGATCCGAGAGGCTTAATCCGTAGCATTTTGCCAAAAGCAGTTTCGGAGTGCTTACACGCAAAATTTCAAGTGCATCTCTTACACCCGATCTGCTTGCAGGAATTGAACGATCGGTCCACCATTTATTGAGCAAGGCTCTGTCGGCGGATAAATCGTCTTTAGTTGTACCGATAGGAAGGTGAGCAAAGTTATATATTTCGCCTATTTTAACGATTGAACCGGTTTCTTCATCTAAAGATAAATCAGCCACTTTTATGTTTTTGTGCATCAAAGTATAGTTCATAACAACACTCCTCCCTAACTTATTTTCATTAATTATTATACACAATCTGTTATTTAAAATCAATTATTAACATTTTATTTAATTTATAACCTATTAATATATACAATCATTTTAGCTATAGATATTACCAGGTTCAAAGACGGTGCGTTTCTTTAGGGCTCAAAATAGGTTCTGCCTAAAAGTGCGGAAAGCCTTATTTTATGTGGGTTTGAGAGGGTTTGGATATTGTCAAAAACCGACAAATTAAAAAAGCGTTTTGTTTTTGACTAAAAAGTTCAATCAAAAATTGTCAAAAACAGGGCGTTTCTTGATTTTTTTGTTTTTTATTTTTTATGTTATAATTATATTGAAGACCACAGGTGTACTCATCTCGCAACAGTCCACCGGACTATAAACATAAGTTATTTGATTGGGACAGCATATGTTAAGACATACTTATGCAACAAGATGTATTGAAGCAAAGATAAATGCCCCTGTGTTGAAAGCATTTTTAGGCCATACGGATGTTTCAACGACAATTAACACATATGTTGATATTTTTAACAAATTTCAAAATGAAGAAGTGCAGAAATACGAAGATTATATGAAAGATGTTTTTAATATAGAATCGTATTTAAAATAAAACCCAATAAATAATCCTCCTACGGTATATTTGAACTGCCATAGGAGGATTTTTTTTAGAAACAATATTGCCCAAATCAAACTCAATATCGTTTTTAAGATATTTTTATAAATTGTAAAACAAACATCTTCGAGAGAATTGTTATCAGCAATCGGTACTTTTTTTACCGTCTTTAAATACAATGGCAATAAAAATGATCGCAACGATTATCAACGGAAAATAATTGGTCAAAAACATTTTCAAAGTCAAGATTTCAAAATTTTCATACAAAAGAAAGACTTTGGTACTGCTGACAAAAGTGTTTATCAAATCGTACAATAACAAAACCATTATAGTTATCGGTGCGGATTTTGAAAAAAATATTACAAGCATAGATAATCCGTAATAAAACACAGCTACACTTAAAATCTTAAAAAGAAATCCTATCAAATCATCTATGCAATAAAAATGCAAAAGTATCACTGCCAAAGCATTAATCAAATAGCATATCTGGATTTAATATTATTCCACATTTTAAAATCACAGATTTTGAATGGGTCCTGATAACCTTGTTACTCGCTTTGCTCGTAATAAGGATTCGAACCGTAAATGACGGAGTCAGAGCCCCATGTAAGTTTTATAAACCAAGTAATTGCAACGGTTTCGGGATTTTAGTGACACTCAAATGTCACTCTGGCACCCCCGAAAATCGGGTTTTTGCAGTTTTAAAATCGCCTTACAAATTATAACCGTATCTCTGCAAAAAAATGTCGATGTAAGAGCGCACAAATCTCGCAAAATATACCAAAAATCTAACGAAGCATGATAAAAGCAAAATTTTGGATAGAAAAATGAATTTCTAAGTGCTAAAGTGTCACGAGATGATCACGAACAACTTAAAAGGGTTAAATTTTATAAAAAAGGCAGACGCATTTATTCGACTGCCTTTTGTAGTATCCTTTATATACGCTCCCAGCCTAATAGACTTTTCGCTGCGTCTCTCAAAAGTCACTTTTCACCAGGTTTTTCGCATTGAATTGCCTAGTGAATGATTGAGTTGTCATTTTGTTATATAGTAATAATATCATTATGGGATTCAAATAATAAACGAGACACGGCTTTTATATAAAACAGCAATTCAATTTACCGTTCAATTTACATTTTGTAAAAATGGCTTGATTTCAATTAACATGTATGTTAAAATTACGTTAGAGGTGAGTTAGATGTTATTGACAGAAAAGGAATCATTAACTATAGAATTCAAAAGTGACAAAAAGAAACTGTCCGATAACGATTTGATTGATTCAATTGTCGGTTTGGCAAATACTTCAGGCGGCAAATTGTATTTAGGCGTGGAAGACAGTGGAGAAGTATCGGGTGTTCATAAAGACCACAGTAATATTTCTACATTAAGCGCGTTTATTGCCAATCGAACAGTTCCACCGTTAAGTACTCGTTGCGAAATGGAGGTTTTCAATGGGTTATCGGTTGTTATTATTAATGTAAATCAGTCGAGATCTATAGTTGCAACATCTACTGGAAAAATACTTAGAAGGAGATTGAAAACAGATGGAACACCAGAATGTGTTCCAATGTATCCTTATGAAATAACTTCAAGGCTTTCTGATTTAAGTTTGCTCGATTTTTCAGGACAGCCAGTTCCTGATGCGACAAAAGATGATTTAGATCCTATTGAAAGAGTGCGGTTAAGAAATATCATTAAAATTAATTATGGCGAAGCATCGTTGTTGGAATTAACTGATGATGAACTTGATAGTGCATTGCAATTAACAAAAGAAGTTGAAGGAAAACACATTCCAACAATTACAGGAATTCTTTTAATAGGAAAGAGAGAAAGCATAAAAAGATTTGTTCCCACAATGGAAACCTCTATACAAGTGTTGAGTGGTACAGAGGTGATAGTGAATGAGTCTTATCACAGGTCAATTCTTTCAACGGTAGAAAAAATCGAAAACTACTTTAACGCATGGAACCCATCAACTGAGATGGATTTTGGACTGATCAGAATGAATATACCGGAATTCAATCGAAGAGCGTTTAGAGAGGCCCTGGTAAATGCTTTTTGTCACAGGGATTATTCTATGCTTGGTAGGGTGCGAGTGTTAATCAATGATGAAGGTCTTACAATCACAAATCCCGGTGGGTTTATTGAAGGTGTTACCATTGACAATTTACTATACGCTGAACCACATGGTAGAAATCCTGTATTGGCGGATGCTTTAAAGCGTATTGGTCTTGCCGAGAGGACGGGAAGGGGTATTGATAGAATATTCAGCGGATCTTTATTTTATGGTAGACCGCTACCGGACTATTCAGCATCGACTTCTAAAAATGTCAATTTATTTATTGCAAGAAGCGCACCAGATAAGAATTTTGTTAGGATGCTGACCGATGAGCAAAGCAAAACGGGAAAAGACATTCCTGTAGATGCTTTACTAATCCTCAATTCACTTAAAGAATTAAGAAGGGCCAGTATTAAGCAAGTGGCGAATCAAACCAAGTTAAGCGAAATAAAAGTTCAAGCCACTCTAGGTAGACTAGTCGAAAGTGGTTTGGTTGAAGCGATAGGCTCTGGTAAAAGCAGAAATTTTCTTTTGTCGTCAAAATTATATAGAGACTCCGACAATTCTGTTGGATATGTTCGCCAAACAGATATTGACAAACTGCGTTCTTTGGAATTGATTCTTGCTTTATGCAAGCAGCAAGGGGAAATAACTAAGTCAAATGTTGTTGAATTATTGCATGTCAACGAACGTCAAGCATATACTTTGTTAAAAAAACTAGTTGATGAAGGTAAACTAGTAGTATTACAAAAAGGTCACTATGCAAAGTATGGAATGCCTTAATCCAATTTACATCCAATTTACATCCAATTTGCAAAAAAAGTAAATTGGAAGTGAGTTAAAGGTATCAATATATAGTACAAAAACTCTCTATTTGAGAGTTTTTTCTATATACGCCGTCTCGTTTTTAACGTTTTTCAAATAAAAACAGTTAGTAAAA
Organism: Eubacterium coprostanoligenes; assembly: GCF_900167205.1. Lineage (GTDB taxonomy): Bacteria > Bacillota > Clostridia > Oscillospirales > Acutalibacteraceae > Eubacterium_R > Eubacterium_R coprostanoligenes. The sequence continues at coordinate 82,608 of NZ_FUWW01000001.1, forward strand.
ACGACAACCCTTCAAAGATGAGCGCACAATCAATAATGGCTGCAGCTATAATGTCGATGTTTATTACGGAAAACTTGACTCAAACAGAAATCGCCGTTATTGACTCTTCAACCGCAATTATACTTATGGGGCAAGCGCTAAAGTGTCACGAGATGATCACGAACAACTTAAAAGGGTTAAATTTTATAAAAAAGGCAGACGCATTTATTCGACTGCCTTTTTATTTCATAAAGTCTTTTAATGCTTTGTTAGCGGAATAAGCAAGCGCCAAGCGCCTTGCCTGCCGTTTGCTTCGCTTGATTTGCTTTTTGCGGCGTTTTGCAGCTGCTTTTTTACTGCGTCTGACAGCGCTTTCGTGAACGACCTGCGGGTCGCAGCAAAAGTCAACAAAGCCCTTAAGCTGCGCTTTCGCCTCATCCGGACGGTTTTTGAGATAAAGTACAAACAGGTATATCAGTGCAATGAGGTAACCGATTGCATAAAGAAGAGCAAAAGGCATAAGAACAATCGTTACCGCGCCGATAATAAATGTAACAATCAGCCCTAAAAAGCCAAGCACTGCGAACATTGATAACTGTTTATCTGTATACTTCATAAAAAACACCTCGTTTGTGCTGTTTTCACCTTAAATATATATAAAACGCGTGCATTTTGCAACAAAAATCAGAGCAAAGTCCAAATTATGGTACACAGAACGCCCGTTCTATTTACTTTAAGAAGTTTTGGTGTTACGTTTGCGTTGGCGTTAATCTTGATATAATATTTTAAAAAGTATATAATCTTAATTGAGGTGTTATTATGTTTGACTGGGACGGAGACGGAAATTACGGAGCTTTTGACGCAGCGTGTGATTTTGAAATGTTTGAAGCAATCACCGGAGCAGATGAGGATGAATACGATGATTCCGATTTTGACGATTTCAGCGACGGTGATGAATTAGGCTTATTCCGCGAAGACTTTGAAAATGACGAGGAATATGAAGAAGCTGTTGCAGAAGCAAGGGGAGCCAAAACGGTTAACACCGTACTTGAAATAAGTTTCGGCAATCCTCGCGAACAGTGGGAGCACATTAAGCCTGAGGACTTTCCAAACAAGCGCCGCTATGAAGCTGCGCTGACTCTTGCAAAGGGTACGTGGTGTTTTGAAGATTTCAAAAAAAGATGTATATTCATAGGAGAGAAAGCAGATAAAATTCTTGCGGCAAATTACTGCACATACAACCGCGGATTTATTTACGCTCAAGCAATAAAGGACAATTTTGATTTGCCCTGTGCCCTTCCCGATGAGGACGAAGAGCGTGAAATGGATTTCTGCGATATTATAGCCAAAATTGCAAAAAGGGATATTCCGCTTGCTTTTAAGGTTTGGGAATGGTGCCTTGAGCAGTTTGCGCCGTACATTGAATATTGTGAATATGCAGCTGAGGAAATGTCTTCAGATGTTCTCGGCAAGCTGTTCCTTTTTATGGACGTTGAAAACTTCCAACCTGCGCTTGTCCGTTATATGGATGCTCACCGCGATTTCTTTGAAAAGGTTTATTCGCTTGCACCCGAATACATTTATGATACTCCCGATTTGTCCGCAACGGCTATAAAGGAGGAGCACTACGATATTGCCGAGGCGATATTTAAAAAAGGCATTGAACTTGCAAACGGCGATTGGCAGTGTATTTGCTCTCTTACCTATACCGCAATAGATTATTTAACGGACGATATCGACCTCGTTGCTATGGAGTGGTTCCGTGATAATTTGTTTCCGCTTATAAAAGCAATCCCCGACGGAATGGTTCAGGATGAAATACCGGGATACGAAAAGACTATGTCTGATTTTATTTATGATATTGAAAAGGACAATGAGAAGTACGCATATACCCGTAGAAACTCTTGGCGCACAACTGTTCCCGACGGAAAAGAGTACGGCATAAGTCCTCTTGAATACGACAGCGAAGAGGAATATATGGAAGCGCTTAATGAAGAAAAGTACGGATGGCGCGAATGGCAGGAGCCTAATGATTTCGGAATAGACGTAAATGATTTTGAAACGGAAGAGGAGTATTGGGCTGCCGTTGAGGAAGAAGAGGAAAAGCGTGAGCAGGAACGCTTTGAAAAGGAACTGATTGAAGCGGCAAAGGATAAGAAAATATATACATACTGCGGAGTATCAGTACCGAAATCTCCGAGACCGCTTTCCTACCGTACAGACGATGAAACAATCAGCATCGGAGATACGGTTATCGTCCCTTACGGCAGAGATGACAGAGAAGCAGAGGGCACGGTCGTTTCCGTAGGGCAATACCTTGGAATATCCGCTCCCTATCCCGTTGAAAAAACAAAAATGATTATCAGAAAGAAATAAAAAAAGCGAGTCTCAAAAAGACTTGCTTTTTATATCATTCTGTTATTATTTCAGAAGCATTTCTTCTCCGTTTTCAAGAGCTTGATAGTATTCATCCGATAATGTCTTATTGAAGAAAACATACAACTTAAGCATCGCTCTGGACATAGCAACATAATTAAGCATTCTGTCTGATAAACCCGTAAATCCATGTAAATCAATGAAAAGAACGATTTTTGATTCCAAACCTTTAAAAGACTGAACGGTATAATAATTAATGCACTTTTTGTCGAATTTATTTATATTACTGTTTTCAATGATTTTGTAATTGCATATTTCGTCAATGTTTGCCAGCAAAGAGTTTGATTTCTTCAAAGTGGAAATAATAACAATGTCTTTACTTTCTACACCTGATGATATCAGTGACATTATTGTTTTCCTAAGTTCTTTTATAAACTCCTGCTTGGTTTCATATTTTTTGTTTTCAACTTTTAGTCCGTTAACTTTAAGATATTTCGCAGGCGGAGTATTTGTAAGCAAGGACGTTCTTCTTGCTATTTGTTCGGTATTTCTGCAATTAATCCTTAAGTTCAGTATAGCGGGTTTGTATGATTCTTTCAGTAATTCAAATGTGGTTTCAAAATCATCGATTTTGCCGAAAATATTTTGATTGGGGTCAAAAAACATATACCAACTACCGGTAGACAGTCCGTTCTTTACTATATATTCAAGTACGTCAAACACTTCAACACAGAATAAATCCTGTCCCTCATCAACGACTACTACATCATATTTTTCCGTTTCATCAAAACACTGTAATGATGATTTATTACATAATTCTTTTACTGAGTAATTATAAACTTCTTCATCTTCAAAATACTTTTTCATTAATGTATGAAAAGTTGAAACATTTATATATTCCGATTTTTCTAATGAAGCAGATGCGTATCTCGCCATGTTCCTGTTAAAGCATAAATATAAAACATTTTTTTCTTTTGCAGCACTCTTTCTTACAAGTTCTAAAGCCAGCAAAGATTTTCCTGTTCCTGCCGTGCCTTGTATTAGTGCGCGTTCATTTTCCTGAACGGTTTCAATAACATCATATTGTTCATCGGTAAGTTGAAGCATTCTTTCCTCAATGCTTTGCAATTCCAGATGCATCGACGGAACTACTCGAAAGTCACCTCTTAACAAATCATTTAACTGTTTTAATTGTTGAATATTTAGTTTTTCAGGAGAAAAATGATGTTTTGTTTTTTCCTGTTCAGTCCAGTAATCGAAGACGCTATCCAAATATTTTCCAAATTCATAAATATTGTTTTTTCCATCAAAAACAACTTCCGTAACTAAATCATTTCCTTCTCCCGTAAAAATACATTCCGGGAATATAACAGCATAACCTATCAAATAATTCGCTTGTTTTGAATGCTTTCCGTAAATATCTGACAGGTATTTTTTTAATGCATATTGGCAACCGAGTGCCTGTTCGAACGGATTGTGTATTTGAAAAGTTTCTCCGTTTCTGTTTTCCGAATACCAAGTTCGATCCTGTCTGTAAATGTTTTGTCCGCCTTTCACCTCAATACAGAGTATGCCTCTTTCGCATATGTATAAAAAGTCAATTTCCGAACTTAGTTTATAGCGATGGTTTTTTTGACGTAAAGAATAGTATACCGTTCCTTTTATTTCGTCTTTTGAAAACCAATCAAAAACCAGACGCTCGCCGTTTCTTCGAGGATCGTCTCTGTCAATACTATTAGGGAACAATTCTGCCATATTATTTACCTCATAATAGTTCCTTGAAAAATGATAAATCGGCATTATCGGGTGTTCCGACAACCGAGGCTCGATCTAATAAGCAGTTTAATGATTCACAACTGGTTTCGGGTAAAAGTGTACAAGCATGACATGCAGCATAGTTTAAGCCCTTAAAACCTTGACTTTTGGAGTCTATACATAACGGATCATTGGAACACCAAGAGCTTTCCTGAAGCATATTTAAAATCGTATCTGCAATTCGGTCAGCCTGTCCTTCTCTTACCAGTCCGCCTAAGCTTCCGTCTGTATCAGTTGCAGATGTGTATATAAGAATACCACACATTTTGTCGTTATCATCTTCGTATGTTGAGTATATTCTTTCTTTAATTGAAGCGGTTGCATAACCGCATTGCGCTGTCAATTGTCTGATAATCAAATGTGACAATGTGTGTAACAGTACATATCTCGGAGAGTTGCCGTCATACATGCCTTTACCAATCCATTTATCAATATGCTTTTTGGTCATGTTTACATATCTGTTTTTGTTATTTCTCTCCCATTCAGAAACAAGATTTTCATTTAATTCAAAGAAAATACCCTCTCCGAATAATTCTATTGCCGGAAGCCATGGCAGTGGTTCTTTTGACAATGGTGAAAACTCCCTGTTTGACATGCCGAGGTTTTTCCGTTCTTCTTCGCTTTCCGGTTTAGTAGGAAGTATTCTTCTGAAGCCCTGAAGAACCATAACTTCTCTAAGCTTTTTTACAAGTTTTATTTTTGAAAAATACTTAGAAATGACATCGGGTATTTCAATAGATTCTGTGCGTAGGAATTCGTGGTCAACATCCTCGCTGCAAAATGCAAGGTATTCTTCTTTTCTTAAGTCGTTTTCGGTCAAATCCTCTTCAACATTTCCGTACCTTGCATATGCAGCTTTTCTATATGCTTCGTAATTAGAACCATAAAACTCCGGATGTTTCGAATACTCTTTTTTTAATCGTCTTTCCGTTTCTTCTTCATTGTCATCAAAAATATCTTCAAATAATGAATTCTTTTCTGCCAATTTCTTTTGAATTTTTTCGCTCCAGGGAGGTATTGTCAGAGCGCTTTCATTAACGGAATAATAAATATTGTTGGCGCTTCTTTGCATACCTCTCAAGGTTGCAAAGCATTTGTCGAGATCGTGGTATGTACCATCTTCGGTTTTCAGCCAAGGCATATTGCCGGAGCAGCTAAGACCTCTTAAAGCATCTTTGTTCATACAACCCGCCATCGTTGTTTCAGCTCCGCAGTTTTCGCACTTAATATGTATAGCATCTAAGCCGCCTGTAGTGCCTTTGTATTCCAATAACATCCTGGGATTTTTACAAGTGCCATTTTTGCTGTTTCTGTGACACCACCAAACATAAGGAAAGTCTTCAATGTGCCCGTTAATACAAGCAGCAACAAATCTCGAAGGGACCAGCTTTTCGTCACAAATATTACATTTTAACGCTGTGTTATACTCGGAGTTGTTCCAAGATGAAGACTTGGCAATTTTACTGTATATGTCCAAACGGTGACACTTTGGGCAATAATACCAAAGCGGAAATCTGTATACCGGAATAGAAAAGGTGTCATTAATGCTTTTATTATCCGATGAAACCTGGTAAAAGAAATCTTTTCCTAATAACAGTTGCAGGTTTCTTTCATAAATCTTGTTTGCAGAGTATAGATTTGTCCAAGAATCTATGCCGGATACTATAGCCGACATTCTCGGAAAGTCAGCTAATGAACCGCTTCCGAATGTAGTTATAGTCTGTGAACGTCTTAAATCGCCAACATATTTTTTTTCAAATTTAATATTTCTAATACGTGGGGGCATATATTAATCCTTTCGTTCGTTTGTTGAAACCTTAACAGATGTCTCAACACTTCTCATAGTATTAAGTATTCTAAAACGACCGTTTTCACAATAATCGGGTTGGAACAGTGCATTATCTTGGCTTTCATATTCGCCTTTTTTATATTTAAATTTCTCTCTTCTTATGCAACGTTCTTCCCATTCCAATTCTATTTCTTCAATGTCTTGTTTTACATGTTCAAGTTCCGAGGGATCAACTCTTTCAACATAATCAAAAATATATTTTTTGATATCGCTTAATTCCGGAATGGTACGCCTGAAATTAACAGCATCTGTATTAGCAGCCAACTCATCTATGAGATTTCTGCACAGTATTACATACAGAGCCTGCAAAGCTCTGTCTCTAGCTCTGTCTGAAAATGGGGTAACACTTGTAGCTTCAACATATCTGTAAAAAGTACCGTGATATTGAGTGAAGTCTTCATAATGTGATCTGTCTCGAGATTTTGATTGATTATAGGTTGTAATAACCAATCCGGGCGTTTCACGACCGACACGGCTGGTTGCCTGAATGTATTCAGACGTTGTCTTAGGTTGTCCGACAACAACCATGGTTCCCAATCGACCTACATCAACACCGACTGAAATCATATTTGATGAAAGTAAAAAGTCGTAGGGATGTGTAGAATTATCAGCTTTATACTCAACTGTTAATTCTTTTTGAATTACGGTTCCTATGTTTTCGCTCTTTTCACGACTGGTTAACTCTTTATAATAATCATATCTCGATATATCTTTCTTTATAGGATATTTTTCGACAAATTTTGATTTTCTGAGATAGTTAAACCTGTCTTGAATATCGTCTACTACCCTTATTATGGCACCGCCGAGCTCTCTTAAAGTATTGAAATAACCTGTTATTGTCCAAAATGAATCTATGATTCTTTCATCATAATCCAGCTCTGCCAAATATCGCGATGCAAATAATAAAGACGTTAAAACCCTAATCATCATGGTTGTCGGACTTGTGCCGATACCCATACAGCCAAGGTACATTCTGGCCGGTCTGTCTTCTCTTTTTGATATTTCCGCAAAGAATGAATCGTTTATATCAATACCTTGCGGAGGAAACTGCGTGTAATCAGATGCATACAATGAACTTATTTGTTCTTTTGCGTTCTTTATGGTAGCAGTTGATGCAATTATTTTCGGCACAATATTATTGTGTTCACAAAGCTTTCTGATTGCTGCTTCATATAAACCCGTAATTGTACCCAACGGCCCAGATATAAGATGTAATTCATCTTGTATTATTAATTCAGGTGGCCTCTTATTTTTGCTTTTTCCGAAAAGAGATGATGTGTTTTCATTTAATGCTACTTGTGCGAACTTATCTATTGTTGCAACAATAAAAGTCGGAGTGTACTCATATATTTCTTCATCAATAAGATAAATAGGTAACCCGGTATGAAAATCGCAGCTGGGATTATTGCAACAAATTGTCATACGTTTCTTTTCGGTATTACAATGATAGTTGTGTTCGCTAATCGGTTTTCCGCACCAGGGACATTTTTTAATCTGAACGGGATTGCTGCTTTCTGCTTTTTCGATTTTTTCTCCGTTTAGTATTTTTCGTGCGTCCGTGATGTTGTTCGGTGTTAATGCCATACCTGCCCAAAGGCCGATGCCTATTTCACCGCCTTTGATTTTTTCTTTTTTTCTTATAACTTCACATGCACAAATTAAAGCAGACGCCCTTTCAAACTGTTGAAAAGAAAGCAGCCTCAAAGTGTATCTCATGAGAATGGTAACACCGTCACCGTTATCACCGTATTTAAGTCTTCTTAAAAAGATAACAAATGCTGCAATTCCAAGGTACGCTTCGGTTTTTCCGCCACCTGTAGAAAACCACAACAAATCTACTTTTTTTCTTTCTTCACCGTTCGGGTCGGCAAAGGATACGATTTCCTGTAAGAAAAACGCTAACTGAAACGGATACCATTTAATGCTGTCATCTGATTTATATTTATTTGTGTTTAACAGCATTTGCTCTCTCTGCAAAAACATTGCTTTGTTTGCCAATGCAAACGCCTTAAAAATCAAGTCATCATTTAAGCAATTAATGGATTTATTTAAAACCGCACATGTTTCTCTGCACTTCCTTATATTGATTGCAGCAGGATCTTTATGCATATCCTCCAACTCTTTTGCGTTGTTTTCAATGGAATCAATCCACTCACCGTATTTTTCGGTTAGCTTTTTTAACTCATTAATTACTTCGTTTTTGCTTGATTCTCCCAGTTTTTTCATTTGCAAATAATCGCTTCTAAATCTTGTGGAAGGCATCATTTGAAGCACTTCGTAATCAGGCATAAACTCTGTATAGATGCTTTTTATTTCTCCGTCTTCTTCATACCAATTAACTGCGCATCCATGTCCCGAAGCATAATCACCAATCCTGCTGTACAGCATTTCCAGTTCTTTTACTTCGTTATTGACAGCAATATGTTTATTGCGCCGAACATCCGAAAATGTATTCGGTTCAACAGCCAACACTTTAATGCTTGGTTGGAAGAAAGAATCTACGCATTCAAGCGCCAAGTCCCTCTCCTTCGGGGAAGTATTTTCGTTAACAAGAGTTACGCTGATTGTTTTTGTTCCGTCCCTGTAGGTTTTATGAACTACTATTCTTAAAGATAAATTTTCGCATACTGTTTTTTGTTCAATATGTCCTTGTTTATAAGTTGAAACATCAATGAGAAAATCGTCGGGATTTAATTCGTTTCTTCTCCAAAAAACAGCTTTTTTACGATACTTACCGTCTTCAAATCCCAGTGCTTTTTGAGCATCTTCACGGGAAATAATACTATATTTAGCTGCATTTATATGTACAATGAATCTATTGATTCCGGCGTTTAAAGAAAAAGATATCCCAAACGAGGAAGGGTTTTTACTATTGCTTAATGAAATACCCGCTTCTTCATCCAATTCACCGCAATCTTCCGATGATGAAACAGACACATCGTTAGCAGAACTGTCCTGAGGATACAGTTTACCCAAAATATAGTAATCCAACGGTCTCTCATCGCAGATTATTTCATCTTTTTTAACCGGACCAAGTAAGTCCTCTTGCATTATTCTTGCAAGTATTTCTCTTGCTTCGTAATACTTTTCAAATCCCATGTTTTTCACCAATTAATTCTATTAATAAACATCATATTCCATGTGACCCAGTCCGATAATATCAATCCACTTCCATACCCCGTTCGGCGCAACTGATGTTATATCCGGATGAGTTTCAAGGTATTTTGAATCAACAATTTGAGAATATACTCCCGAAACGTACAGATTGTTCACGGATACAGGTAACTCCACTGCTTTTGATAACGTCATTGGGTTTAACTTCATAATTCTGATAATGTCCTTTACGAACATAGAATCCGAACCGATTTTTCCGATAATGCTTTCGGTTTTTTCCGCAACAACATTATAATAAAATGTATTTTGACCGATTTTTCGTTCAAGTCTGATTGCGTCACCAGCTTTAATGTTTGCCATTTCTTGATTGTTAAAAAAGGCAAATTGGTCAATATTTACATCTTCTTTTCCTAAAAACTCAAGGTATTTTAATTCAAAATTCTTAATAAATCCCCAACGTTCATTATTGAGTCCATACCATTCTTTTTTGATTTTGTTGATTTTGATATGTCTCATTGTTTTTACGGACTTTAACAATCTCTTTGCACGCGTAACGGCAACATAAAATACTTTGTATTCATCTTTATTGACATCATTTTTATATAGCTCATCAGCGAATGATTTATCAATAATAACTGTATCGTATTCTCGACCTTTTGCCCTGTGAATATTTGAAACGATTTTAGATTCTTTTGAAATTGAACGGAATATTACATCATCAAATTTTGACGTTGCAATACGACCAAGTAAATCCCGAACGTCAAACGAGTTGCTTTCGGTTTTATAATAATATTGAATTCTTTTCCAAATAATTGGTGCCGAATAATCAGCGTTGCTGTTAATAAGTAGATTTTCAAATCTGTTATAATCGATAAGCGAATTTGAATAATCTGCAAAAACATCGGCAATCCAGGGTGCATAGTTTTTATCAAATTTTTTACTCAAGTTAAGAGTATGCTCAACTCCTCTTTTTCGAAAATCAGATGATAAAAGCAAGGTTTGTCCGTTGTTTCTTAAAAGAATTGCACCCTCGTTTTCAAAACGATTATACAAAGACTTTTCGCTGACCTCTTCAATACTATCCATAATTGAAAGAACGGCGTTTTTCATATCTGCAATATTGTCTTTTAGAATGGCGTTTCTCAAAACAACGGTTTTTGAAATAAGGTCGTTTGTCTGCCTGTGGTTCTCGGTAAAGAATATGTATCTGGCATTGTTGCCGAACTGGTTACATACTGCTTTGTAAAACTCGATTGAACGCATAGAAGACTCGTTATCGCATTGATAGTCATATATAGCCTGGCATGCGTCACCGAAAACAGTAACGCCGCAATTGTTATTCAAGCATGCATGAATAATCTTTAACACAAATCTTGCCAATGTATTGGTTAAGTCCTGTACCTCATCAACAATAAAATGTTCCCACCAATTAAAAACATCTTTTGAATGTGTGGAAATGATATGAGAAGCTTTGTTTAATGATTCGTCATAATTGTTCAGTGATGACAACGGAATATTTGCCCATCCCATTTCATTAGCTTGGTTTATTAACCACCAAGCAAAAGAATGAAATGTTCTTACATCAACATTCATTAAACCCCTATCAGCACCGTCTTTGACAAACTGATAAAGCCGTTTCTTTATTACATCAACAGCAGCGTTTGTAAAACATAATACCATTATTCCCTCGGGATCGACCTCAAGTTCATTAACCATGTAATTTATCTTATGGATTAATGTGTATGTTTTTCCAGTTCCCGGACCTGCATCAACAAATGTGTACTCTTTCTTACCGCCTGTAATTACTTCGTCCTGTGTACCGCAAGCAAAGAGTTCAAAAATATTATCATTTACCTGATAGGTCAGGTCTTTGGGAGGATTATCGGTGATGACATTGTCATGAAATTCATCTGCCAAAGTTTCGATTGTATCGTCTTTAACATTTCTTTTCGAAATTCTTCTGAGAATCTTTAAAACATCAAACCTGTCTTTGTTGGCTGCAGATATCTCTTTTTCTTCCGTTAAAGGCAAATCTTTTGCTTCCGTTAACGGTAACTCCTTTTTTTCTGTTAACGATAACTCTTTTTCGTTTTCATATGTGTCCTCATATTTAAAGGATTCTCCCGTCGCCAAAGGAAAAAGTGTATACTCTGCTTTGCAGGCTGAGTATCCGTAATCATCAACATAGCTTGTTATCGGAGCAAATCTTTCTATTTCACCCTCCGTTAACGGATTTGAAGCTCTGCATTTTGTAAAATTTGAGCATTCGGTTTTTGTGCAACGACACACCCATTCATAAGCGTCAGCTTTTCTTTTAATACCCCAACACGGCTCGAATTTATTAAGCGCACAAAAAGGTGTTTCCGAATTAATCTTTTTTTGATATTCATTAAAATAGTTGTCTGTATGGTGCTTATTGTACAGAGAATGCAATTTATAGAAATCAACTATTTGATTGAAAAACCTTTTGTCTGAAGTTAAATCCCCTTCAAAAGGGAAAACATTACTTCTGAAAACTATGTTTGAACTCATTCTTCGGTATCCTCAACTTGAAATGCTACTTTTAAATTTTCATATTTCCAATTAACTGCTCTTGTTTCGGAAATACGATTGCTTCCTATTTTTGTCTTAAACACATTGTTGTTATCAACATAACATTGCAGTGTGAGATATTCGTCGGCCATATTATATATCGGTACAAATACATTTTCGTATAATTCCCGTGACTCGGGTTCCTCGGAATCCGTGAACACAAAACATGCATCGCTGTTGTCAATCGTGCCGAAATTAATCTTTAATTCTTCGCAAGGAATCCTTTGTCCTTTTTTTATCAACGGGAAGTATGTGCCATCGCTTAATTGTAATCCGACAGACTTGCTGAGAGTATATCCGCCGTTTCTTGTGGATGTAATGGAAGCTCCCTCTGCAATGTTCCACATTACTCTGTTAGGATAGTATACTGTGTCTTCTCCATATTCCTGTTCTAATCGCTCCTGTAATAATCGAAGTTTGCTTGAACCGCCAACACACAGAATCTTATCTATATTCTCCTTGTTAAGTCCGGACTTTTTAATAACATTTTCCAAACAAGACATAGCTTTATTTATAAAAGGTTCTATTAATAATGAAAAATAGTCGTATTCGATTGCTTCGCGGACCGAACCATAGCGGTCGTATTTGTTTATTGTGATAACGACAACATCTTCATCTTCAAAATCGCATTTCGCTTTTTCGCATTTTGAAATCAATTGGTCCTTCGTTACAGCGTCTAATTGTTCGAACGGTACCGATATTTCCTTTTTACGCATAAAAATAGCATGCATTCTTTCGGCAAGGGTAATATCTATACTGTTTCCGGCTTCGTTAATTCCATCTGCGGATAATTCGGATACGTTTCCGTTATCTACTCTCAGAGCAACAACATCGAGCGTTCCTCCGCCCCAATCAAATACAACTATGTTTTTACAACTGCGAAGCTCATTATAATTACTGCAAAACGCAGCTGTCGGCTCGCTGATAAACATTTTTATATCAATTCCTGCTTTTGACGCAGCTTTTCTGAGCGCAGATTTTTTGCTTGCAGTATAACCAATCGGAACTGCGACCACAGCTTCATCAAGAGAATTGTTTCTTGAAAGTGCTTTGGCTTTTAACGCTTTTAGTATTTCTGCCGCAATGTCTTCGGGAGTCCAGATTTTTCCGGCAATCGTCCAGGTTTTATCTGTTCCCAAATATGTTTTTATTGATGATATATATTCGTGTGTCTCAAGTAAACTATTTCTTCTATCTTTAGCCTCTCTGCCTGTAATTACCGCACCGGTTTCTTTATCAATTGCAACTACAGACGGAAACGGTCTTCCTTCATCATCTCCGTAATACAGAGTTTCAAGGTTTGACTCATTTATTCCAGTTAAAGATACCGCCGCACTGTTTGTTGTGCCGAAATCTATTCCAAACCAATTATATCTATCGTTCATTATTTTCTGCCCTCTACATCAATTCCCGATTTCGCTAAAATTTTAAAGATGGAACGAATCTGATATCGCAGATTTTCGCCCAAATCAATAGTCATTTCCATTTCTTCGGCATCCAGAAAATCCGTGTATTCGGATTTAAGTTTAGAAGCAATTGCATTTAGTTGTTCTTCTTGAGATGATTGCTTATCGCTTGAATAAACGGAAACGACAGAATTCATTTTTTTTATTTCGTTTTGCAGCTTTTCGATTAATTCTTCGTCTTTCGAAACAGTCTGCTTTAATTCTTGAACTTCTAACCTACACGCTTCAAGTCTGGAGTTCAAATTGCTAACAGTACTTTTTTCGGCTTTTAATTGACGGTTTAAGTTATCAGCGTTCTTTATTGCTTCAATAAGTTCTGTTGTTTTTTCTTCAATTATTCTTTTTTTAGCCTCGTTCTTTTCATTAAGTACGTTGACCTTATCCACGGTTACGGATATCTTTTTTACAATTGCAGAAAAAAAGTTTTCGATTGCCGTTATATCAGAAGGTTTCAAACCGTTTGACTTTTTTGTTTTTGAATCTGATTTCGTGCTTTTGCCCTTTTTTGACAGTTTTGTTAAAAGTTTAATTATTGACGAAAAGTCTTCAAATATTTCCTCAACATCTTCCGGTACAAAGGAAACATCGCATGATGTAATTTCTCTTATAACGGGAGCGGTGTCTTTCTTTTCTTTCTTTGATGCCTTTTTAACAATTACGCCCATATCTTTTCCACCGTCAAGCCAGCATTTCAGTGTAAGGATGGATTCGGGAGAAACGGACGAAGACGGCTTAATTTCTGCGAGTACATTGCTCATAACTTTTATAAAAGCATTCAATAACGTCTTTTTGATTTCAACAGTATTAATATTAAGCAAGAATGAATCGCTTTTAACATCGGACAATAAGTATTTAGACAACACCTTTTTTGCATCGCCGAAAGTCTGTCCCTTCTTGTTTTTGGCCTTTACGGGAGTATCTTTTATGATTTCGGTAAGCAGTAACGGGTTTTCGTTATACTTTTTAACGGCGTCAAGCAACAAAGCCACATCAAACTTAAAAGCGATGTTGCGTTCGTTATTTTTCATCATATCACTGTTGTAGAATGACTTGATTTTGTTGTTCTGCTCTTCGGCGCTGCCTTTAAATAAATATTCAGCTAACGGTGCGGCACCGCAAAATGGAAATCCTTCAATCAGGTATTTTTGAGTTTGTTTTGTTAAACCGCAATCCGAAAGCATTGCCGTTATTTCATGGTAATACAACTCTTTTTTTTGCTTTGACGCGTCGGACTTTTTATTGATAGCTATTAATTCATCTAAAACACTTAAATCCATTTCTTTTCTCCAATCGCAAAAATGTGTTTTTCATTGTTTCCGTTTATTTATTATATCAAAAATAATAATAACATACAAGGTTTTTATTAACGTATTGTATATTCTGTGTAATTAAGATTTTATAACACATTTACAGCACAAAAACCAATTGATTATTGGCAAAAAATATGATATTATTGTCATAACATATTTGTAGGTGATAATATGGATAACCACACACCCGAGCAGCGGCGAAAAAATATGAAAGCTGTAAAAAATAAAGGTTCAAAAATTGAGACTATGCTGCAAAAGGAACTATGGCGCAGAGGCCTCCGTTACAGAAAAAACGCAAAGCAGGTTTACGGTACGCCGGATATAGTTTTTATTGGTAAAAAAGTTGCGGTTTTTTGTGATAGCGAGTTCTTTCACGGTTACGACTGGGAAAACAAACAAAACGAAATCAAATCAAACAGAGATTTTTGGATTCCGAAAATCGAAAGAAATATGCAGCGCGATTCTGAAGTTAATGAAAAACTTCAAACCGAGGGATGGACAGTGCTTCGATTTTGGGGAAATGATATAAAAAACGATTTGACAAATTGTGCAGATATAATTGAAAGAGTGGTAAGAAACAATGCCTAAATACAAATCAATAGATTTATTTGCGGGAATCGGTGGAATTCGGTTGGGATTTGACAGAGCTTTCGGCAAGAACATTGAAACCGTTTTTGTAAGTGAATGGGACGAAAAATGTCAGGAAACTTACAAAGCGAATTTTAAAGATGATTTTGAAATTGCCGGAGATATTACTGTCTTTGATGAAAAACTTATACCCAAATTTGACATTTGTCTTGCCGGCTTTCCATGTCAGGCTTTCAGTATTGCCGGCAAAAAACAAGGTTTTGATGATGATTATAAAGGCACCTGTAGGGGCACTCTCTTTTTGGATGTTGCAAGAATATGTGACTATCACAAACCGAAAGTTATTTTCTGTGAGAATGTTAAAGGACTTTACATACATGACAGAAAAAGAACATTTAAGATTATTTGTAAAACCTTTGAAGACTTGGGATATAAGGTGTTTCATAAAATACTCAACAGTAAAGATTTCGGCGTTCCTCAAAACAGAGAGCGAGTATATATTGTAGCATTCAGAAATGATATCGCTCCGGTAAAATTTGATTTTCCCGAACCTACGGACAGTACCAAACAACTTTGGGATATCAGAGAAGAAGAACCTGTCCCTGCGAAGTATTATTTGAGCAATACATATATGGACACGCTTGTTGCACACAAGAAACGCCATGCAGCAAAAGGAAACGGTTTCGGATTTGAAATAAGAGACTGGAGCGAAACCGCAGGTGCAATTGTTTGCGGCGGAATGGGAAGAGAAAGGAACCTTGTGATCGATAACAGACAAAAAAATCTTGTTCCCACAACTAATATCAAGGGGGAAATTAATCCGTTTGGTATCAGGAAAATGACTCCCCGCGAATGGGCTCGTCTTCAAGGGTATCCGGATAGTTTCATACTTCCTCTTGCAGATACTCATTTATACAAGCAACTTGGCAACAGTGTTACGGTTAATGTTATAGAAGCAATAGCCAAGAACATAAGGATGGTTTTAGATGGTAGAATCAATTAAAGGCAAAAAGCTGAACAAAGGTGAATGGGCAGAGTTTTATGTAATGCTTAAACTCCTCGGCGAAGGAAGATTATATACTGCCGATAAGCTGCTTCAAAAGAATTATAAGAGCTATTTGGACGTCTTAAAAGTAATAAGACAGGAAATGACTTCTCATGTTCTTGAATACATAATTGATGAAGATAAAAGCGCTGTAATTATCAAGCCGCAGGAAAAGGAAGAGATTTGGGCAACTATATCCACTGATGAATTCAGCGAAAATGCTAAGAATTTGTTTGATGGAATTAAAGACTTAAAAGGCAATTCCGTTCCTGCTCCCGACAGCGTTTGCGAATTTGCCAAAATCATTTATGTAAGCAAACCGAAGGCTCCGGCTGTTAAGGCATTGAAGAAAGAGTTCGGTGGCAAGAATGATATTTTTATCGAAGTAAGAGACGGCCAAACCTCTATAGTATCAGTAATGGGTTTCTCAATAAAATCCAAGTTCGGACACAACCCTACTCTTTTTAACGCAGGTTCATCGTCACAGTTTTTGTATAAACTTTCAAACTGTAACGATGAAATAATGGATGAGTTTAATGCAATAACCGTTAACGGTGGCAGAGGATGGTCAAAGTGCAAAGAATACTTGACCGATAATAACATTTCATTACAGTTTACATCAACACAGAATCCTGTTTACAACGATAACTTATTTTTGATAAGAGAGCCTATGAGTAAGATAATGGCTTGGTGCGTTAAGGATAGGCTTATAGATTCGCCCGGAAACTATGAGGTTATGGAAACCGTTGAACGAATGACCGACGCAAATCCGTTAAATGTTCCGAATCCGCAAATATATTATGAAAAAGCTATTAAGGACTTTCTTATGGCGGGTTTTACAGGCATGACAGCAGGAAAGCCATGGGATGGAAAAGAGCAGGTTAACGGCGGTTATATTTCCGTTATGGACGACGGCGATGTGCTTTGTTATCATTCAAACGACAGAGAAGCGTTCAGAGATTATTTGTATCGCAACACACATTTTGAATATGTCAGCGCCGATAAGTATGTTTGGAGCAGAATAATAAAGATTGATAATGATTATTATTTGCCGCTGAATGTATCCGTTAGGTTTAACACACATATCAGATAATATGAAAGTAGGTAGCTTATTCTCAGGAATCGGCGGAATTGATTTGGGATTTATTCAGGCAGGTCACGAAATTGCTTGGGCAAATGAAATTGATGACGCTGCAGTAAAAACATATAAAAATAATTTTCCCGAAACGGAAATTATTCATGACGATGTAAGAAACATAAAGTTTGATAAACTTAATAGCGTCGATTTGATTGCGGCGGGTTTTCCCTGTCAATCATTTTCAATAATGGGATACCAACGAGGATTTCATGATTCCAGAGGCAATTTGTTTTTTGAAATTACAAGAGCCATTGATATCATAAGACCTCGTTATGTCTTTTTAGAAAATGTTAAAAATCTGATGTATCATGATAACGGAAAAACCTTTCTCGTTATTTATAATTCTCTTGTTCAATTCGGATACTTCGTAAAGTACAAAGTTATTGACGCAAAAGATGTTAATATACCCCAAAATAGAGCGAGAATCTTTATTGTTGCATTCAGAGATTATGCAGATTGCCTGAATTTTGAATTTCCGGAAGCTGTTGCGCTTGAAAAAACGGTTGATGATATCATAGACCGTTCCGTGAAACAAGAAGAAATATACTATTATAAGGAAGATAACAGGCATTATGACGAGTTGAATCGTAAAGTTACAAGTAACGGTATTTATAGAATTGATGACAATGGTATTGCCACTCGTAAATGGGAAATTTGTCCGACGTTAAAAGCGAATATGGGCACCTATCCCGACCGTGTGCCTATTGTCAGAGATGATTTTGGAATAAGAAAACTTACATTAAGAGAATGCTTGGATTTTCAAGGCTTTCCTGAAAGTTTTTTGTTTGAAGATGTACCGATGGATAAAGCATACAAACAAACAGGAAATACTGTTTGTGTGCCCGTAATTAAAAGAATGGCAGAAAAATTAAACAATTCGTTGTGAACTTCTTTTATGAAACCTGATTTAAAGGATTACAAAAAATAAGTTGAGATACGGATGAGTAATCATAATTATTTAAAAAGCACTGGAATAAAAGAAATATAAAAACAAGACGGGTGATGAGAATTATCCGCCTTTATTATTGCTTTGATCCCTGTAAAAACTCGCAAGATTATAACAGTCCGTTAGCAGAATTATGTTCACAAAGTGAACATGGTGATGGTAAACACAGTATTTTGCATGATAACAATATTGAAAGCTGGAGGAGAGACTCTACTCTTGCTTAATTAACAAGCACTTATAAGCGGTGCTATAATGTCACGAGGTGATCACGAACAACTTAAAAGGGGTTAAAAAATATTTTTGACATAATTGCGGCGAAAATAATCGGTCGTAAAAATGGGTTTTATGATTTTGTATCTCACGAGTGTCACAAATTATTCTTTATTATTCTTTTACTTTTTGAATGGTAGAATTAATAAGCGTAAAAACTGTTACAAAAGCCCGTCAACCTTAGAGGGCGGAATGCGAGTCATTTTATCAATTTGAGCTTTGAACCTACGATAACGGAGCAGGAGAAGTGCGATTTTATCTCTCAAATGTCTCAAAGTATTTTGGCAAATTTTGCGGATTTTGTGTCTCAGAATTGTCTCTGTCAGTGTCTTTTTCAGTTTTCTGTATCGGTTGAAAGCTGTTGATACAACTTGATTTCGGGACTTTTTGACCGCCAAATACATCGATTTACAACAAAAATGGACGACTCTTGTGAGTCGTCCGTTTCTTTGGCAGAGGTATAAGGATTCGAACCTTAAATGACGGAGTCAGAGCCTCGCAATCTTTTTTCAAAACCGCCTATTTAAACCATTTTTTCAGACTTTTTATCTCTCAAAAATCTCTCGGAATTTTGTTTTCGCTTAACACAGCAAATTCGTATGAGGAGTTGCGAACCTTACACTGAGGTATCAAAGCGAAATAATTTAAATCATTTTATGATTTAAACTGGTCGAATTCTACTAGTTTAAAATTTCGATTGATGTTCAACAAAGAAAAAACCAAAGGTAAACCTTCGGTTTTGTGGTAGGGCGGAGGGAGTTGAACCCTCGGTGTATATCTCATAAATCATAATAGCTCTATCAAAGGTTTACTGATACCACCCCACATACACCTGTATAATCCCCAGTAAAAGCCAATGAAATTAATTTCATGAAATCATCTCCTTTAAAATTAAACTCAAATTCAATCTTAGTATTGTCTCTGAATTCCTTGGAAATGGTAAATGATATACTTGATAGAATTATTGCTACTATGCTCATGAACTAAATTTCATGTATTATTATATCATATTTCAATTCAAAACACAATAAAACATTATTACTTTATGCAGATGCAATACTATGACTTAGTCAGAGAAAAAGTAGTTATACCTAAAAAATAAAAGGCGATTATGAAATTGATGTTCTCAATTTTAAACTCACCAAATTAAAAAAGGTATGATGATAACTGTTAAACACTATGTTAAAAACCCATCATAAGCATATAGCAAAATCAACATCTTAAAATATAGTTGTTTTTTATCTCAGCTTTAAAATCATATTGTAATTTACTTGATTTTTTGATATAATAAATATGCGTACAAATTCAGTTAACTGTACGCAGAAAGTTGGTGAATCGTTGCCTAAAGAAAAAATTGCAAAAAACGTTTTTGAAAACGTTGGCGAAATTGCAAAGACTTCTGATTTCAAAAATGCCGGTCTTACAAATTATGATGTAGCAAAGCTGTGCAAAGACGGAATAATCGAAAGAATACGAAACGGTTTTTACCAACTCCCTGATAATTACAATATAAGCGAAGAACAACTGCTTGCCACTTTGTTGCCTTACGGAACGGTTTGTGTTGAATCGGCTTTGTTTTATTACGGATACAGCGATTTTGCTCCGAGAGAATGGTCGATTGCAGTTCCTCGAACTTATAGAAACCAAATTTCAAATATGCAAGAAATACCTATCAAAGCATATTATATTCAAAAAAATATAATTGAACTCGGAAAAACAACAGGTGATTTTAACGGTGTAACACTCCCTGTCTATGACCGAGAACGAACAATCTGTGATTGCTTCAAATATCGTTCAAAAATAGATAACGAAATGTTTAATAAGGCACTTAACGCCTATGTAAAAGATGAAAAAAAGAACCTTACAAATCTTTCTAAATATGCCAAGGAAATGCGTGTTTATGTAAAAATGATGGATGTTATGGAGGTGTTGCTGAATGGCTGATATTGCAACGCTGACAAAAGCACTTAAAAAGAATTTTGAAAATCGTGAACACGCCTTTACGATGGAACAATTTGAGCCGTTTATAGCAATGGTTGAAAATAAAGAATTTGAAGAAAAATGGACTACTTTGGAGAGCAAGTGGAAATAAGAGGAGGAAAAACAAATGATAAAGAAAGCTACTTATCGCACGGAAGATCAAGTTAGAGATAGTGCTAAAATCATATTGGGCTTTGATGCCGCAGAAGCAAAAGTGCAACAAGGTACTGGACAAATTACAACCTTTAATCAATTAGGATTTACTGGCATAAACGACAAACCTGACGGATGGTATTTGCCTGATGATCATAATATGCCAGCCATAATACTTGAAACTAAGTCAGAAGCAGAAGATATATCTAATCAAAAGTGGATTGATGAACTTATAAAAAACTGCAACATTGTTGCGACAAAATATAAGCAAGTAGTCGGTATTCTATATAATGGCATAGATGTTCGTGTTTTTAAAAACAATATTGAAGATACCGAGGCTTCAATAACTCTTCAAAATAAGACATACTATATTGCCCTTTTCACCAAGAACGCCATAGATAAACAACGCATTTATAATCTTACAAAGAAAATCAACGATTGCTTGCATACAGAGTTTGGTATTAAAAATTTGTATCACAGAATGATTTTTACCGCTTGTGCCTTGGTTGCCAAAAGATATGATGCAATATTAATCAAAGGTATGGATTTTTCACTTATGAAAAATTCAATTTTAAGCACCTTATCAAAATCATTAGAAGAAAATAAAAAACAAAACTTAAAACTAGATTTATTGATTGAAG
The DNA here is from genome assembly GCF_900167205.1 of Eubacterium coprostanoligenes. GTDB lineage: Bacteria > Bacillota > Clostridia > Oscillospirales > Acutalibacteraceae > Eubacterium_R > Eubacterium_R coprostanoligenes. Next base: position 103,870 of record NZ_FUWW01000001.1, read on the forward strand.
TTTATTCCGAAATCAAAATGAATAATGCTTCTAATCAAGAAGCAATTGATAACTTCATTAAATGGGTTTCTGAAATTTCCGATTGCGTTAATTCGGATTATTGGAATGGCGAAGATGTAATGGGTATATTTTTCAATGAATTTAACCGTTATAAAAAGAAATCCGAAAGCGGGCAAGTGTTCACCCCTGACCACATTACCTCATTTATGTATCGCCTCATTGATATAGATCAAAATGACAGAATATTGGATGCCGCTTGCGGCTCCGGTGCGTTTCTTGTAAAGTCCATGTGCAACATGATTAAAGAAGCGGGTGGCATAAACGCCAAGAAAGCACCGGAAATCAAAGAAACACAGTTGTTTGGCATTGAGTTTGACAGGGAAATATTTGCTCTTGCCTGTGCAAATATGCTTATCCATAAAGATGGAAAAACTAATTTGGAACAGTTGGACACACGTACACAAGAGGCTTGCGACTGGATAAAGTCAAAAAGCTATAAAACTAACAAAAAAGGAGAATTTCAGAAGGACAAGAACGGCAACCTCATACTTACAAATAACTACATAACAAAAGTTTTGATGAATCCACCCTTTGAGCGCAAATACGGTTGTTTAACAATCGTAAACAATGTTCTTTTAAATGTACCGCCGCATACAAAATGTGCTTTTATTCTCCCTGATAAAAAACTAGAAAAGGATAACGGAGCTAAACTACTCAAGCATAGCACCTTAGAGAAAATAATTAAATTGCCAGAAAAGATATTTTCTGAGGGTGTAACAACTTCCATCTTTATTTTTGAGTCAGGTACTCCACAAAACAATAAAGAGATTTTTACCTGCTATATAGAGGATGATGGTTTGGAAACGGTCAAAAATCAAGGCAGACAGGATATTAAGGATAGATGGCAGAGCATTGAGGATAAATGGGTTGAGATAATTCGAAAACAATCGGGTGATAACACAATAAAGTGGATAAAGCCTTCTGAACATTTAAGCTATCAGGTTCCAGAAAAAGAATTTGAAATTAGCGAAGAGGATTTCACCAAAACAATGATGGATTATTTAATGTTCAAACAAGGCATTGATGTTAAGGAATTTGGCGAAAAACTGCTGACCAAGGTACTGTATAGCAGTTCTGTGGAGTCGAAAGATGATTATGTTTCAATTATGCTGAAAAACGGAGGTGATTGCAGTGGGCAAAATTGATACGTCGAAGTGGGAGCCTTTTAAAATCCGTTCGCTTTTTACTGTAAAGCGCCCAGCGGCGAGAAGTCAGTCAAAATATGACGATGGTGATGTGCCCTTTGTTGCGTCAGGAAACCACAATAACGGCGTTTTGAAATACTTATGTCCTAAAACTGGGGAAATACTTGATAAGGGAAACTGCATTACTGTAAGTCCAATAGATGGCAGCGCTTTTTATCAAAAGAATGATTTCCTAGGTCGAGGTGGCGCTGGATCTTCCATAATAATGCTATATAATGATAGTATCAATGAGTACAGTGGGTGCTTTATAGCAACTATTATAAGCACGGTTTGTAAAAAGTATTATTACAGCGATATGGCAAATAAAGACGTTATTGCAGAAGAGACAATTATGCTCCCTGTTGATGAGAATCATCAACCTGATTTTTCATATATGGAAGAATATATGAAAAATCGAGAAATTGCAGTCAGCGCTTCGCTGACTAAATTGCATTCAGCGAAGCAATCTGCTGTTTTTCGAAAAATCGATGTAAAAGAGTGGCGAAACTTTCATTTATATGATATATTTGAGATCGATTCTGGTACTAAATTAGATAAAGCAAAAATGGATACAACCATACCTAAAATAAGCTTTGTAGGTCGCTCAAATTTTAATAATGGTATAACCCAAAAAGTTAACGAAATAAAGGGGTTAACTCCTTATGATTCAGGTTGTTTAACTTTAGCGTTAGGCGGTGCATATTTGGGCTCATGTTTTATTCAGGAAGAACCTTTTTATACGAGTCAGAATGTTGCAGTTTTAATTCCAAAAGAAAATATCACCTTTGAAGCAAAGCAATTTATTGCCTCTGCAATATTTAAAGAGAGTCAAAATAATTATCGAGCATTTATTAAAGAATTAAATGCTCATATCAAGAGGAATTTTGTAATAAAATTGCCTGTAAATACCGATGGAGATCCCGACTATGATTATATGACAGCGTATATTAGCAAAATAAAAAAGCAAAGTTCACATACTCTTGAAGCATTGCAAGCCATATAACTGAGCAGTAAATAAAATTGATATCATAACAAAAAACAAGAAACACCAAAGGAGGTTTATATGAGCGAAATTAAAACATCTTCAAAAGGTATAGATTATGCTCCTCCGCACACTCTTAAAACGAAAAAAAGTGTGTACTCTCAAGCAATGCTAATGAAAATTCCTCATGAGCATCACAATGAACCAGATATATCATTAAAAATAGGAAGATATCTATTTCCTTTTGGTAAAGTTCAAAATGAAAAGCCAAAAAGTGAACTTACATTAGATAATGAAGAATTAAATGCTCTTATCAGTTATATTTCTGAATATTATGTTCCTGTAAATCTTGGCTCCGGAAAATATATAAATGTATCTGATGATGATGAAGAGCTTATAAATAAATTTAAAGAGTTAGTTGAAAAGAATAGCGATACTGCCGAATTTCTGATTGAAAAAGGAATTCTGTCTGACAATGTATTTGTTGCTGCAATATCCATAAAAAAGAAGGATGCCCTTATTGATTTTGAAAGAAATCTTGGAGAAGCATTGCCTGAATCTTTTTGGCAAAATTGGTTTACTGAAAACAAATGGGTTCTTGGTTCGGATTTTGCACAAATTATCGATGAGCGAAATATAGATACTGAGAATATTGCAGACTATATAATGCGTGCTTTTGATGGATTCGTGGATTTAGTAGAAATAAAAAAACCAAACGGTTTGCAGTTTTGGTCTGCAACAAAAGATCATAATAATTATGTTCCTTCTACTGATTTAGTTAAAGCTATTACTCAATGCCTCAACTATATTTATGCTATTGAGCGTGAAGCAAATAGTGCTAAATTTATTGAAAAGACCAAAAGTAAAGTAATAAAACCACGATGTATTTTGATTTTTGGGCGTTCTAATGATTGGAACGATGAACAGCGAGAAGCTTACAGAATACTCAATGCTGCATATAATCAACTATCAATTCTTACATATGATCATCTTTTATTTCGTGCTAAAAATGTATTGGGAATAACCGAAGATGTTGATACTACAGATGACGATGAGTTACCATTTTAGCAAAAGAGTGCCGAGTATAACTTTTGAAATAAGTTATACTCGGCATAATTTTAGGTAAAGATTAAATCAAAATTTACAATCTCCGTTGCTCTATTACGGATATTATTCATCTTCTGCACTCATAACATACAATTATTTTAGCTATAGATATTATTGGGTTCAAAGACGGTGTGTTTCTTTAGGGCTCAAAATAGGTTCTGCCTAAAAGTGCGGAAAGCCTTATTTTATGTGGGTTTGAGAGGGTTTTGATATTGTCAAAAACCGACAAATTAAAAAGGCGTTTTGTTTTTGACTAAAAAGTTCAATCAAAAATTGTCAAAAACAGGGCGTTTCTGGATTTTTTTGTTTTTTATTTTTTTATGTTATAATTATATTGAAGACCACAGGTGTAATCATCTCGCAACAGTCCACCGGACTATAAACATAAGTTATTTGATTCACGACATTCTGACAGAGAGAAAACTCAAAACTTGTGGTCTTTCATTCAAAATAGTAATTGTGGCGGTTTTTGTTTTTTTAAAAAATTTGTTACAATTACTATGAATGTCGGAGATAAACTGAATATATCCATATGAGGGACTGCTCCGATGAGCGGTCTTTTTAATTTTTTTAGAAAGGTAAATATGATTAATAAAATAAAATTATCCGATTATCCAATAAACATAGATACAATTTGTTTCAAAATCAATGCGGAATTAAACGAGAGTTGCTATTCCGATTGGGAAAATAAATATAAATTTTATCAAACAATCAGATTTGTAAACGGAAGCAGAGTCAGTATCAGATATTATCATTTTTATAAATGTCTTTCTATTTATATAGATTCGTTGCCGGGGCTTTTGTACGGTTCGTCGCAAGAACTATACAAATACAGTGATTATCCTCATTTCAAAAAAATACTTTCCGATTTGCTCAACGGTGTAACGGGTCTTGATGAATTCAAACCCGATGTTTGGGATTATGCAAGAATTGTTCGATTAGATTTGAATCAGGATTATTATTTTTCGTCAAAGAGCAATGAAGAAAAATTCAGGGAATGGATTAGCAAGTTCAATATGCCATACGGAAAAGGCGTTGTTTATAATTCCGGCAAGAAAAACGGAACAAAATCGACCAACTTAACTTGTTACTCGAAAGATGAGCAGCTAAAAAAGAAATATCGAAATTTTGAAAATCCGTATAGTTACAAATGCTTTTGCACAAGGGTTGAATTTCAGCTTAAAGCAAATTATTGGAAAAGCAACAAAATATATTTGCTTAACATTCTTTCAAACAACTGCGAAAAGAAAAGTTTTGATAGTAGCCTGCTGTAAGAGATGTAATTAATATTGTAAAAGAAAAGAAACTATGATATAATATTTTACAATAATTGCGAGGTGATATTATGGCAGGCAATGTTGACATGAATAAAGCCAAAAGTGCAAAAAATGATGAGTTTTACACTTTGTATTCCGATATACAAAAAGAGATCAACGCTTATATAGAATACAATCCAGATGTGTTTAGAGATAAGGTTATTTTATTACCTTGCGATGACCCTGATTGGAGTAATTTTACAAAGTTTTTTGCGCAGAATTTTGAAAACTTTGGCATCAAAAAATTAATTAGTACAAGTTATGCACTTGATTCAAAGTACAACAATGTGCCATTGCAATTATCTTTGTTTGAAACGCAATCACCTAAATTCGATGAAACAAAAACAAATTCTCACGGCAAGATTTTTACATTAACAAGAGATACAAATAATTCTGGCAGAATAGACATTGATGATTTAGAGTGGGAATATTTAGAGGGAAATGGCGATTTTAGAAGTAAAGAAGTTAAGGCACTTCGTGATGAGGCTGATATTATTATAACAAATCCACCATTTTCATTGTTTAAGGAATTTTTGAGTTGGGTATCAGAAAAGAATTTTTTGATTATTGGAAATATTAATTGTATTTCTTATCAAGAAGTTTTTTCAATGATAAAAGAAAACAAGGCTTGGCTTGGCAATGGTATGGGAAGATGGATTTCTGGATTTATTGTACCAGAAGATTATGAACTTTATGGAACAGAAGCACGAATTGATGAAAATGGTAATCGTATTGTTGCAACAAATAATTGTTTATGGTTGACAAATCTTGATCACGGAAGAAGACATCAACCATTACAATTAATGTCAATGGCTGATAATATAAAGTTTAGTAGTCACAAACAAGTTCGTAATAAAGAGTATAAAAAATATGATAATTACGATGCGATAGATGTGCCATTTACGGATGCAATACCAAATGATTTTGATGGTAAAATGGGTGTACCAATTACTTTTTTAGATAAATTTAATCCAGATCAATTTGAGATTATAGGAATTATGGCAACAACAAAAGTTGCAGGTTATAATTTTGGATATCCATATATTGATGGTAAAAAAATCTACGCAAGAATTATTATTAGGAGAAAATAAATGAAAACTACACTAAGAACGGACTTGACCATTAGAGATATTTGTAATGGCTTTGTTTATAATGAATATGAGGGCAAAGGTTTGTTTGGTTGGTCTGGTAAATTAACCATTCAACCTGAATATCAAAGAAATTATATATATAACGATGGCAAAAAGGATGTTGCTGTTATTGATTCCTTGATGAATGAATATCCAATAGGTTTGTTATATTTCGTTAAAGTTGCCGAAGATAAATATGAAGTACTTGATGGTCAACAAAGAATTACAAGCATAGGAAGATATGTAACCAACAAGTTTGCTGTAAAAGATAAAAATGGAATGGAACAAAACTTTGGTGGATTGGATTTGAGTATTCAAAAAAAGTTTTTAGATATTCCTTTAACAATATACATTTGCGAGGGTGAAGAACAAGAAATAAAAGAGTGGTTTAAGACAATTAACATTGCAGGTGTACCACTTAACGAACAGGAATTATTAAATGCAATATATTCAGGACAATTTGTTACAAAGGCAAAAGAAGTGTTTAGTAACAGCCAAAATGCAAACATCCAAAAGTGGAGTGCGTATATAAAAGGAAATGTTGTTAGACAAGATTATTTGCGTACAGCGCTTGATTGGGTTAGCAAGGGCAATATAGATGCGTACATGAGTCAACACAGATATGATGACAATATAAATGAGTTAAAGACATATTTTGACACAGTAATTGATTGGATTAATACTGTTTTTACAGATGTTATAAAAGAAATGTGTGGGCTTGAATGGGGAAGATTATACGAAACATATCACAACAATCCTTATAATCCAGAAGAAGTGTCCAAAAAATTACACGAACTATATGATGATGAATTTGTTGATAATAAAGGTATTTGTGAATATATACTTGGTGGATGTGTTGACACCAAATTATTGAATGTTCGTGTATTTGATGAACATACAAAAAAGGTTGTTTATAACGAGCAAACAAAAGAGGCAACACAAAAAGGTATATCAAATTGTCCTTATTGTGCGATTGGAAATGGCGCAGAAAAAACAAAAATCTGGGATTTGAAAGATATGGATGCAGACCACATAACTGCGTGGAGTAAAGGTGGCGCAACAGATATATCAAATTGCCAGATGTTATGCAAAACACATAATAGAGCCAAAGGCAACAGATAATAAGCATATATCAAACACATACAAAAGATATAATAACAGTATAGAGAGTAGAGGTTTATCCTCTGCTCTCTTTTTGTCTTATAAGCCTCTGCAAGGCGGTTTTATATTAGTCAAAGTAATTTTATACTTTACTAATCATTGATAATCTCTTCATAAAAACTTGACCTCAACTTGATATTTTTTACAAAAAAACATTAGACACATCATAACATAAACTTGTCAAATGATGTGTCTAACTTTTTTATCAATGATTAAATTTACAATTTAATGCTTAAGTCTCAAAAAGTGGCTTATTTAATAGCCTCTGCAACTGCAACTGCACAAGCAACAGTGGCACCTACCATAGGGTTGTTACCCATACCGATAAGACCCATCATTTCTACGTGAGCAGGAACTGATGAAGAACCTGCGAACTGTGCGTCTGAGTGCATACGACCCATTGTGTCTGTCATACCGTATGATGCAGGACCTGCAGCCATATTATCAGGGTGAAGTGTACGGCCTGTACCACCGCCTGAAGCAACTGAAAAGTACTTTTTGCCTGCTTCAAGTCTTTCTTTCTTATATGTGCCTGCAACAGGGTGCTGGAATCTTGTTGGGTTTGTTGAGTTACCTGTGATAGAAACATCAACATTCTCTTTCCACATGATTGCAACGCCTTCTGTTACATCGTTTGCACCGTAGCAGTTAACCTTTGCACGAAGACCGTCTGAATATGCCTTGCGGAATACTTCCTTAACTTCGCCGGTGTAGTAATCCATCTCGGTTTCAATATATGTGAAGCCGTTGATTCTTGCGATGATCTGTGCAGCGTCCTTGCCAAGACCGTTAAGGATAACACGGAGAGGCTTTTGTCTAACCTTGTTTGCTTTTTCAGCGATACCGATAGCACCCTCTGCGGCAGCGAATGATTCGTGACCTGCAAGGAATGCAAAGCACTCTGTTTCTTCTTCAAGGAGCATCTTGCCGAGGTTACCGTGGCCAAGACCAACCTTACGCTGATCAGCAACAGAACCGGGGATGCAGAATGACTGAAGACCCTCGCCGATTGCAGCAGCAGCTTCAGCAGCTGACTTTACGCCCTTTTTGATAGCGATTGCACAACCAACTGTGTATGCCCACTTTGCGTTTTCAAAGCAGATTGGCTGAATGCCTTCAACGATTTTGTAAGGGTCAAAACCCTTAGCCTGGCAGATTTCTCTGCACTCTTCGATTGATTTAATATCGTATTTTTCAAGAACAGCAAGGATTTGCTTTTCTCTTCTTTCATATGATTCAAATAAAGCCATTTTTATATCCTCCTACTCTTATTCTTTTCTTGGGTCGATAATCTTAACAGCGTCAGCAACACGGCCGTATTGACCCTGTGCCTTTTCGAATGCTGTGTTTGCATCGTCACCTGCTTTGATGAAGTCCATCATCTTGCCGAAGTTAACGAACTTGTAGCCGATGATTTCGTTGTCCTCATCAAGAGCGATACCTGTTACATAACCGTCTGTCATTTCGAGGTAGCGAGGACCAGCCTTGCGAGTACCGTACATAGTACCAACCTGTGAACGAAGACCTTTACCGAGATCCTCAAGACCTGCACCGATTACCAAACCGTCATCAGAGAAAGCACTCTGTGTACGACCGTAAACGATCTGGAGGAAGAGTTCTCTCATTGCTGTATTGATAGCGTCACAAACAAGGTCTGTGTTGAGAGCTTCAAGAATTGTTCTGCCAGGGAGAATTTCTGATGCCATAGCAGCAGAGTGAGTCATACCCGAGCAACCGATTGTTTCTACAAGAGCTTCTTCAATTACGCCGTTTTTAACATTAAGTGTGAGCTTGCAAGTACCCTGCTGTGGAGCACACCAACCTACACCGTGTGTAAAGCCGGAAATATCCTTGATTTCCTTTGCCTTAACCCACTTTGCTTCTTCCGGGATAGGAGCAGCACCGTGAGCAACGCCCTGTGCTACAGGACACATTGTTTCAACTTCATGTGAATAAACCATTTTCTAAACTCCTTACTTTTAATTTAGAATAAATTTTTAAAATTTACCGTCTTTATTATACCCAATAAGTTTCTTGTATTCAAGTAAAAATATAAATATTAAGCATTTTTTGACAAATTATACACAAAATAGTTATATATACACTCTTTAATTATAAGTTTTTAGTATACACTTATTATAATATGGTTGAAAATACCTTTTTTATGTGATATTATTATGGTGTATTTTAATGCTTTGGTATAAAGCACAATTCGTTTATTGGGAGAAATAGTATGACTAAAGATGAACATAAATTTTTGTTTTCGGTAATTATGCCGATTTATAATGTTGAGGATTATATTGAAGAGGCGATTTTGTCACTTGTTAATCAAACGATAGGCTTTGACAAAATTCAGCTTATTATGATTAACGACGGCTCACCTGACAACAGCGAGGCTGTTTGCCTCAAGTATAAGGAGCAGTATCCTGACAATATTGTGTATAAAAAGATACCAAACGGTGGCGTAAGCAATGCAAGAAACACTGCTTTTCAGTATGTTGATGCAAAGTATATCACCTTCCTTGACCCTGATGACAAGTGGGAACTTTCGTCATTTGAAAATGCCTACAAGTTTTTTGAAGAACATTATGACGAGATTGATGTTCTTGCCGCAAGAATTCAGTTTTTTGAAGAAAATGATGATTTTCATTCGCTTGATTACAAGTTTAAAAACGGCACAAGAGTTGCCGACCTTGAAAACAAAGAAGAATGGTTTTCCGTTCAGTCAACCGCTGCAACAACCTTTATCAGAAGTGATGCACTCGGTGATGTAAGATTTGACAGCAGATTAAAGTTTGGCGAGGACTCAACCTTTATCAACAAGATTATGCTCAAAAAGAAAAAGGTCGGCTTAATTTGTGAGGCGCTATATCTTTACAGACGCCGTAATCAGGGCGATTCTGCCGTTAACAATCAAATTTTTGACAAATCGTTTTATATCAATTCGCTTGTTTATTATCATATGGAGCTTATGAAATATTGCGAAGAGATGTACGGCGAGGTTATTCCGTATGTTCAGTCAATGATTGCATATGACCTTTATTGGAGAATCGGTCACGATTATTATCTTGAGGTCCTTGATGAGCAGGAGCAAAAAGAATATCTTGAAAGAGTTAAAATACTCCTTGACAGAATTGATGATTATATTCTTCTCAACAATCCGAAGCACAAGACAATGTTTAAGAAAAATGAGGCTTTCAAAATTAAGTACGGAAAGACTTTGTTTGAACTCATAGATTTTGATGCCGAAACAGGCACGCTTCATTACAAGGACATGTGGTCACTTTGTTTGCCTAATCAAAAGGGTAAGGTGTGCAAAATTGCTGCTCTTGATGTAAAAGACGATAAGCTTTTTGTTGATGTGTTTGTTGCACAATGGCTTTTCAGATGCACAAAGGACGGCAAAGTCAGCTTTAAATTTCGCTTTGGCGACCAAGAGGTAACACCTGAACTTGTACCTTACGATCCATCAAATGTTGTCGGTAAACTCGGACATCCGAGTTATTATTATCTTTGCAAATGTGAATTCAGCCTTAAAGGCGTAAAGGAAACCGAGATTTGCTTTAGACCGTACATTTCATACGGCGGTAATGAAACATCGGTTTCAATGTCATACAGCAGGTTTATTTCTACTAAAAATCTGTTTAAGCCGTCATATAAAGTTTACGGCAAATATATTGTCAGATGTATGCGAAAGGCAATTAAGGTTTCTGTTCCTAAAGACCTTAAAGCTTATGTGGAAAATGCTGAAAAAGCTTGCGTTGATTACCTTAAAGAAATCGGCAGAGATGACCTTGCAGAAATAAGAGCAGGCTTCCCGAAGTTTAAAAAAGAGCAGGAGAAAAAGGGCAGTGTTTGGCTTTTCTCCGACAGAATTGACAACGCAGGCGACAGCGGTGAGGTTGTGTTCAAGTATATTTGCGAGCACACCCCAAAAGGAGTAAGACCGATTTTCACAATCGGCAGAGCGGCAAGCGATGAGGTTAAAAATCGCCTTGAAGCAATCGGTGAGGTTGTGTATTTTGAGGATACCGAGTTTAAGTATTATTTTCTCCTTGCGGACAAAATCGTTTCATCAAGCGCAGGTGAGTTTACAATTAACGCATTTGAGGACGACAGACCGTATTTTGTAGATATGTACCACTTTGATTTTTATTTTATGAATCACGGTGTAAACTGCGGTGACTGTTCTGCTTGGCTCAATCATTACAATAAAAATATCAAAATCTTCTTCAATACAGGCGTAAATGAGCGTCAGGCAATCATTGACGGCAGATATAATATGACTGCCGACCAATGTGTAATTACGGGACTTCCTCGTTTTGATGCACTGTATGATGACAGAAAAAAGCAACTTCTTGTGCTTCCGTCTTGGCGAAAGAGCATCAAGGGTGCTTATGACGACAAGACCTCAAGTGTTTATTATGACGGCTTTGTAAATACGGATTATTATAAGTTCTACAACGGACTTATCAATGATGAGCGTTTGCTTGCAAAGATGAGAGAAAAGGGATACACGGGTCTTTTCTGCCTTCATCCTATTTTCAGGAAGCAAGCGGTAGATTTCCAAAAGAACGATGTGTTTGCAATCAACGAAGGCTTCATTGATTACAACAAAGTTTTTGCCGAATCATCGGTTATGGTAACCGACTATTCAACCATAGCTTTTGACTTTGCTTATCTCAAAAAGCCTATTGTTTACACACAGTTTGACAAGGAAGAGTTCTACAAAACACAAACTTATGACAAGGGCTTCTTTGAATATGAAAGAGACGGCTTCGGTCCTGTTTGTTATGACTTGGACAGTGCGGTTGACGCACTTATCAAGATTATTGATAAAGATTGCGAAAACGATTATATCGACAGAGTAACAAACTTCTTTGTCAATATTGATAAGAACAATTCAAAGAGAGTTATTGATGCCGTTTTGGCAGACAGCAAAAAAGAAGAAAAGCCGTCATTCTTTAAACGACTTTTTTCAAGAAAATAAAGGTGTAGTATGAATATAGTTACAATTCTTGCAAGCGGTGTGGGTTCTCGATTTGGTTCTAATGTTCCAAAGCAGTTCCACAAAATCAACGGCAAAATGGTAATTGAATATGTTGTTGATGCAATTCTTGAAGCAAAAACCGTGGATAAGGTGCTGATTGTCACAAATGTTGAGGCAAACAAAAGTTATCTGACAAACCTTGCCGGAAACGACAGGGTAGATTTTACAAACGGCGGTGACACTCGCAATTATTCGCTTGTCAACGCACTTGAATATATCAATAAAAATTATGATTGCGACAAGGTTATTGTTTGCGATGCGGTTCGTCCGATGATTACGGGTGAACTCATTGACAAATATTTTGCGTTTCTTGATGAATATTCTGCTGTTGTAACCGCACAGGCAATCACCGATTCACTCGGTTGCTATGATATTCAAAAGGTTTATCGTGACAGATATTATCTTATGCAGTCTCCGGAGGGCTTTGATTTCAAACTGCTTTATGACAATTTTGACCCCGAAAGCAAGCTGACCGAGGTGACCCAGCAGTTGCCGGAGGACAGCAAAATCAAGTTGTATTTTGATTTTAACAATAATTTCAAGCTCACATATCCTGCTGATTTGAAGTACCTTGAAGCACTTATCAATGCAAGGGACAACAATGTTGATTATAGAGAAATTTTCAACAGCGTCAGCAGGCTCAACAGATATTTGTTTGAGAATTATCCGTCACAGACAAAAAATTGGAGTCGCCGATTTGAAAACGAAATTCCAAATCTTCTCAAAAAATGGCAGATAACCGATTACAGAGTTGTCAAGACTTCGCATTTCGGCATTATCTTTTTGGCAAACAGCATAAAATACGGCAATTGCGTGCTCAAAATGATTCCGCCGTTTATTGACAGATACGAGCCTGAAAGAAGTTGTTATCAAACTTTGCCTGCCACATTTATGTGTGAGCTGTATGATTATGACGATACTTGTTCGGCAATTCTTATGCAACAGATGGACAGCGATTTGCCTGATTTTGATAAGGATGACAAAACCGTGCTTGAGTTTTTCAAAAAGGCTCTCGACAGCTATCGGGATATAAAAATCAGCGAAAGTGACCGCCACAAATTCCACAATTATTCAAGCATTCTTCACGGCAAACTTGACGAAAACGATTTTGTTTATCGCAATGAGGAAATTATGCAACTTGTGGCCGAAGCAAATGAACTCTATGACGATGTTTTCGGCAATGACGAATACTTCCTTGTGCACGGCGATATGCACAGATACAATATTATGAAAAGCGATGATTTGATTACTGCCATTGACCCAATCGGCTACATTGCACCGCTTGAACTTGATATTGCGAGATTTATCGGCACGGAATTGACCGACACAACAGACGATGTAAAAAAGAAAAAAGCCGAGCTTGTGGAATACTTTGCTCCGCTTTCGTCAAAGGAGAGGATAGAATCGCTCCTGTTTGTTGATATGGTGTTCAGATGCCACAACAGCCTGTTCGAAAACGACACATTCGAACTCACAGACAAGTGGCTGTCGATATTAAAATAAATTAACAACGCTCCGATGAATATTATCTCGGAGCGTTTTGTTGACATAAATTTACAAATAATATATAATTGCTGTGGACAAAGGAAACTATCGATTAGCGGTAGGCGGTTAGCCCTCTTTGCAAGAGGGCAGTGCCCTCTATTTTTGTTTAGGGGGTGAAGCTATGGAATATGCAGTGATAATTACTCTTGTACTTATTTTAGCAATAACATTGGCAGTAAAAGAATAACCGCCCTATAATCCGCGAAAATTAAGGGCGATTATTTCGATCTTATATGACAAGCGGCTAACCGTCTATCCGACAAGCCCTTTGTCTATTTTTATATTATCATAGCAATTTCTTTTTGTCAATAGGTGACCGATGAGTTGGTTGCTTTTTTATTTTCCCCATTTGTTGATGATGTGCTGAACCTTTTGCGGGTTGTTGGTTGTGATGTTGTCGGCGGTGTTGACGAGGGCACGCTTGATTTGGTACTTCCCGTCAACTGTCCAAATTGAGAGCTTGTAGCCGTTTTTGTGCAACAAATTCGACAAGGTTCGTGATGCGTATTTGTAGTTGCAATTTATACCGATAGCTCCTGTTTTTTCCAGCATATCAATGATTTTTTGCTGATAATCTTCGGTGAAAATGTTAATTCTGCTTGGCATATAGTTGACATAATATTCAACTCCCGGGCAGTTTTCCTTGACCTTGTTTGCCTGAAAAACTTCAATTCCCGTGAGCGTCACACGGTCGGTGAGGCTGTAATCAACTATCAAATCGTGAAGATTTTTGAGCACCCTTGTTTCTCTGATGTCAAGATTTAGGTGCATATCGGTTTTTTTCACTCTTTGAAAAGCGGCGGTAATTTCCGTGCCGTCCGAATTGGTGTTGATGATGTCGTTGCTCATAACGATTGTTCCGTTAGGTCGCTGCCGCACCTCAATTTCAAACGAAGCGTCACCGTGCTCAATTGCCTTTTCGAGCGATTCCATAGAGTTGTCGGGCGTGTTGTACGCACCTGTGTGAGCCGTGATTGTAAATCCGTCAACAAATTTCAAATCGTGCTCGTCAAAGGTTTTGTTGAATGCGTACGAAACCACCATAACAAGCATTGAAACGCTGACCAAAAAAGCCACAACTTGATATGCAAATCGCTTTGCCCATGTGGGTGTCATATTCCGTTTTAAAAACCGCTTGAACTTTTCTATTCGTTTTTTGTTTTTTGCCGTTTTCGCCATATTTTCACCCTGTCAGAATATCAAACCGCCGGCAAGGTATGCAGGCGGTTGTTTGTGCGAATGAATAAATCTTATTTATTTCCTGAATAGTTAGGTGCTTCCTTGGTGATGTAAACATCGTGTGGATGTGATTCAACAAGACCTGCGCCTGTGATTCTGATGAACTGTGCGTTTTGGCGAAGCTCCTCGATTGTGTGGCAACCGACATAGCCCATACCTGAACGCAAGCCACCCATCATCTGATAGATTGTGTCTGATACAGCTCCCTTGTAAGGAACACGACCTTCAACGCCTTCCGGAACAAACTTCTTTGAGCCTTTCTGGAAGTATCTGTCAGCAGAACCGTGGTTCATAGCGCCGAGTGAGCCCATACCACGATATACCTTGAACTGACGACCTTGATAGATTTCTGTTTCGCCCGGTGCTTCGTCACAGCCTGCAACGAGTGAGCCAACCATAACAACGCTGCCGCCTGCGGCAAGAGCCTTAACAATTTCGCCCGAATACTTGATACCGCCGTCTGCGATTACAGGAACGCCGTACTTGTCAGCCATAGCAGCTGAATCGTAAATAGCTGTAATTTGCGGAACACCGATACCTGCAACGATACGGGTTGTGCAGATAGAACCCGGACCGATACCGATTTTAACAGCGTCTGCACCTGCTTTGATGAGAGCCTCTGTTGCCTCTGCTGTTGCAACATTACCTGCGATGAGAGAAACATCAGGAAATGCTTCCTTAACTTTTGTAACATTTCTGATGATGTTTTCTGAATGACCGTGAGCAGAGTCAAGAACAAATGCGTCAACGCCTGCTTCGTAAAGAGCTTGTGCACGGATGAGCACATCGTCTGTTACACCGAGAGCGGCTGCACAAAGAAGTCTGTCCTTGCTGTCACGAGCCGTGTTTGGATATTTAACGGCTTTTTCAATGTCCTTGATTGTAACAAGACCTGTGAGCTTGCCGTTTTCGTCAATAAGAGGAAGTTTTTCAACCTTTGACTTCATCAAGATGTTTTTTGCTTCTTCAAGAGTTGTGCCTGCAACTGCTGTGATGAGTTCCTCCTTTGGAGTCATTACAGTAGAGATTTTTACGCTGTAATCCTGAATGAATCGAAGGTCACGGTTTGTAAGAATACCAACAAGAGTGCCGTCATCCTCGCAGATTGGAACACCGCTGATTTTGTACTTGCCCATCAACATATCTGCGTCTTTTACGCTGTGATGAGGGGAGAGATAAAACGGATTGAGAATAACGCCGTTTTCGCTTCTCTTAACCTTATCAACCTCGGTAGCCTGTTCCTCGATTGTCATATTCTTGTGAATAACACCGATACCGCCTTCACGAGCAATGGCAATAGCCATTCTTGATTCGGTTACAGTATCCATAGCCGCAGTCATAAGCGGAATGTTAAGACTGATGTCTTTTGTGAGCTTTGTCTTGAGCGACACACCGTCAGGGGTTACATCGGATTTTGCAGGAATAAGCAAAACATCATCAAATGTAAGTCCTTCCTTTACGAATTTTTCACCGTATTCTTTCATAACAACCTCCCATTAAATTATAATATTAAAATATTTTATCTATAATACCATTTTAAGTGTATGAAATCAAGACTTTTTTATTTCTCGGCAGCTTTCACAATTTCGGCAACTGTTTCCTCAACTGTATTGTTGTCGCAGTCAATAATCAAATCTGCCCATTTTTGATACATAGGCAGTCTTTCGTTGTACATATCTTTGAGCGAATCACCTTTTTTGACAACTACTCCACGGGTTGTGATGTTTTTTATTCTGTCAACCATTGTGTCGTAGCTCAAATTGAGAAAAATGATTTTTCCGCTTTTCTTTAGGTGTTCCATAGATTTGTCGCTGTAAACCACGCTTCCGCCAGTTGCAACAACGGTTGCGTTTATGTCGAGCGACAAAATTGTTCGCTCCTCGGCAGCCAAAAAGTATTCAATGCCGTTTTCGTCAATTATGTCCTGAAGTTTCTTTTCTTCAAGACCCTGAAACAGCAGGTCCGTGTCAAAAAAATTCTTCAGCAAAGCCTTGGCAGCAAGTACGCCGCATGTACTTTTGCCGCTGCCGGGCATTCCGATTAATATTATGTTTTCCCTGTTCATTATTTAAGTCCAACCTTTTTGCAGTTATATTCCATAGGACAGATGTCGCATTTCGGCTTTCTTGCCGAGCATATATCTCTGCCGAAAAGCACTATCCTGTGGCAGAAATCCGAGCCTTCTTCGCTCGGTATTATTTTTTTGAGAGCAAACTCGATTTTTTTCGGGTCTTTTTCGTTCACAAGTCCGATTCGGTTTGCGATTCTTATCATATGAGTGTCAACAACGATTGACTCCTTGCCGTAAACATCGCCGACAATGAGGTTTGCCGTTTTTCTGCCAACTCCGTTGAGGGTGATGAGGTCGTCAATATTGTTCGGCACGACTCCGCCAAATCGGTCACGCACGCCTTTTGCCATATCAATTATGGAAGTTGCCTTGCTTTTGTAAAATCCGCAGGAATGGATGAGTTCTTCAATGTCCTTGACATCGGCGTTGCAGTAGTCGTCAAGTGTTTTGTATTTTTCAAACAGTGCGGGGGTGACGAGGTTCACTCTTGCGTCTGTGCACTGTGCCGACAACCTGACTGCCACCAAAAGCTCAAATGGATTTGAGGAATTGAGTGAGCAAATCGCTTCGGGATATTCTTTTTTGAGAACCTCAATTGCGTTTAACGCTCGTTCTTTTTTCGTCATTTTTCGCCCTTAATTCTGCTCCAATAATCTTTGTGAGCCTGTTCGTTTTTGTTTGTTCCGTATTCGTAGTATTTTGTGTTTTTCAGTTTGTCAGGCAGATATTGTTGCTGAGTCCAATGATTTGGGCAGTCGTGAGGATAGACATAGTGCTGTCCTTTGATTTCCGCATCCTCGCCGTCAAAATGCTTGTTTTGCAAATGCCGTGGAATAGGACCGAAATTGCCTTTTTTTACATCTGCCATTGCTGTGTTTATCGCTTCGTAGGCGCTGTTTGATTTTGGTGATTCGGCAACAAGAACAACCGCATCTGCAAGCGGAATTCTCGCCTCCGGCAAGCCGACCATCATTGCTGCGTCAACCGCCGCTTTGACAATCGGAATAATCTGCGGATATGCAAGCCCGACATCCTCGCAGGCACACACCATAAGTCGCCTGCAAGCCGATGGCAAATCCCCGGCTTCAAGCAGTCTTGCAAGATAGTGCAAAGCAGCGTTTGTGTCCGAGCCACGCATACTTTTTTGAAATGCCGACACAATGTCGTAGTGCTCTTCGCCGTCTTTGTCGTAGCGCATTGCCGATTTTTGCGTCAGTTCCTCCGCAGTTTCGATGGTGATTGATTTTTCGCCGTCAATTGTCGGTGTGGCAAAGTAGCAGTTTTCAACGCTGTTGAGTGCTTTGCGAACATCACCGCCACAGCCGAGTGCAATTTTTTTCACAACCTCATCGGGATAGGTGATTTTGATGTCGTTTTCTTTTTCCAAAAATTTAAAGCCTCGCTCCACAGCAGGCATAACATCGTTGCAGTCAAGTGCCTTGAATTCAAACACTGTTGAACGAGAGAGTATTGCCGAATATACATAAAAATACGGGTTTTCGGTGGTGGAGGCAATAAGTGTGATTTTGCCGTTTTCTATGTATTCAAGGAGGGATTGTTGTTGACGCTTGTTGAAATACTGGATTTCGTCAAGATAAAGCAAAATTCCGTTTGGTGCGGAAAAAGTGCCTATTTCTGCCACAATGTCCTTGATGTCTTGTGTTGAAGCGGATGTGCCGTTGAGCTTTCTCAACGCACGCTTTGTTTTGTTTGCAATGATTGAAGCAACCGTTGTTTTGCCGACACCCGAAGGTCCGTAGAATATCAGGTTCGGTATGTCGCCGTTTTGAATCATATTGTATAGCGCTTTGTCGGGTGAGAGCAGATGCTTTTGCCCCACAACATCGCAGAGTTCGGTTGGTCTTATTCTGTCTGCCAACGGTTTATTCATCTTTGTTCTCCTTTGAAAAAACACAGCCACAGAAATTCTGTCTGTATAGCTGATATTCTCGGCTGAGTTCGATAGAGCGCTTGTAGCCCTCTTTTTTCTTGAAGTCCGACGGCAACCATTTTATGCCGTATTTTTCTGCAACTTCGTAGCCGATTTCGTTGATTTTTTGGCTGTTTTTCAGCGGACTGATTGAAAGGGTTGTGCAGAAATAATCAAATCCCTGTTCCTTTGCGAGCTTTGCCGTGCTTTCAAGTCGCATACGGTAGCACCTGAAACAGCGTTCGCCACCCTCGGGAACATTCTCGTAGCCTTTTGCTATTTTCAAAAAATCGTTGTAGTCATATTCGCCACACACCAACTTGATTGGGTGCTTTGACGGCAGAGCCTCAATCAATCGCTTTTGCTCTGCGTATCTCTTGTCAAATTCTGCCTTTGGTGAGATGTTCGGGTTGAAATAGTATACCGTGATGTCAAAATAATTGCTCAAATATTCCAGCGTGTAGCTTGAACACGGAGCACAGCACGAGTGCAAAAACAGTTTTGGAACATCTCCGTTTAGGCTGTCTGTGATTTTGTCTAATTCTTTTTGATAATTTATTTTGTTCATTTTATTATTTGCTCAAATACGGCGCAGAGTTGACCTTGCTTCCGTCAATGATAAGTTCAAAGTGGCAGTGAGGTCCTGTTGAATTGCCTGTTGAACCGCCTCTTGCGATTTGCTGACCTTTTTTTACTGTTTGTCCCGTGCTCACAAGAAGCTGTGAATTGTGGGCGTAGAGGGTTACGATTTTTCTGCCCAAATTATCCGTGCCGTGATAAATCATAACATATTTGCCATATGAATAATTCAGTTCTCTTGTTTTGATTACGATACCCTTTTGTGCGGCAACAACCTTTGAGCCGACCGGGTAAGGAAAGTCTGTGCCTGTGTGTGCCTTGCCTGAACTGTATCTGCCGTATGCACAGGAAACAGAGTAATGTCCCGGTGCAGGGTAGGTCAGGTTGAGCACACCTGCGGAATTGTAGTAAAGTGGAGAAGAATTGTTCTCGCTTGGGGTGTTGTTCTTTTTGTCGTTTTTGTCACTCTTGACGGCGGTGGTTGCTTCTTCAGGAGTTTTGAGTCCGCTCAAAACACTGCTGATTTCGTTATCAACCTGCTTCAAAAGTTCCTCGTCCTCGTATTTGTATTCGGAATACATCTGTGTTTTTTGTGCGTATTCCGCAAGGAGTGCGTCACTTTCAGCTCTGTCCTGGGCAAGAATAATCTTTTTTTGTGCGATTTCTGCCTGCTTGCTTTCGATTCCGTCACGCTCGTTTTCGATGATTGCGCTCTTTTCGTCAAGCACAGCCTTGCTGTTTTCAAGCATTGCCTTTTGCTCGGCGATTTTGTCGCTCTTTTCGCTGATTTGCTTTGTCTTTATCTTTGCTTCCTTGAGAAGTTTTGCGTCGGATTTTGACACAGCCTTTATCATTTCGTATCGTGACAAAAATTGGCTGATGTCCTTGCTTGTGAGCAGTGCAACGAGTATGCTGTCCGAACCCGATATGTACATTGCCCTCATTCGCAGGCAATATGCAGAGTAGGTTTTTTGGAATGATTTGTTGAGTTCGTCGATTTCCTCGGCAGTTTCATCGTATTGCTTTTGAACCTTTTTGATTGCCTTTTTCAACTGCTTTGTTTCCTGCTTCAAACCCCTGATTTTTTCACGGGCAGAATTAATCTGTGTGTCAAGAACGCTCAAATCTTGGTTCATATATCCGATTTTTTCATCAAGCGAGTTGATGTATTCCTCGGTTGCCATTTGACCTTTTTGATATTTTGCAAGTTTCTCTTCGCTTTCTTTGAGCTTTGCTTCAAGGTCAACTTTTTGCTGATTGAGTGCTTCCTCGGGCGACATTGTCACGGTTTCGCCGTTTTGGTTGGTAACAGCTTTGCCCTGTGCGTCCGTCATTGCAACACCTGTGGTGCTTTGCGCTTTTGATGAAGAAGATTGCGCCACGGTTGTGCTTTCTTGTGCGTATACGCTGACACTTGCGGTTGACAGCATAGTTAATGATGTTAATATTGCGATGCTTTTTTTGATGATTGGTTTCAAAATGAATGCCCCTTATTTTGCTTGTCTTGTTGAATTATGGCAAATAATATGCCGGATTTACGGCGTCATTGTATGAGCCGTCGCCGAGTCTGACCTCAAAGTGAAGGTGAGGTCCTGTTGAATTTCCTGTTGAACCGCTGAGTGCGATTTGCTGACCCTTGATTACATGCTGACCCGCCGATACAGAGCGAACGCTGTTGTGTGCATAGAGCGTGTAAACAGTTTCGCCGTTTCTGTTAGGGTGGTCGTGCATAATAACAATGTATCTGCCGTAGCTGCAATATCCGTTGCCGTGGTAACTTTTTTTGCAGGTGTCACGGTCGCAGGTGATGTCCCTTGAAATGATGACCGTACCGCTGTCCGCAGCAACGATTTTGTGCCCTGTTGTTCCGCCTGTTGAAAAGTCACAGCCGTTGTGACCTCTGTAGCCGTGGAACGCACAGGTGATTCTTGTGTGATCAGGGCAAGGATAGGTCATATTGATGAAGTCGGAGGAGATTTCGTCCTCTGTTGTTTCTTCTTCGGTTGTCGGCTCTGTCACATGCTCGGTTGTTGTTTCGTTTGGTTTGGTAGCAGTCGGCTTTGTTGTGGTCGGCTTCTTTTTCTTCTTCTTTTTTGTGGTTGTTTGCTTGTTTTGGTACTTTTTGATAGCTTCCTTAATCTCGTTGTCGATTTGGTCGATTTCCTCTTGGGTTATATCGTGAAGCTCTGAATATTCTTTTGTTTGGTCGTTGATTTTTTGAAGTGTTGTGTTCGCTTCAATCTGTTGCTTTTCCATAGCCGATTTCTTCTTCTTCATTTCGGCTTCTTTTTCGTTGAGCGAAACTTGTTGAATTTTCAAACTTTCGGTGTCCGACTTGAGCACCTTTTGAGTTTTGTTCAGTTCTTCTCGCTTTTCGCCAAGCTGTTTGCGTGAAGTTTGGACTTGCTCAATTTTGGTGTTCATCTCTTTCAGGAGTTTGCTGTCTTTTTTTGCAACGGCAGACACCATTTCAAGCCTTGTCAAAAAGTTTTGTATTCCGTCGGAAGAAAGCAAAAATGTAAGCACGCTTTCGGTTTCACCGCTGACATAAATCGCTCTGACTCTTTGGCAGTATTTTTGCCAAACATCATCGTATTCTGCTTCAAGAGTCACCGATTGAGCTTCCATATCTTTTAGGCTAACTTCAATTTCTTTGAGCGTTTGGGTGTTTGTGCTTATGCTTTCCTGCGTTTTGTGCACCCTGTTTTCAGTTTCGTTCACTTCGCTTAAAGTGATAGAATACTGTTCTTTGAGCGTGTCAAGTTTTGTGTCGATTACATCAAGATATTCCTGTGCGTCATCTTTTTCCTTGCCAAGCTCTTTGAGTTTTTTGTTTGTTTCCTCGAGCTTTTTTTCAAGCTCTTCTTTGCGTTGTTCCTGCGATTGGGTTGTTTTTGCACCAACGGGTGTGCAGATTGCCGCACTTGTGCATATTAAGCACGCACTCATCAAAACAGAAACAATTTTTTTAGCATATCTATTCATTCTGCACCTCCGTAAAATTCTACATAATAATTTTACCACAATTATTATTATAAGTAAAAGGAAAATTATTTATTTTTTATATTTTTTTACATTATATTAAAAAATAAAGAATTACGCTTATTTTATGAATAAAAACTTCTATTGATGGCATAACAATATGCCTCCCCTTGAAGCAAGGTGATTCCCCCGTTAATCGGGGAAAATGTCTGCAACGCAGACAAAAGGGGGCGTCTACGCAGTAAAGGTGACGAGTACAACGAGTCGGTGGGGTTTTAGTTTTAATATCTTTTAACCCCTCAGTCGCACATAAAGTGCGACAGCTCCCCTTGATTACATAACAAGGGGAGCCGGAATAAGGTTAAACTTATAGATAGTTGAATGGATTTACTCTCGTACCATTCACACGCACTTCAAAGTGGCAGTGCGGACCTGTTGAGTTTCCTGTTGAACCGCTGCGAGCGATAACTTGACCCTTTGTGACATGTGAGCCGACACCTACAAGAAGCGTGGTGTTGTGAGCATAAAGAGTTGAAAGTCCGTTGCCGTGGTCAACAACAAGATAGTGACCGTAGCTGTAGTTGAGGTTCTTTGCGATAATTACTGTGCCCGAGGCAGCGGCATAAACTGCTGAACCTGACGGAACAGGGAAGTCAACACCGCCGTGGTAACGACCGCTTGAATAGTTTGGATAGCTTGCGGAAATTCTGCGTGAATTTGTTGGATAACCAAGAGTTCCGCTGTATGCACCGCTTCCGTAAGAACCGCTTGTTGAGCCTGTGTTTGCAGCTTGAGCCTTGCGGATTTCTTCTGCAATCTGTGCCTCAATTCGAGCCATTTCTTCCTCGTTGTCCGAAATGCTTTCTTTGTATTCGGCGGTTTGGCTGTTGAGCTTGCGCATCATTGCGTTTGCTTCGCTAACCTCTTTGTCGAGTTCTTTCTTTGAAGCGTTGACTGTTGCAATGTTGCTGTCGAGCTTGTCCTTTTGTGACTGGAGCTTTTCCTTATCTTTATTGAGCTGTGCTCTTTTTTGTTCAAGCTCTGCCTTGTCTTTCTCAATCTCGTTCATCTTGTCCATAAGGTCGTTGAGAGTTTTGCTGTCCTTTTGCGAAACAGATTTAATCATCTCTGAACGGGTGAGAATTGAGCTGATGTCGGAACTTGTGAGGAGCACTTCAAGGTTGCTTGCGTGACCCGAAACATACATTGCACGGAGTCTTTGGCAATATTCGTCAAAGGTCTTGTCAAATTCAGCCTGCTTTGCATCAATGTCGGCTTGAATTTTGTTGATTTGTGCACCTGTGTCCGAAATGTTTTTCTTAACCTTGTCAATGTTGCTTTGGAGAGCATTTGCCTCTGCTTTAAGGGTGCTGATTTTGTCCTTAAGTGCTTGAATTTTTACATCAAGAGCAGATATGTACTCCTCTGTGTCTTTCTTTTGACCGGAAAGTTTGTTGATTTTTGATTGAGCTGCGTCAATCTGACTTTGAATTTTTTTCTGCTTGTCACGAAGGGCAGAAGTGCTTGCGGCGTAGGTGGATGTTGTTCCGCCTACAACGCTGAAAGCAAATGCCAGTGACAATATCAAAGAAATAATTTTTTTGCTGTTAAACCGCACTTATCTCACTGCCTTCCTTTGTAAGATATTTTCTCATAGTAATGAGCGAACCGCCAACACCGCTGACTATACCGATAGCAACAAATACTCCGAGCATAATCCAAGCGTAATCTGTGAATTTAAGCGGATCTAAACCTATTGAGCTGAACACATCGCCAAATCGGTTGATGGCAAGCTCGTATATTCCCCAAACGGCGAATAACGACAGAACACCTGCCACAACGCCGAGGATGACACCCTCAACAACAAACGGAAGCTGAACAAAGCTGTTTGTTGCACCAACCGATTTCATAATGCTGATTTCAAGTCGGCGAGAATATACAGTAAGTTTGATTGTGTTTGAAATGATGAACAAAGAGATTGCAAAGAGAACAGCGATTATAACGATTGAAATAATGCTGATGCCGTTTGAAATTTTTGCCAGCTTCTTTGCAAGGTCAGTGTTTTGTCTTACGGTGTCGATATGGTTGAGCTTTTTGATTTGCTTAACCGTGGTTGTGAATTGCTCCAAATCTTTAACCGTAACTTTGTATGCGTCAGGCAACGGGATTTCATCTGTTTGCTCGGTGAAAAATTCTGCCTGTGCTTCGTCCATTGTTGCAATTTGTTCTGCCCAAGCGTCTTCTTTTGCAACAAATTCGATTTTTTGCACATTGTTGAGATTTTGAAGTTCAATGCCCAATTCGTCAATGTCGGCATCTGTTGCTTCGTCATCAATGTACACCATAATAACATTTTCGTTTTCGATTTTTTGAACAAGAGAATCAATGTTCAGGAAAATCATTGAAGCTGAACCAATGAGAAGCAAACAGCTGAGCAATACGCATATTGATGCAACAGACATCATACGGTTTGTCCAAGTGTTGTGAAAGCCCTCTTTTATCAGGTATCTAAAACTTGCTCCGGACATTATTGCTCACCTCCCTGTGCCAATTCGTTGAGGTCAACAGTGCCCTCGGTTTCTTCTTCTGCCAATGAAGCAATGCCGTCTGTGTTGAGCGCATCACTTTCTTCCAAGTCCTCAAAAACTTCTGTCAGGTTTTCGTTCTTGACATTTTGCTCAAAGTAGAACATATCGTTTTCTTTCTTTGTTTCCTTGGTCTTGAATTTTGCAAAGGTTGGGTCAGGTGTGTCGGATACAACTTTGCCCTTTTGGATTACGATAACACGGCGCTGGAATGTACGCACAAGGTCGTGCTCGTGAGTAACCATAACAACGGTTGTGCCGCTGTTGTTGATTTTTGTAAGGAGTTCAACAATCTCGTGGCTCATTTCAGGGTCTACATTTCCGGTAGGCTCGTCCGCAATGATGAGGTCGGGATTGTTAACAAGTGCTCTTGCAAGCGAAACTCTCTGTTGCTCACCGCCCGACAATTCGTTTGGCATTGAGCGTGCCTTTTGGCTGAGTCCTACAAGCTGAAGAATGTACGGCACTCTTTTTCTGATTTCTTTTTCTTTTGTTCCGATAACACGCATTGCGAATGCAACATTATCGTAAACGCTCATTTTCGGAATAATTCTGAAGTCTTGGAAAACTATTCCCATTGTTCTTCTGTAGTACGGAACCTGACGCTTCTTCATTTTTGTTGAAGCGTATCCGTTTACAATTACTTCGCCCGATGTCGGCTTTTCTTCGTGCATAATGAGTTTCAAAAAAGTACTCTTACCTGCACCCGATGAACCGACAATGAATACAAATTCGCCGTCCTCGATTTTGATGTTGACATTTTCGAGGGCGTGTGTATCGTTGCTGCCGTAGACTTTTGTTACATCTCTGAATTCTATCACAGCGCTCACTCCTATCTTTTTGTGAATAATTATATCAAGTAATAAAAGTCGGAAAATTCGGTTTTACCCAATAAGTATATATATAATATAACATAATCACGCAAATATCAAGTATTTTATGTTGCTATTTTGTAAATT
This sequence comes from Eubacterium coprostanoligenes, assembly GCF_900167205.1. Lineage (GTDB taxonomy): Bacteria > Bacillota > Clostridia > Oscillospirales > Acutalibacteraceae > Eubacterium_R > Eubacterium_R coprostanoligenes. The sequence goes on from NZ_FUWW01000001.1 coordinate 129,750, forward strand.
TTGTAACACATTTGTAAATATTTCCAATTGGCTAATAAAAAAACCTCCCCTTGTTTTGCAAAGGGAAGGTCGTTGAATTTATATAATTGTGATATAAAGCGGGGCAGTGTCGGTGTTTGAATTATCAACATACCAGCTGTTGCCGATTCTGACAACATAAACCTTTGTGTTTGCAACGACATCGCCGTTTTGATTTGTGACCTCAACGGTGCACTCGTCAACTGCTTCAATGCTGTCTGCAACATTGAGATTTTCAAACGCAGACTTCATTGCTTCGGATTTTTTGTCATCAAGCGTGTCGGCAACCGTTTCGCTCTTTTGGATGATAGGAACAACTCTGTTTTTGTAGCCTTTGACATAAGCCTCAACTTCGTCGGCAGACAATTCCTTTGTGTCGGTTACGGTTGTTGTGAGCTTGTATTTTTTGCCGTAAAGCTCTTGATAAGCACCTGTTGAAGCCTTTTGGATAACAGTTTTTTTATCAGCCGCAAGCACTTTTTTCGTTCCTGTCAACTTGTTTGCATAGGTCTGAACATTGGACTCAAACACGCTGAACATAAAGTCTGTGTCCATATAATCGTCTTGAAGAACAGCCACTCTGACCTCTTTGAGTTTTGCAAAATAGAGGCTGTAGAACTCGTCATAATTTTGAAGTCCGACTGTTTTTATAAGCTCGTCATAGTAGTCGTACATTGTGTTGTAAACTGTGTCGAGGAGCTTTGCTTCTTTCTTGCTTCCTGTGCCTATTTCTTTGTTCTGCTCAATCTTTTTTTCGCCTTTTTTCTTTCCGCTGTTGTCGTTTATATACGGTGCCATATAAGCGTTGATTACAAAATTGCCGAACTTTTGATTTTTTGAAACCAAAGAAACCTTGAGTGCATTGTAGCCGTCACCTGTTTGAACGATTGTGTCGGCATAAGACTGTGCAACCTTTTCAGGAGAAAAAGCATTGTATCTGGTGGTGAATGCAAAAACAGTCATTCCAACGAGAATTGCGGCAACGAGTACGCCTGCAATTATGCCGTAAAGCCCTGTGTTAAAACCCTTTTTTGATTTTGTCATAGCATATCCCTCCTTATTCTGCAACTTCTGCCGAAACGGTTTCGGCTTCTTCTGCTTTTTCTGCTTCTTCCTTTGCTCTCTTTTCAAGGAGGGCAGCAGTAATTCTCTCTTTCTTTTCGACTACCATATCATAGAAAAGAATAGGGACAAATTGAAGAATTACAAAGATAGCAGGTATTACTGTATAGATTGCAAGGAACTTTGTGAGAACCTCGTCCGATTGTGCGGCATAAGCAACATTTTGGCTTGTTGAGAAGTGGTAGCCCGACCAAGTATAAACAAGGAACGGCGCAAGATATTTTGTGCCTGCCGATGCGATTTTTGAGAAAAGTCCGTAGCCGGCATAAGCAAGACCTTCTTGTCGCTTGCCTGTTTTGTATTCCATTTCATCAATACAGTCGGCAATCATAATGTTTGGTGTTGTGTTGGTGTTGCCGTGCTGAATTCCGCAGAAGAAATTGAGAATGAGGAACGGAATGATGAGGTTGCTGTTGAAGCCTACACCCTTTGATACAAGGTACAAAATTGCCATTGCAGATGCACCGTAAACGCAGAAAAGGATGAATGTTTGCTTTGTTGAAAACTTTTTGAGCACAAGATTAACAAGCAAAGTGCCGACCGCTGTGCCGATACCCATAGGGAGCATAAGTGCGAGCTTCAATCCCTTTGAGCCAAGGAGATAAACGGCTATGTAAAGCGAAACTGTGCCGTAAACACCACGACCGAAGCCGAACAATTTTGTAAGCGAAACCATAAGCAGGTTTTTGTTTGTGAAAACAAGCTTGATGGATTCTTTGAGCGAAACTTTTTCGCTTGTGTATGGCACACGCTCTTTGTTGTTTGCAAAGAAAATCATAACAAAGATTACCATACCGAGAGCACAAACGGCTGTTGAAATGATGAGGTCAAGACCTTGACCTTCGGCGTTTTTGTACTGCTGTTGACCCATAAGTGCTTTCATAATGAGCGGAACAACAATGATTACAACCTGACCGCCGGATTGACCTACCGAACGGAGGAACGAAGCAATAGAAATTGCTGTTGAACGCTCACTCGGATTTGGTGAACAGAGTGCGCCGAAGCAGTTTGACGGTGATTCAACCGCACAGGAAACCGCAGTGTAAAGTGCGTAAATCACAAACATCCAAATTGTTGCAAGTGTGAATGATGATGTGTTTGGTGCAACAAACACAAGCATAGAGATGATGGCTTCATGTACTTTTTTGCTACTGTTGTCGGCTTTTCCGCAACAGCGCTTTTGTTTTTAGCCATAGAAAAACTCCTTTATTGAAAAATTAGACAAAAATATTATATCACTCAAAAAAATCCTTTACAATAATTTTATTTTGACTTTATAAAAAATTTATTTTACAACTGAATGGGTAAATACAGACGATTTTAAAAGCAACAAACTTCCCGTATTAGACACGCTGTAGGCTGTTGAGAAAGGTTCTGAATTTCGTTTTCTTGCGAGTGGGAGCTGTACCTCGTCAAAACATATTCCGTATAGAACAAAACAAAGTTTTGTAAGTATACTACATATGTTTTTCCTCTTTCCAAAAAATCCACAGATTTTTTGGAAGCCTTATATTTGCTTGTTTGCAAAAAAACGAAAAACGCCAAAAGTGCCGTAAACTTAATGTTTGCGGCACTTTTCTTTAGATTGTGTTATTAATACGATAATATTTCGGGATAGGCAAGCCTATCCTACTTAATGTGTATTAATATAATTTTGGCGTGGTTCAGGGGCTTTATCGACAGTCTGAAACCTCCCGTATTCGGGAGGTTTGTTTAATTCGATATATCAATCTTTTTGTCGTAGCGATTTGATGGTGTTTTGCGTCTTTTCAAGCTGGAGCTTGATGTTGTTCAGCTGTTCTTTGTCGCCCTTCATAAAGCACACATTCCACTTGCTGTTGTCAAATTCATTCTCGCCGTCAAAGAACGGAACTGTGTAGCCACCGTTTTCGGTGAACGAATTTTTGTATTCTCGCTCGTTGTCGATGTAGTACTTTGTGTAGCCATATTCGGTTTCGTAGCTTGCTTTAAACTGCTGTTCAAAACTTTGACCGTTGAAGCGCATCATCTTTGATGTTGCCGACACAAATCTGCCGTAATCACTCGATTTGAATTTGTTTGTGCAATAGAAATATCTGTCGCCGTCTTTTTTGAGGATGTAGTATGCGCTGTCTTCATCGTTGTATAGGTTGCCGATTCCGTCATCCTGATAAACCTGGATGGCGTTGTGACCGTTCCACGAATAAATGTCGCAATAATATTTTTCTTTTTCGACGGACACATAGTTGCCCTCGTAATCCTCGTCACGCTCGCTGACCGAACGCTTGTAGATGAGCATCAACTCATCCTGACCGTCACCGTCAAAGTCAACAAGGTTAACCCCTGCAAGACCGCTGATGTACGGCATTTTGGCACTTGTTTCAAGTTTTGCTTCGCCGTATTTTGCGGTGTATTCCTTGACTATTGCATGGTATGCGGATTTTGCCGTGTCGGTTGAGGCTTGAATATGTTTTTTGGTCGTTTTTTCTGCATAAGAATCTGTTGCGTCAAGCGTTCTGTCAACGGTGGTTGACGCTGCATTTTCTCTCAAAACAGCAAATTTTATGCGTTCAAAACAGTCGGTCACATTGCGTGATTTCATCGCAAACGAATACTTTTCCGTGTTGTACACGGCAGTGGCTTTTTTCTTGAACTTACCGCCGGAAAGCTTGAACAGAGTGACTTTCGACAGGTCGGAAGCGCTGTGCTCCGCAAGATAAAAGGCTTTGCCGTTTGAATAAATGCTCACCCAAATATCGTCATTTCTGTTGGAGGATTGAGGCACTTTTTTGTGATAAAGCTGTTCAAAATCGTTGCCCTTGTAGCCCCAAACATCCTCGTAGTATTCGTCATTGTCGTTGTAGCAAATGAGAAGCTCGGACTTGCCGTTGTCGTCAAAATCAACCTCTCTCACAATGCAAACGCCTGTGAGCATATAGCCCTTTACTTCGTATTCGCCCATATATTTGTAGTTTGCAATGCCGTATTTTTCGGTGTATTGGGTGTAAACCTTATTGGCATCTTTTTCAAACTCGTGGTGTCGTGAATTGACTGCGTTTGCCGAGTTCATAACCGCTGTAACAATGATTACAACGATTAAGACAATTGCCACCAAAAATACGATGATTGCCCTGAGCCACGGTGACATTGTGCGTCTTTGCAAGATTTCTTCTTCAGATTCGGCGTACATCAGGTCTGCTTCGTGTTCCGCTTGTTCCGGAGCTTCGCCGTCTGCCTCAAGTTCTTCTTCGTATTGCTCTTTGAGTTTCTCAACCCTTGCTTCCTCGGCTGTGTCGTCAATGTCCTTTTTGATGCTCTTGTAGGTGTTCGTCACCAAAAGCACCAAGCCCAAAAAGATTGATTTAAAGAAGCCGATGATTTTGTGGATAACAGAATGTTTCTTTGGTTTGTGCTCAATCAAGGTCGGCGCTTGCTCTTGTGATTCCGTGAACTCGTCAACAAGCTCTTGAACTTCCTCTTGGAGCTTTTCTTCCTCCGGGTCGTCATCAAAGTAGTTATACTTCTGCCTGCGCAAAACATCACCTCCTCTTTTCTTTTAATCTCTAAAAAGTATATAAGTTTATTTTACATACTATCATAAATAAATAAATTTTGCAATAACCTTTTATTTTATAAGGCTTTACTGTATTCAGAACTTTGTTTCAACCAACTTAATGGCATTGTCGGGGGAATATTTCCAATGTGATATTCTTCCGCTGTCGATAAAATAGGACAGTTCGGCAGGGGAGTCAAAATCGTCAAATGCTTCCACGATGACCAATTTCACCTTCATTTTGTCGGGCAAAATCGACTTGATGAACACCGATACCCGTTGACCCGGTTCGAGATTTTTGCAAGGCTCGGCAAGACCCGCAAGGTTTGGCGCAAGTTCCACAAAAACGCCGTAGGTTTCAATGCTTCGCACAACTCCCGTCACGGTTTCGCCAACGCTGAACATAGATGCATTTTCCTCCCAAGTGCCGAGCAGTTCTTTCAGCGAAAAGGTCATTTTGTGTTCTTCCTTTTTTCTCAATACGGTTTGTATAATTTGTCCTATGTACACTCGTTCTCTCGGGTGGCTGATTCGTGACACCGACAGCATATCAATCGGTATCAGCGAGTTGATACCGGCACCTATGTCGATGAACGCTCCGAACCGTTCAAGGTGGGTCACTCTTGCGGTGATTATGTCGCCGCATTCAAGCGGAGAAATGAAGTCACGCATACATTCAAGCTGAACTATTCTGCGTGACAAAACCGCATAGTCGTTGCCGTAGTCATCCTGCCGAACAGCCACTATTTTGAAGGCTACGGGCTTGTTCACCTTGCTGATCAAGGCAATGTCACGCACGGTTTCCTCCTCTATTCCGAGAGCGCCCTCGCACCTCGGAATAATTCCGCTCATAATCCCCAAATCAATGTGGAGATTGTGCTCCTTGTCGCACAGCAAAACCTTGCCTTCGATGATTTCACCGCTTGCAATTGCCGATTTGATTTCGTTCAGCGTGGCGAATTTTCTGTCCGTAAAATTTATACCCTCCGGATAATAATTCATTCTAATCATTCCTTTACTTTAGTAGTAAAGTCTATGAGAGAACGCAATAAAATATGTTATTGATAAAGATATAGAATAGTGATATAATATTTTAGTTATAGATCAGTAAAGGACGGTGACATTGTGGATATTCAAATAGGCGATGTTTTGACGGTGAAAAAACCGCATCCGTGCGGAAGCAAGGAGTTTGAAGTTTTGCGTATCGGTGCAGACTTTAAAATTAAATGCCTCGGCTGTGGCCATGTTGTTACCGTGGCAAGGAGCAAGATAGAAAAAAATATTCGCTCCGTCAGCCGAAACGAAGAATAATTTTCAGTGAGGATACAGAATGTTTGATAAACTTGAAGAAGTAGAGAAAAGATATGAGGAAATAAACGAGCTTGTTTGTCAAAGCGAGGTTGTGGCAGATATGGAACGCTACACCGCTTTGATGAAAGAGATGAAACAGCTCACTCCGATTGTGGAAAAATTCAGAGAATACAAAAACGCAAAGGCTGCCAATGAGGAAAGCCGTGAAATGCTCGGCGACAGCTCTCTTGACGAAGATTTTGCCGCTATGGTAAAGGAAGAATTCGAGAGCAGCAGGGAAGATATGGAGCGACTCGGCGAAGAACTCAAGGTGCTTCTTCTTCCTCGTGACCCTAACGATGACAAGAATGTTATTGTTGAAATCCGTGGCGGTGCAGGCGGTGAGGAAAGTGCACTTTTCGCAGGTGTGCTTTATCGTATGTATTCTATGTATGCAGAGTCAAAGGGTTTCAAGACAGAGGTTTTGTCTGCAAGCGAAACAGGACTTGGCGGATATAAGGAAATCAGCTTCAGCATCACGGGTGACGGTGCTTATTCAAGATTTAAGTTTGAATCGGGAGTTCACAGAGTTCAGCGTGTGCCTGAAACAGAAAGTCAGGGCAGAATTCACACTTCAACAACAACTGTTGCGGTTCTTCCCGAGGCTGAAGAGGTTGATTTTGAAATTCTCGACAAGGATTTGCAGATAGACACATTCCGTGCTTCGGGTGCGGGCGGTCAGCACATCAACAAAACATCATCTGCCATCAGAGTAACCCATATCCCGACAGGCACGGTTGTTGAATGTCAGGATCAGCGTTCACAGCACCAAAACAAAGAAAAGGCACTTCTTGTGCTCCGTGCAAGACTGCTTGATGCTGAAAGAGAAAAGCAAAATGCAGAAATTGCAGGCGAACGCAAGGCGCAGGTCGGCACAGGCGACAGAAGTGAGCGTATCAGAACTTACAATTATCCGCAGGGCAGAGTTACCGACCACAGAATCGGACTTACATTATACAGGCTTGAACAAATCCTCAACGGCGATATGGACGAGCTTATTGACGCACTTATTACAGCGGATACCGCTGAAAAATTAAAGGCTTCACAGGGAGAAGAATAACGATGAACACAAAGTTGTTCGGCACAAGTGAATATGATATTGCAGAGGCGGGCAAAATGATTGCACAGGGCAAACTTGTTGCTTTCCCGACCGAAACCGTGTACGGCTTGGGTGCAGACGCTCTCAATGACGAGGCGGTGCACAACATTTATCGTGCAAAGGGCAGACCGTCAGATAATCCGCTGATTGTTCACATTGCCGAAAAAGAAGATATTGTGCCTCTTGTAAAAGAGGTGACGCCAAAGGCAAAGGCGCTTATTGACGCATTTTTCCCGGCTCCGCTTACAATTATTTTGAACAAGTCGGACAAGGTGGGCAAGGTTGTCAGCGGCGGACTTGACACCGTTGCCGTTCGTATGCCGAAAAATGAGATTGCACGCAAGCTGATTAAGGCGAGCGGTTGTCCGATTGCAGCACCGAGCGCAAACACTTCGGGCTTGCCGTCACCTACAAGGGTAAAATATGTCATTGATGATATGATGGGCAAGATTGACGGAATCATTGACGGCGGAGATTGTGAATACGGTGTGGAAAGCACGGTCATCACTCTTGCAACCGATGTTCCGACTTTGCTTCGTCCGGGCGCAATTACAAAAGAAATGATAGAAGCCGTTATCGGCGAAATCACGGTTGCTCCGGCTGTGCTTGAGGGTATGAAAAACGACGAAGTTGCCGCTTCACCGGGTATGAAGTACAAGCACTATGCACCAAAGGCAAAGGTGGTTATCGTCAACGCCGACAAAAAGACTTATGAGGATTTTGTAAATTCTCGAAAGGATGCTTTTGCGCTTTGCTTTGATGATGATGAGGTGACAATTCCAAAGGTAACCTTTGGCAAAGAAAATGATGATTTGAGTCAGGCAAAGGAACTTTTTGACGCTCTGCGAGAGCTTGACGAAATGGGCGCAAAAAAAGTTTATGCACGAATTCCGCACAAAGACGGAGTAGGTATGGCGGTTTACAATCGACTGATTCGTGCGGCGGCTTTTTGCATAATAGATTTAACAAAGCCGTTCACCGTGGGGCTTACAGGTCCGACAGGTGCAGGCAAAAGCTATGTTTGTGAGATTTTCAGGCAAAAAGGCTTCAAGGTTATTGATTGCGATAAAATCGCACACGAACTGACTGCAAAGAACGCTCCGATTTTGGCAGAACTTGCAAGTGAATTCGGCGAGGATGTTGTCAAAGACGGCGAACTTGACAGAAAACTTCTTGCTTCAAGAGCGTTTGACACAGCGGAGCACACCAAAAAGCTCAACGCAATTCTCCACCCTGCAATCATCAAAAGGTGCAAGGAGGAGGCAAACGGCTTGACCGTGCTTGATGCGTCACAGCTTTTTGAGGCGAATTTGCAAAATGATTGCTACAAGGTAATCGGTGTTCTTGCCGATGACGATATAAGAATAAAGAGGATTGTCGTAAGGGATAATATAACCGAACAGCAGGCACGGCTTCGTATGTCGGCACAGCTTGACAGGGATTATTTTATTGACAATTGCGACTATATAATTTATAACAACGGCGAAGATGTTGCCGTTCAAACAGATAACATTTTGGAGGTAATCTTATGAGCGAAAAGGCAAAGCAGTTGAAAGAAATGCTTTTTAACAAAAAAGAGTGCGGTGTTGATTTTATGACCGACGACGAACTCAAGGAATGTGATGATTTTTGCGAGGGATACAAGGACTTTTTGTACACTTGCAAAACCGAAAGAGAGGTTGCCGCTTGGGTAGAGAATTTGGCTCAGGCAAACGGTTTCCAAAGTTTTGATGAATTCGGCGACGCTCTTGAACCGGGCGAAAAAGTTTACTATATGAACAGAGGCAAGGCAATCATTCTTTGCGTAAAGGGCAAGAGAAGCATCAAGGATGGCGTAAGAATTTCTGCCGCTCACATTGATTCACCTCGTCTTGACCTCAAACAATGCCCTGTTTATGAGCAGGAAGGCTTGGGATATTTCAAAACTCACTACTACGGCGGAATCAAAAAATATCAGTGGACAGCTATTCCGCTTTCACTTCACGGCAGAATTTGCAAAAATGACGGAACATTTGTTGATGTTCGTGTAGGCGAAGAAAAAGGCGAGCCTAAGTTTTGCATCACGGATATTCTTCCGCACCTTTCTGCAGACCAACTTACACGCAAGGCAAACGAACTTGTAAAGGGCGAGGAACTCAATGTTGTCATCGGTTCCCGTCCGTTCAAGGATGATGAAGAAAGCGAAAGAATCAAGCTCAATCTTCTTTCGATTCTTTATGAAAAGTACGGCATTGTTGAGCGTGATTTCCTTTCTGCCGAGCTTGAACTTGTGCCTGCTTTCACCGTTGATGACATCGGCTTTGACAGAAGTATGATTGGCGGATACGGTCATGACGACCGTGTTTGCTCATATCCTGCACTTCAGGCTATTCTCAACATTGATGACGCTCCCGAATACACGGCAATCACGGTTCTCACCGATAAGGAGGAAACAGGTTCGGACGGAAACACAGGTCTTAATTCTTCTTATCTCAAATATTTCATTGAAGATTTGGCAAGACTTGAGGGCTACGAGGGCAGAGATGTTCTCCGCAATTCAAAGTGCCTCAGCGCAGATGTAAACGCAGGCTACGACCCAACTTGGTCAACTCCGTTTGAAAAGAACAATTCAAGCTTTCTTAACAACGGCGTTTGCGTAACGAAGTTTACGGGTGCAAGAGGTAAGAGCGGAACATCGGATGCAAGTGCGGAATATGCAAGCTGGGTTAAGACTTTGCTTGAAGAAAACCATGTTTTGTGGCAAACAGGCGAGCTTGGCAAGGTAGATGCAGGCGGTGGCGGAACTGTCGCTATGTATATTGCAAATTTGGATGTAGACACCATTGATGTCGGTGTGCCTGTTCTTTCCATGCACGCACCTTACGAGGTTGTTGCAAAGGTTGATGTTTATATGGCATACAAGGCATTCTTGACCTTCTTCACAAAGTAATGGGGATTGTTATTTGTCCAAAGTGCAGAGAAAAGTTGAGCGTTGACGGCAACAGCCTAAAATGTGTTAACAACCACTCCTTTGATTTTTCAAGGGAGGGGTATGTTAATTTGTTGCTCACCAACAAGAGTGGCGACAAAAAGGGCGACAGCAGGGACTCTGCACACGCAAGGCATAATTTTTTGGCGAAAGGCTATTATGATTTGCTCAAAAACGCCATCGGCAAAAAGATGCAAGGTACGGTTCTTGATATTTGCTGTGGCGAGGGGTATTACGATACATATGACGGTGAGCTTTACGGCTTTGATTTGAGCAAAGAAATGGTGCGCCTTGCCGCAAAAAGCAACAAAAACGGCAAGTACTTCGTTGCCAACCTTTCGCAAATTCCGATTGAGGACAAAAGCATAGACACCGCAATTCACCTTTTCGCTCCGTTCAACGACAGGGAGTTTTCAAGGGTGCTCGAGGATGACGGAGTGCTTTACAGCGTTATTCCCGGCGAAAATCATCTTATCGAGATGAAAGAACTTTTGTATGATGTTCCGTACAGAAATGACGAAAAAGCTCCAGACAGCGAGATTTTGCAACTTGTTGAGCGTGAAAAGGTGAGCGAAAAGGTGCATATTTCAAATGATGATTTGTACGAATTGTTTTCTATGACGCCGTATTTTTATCGCACAAGCGAGGAAAACAAGAACCGCTTGAAAACAGCGGGCGACATTGATTTGACCGTGGAATTTGTAATATTAAAATACAAAAAATAATAAACAAAGGAGATATAATATGGACTTAATTCCAAGCTTTCAGGTAGACCACAACCGCATTGTGCCGGGTATTTATGAATCAAGACTCGACACCCTCGGCGATGAGTTTGCCACAACTTTTGATATAAGAATGAAGAAGCCGAATGCAGAGCCGGCAATTCATCCAAACGCTATGCACACAATCGAGCACATTGTTGCAACCTTCCTCCGCAATGATGAGGAGTGGAAGGACAGAATTATTTATTGGGGTCCTATGGGTTGCCTCACAGGCTGTTATTTGATTGTTAAAGGTCATCCTACTCCGCAGGAAATTTTGCCTTTGATGATCAGAGCGTTTGAATATTGTGCAGATTATGAGGGCGAAGTCCCTGGTGCAAATCCAAAGAATTGTGGCAACTATATTCTTCACGATTTGAATATGGCAAAGTACGAAGCAAAACTTTTTGCCGATATTCTCAACGACAATCCGGGCTTTGAATATCCTGTTGAGGAGCGAATTCAAACCGAGCATGGTCAGACTTTTTATGATTCGTAAATAAAGAATTAGACTGTCGATAAAGTTCCTGAAACACGCCTATATATTCAACCGATTTATGCCTCCACTTTTTTAAAAGGGGAGGTGGCAACACGAAGTGTTGACGGAGGGGTTTTAAAAATGCTGTAAGTGTTGAACTTACAGCATTTTTAGCGTTTTCCGTTTTTTGCTCGGGGGCGGTACCTATGTACAGCTCCCGCTCGCAAGAAAACGAAATTCAGAACCTTTCTCAACAGCCTACAGCGTGCCAAAAACACTTTTTTTATACGCTTGTCTTTTCACTTAATTTGGGGTTGTTCATAGTATAAATAGGTGATACTATGACATTTTTAGGGATACTTATCCCGTTTTTGGGAACAACGCTTGGTGCGGCGTGTGTGCTTTTGTTCAGGCAACAAATGAAGCCGTCGCTCCAAAAACCGCTTTTGGGATTTTCTGCAGGAGTTATGGTGGCGGCTTCCGTGTGGTCGTTGCTCATCCCTGCCATAGAGCAGAGCGAAAATTTGGGCAAACTGTCGTTTTTGCCTGCAACGATGGGGCTTATGCTTGGAGTGGGTCTTTTGCCTGCGGTTGATGCTGTTTTGCCAAGGATTAATCTGTCCAAAACGGCAAAATTAGTCCTTGCCGTAACCGTGCATAATATCCCGGAGGGAATGGCGGTCGGCATAGTTTTTGCGGGCATGTTGTCGCCCGAATGTAATGTGACTTTGGCAGACGCAATGGCTTTGTCAATCGGCATAGCAATTCAAAATTTTCCCGAGGGCGCAATAGTCAGTTTGCCGGAACTTGCACAGGGCAAAAGCAGAGGAAAAGCCTTTTTGATTGGAACTTTGAGCGGTGCTGTCGAGCCGATTTTTGCGGTGCTGACCCTTTTGATGTTCAGCATAATTTCACCTGCAATGCCTTATCTTTTGGCTTTTGCGGCAGGCGCAATGATTTATGTTGTGGTGGATGAACTCATCCCCGAAGCAAGCCTCGGCACGCACAACAATCTTTCAACATTCTCCTTTGCAATCGGCTTTTGCGTGATGATGATTTTGGATGTTGTGTTTGGGTAACAAAAAAGGCTATGGTGCAAAACGATTTGTTCTGCATCATAGCCTGAATTTTTATGAATCAGTTTGATGATGATTGGGTCGGAAGATACGGAATAAGAGCCTCTGCGAGTTTGATGGTCGGCATTGTTTGAAGAATAACTTTGCCCGGACCTGTCACAACTGTGTTGAACAATCCCTCTCCGCCAAAAATAATATTCTTTGCGCCCTTGATGGTCTGAATTTCCATTGTGCACGAAGCTGACATCATCACCACATGACCTGTGTCAACAACAATCTGCTGACCCGGTGCAAGCTCATACTCAACAGCTGCGCCGTCAATTTCGACAAAAGCAACGCCGTTGCCCGAGAGTTTTTGCATAATGAATCCTTCTCCGCCGAAAAAGCCCGAACTCAACTTCTTTTGGAAGAAAATTGACAAGTCAACACCTTCGGTTGAAGCAAGAAATGCACATTTTTGCACAACATATTCGTTGTTTGGTGAAATTTCCAATGCCACAATGTCACCCGGGAAGCTACTTGCAAATGCAATTTCTCCGCATCCGCCAACAGCCGTGTACTTGTTTTGGAACAGTCTTTCGCCCGAGAACATTCTGCCAAAGACCTTACCAAGTCCGCCACCAACGGTATCCATTTTCATATTTGGCGACATCCAACTCATTCCGCCACCTTCGGTTATCATTGTTTCGCCCGAATTGAGCTGGCAAACTACGGCAGGAAAATTACCGCCCTTGATTTCGTATTTCATATAAGCCCTCCTTCTATTTTTATATTCTGTTTAATTATACATTATCATATAATCATACAAAAAACAATTATCGTTATTTCTATATTTCTCTATTGATTTTTGTGCAAAACATAAAAAGACTTCCCTTGTGTATGGGAAGTCTTAATAAATTTATTGCTTGTTTTCTTCAGCTTCTGCTTTTTTCTTTTCTTCGTACTTTGCGGCTTCTTCTTCCTCAAGAACACGATATGCAACCTTGCCGACCAAAGTTTTCGGAAGTTCGGTACGGAACTCGATTTCTCTCGGAACGCCGTAGCGAGAAACATTCTTTTTGCAGTTTTCGATGATTTCTTCCTTAATCTTATCTGACGGTTCAACACCCTGACGGAGAACAACAAATGCCTTTACAACATGCATTTTGTATGGGTCAGGAATACCGACAGCGCAAGAAAGAAGAACATCGGGATGTGCATCAATTGCATTTTCAACCTGTGACGGATAAACATTGATGCCCGAAACGATGATGAGTCGCTTTATTCTCTGCTTGTAATATACAAATCCGTCCTCGTCCATATAGCCGAGGTCACCTGTGTGGAGCCACAAGTTGCCGTCTGCGTGTCTGCGGAGAGTTGAAGCGGTTTCCTCTGCGTTGTTGAGATAACCCTTCATAACTGTCGGACCGCAAATACAGATTTCGCCCTCTTCGCCGTATGGAACTTCGGTGTCGTTGTTTGGATTTACGATAGTATAATATGTATCGGAAAGAGGAATACCGATACTGCCCTCACGGTACATATCATACGGAGTAAGGCAAGAAGCTGTTACGCACTCTGTTGTGCCATAACCCTCTCTGACTTGAATTGTTGCGTTGTGCTCCTTGAGGAACTTGTCAACCTTTTTCTTAAGCTCAACAGAAAGTGAGTCGCCGCCACAGAACATACCACGGAGGAATGAAAGGTCGTAATTGAAGCCGTCACTGCGAAGAAGTGCCTCGTAAAGTGTCGGAACACCAACGATAACATTCGGCTTATACTTCTTTACATCTCGTGCATAGGTCTTGATTGTAAACTGCGGAATGATGATACAAGTTCCGCTTGCCATAAGTGCAGTGTGGATGCCGACACCCAAGCCGAAGCCGTGGAACAAAGGCATAACGGAGAACATACGAAGTCCCTCCATTGTGAATCCTGCATTTGCCGCAACCTGTGCTGCGAGTGCGTTCATATTCATATTTGTGAGCTGAATACCCTTTGATGTGCCTGTTGTGCCACCCGAGAAAAGAATAACGGCTGTGTCCTCTGCCTTTGGGAGTTCGTTTGTAAGAGTAACCTTTTTGCCACCTGAAATGAAATCAGGCCAGTCGATTACATCCTTGTTGTCCTTTGGAAGCGGAGCAGGCTTATCCTTTACTGTAAGCGGATAAAGCATATTGAGCGGGAACGGAAGTTCGTCCTTGATGTGAGCAACAACCACCTTAACAGGATAGTTGACTTGCTTGAGTGCTTCAAGCATTTTTTCGTAAAACAAATCAAGAACCAAAACAGCCTTGCTTTGAGTTTTGTTGATGTAAAATGCGATTTCGCCTACTGCTGAAAGTGGGTGAATCATTGCCGGAACAGCACCGATTCGGTTAAGAGCGTAGAATGTGTCAACGCCCTGCGGAGTGTTCGGCATACAAACTGTCACCATATCGCCCTCGTTGATACCGATGCTTTTGTAAGCCTTGCCGAGAGTTTCAATCTTGTTAAAAAATTGCTTGTAGTTAGTCTTTTTGCCTTGGAACTCATACGCAACGCTGTTCATCTTCTTTTTTGTTTTGGCAGACTCTTTTACTGCTTCATACATTGAGCCTGTCGGATAATCAAGATGAGCCGGCATATCTCCGAAATATTTGAGCCATGGTGCTTTTGGTGTGTTCATAGCATATCTCCTTAATTTTTCGATGTATCGGTATTATAACTAATTAACAAATAAAAATCTACCTTTTTAGCAATTATTAATAGTTATTTTATAATAAGTTCACTTTTGACCGCCTAAATGTGTGCCGAGATTGTATATATCTGTTGAAAATGCCTGTAATAATTGGTATAATAAAAAAATATTATATAACGAGGTGAATATGTTGACTCGATTTTTAATTAATTTCGGTGAAAAGAAAAAATTTGACAGAGAAGCCTTTGCGGTTATGAGTGGCGGAGTAGGCATTATTTGCAACATTTTGCTTGCGGTTTTCAAATTTGCAGTCGGTAAGTTGTCAGGCTCTATCTCAATCACGGCTGACGCTCTCAACAACCTTTCGGATGTTGCGTCAAACGGCGTCACAATCGTTGGTGCAAGGCTTTCAAAAAAACCTGTGGACAAGGAACACCCTTTTGGTCACGGCAGAATGGAATATATTTCAGCTCTTGCCGTGTCGGCACTTATTCTCATTATGGGATTTGAACTTGCAAAAAGCTCTGTGCAAAAAATCATCAATCCCGAAGAACTGAATTTCAGCTTTGTATACATTATTATTCTCGGTGCGTCAATCCTTGTTAAGTTGTGGATGGCATATTTCAACAACCGACTTTACAAGCACACCGACAACATCAACCTAAAGGCGGTTCGTCAAGACAGCCTCAACGACTGTATTTCAACCGGTGCAACCATCCTTGCACTTTGCATAACCCACATTTTCAAGATTGCGTGGATAGACGGTGCAATCGGTTTGTGCGTTGCGGTCATCATCCTTTTAGGCGGTATCGACATTGCAAAAGAAATTATTTCTCCGCTTCTCGGTCAACCGCCAAAAAAAGAACTTGTTGACAATATCGAACGCATTATGCTTGAACCCGAATACATCCTCGGCGTGCACGATTTGATTGTTCACGACTACGGACCGGGCAGAATTATTGCAAGCGCTCACGCAGAAGTGCCGTCAAACATTGATGTGATGAAGCTCCACGATATCATCGACAATGTTGAATCAAAAATCAACAAGGAACTCGGCATAATTATGTGCATACATATGGACCCGATTGTTGTTGACGACAAAGAGGTTGACCGCTACAAGGCTCTTGCAAAAGAGATTATTGAAGATTACGACAGTGATTTCACCTTCCACGATTTCAGAGTTGTAAAGGGCGAAACGCATACAAACCTTATTTTTGATTTGATTATCCCGTTTTGTGACGACAGCGAAAAAGCAAAAATCAGCGCCGACCTCACAAAACGCTTTAAAGAAAAAGACTCGTCACTCGAACTCGTGATGGTGATTGAACATTCGTTTATATAATTAATGTAGGCTATTAAAGTTCCTCATAAAAAAGAGGCGAACACAGTTCGCTTCTACGGTAAAAATAAAACAATAATTTATTTTAAAAATTCAAAGAATCTTTTTTGCTTTGCAATTCGGGTGGTTTCGTCCGTTGAACTGTCAAAAAATTCAATGCTTGCGGGTGCTTGTGATGATGACAAAAGGTCGTCTTTTGCAAGCACTCTTTTTAATTGCTTCGACACTCCCACAGAGCCGTCAAAGAATTTTACATCACCCAAAACAGCGCTGATTTCGTCTTTTATCAGCGGATAATGGGTGCAACCGAGCACCACATTGTCAATCAGTCCGACATAGTCCGAAAGTGCTTCTTTCAGATATGCTTTGATTTTTTCCTTGTCGCCCTGTTCGATAATATCCGCAAGACCTACACACGGCATAAGTGCAGTATTCTCATTGTAATATTTATAAAAAAGTCTGTGGAATTTTTCGCTTTCGATAGTGCCTTTTGTTGCCATAACAAGGGTTGCACCGTCGGGATTGATGTCGTGCACCATTTTGTAGGCAGGCTCAATTGCAATAATCGGCAGGCTGTATTTTTCTCTCAAAAAACTCCCCGCCTTTGCCGAAGCGGTGTTGCACGCAAGGACAACTGCCTTGCAATTTTTTTGGAGCATCAGGCTCACGATTTCGTCACATCTTGCAATGATTTCCTCGTCTGTTTTGTCGCCGTACGGATTGTGTGCCGAGTCGCTGAAAAAGAAATAATTTTCGTTTGGCAGGAGCTTGACTGCTTCTCTCAAAACGGTCACTCCGCCTATTCCCGAATCTAAAAATCCTATTGGATTGTTGTTCATTTTTACGCCTTCTTTGACAGTTTATCTTTACTGAATATGATAATATCACATACAAAATGATTTTTCAATGTTCAAAATGTTTGCATTATTATACTATTTATGGTATAATTTTATGGTATATTTTTAAATCATATAAATGGAGGACAGTATTTATGACATCAGCACAAGTGTGTATAATGATTTCTATCGTAGTATATTTATTAAGCGTACTGTTGATAGGCATTGTGTATGCAAAAAAGACAAAAAATGTAGGCGAGTTTTACCTCGGCGGAAGAAAGCTCGGTCCTATCGTTACTGCAATGAGCGCCGAGGCATCGGATATGAGCAGTTACTTGCTTATGGGCTTGCCGGGACTTGCATATCTTTCGGGTTGTGCAGAGGTTGGCTGGACTGTTATCGGTCTTGCAGTCGGCACTTATCTCAACTGGCTCATCGTTGCAAAAAAACTTCGTAACTATTCCGCACACATCGGTGCAATCACAATTCCGGACTATTTTTCATTGAGATATAAGGACGACAAGAAAATTCTTATGGCTCTTGCAGCGTTGATTATCATCATTTTCTTCGTTCCTTACACAGCTTCGGGCTTCAGTGCTTGCGGCAAACTCTTTGGCACATTGTTTGGA
This sequence comes from Eubacterium coprostanoligenes, assembly GCF_900167205.1. Classification (GTDB taxonomy): domain Bacteria; phylum Bacillota; class Clostridia; order Oscillospirales; family Acutalibacteraceae; genus Eubacterium_R; species Eubacterium_R coprostanoligenes. Next base: position 147,617 of record NZ_FUWW01000001.1, read on the forward strand.
ATCGACTATCACATTGCAATGGTTGTGTCGGCAATCATCATTGTCGGCTACACTTCACTCGGCGGATTTAATGCTGCTTCCGTAACCGACCTTGTTCAATCAATTGTTATGACGGTTGCACTTGTTATCGTGCTTATTTTCGGTGTTTCAAAGGCAGGCGGTATTGACGCTGTTATGAACAACGCACATCAACTCAACGGCTATCTCGACCTGTTCGCCGTGCACCACGATGAGGGCAACACTTCAACGGCATTCAGTGCAATCAGCGTTGTCTCAACCCTTGCTTGGGGACTTGGCTACTTCGGTATGCCTCACATTCTCCTCAGATTTATGGCTATCGAAAATCCTAACAAAATCAAAATTTCCCGCCGTGTTGCTTCTGTTTGGGTTGTAATTTCAATGTTCATCGCAATCGCAATCGGCATTGTCGGCAGAGGAATGGTTGCAAACGGTGCAATCGAGCACTTCAAGGACAGCGAAACAATCATCATCCAAATTTCAAACGCATTGAGCCAAGAGGGCATTGTTCCGGCTCTTATCGCAGGCGTTATCCTTGCAGGCATCCTTGCTTCAACAATGTCAACTTCGGACAGCCAGCTTTTGGCTGCTTCGTCATCGGCAAGCGAAAATCTCCTCGGCGGTCTTTTCAAGCTTGACCTTTCGGAAACCGCAAAAATGATTGTTGCAAGACTTACTCTTGTCATCATTTCCGTTATCGGCGTTGTAATCGCTTGGGATTCAAACAGCTCTGTATTCGGCATTGTTTCGTTTGCTTGGGCAGGTTTTGGCGCTGCATTTGGTCCTGTTGTTCTTCTTTCACTTTTCTGGAAGCGTTCAAACAAATACGGTGCAATCGCAGGTATCTTTGCCGGCGGTGCAATGGTATTCCTTTGGAAATTTGTCATTGCAGGACTTTCACCGATTTTCAACATTTACGAACTCTTGCCGGCATTCCTTACAGGTCTTGCAGTGAATGTGATTGTTTCACTTTGCACAAAAGCTCCGGATGAGGACATTGTCAAGGCATTTGAAGAAGTTAAAAAAATCAAGTAAATTTCAGAAAAAAGGGGTGTAAAAATTGCACGAATCAGGCGAAATGTATCTTGAAACAATATATGTTTTGTATCAAAAACAGCAGAATGTTCGTTCCATTGATGTGGCGGAGGAAATGGGATTTTCAAAGCCAAGCGTGAGCAGAGGTGTGAGCATTCTCAAGCGTGACGGATATTTGACCGTTGACGAAAAAGGCTATCTTGAACTTACGGATGCAGGCACTGACCTTGCAATGAAAATCTACGAGCGTCACATAATCCTCACCAAAGCACTTGTTTTGCTCGGTGTTGACGAACAAACGGCTGCACAGGACGCTTGCAAAATGGAACATGTCATCTCCGACAAAACCTTGGAGGCGTTCAAGAAGCACCTTAACGAACATATAAAATAATAACCAATCACGGCTCCCCTTCTAATGTTATAAAGGGGAGCCTAATTTATTTACAAATTATATATTGTTTTTTAGAATAATATAATATATAATAAAATCGATTATATGGTAATGGGCGGTGAAAAGGTGAAGATATTAGCCATCGGTGATGTTGTGTCAAATCAAGGCTGTGATTATTTGCGTGACAATTTGCCAAAGCTAAAAAGAGAGTATCAGGCAGATTTTGTTATTGTAAACGGCGAAAACAGTGCAGTCGGCAACGGCATAACACCAAAAAGTGCACAGCATATTTTTACAAGCGGTGCAGATGTTATCACCCTCGGCAATCATTCGCTTCGCAGACCTGAAATTGCGGATTTTCTTGACGAAAACGAGTTTATCATCCGTCCGTGCAACTACCATTCCTCTGCACCGGGCAACGGCTCGGTTATTCTCGATAAGGGCAAAAACCGAGTGGCAATCATCAATTTGCAAGGTGCTGTTTATCTTGACAACATCATCAATCCGTTCGACAGCATTGATGACGAAATCAAAAAGGTCAAGGATGACGGTGCAAACATTATCATAATCGACTTTCACGCAGAGGCAACGGGAGAAAAAAAGGGTATGGGATTTTACCTTGACGGCAAGGTTTCCGCTGTCTTTGGCACTCACACCCACACTCAAACCGCCGATGAGCAGATTTTGCCAAACGGCACGGGTTACATCACCGACATTGGTATGACGGGTCCGTATTATTCCGTTTTGGGCGTCACTCCCGAAGTTGCAATACAAAAAATGAAAACAAATTTGCCGGTTAGATTTACAAACCCTGACGGTCCGTGCACCTTGGAGGGTATTATGATTGAAATAGACGAAGCAACCGGCAAAACCACTCATATAGAAAGGTTCAGAAAATGACCAAAAAGGCAGTGGCAATTCTGTGTGTAATTGCCATAATCACCGCCTTGTTCACAGGCTGTAAAAGTAATGTGCCGGAGCAAAAGCACGAACTTGTTTTGCAAACCACGGCAAAGGTAACCGAGGACACAGACAATTTCAAAATCAGTTACAGCCAGTCGGATTCGCTCAATCCGTTTGAGGCGGACACACTAAACAATCAAACAGCGAATGACCTTGTGTACGAACCGCTGTTCAGAATAGACGAATCGTTTGAGGCAGTTCCGGAAATTGCAAGTTCATACACCTATGAGGATTCGCACACGCTGTCAATCACCATAGTCAGCGGACTCAAGTTTTCGGACGGGTCACCTCTTACGGCAAGCAATGTTGTCAGTTCATTCCACGAGGCTCAAACTTCACCGAGGTGGAAAAACAGCCTGAAGCCGATATATTCCGCATCGGTTGTGAGCGACACGGTGGTAAAATTCAAGCTGTCATATGCAAACCCGTATGCACATCAGCTTTTGACATTTTATGTTGCAAAAAATTCGTCAAAATCAAAATATCCGCTTGGCAGCGGACGATACAAATTCCTTGAAGAAAACGGCAAGGTATATGTTGAGCAAAACAAGGAATACAAAGAAAATTTCAATCCGAGATTTACAAAAATTCAGCTTGTCAATGTTCCGTCGGCGGAGTCAATCAACAACGCTATGAACATAGGCAACATCAGTTACGCATACCGTGATGCCAGCAACGACACGGTCGCAAGGCTCAAATGCAACAAAAAGCAGGTTAACCTGAACAATATGGTGTTCTTGGGGCTTCGCAACTCAATGGGCATCACATCAAATGCAGACATTCGCCGTGCGATTTCACTTGCGGTTGACCGTGGCACACTTGCAAAAAGTGCTTATCAAGGCTACGCACGACCTGCAACTTCGCTGTACAATCCGATGTCAAAAATCGGAGGGGAAACAAAGATTTTTGCAGACTCGGCAGACACGGCGGCGGCAAAGCAAGCAATCGCAAAAAGCGGATACAAATCAAGCCAACTCACGCTGAAAATTGTTGTCAACGAAAACGAGAGCAGAGTTGCAATTGCAAAACTTGTTGCACAGCAATTGGAAGCTGTCGGATTCAAGGTGACTGTCAAGGTTTACAGTCAAAAGATTTTCAAGCAAGCACTCAAATACAGTAACTATGACATTTATGTTGCCGAAACAAAAATACCGAACGATATGAGGCTTTCGTCATTTTTTGACAAATCGGGCAAAACTCATTACGGTATGAGCACCGAGAGCGAAACCGCAAAACTGTACAGAGAGTATCTCAACAATGGCGGTGAGCTTGGAAAATTCATTCTTTCATTTTCAAACGAAATTCCTTTTGTGCCGATTGTGTACAGAAAAGGAGTTATCTGCTATTCAAAGGCTATGCACGGAGATATGCAGGGATATTACAGCAATTTCTTTGCCAACATTGAAGATTGGTATTACAATTGATATATTCATCGAATATCCACCGACTTAATCGAAAAGGAGAAATCTATGATTAAATACGAAAATCCTAACGGATATATAGAAATCACCAACAACTATTTTTCCAGACTTGTCGGCAATGCAGCACAAAGCTGTTTTGGAGTTACAAGAATGGTGAATGCAAACCCTGTACAAATAATCAGGTCTGCCATCAAAAGCAGAGTTGACGGCGTTGACCTTGACACATCAAATCAGGGTGTAACAATCAAGAGCGTCAACGGCGCATTAGTGGTTGATCTTTCTATCGCTGTGTCATACGGTGTAAACATCAATGCCATTGCGGACAGCATTGTAAACAAAGTTCGCTACACTATCGAAAGCACCACAGACTTGAAGGTTTCCGAAGTAAATGTTCATGTCGAAGGTATCGACAGTATTAACTAAACTCGGAGGACAACCATGATTACAGGACAGATGTTTCGTGACGGTGTTATTTCCGCCGCAAACAACATAGCAAACAGCAGACAGGCAGTTGACGCACTCAACATTTTCCCGGTACCTGACGGTGACACAGGCACAAATATGTCGATGACAATTGCATCGGCATCGGACGATATAAAAAATATGGAGGACGACAGCGACCTCGGTGATGTTGCAAAAAGAGTGGCTTCAGCGCTTCTTCGTGGTGCAAGAGGAAACTCGGGCGTTATTCTTTCACTTATATTCCGTGGCTTTTCAAAGGCATTCAAAGGTCTTGAAAAAGCAGACAGCAACGATATTGCTCACGCATTCCGTATGGGAAGTGATGCGGCGTACAAAGCAGTAATGAAGCCTACCGAGGGCACAATTCTCACAGTAGTGAGATGTGCGGCAGAGGCAACAGAAGAAATTGCACCAAGTACGCAAGAACCGATTGATGTTTTTTTGGCAGGTCTTGAAGCAGCCAAGGAGGCACTTGCAAAAACACCTGAAATGCTCCCTGTTCTCAAGCAGGCAGGAGTTGTTGACGCAGGCGGTCAGGGCTTCTTGCTCATCCTTGAGGGTATGAAATCCGTGTTCATCAACAATGTGATTATCCGCCCTATTGGTGAGGAAGCAATCACGGACAAAAAATCATCTGCAAGCGGTGAGGCTCAAAGCGGATACCAGTGCGAATTTGTTATCCAAAAGGAACACGGCGCAAAAGAGAGCGATTCAATCAAACTCCGTGCATATCTTAAAGCTATCGGCAGTGATGTTGAGGTTCACGAGGAAAACGGCAAAATCGCAGTTAAGGTTACAAGTGAACAGCTTGCCACAATTGTGCAAACTGCCACAAAATACGGTCAACTTTTTGATATAAACATTCAAAATCTTGCAACTCCAAAACAGGAGGAGCAAAACGAAAGCAGTGAAAACGAAATTGCAGAGCCTGAAAATGACTACGGCTTTGTATCCGTTTGTGCAGGCGAGGGACTCACGGAGCTTTTCTCCGACCTCGGTGCAGATATTGTTGTCAGCGGCGGTCAAACAATGAACCCGTCAACCGACGACATCATAAAAGCTGTTATGAAAGTGCCGGCAAAAATCGTGTATGTTTTGCCAAACAACAAAAACATCATTATGGCGGCGCAAATGGCAAAGAACAGCGTGAACGACAGAGAGGTTATTGTGCTTGAAACCAAGACAGTGCCACAGGGAATTTCCGCTATGCTTGCCTTTGACGAAACAGCAGATAAGGAAGAAAATGTTGACACAATGATGCAAGCGGCAGGCAATGTTCAAACCGCATCGGTTACCTTTGCGGCTCGTGACAGCGAGGTTGACGGCAAGCTAATCAAGGAAGGCCAGATTATGGGACTTTGCAACGGCGCAATCAAGTTCATCGGTGAGGACAGAGAGAAAATTGCTTTTTCTGCAACAGACGAACTGTTCAATCCTGACGAAAACGCACTTGTGACAATTATTTACGGTGAGGATGCAACCGAAGAGGACGCACAAAAGATTGAAGAAAAGCTCACCGAAAAATACGGAAGCAATATCGAGGTAAGCATTGTAAACGGCGGACAGCCTGTATACTACTACCTTATTTCAGTAGAATAATATAGTAGGAACGAACTGTGTTCGCTTTCTACAAAAGGTCAATTAATTATGGATTACTATGGATTACAGTGATTACAACATTCAATTCATAAAAGGTGTAGGAGATAAAAGAGCCCAACTTTTCAATAAGTTGGGCGTTTACACTTTACAAGACCTAATTAATTATTATCCACGAAAATACATTGACTGGAGCAAAACGCTCACGGTCAAAGAGGTCAAATCGGGAGAGCCTGCTTTCATCAAAGCAACTATGATTACCCCTGTGAAAGAGGCAAAAATCAGAAAAGGGCTTACTCTCTACAAATGCAATTTTACAGACGGCGAAACTGTCATCCATGTGACGATTTTCAACAACGCCTATCTTGCAAAAGCATTGCGAACCTTTGACGACTACATTCTTTACGGCAAGGTTGACAGAACATTCACCGAAGCTTCTATGAGTTCGCCTCAAATCGAAAAAGCAGAAAAAGCGACAGGCATTGAGCCGATTTATCCCGCAACCACAAACCTTTCGTCAAAGATTATCGAAAAGGTGGTTAGGGCAGGACTTGACAAAGTCGGAGCAATTCCCGACACTCTGCCCGAATATTTGCTGACCGAATACAATCTTTGTTCGCTCAACTTTGCAATCAGGCAAATTCACTTCCCCGATAAAGAGGAGAATATCGAAATTGCAAGACGCAGGCTGATTTTTGAGGAACTGTTAACTCTCCAACTTGGCTTGATGAAACTAAAAAGCAAGAGAGCAACAAAGAATTTGTTGAAAATGCCTCTTGATTTCAGCGAAGAATTTTATTCGCTTCTGCCGTTCAATCCTACAAACGCACAGAAAAAAGCGGTTGCCGACTGCATTGCCGACCTAAACGGTGACAGGCAGATGAACAGGCTTGTTCAGGGAGATGTCGGCTCGGGCAAAACTGCCGTTGCCGGTGCGGTTATGTACACCGTCATAAAAAACGGCTACCAAACCGCAATGATGGCACCGACCGAAATTCTTGCAACCCAGCACTATGAAAGTTTTTGCAAGCTGTTTGACGGCACGGATATAAAAATTGCCTTGCTGACAGGCTCAACAAAGGCAACAGAAAAAAAGAAAATCAAGCTCGCACTTTACGACGGCGAAATTGATTTGATTATCGGCACTCACGCACTCATTCAAAATGATGTTGAATTCAAAAATTTGGGGTTAGTGTGCACGGATGAACAGCACCGATTTGGTGTTGAGCAACGCTCCAGCCTTGCAATGAAAGGCAACAATCCGCATCTCCTTGTTATGTCCGCAACCCCGATTCCACGCACAATGGGACTGATTATTTACGGTGATTTGAACATCAGCGTGCTTGATGAATTGCCTCCCGGCAGGCAGGAAATCCGCACCGATTTGGTGACAAGTGCCTACCATCAACGCATATACAAATTCATCAAAAATGCAGTTGACAACGGCAATCAGGCGTATATTGTTTGCTCACTTGTTGACGACAACGACAGCGATTTGCTTTCGGCAAAAGAATACGCCGACAAGCTGTCTACCGAGGTTTTTCAAGGGTATAATCTCGGACTTCTCCACGGCAAAATGAAGCCAAAGGAAAAAGACAAGGTTATGCAGGAATTTGCAAAAGGCAATGTTCAAATTCTTGTTTCAACCACGGTTGTTGAGGTTGGTGTTGATGTGCCTAACGCAACCGTTATGCTCATAGAAAATGCCGACCGTTTTGGATTGTCACAGCTTCATCAGCTTCGTGGCAGAGTTGGCAGAGGCAAGGACAAGAGCTTTTGCATTTTGGTGTCCGACAACAAATCGGAGTCATCTGTTGAACGCTTAAAATTGCTTAAATCAACCAATGACGGCTTCAAAATTGCTGACTATGACCTAAAAACAAGAGGTCCGGGCGACTTCTTCGGCACAAGACAACACGGCTTGCCACAGCTCAAAATTGCGGATATGCTTGAGGATACAAAAATCCTTGAGCAATGTCAGGAATGTGCAAAATACATCCTCAAGGATGACCCGAATCTTGACAGTTTTCCGGAACTTTGCAGGCAAATTTCAGATATGTTCAGAAAGACAGACTACTGATGAAATATAAATACGAACTACACACTCATACAAAATACGGTTCTCGTCAATGTGGCAGAACCGAGCCAAAGGACATTGCAAGAATGTACAAGGAAAAAGGCTATTCGGGCATTGTCCTGACCGACCATTACAGTCCGCTGACCTTTGATTTGGCACACGGATATTTCAATCCGAAAAAATTCATTGATTGCTACATTGACCCGTATCTTGAAATGAAAAAATATGAGGACGAGCATTTTTCCGTTATGTTTGGAATGGAAATCCGCCACTATGCAACCGCAAACGACTATCTTGTTTACGGTGTTGATGAGAATTGGTTGAGAAAACAGGGCAACCTGCTTGCACTTTGGGAAAAGCAGATGTGCAAACTTATGCACAGCCAAGGCTATTTGGTGTATCAGGCTCACCCGTTTCGACCTGCGATTACAAGATGCAATCCCGACTATCTTGACGGAATTGAGGTCTACAACGGCAAAACTCCAAAGAAATCGAACGAAAAAGCGGAGGCTTGGGCGAAAAAGCACAACAAACTGATGGTGTCGGGTTCCGACTTCCATGTGCCAAAACAGCTTGCAAGGGGCGGAATCATAACCGAAAAACCGATTCGCAACAATGCCGATTTGCTTTATACCCTAAAATCTATGGATTTTGAAATGATTAAAACTTATTAATCTGTACTCCAAAATTTTATTAATATTATATCTTTTTAAATGGTTAAGCATACTATATAATATTCTCATAATAAACCGATAGGAGAATATTTTATGGAAAAAACAGCAAAGAACAACAAGGTTAAGCGTGTTTGCATAACAGGTCTTATGGCGGCACTTGTTTGCGTTGCAACTGCTTTCATCAAAATGCCGACAGGCATAAATTCGGGCTATCTTCACTTTGGTGACAGTATGATTTATCTTGCAGGATGTTTGCTTGGTCCGTGGGCTTCCCTTGCGGCAGCTATCGGCGGTGCGCTTGCAGATGTCATTTCCGGAGCACCGCAATGGGCACCGGCAACCGCAGTCATCAAGGCACTCAACGCTGTTCCGTTCATCCTTGTTTGCAGAAACACAAATCACAAAATCATCACCAAATGGACAGTGCCAATGACCATAGTTTCGGGTCTTATCACAATTGGCGGATACCTCTTGGCAGAGGGCGTTATGTACTCGTTCCCAACAGCAATCACATCGGTTCCGTTCTCCTGCATTCAGGCAGTCGGTTCGGCAATCGTATTCATTATCGTTGGTGCAGTCCTTGACAAAATCAAAATCCAAAAGTATATCTGATAATTTACTCTATAAAAGGCTTTACGGTGTGTAACCGTAAAGCCCTTTTTTTCATATTATATTATGTAAGATAACAGGCAAATACGGGGTGGCAGTGCGTGATGCCGTGAATAGCTGTCATTTTCTGCCTGATAACATATATCGCTTATTCCATCGAATTTGCAAGGCGGTCGTATTCGTCAATTGCCTTTGAAAGTGCAATATAGCAGTAGCCGAGCGAGTTGTTCATTTTTTCCTTTGCGGTGGAAATGTGTCGGGAAACGGTCGGTTGCGACAGTTTCATCAGATTTGCAATTTCTGCTTGGGTTTTGTGATTTTCGTATCTATATCGGAGGCAAACGCTCTGCATTGGGGTTAATTCCTCCTGCATAATCAGTGGCAAAACAGCCGAAAATGCCTTTTTCTTTGCCTTCTCTCTGTCCATTCCCTCAACCGTGGAATAGTCCTCGTAATAATAATTATTGATAAAGTCTATCATTGTCGTGGTCCTCCTCGTAATATCCAAAAAGCATTGATGCCGTTCTTCTGCATTCACAAGCCATATCGTAATATATTTTTATTTTTCTTCTCAACGATACAAGGTCCTCGCCACGATAGACGCACAGCAACGGCTTCATTGCGTCAAGTCGTGCGCTCAACACCTTGTATTGTTGCTCATATTCATGAGCCAATTCATTAATTGTCATCTTCTGCCCTTCTTTCAATATGTATTAAATCGACTTGAGTGGTTTGTCAATTTTAGACAAGCTTTTATCGAACTTATGTTCAAATTTCGCAATGTCTACTGCATATATTAGTCGAACATTTGTATTGTGTCAATATTTTTTGAATAAAAAGTCCAAAAAACTTCTCGACAAAAATCGACAAATAGTACAGATGTTGTTGTTTTTGTCTATTAAAAGGTGATAATTTAATTTTATGAGGTTCATCATAAAATTTCATCACCGTTTTTGTATATTTTACCAAAAATGTTTTAACTTTTCACTTGACAAGTTGGTAAATTTCTACTATAATGTTGGTACGCTCGAAACGGAGCCGCAACCGTTTTGGGTAACCTGTCCTCCTATAGTTTGTTATAGACAGAGAGGGAAAAGAGTAGGTGTTACACCTACTCTTTTTTCTTTATACAGCCTCAGGCTGTCGATAAAGCCCCTGAAACACGCCAAATATATTTAACCGATTTGCCTCCACTTGAGGCAAGGGGAGGTGGCAACACGAAGTGTTGACGGTGGGGTTTTAAAAATGCCGTAAGTATCGAACTTACGGCATTTTTGGCGTTTTTCGTTTTTTGCTCGGGGGCGGTACCATCGTACAGCTCCCACTCGCAAGAAAACGAAATTCAGAACCTTTCTAAACAGCCTTTTTAATGCGCCTACAATGAAATTCAAGAGTTTAAAAATGAAACTAATTCCGTAGTGGCGAACTTTGTTCGCCTGCAAAATCCGAATATCAAACAATTTGTCAGCACAAATAAACTCTGCCTATATATTGTATTAATTACAATTATATGTTATAATATATCGAATAAATTGTGAGGTGAACTTATGCAAGAGATTTTTACAGAGGTTAAGGGCGAGGCTCTTACTATCGTTAATTCCACCAACACTGCTATTGCTGCACAGAGCGGTTCGTTGCCTGTTTTTGGCACTCCGTTTATGATTGCTCTTATGGAAAAGGCAACTTGCATGGCTATTTCTGACTTTTTGGAGGGTGACGAAACTACTGTCGGCACAGCAATCAATGTCACTCACGATAAGCCGAGTGGTGTGGGCACGGTTGTAATTGCTTACGCAACACTCAAAGAAGCGCAGGGCAGAAAGCTCATCTTTGATGTAAAGGCTTGCGAGGAGGACGGCACGGTAATCGGCAAGGGCACAATCGAAAGATTTGTTGTTGACAGCGTGCGTTTTATGAAAAAAGTGGAGGCAAAATAATGGTTAAGGCGGTTATTTTTGACTTTGACGGCACACTTTGCGACACGGGTGTCGGCGTCAAAAAAAGTGCAAAATACGCACTTGATGCATTCAATATTGAATCTCCGGAATGGGAAGAACTCGACTTTTTTATTGGACCTCCACTGCTTGTAACATTTCAGGAAAGATTTAATCAAAGCGTTACGGATGCCGAAAAGCTCGTTAAAAAATATCGTGAAAGATATACAAATATCGGACTGTACGAAAGCGAATTTTACGAGGGCATTCCACGGCTGTTAAAGACGCTTAAAAACGAGGGCTTCAAACTCGGTGTTGCGTCATCAAAGCCAATCAACTATGTTGAGGAGCTTCTTATAAAAGCAGGACTCAAGGATTATTTTGACTGCATAAGTGCAGTCAGCTTCAATGCAGATTGCGAATCAAAGCAGAGCATTTTGAGCCGTTGCGTAAACGAACTTGGTATTGAACCTGCAGATGCAATTATGGTTGGCGACAGATTTTATGATATGGACGGTGCACGAGAAGCCGGAGTTCCAAGCGTAGGCGTTCTTTGGGGATTCGGCAACAAGTTTGAACTTATCGAAAGCGGTGCGGATTATGTTATCGACAAAATCGAGGACATCGAATCCATTGCTCTCGGTATGTACGAAAGAACCGAAAATGCCCAGGGCATCTACAATGGCAGAGTGCTCACCTTCCATGTTGACGACATCACTCTTTGCAACGGTGACAAGGCAAACAGAGAAGTTGTTGACCACCCGGGCGGTGTGGGAATTATTGCGCTGACCGATGATGAATGTGTGTATATGGTGCGACAGTTCCGCTATCCATACAAAGAAACTATATACGAAATCCCTGCCGGCAAGCGTGAAAAGGGCGAAGACCCTCTTGAAACCGGCAAGCGTGAACTTCACGAGGAATGCGGTATTATTGCGGAAAATTATATCGATCTCGGCAAAATTTATCCGTCACCGGGCTACACAAACGAGGAAATCTATCTCTATGCTGCAACAGGTTTGACCAAAGTTGAGCAAGAGCTTGACGAGGACGAATTTTTGCAGGTGACAAAAATGAAACTGTCCACTCTTATTGCAAAAATTATGAGCGGTGAAATCACAGACGCAAAAACAATTGCAGCCGCATTTAAACTGAAAGAATTGAGAAATATAAAGTAATGAGTGCTTATTTAGATAACAGTGCAACCACAAAGCCGGAAGAGGCAGTTGCAAAAAAAGTTTATCAAATGTTGACCGAACATTTTGGCAATCCGTCATCTTTTCACAAAGAGGGATTGGACGCAAATGCAGAGGTTCGCAGAGCAAGGGAGATAATTGCAAAATCCCTTTCGTGCGAAAACGAGGAATTGTTCTTCACCTCGGGTGGCACAGAGGCAAACAACCTTGCAATCTTTGGCTCGGCAATGGCAAACAAGCGCAAAGGCAACCGAATTGTCACAACTGCAATTGAGCACGAAAGCGTGCTTGAATCGGTGGCAGAACTTGAAAAACAGGGCTTTGAGGTTATCAGGCTTGAACCGAACAGCGACGGAAACATCAGTGAGGAGCAGATTTTTGAGGCTGTCAACAGCGACACAATCCTTGTTTCGATGATGTATGTCAACAACGAAGTCGGCTCGGTTTTGCCTGTCAAGAGCATAAGAAAAGCTGTCAAAAAAGCAAAAGCACCTGCACTTGTGCACATCGACTGCGTTCAGGCATACGGCAAGTACGAAATCAAGCCTGCCAAATTGGGCGCTGATTTGGTGACAATCACGGCTCATAAGGTGCACGGTCCAAAGGGCACGGGTGCGTTATACATCAAAAAAGGCACACGAATTGTACCGAGAACATACGGCGGAGAGCAGGAACACAAAATCAGACCCGGCACAGAGGCTTCACCTCTTATTGCAGGCTTTGGCGAGGCGGTTTCACTCTTCCCCGACCTAAAAGAACAAACAAAAGCAATTCACGAGCTTAACTCTTACGCAAGGGCGGAGCTTGAAAAAATCGGCGGTGTAAAAATCAACAATTCTACCGAATCATCGGACTACATCCTCAATGTGTACATTCCGAGTTTTATGACAAGTCAGACGATTGTTCAGCATCTTTCAAGCCAATACGGAGTTTATGTCAGCAACGGTTCAGCCTGTGCAAAGGGCAAAAAAAGCCATGTGCTCACGGCTATGAAACTCGGCGACAAAGTGATTGAAAAATCAATCCGCATCAGCTTCAGCCGAATGAACACAAAGGCAGATGTTGATGAGCTTACCTCGGCAATCAGGGAAACTGTGGAAAAATATCCAATATAAATCAAACAAACCTACCAAGGCGCCCCTTACTTGTAAGGGGAGCTGTCTGCATCTTGTATGCAGACTGAGGGGATTAACCCTAACTACCAAATTTCAACACAACAGGAACAAAAAATGAGAGAAATTATACTTATCAAAAACGGCGAGCTTGTACTCAAGGGACTCAACAGAAACACATTTGAGGACATTCTCATAAAAAATATGCGCAAGGCACTTGCCGAAATCGGCGAGTTCACCTTCAAAAAAAGCCAGTCAACTATTATGGTTGAACCAAATGATGACGACATTGACCTTGATGACGCAGTTGAGCGCCTCAAAAAAGTTTTCGGCATTGCGGCACTTTCAAGAGCGCTTGTTGCCGAAAAGGATATGGACGACATAAAAGTAAAGACTATCGAATACCTCGGTGAGCGTTTTGAAGAAGTTGAAACCTTTAAGGTGGAAGCAAAGCGAAGTGACAAAAAGTTCCCGCTCAAATCACCTGAAATTTGCAGAGAACTTGGCGGTCACATCCTTTCAAACTACCACGATTTAAAGGTTGATGTGCACAATCCGGAACTCACCGTTACGGTTGAAATCAGAGATACTTATGCTTTCATCAGAGGCAACAACATCAAAGGTGCGGGCGGTATGCCTGTCAGCACAAGCGGACGAGGTGCGGTGCTCATCAGCGGTGGCATCGACTCACCTGTTGCAGCTTATATGATGGCAAAGCGTGGAATCGAACTTGTTTCCGTTCACTTTGCTTCCCCTCCGTACACCACCGAACTTGCCGAGCAAAAGGTTATGGATTTGCTCCACAAGGTTGCACAGTACAGCGGACCGATCACAACTTATGTTGTGCCGTTTACCGAGCTTCAGGAGGCTATCAGGGATAAGTGTCCGGAAGTTTACTTCACAATTATTATGAGAAGATATATGATGAAAATTGCGGAAATCATTGCAAATCACCAAAATTGCTCCGCACTCATCACAGGCGAAAGCGTGGGTCAGGTTGCAAGCCAAACAATCTACGCACTCGGATGCACCGATGTTGCAACCGAACTTCCTGTTTTCAGACCTTGCATTGGTATGGACAAGGACGAAATCGTGCGTATTTCAAGAGAAATCGACACTTTCCAGACCTCAATTTTGCCATACGAGGATTGCTGTACGGTGTTCACTCCAAAGCATCCGAAAACAAGACCGCATATTGAAGAAATACTTGAAGCAGAAAAAGCACTCGACAGCGAGGCTCTAATCCAAAGAGCTGTTGAAGGTGCAAGAAAGACAGTGATTAAATAATGAAAAAGGATAATAAAAATTCATTTGCCGAAATGGTAAAAAAATACAAACTTCCTATCATTTGCATAAGTGCCCTTGTTGCAGTTTTGGTTGCAATTGCAGTCATCAGCTCAATAAGCACCGCTTATTTAAGACCGTATGAAAAGAAGTACAACATCAAATATCCTCGCCATATTGCAGAAGAATTTTGCGATGCGTACGGCAAAAATTCTGCGGTTTGCGGTATGTTGACATTTGATGACACAGATGAAAAAATATTTGTCACTTCCGATGTATACCAAAACGGAAATCACTTTGATTCAGGCTCTGCAATTGATGACGGCAAGCAAATCAAATCAATCGGGCTTGAAAGCTCTGCGACCGAGATTGAAAAGCTGTATTCATCCGTCAAGGGATATAACAGTTGCACTCAAAAGGTCACACTCACCGATATTTACGGCAAAAGCAAAACTTATCAGGTCATCGCCGCTTATTATGCAAATGTTCTCGGCAAAGACGACAACGGCTATGTTTTTCCGTATTTTGCCCACGGCGATTTAACAGAGGACAGCTTCAACCAATACGAAGACAGAGTCCACTGCCGTTCGCTCTATCATCCGTCATATGATATGTCATATACCGATAATTATTTGAGCATAAATGTAGACACTGAGTTTATGAAAGACTTTAAGTTCGTCATCCTCTGCGTTGAGGTTGACGGCAAGGTTAAGCCATATACCGACGCTGTGAAGAATAAAAAAATCCATTACCCGCAGGTTTGGTACGATAAGCACGACAAACACAATCCGTATTGGCTCTCGTCACAATGGCAACCCGAAGTCTACACCGACAAAAAGCACAAAACAACTGAAAAGATGTAATATACAAAACAAAAATGACTGCCCAAGTGACAGTCATTTTTTATTTGTCCTTCCGACAATATAATCAATACTTGTTTTATAAAAGTCTGCTAATTTCCATAACAAATCAATCGGAATTTCTCGTTTTTCATTTTCATATTGTGAATATGTGTTTTGTTTGATGTTTAAAAGTTTTGCTATTTGATATTGTTTCAAATCATTATCTTCTCGCAAATCCCGAAGTCGCACATAATCACCTCATTATTAGTATTTACTAAATAATACAATATCTCATAACGAGATATTGACAATAATCACAAAATGAGATATATTTTAATTAAAATCGATTTTTAAGTAATAACTCTAAATTTAGAAAAATCGACAGTACAAGTCCTATAAATCGGACTTCAAAGGCAGATTAAGTACAATTATGTTGCTTTTAGGCTAAATTATGTTATAATTTATGTATAGACAAAATATAAAAGGGGTAATCAAATGAAATTGTTACATTTAGCAGATTTGCACATCGGCAAACGAGTAAATGAATTTTCAATGATCGAAGATCAAAGGTATATTTTAACTAAAATTCTTAACATTATTGATGAAGAAAAGCCAGATGCAATTTTGATAGCCGGAGATGTTTATGACAAATCTGTTCCGTCATCAGAAGCTGTTGAAGTTTTGGATAAATTCATTAATGACATTGCTTCAAGAAAAATTGAAACATTTATTATTTCAGGAAACCATGATGGTGCAGAAAGACTTGCGTTTGCTTCAAAACTGATAGATACAACAGGTATACACATTTCACCTGCCTACAACGGAAATATTGATGCAAAAACTCTTAATGATGAATACGGAAGTGTTAATTTCTATATGTTGCCATTTATCAAACCTATAAATGTAAAGCAAATATTTAAACTTGAAGAAAACATTTCGTATTCTGAAGCAGTAAAAATCGCTATAGAAAAAATGAATATTGACAAGTCTCAACGCAATGTATTATTGTCGCATCAATTTGTAACAGGTGCTGAAGAATGTGATAGTGAAGATTTATCAGTTGGCGGTACAGAAGGAGTAAGTGCATCTGTTTATGAGGATTTTGATTATGTTGCACTTGGGCATATTCACGGACCACAAAGAGTGTCAAGAGATACAATAAGATATTCCGGAACACCACTTAAATATTCGTTTTCAGAAGTTAATCATAAGAAATCTGTTACTATTGTTAATATAGAAGAAAAAGGAAATGTAACTGTTTCAACCATTCCGCTTAATGCAAAGCGTGATTTGGTAGAGTTAAAGGGAAAATATGATGAACTTATGGATAAATCGTTTTATGATAAAAAGAATTTAGATGATTATTATCATATAACCTTGACAGATGAAAATGATGTTGTTGATGCTATTTTTAAGTTAGGTAAAATTTATAAAAACATAATGAAACTTGATTATGATAATGCCAGAACGCAGTCTATAGGAAAATTAACAGCAGTGAATGATGTAGAGCATAAACAGCCTATAGAACTTATTGATGATTTTTATAAAAAACAAAACGGTTTGGATATGGATGAAAATCAGTTATCTTATATCAATTCAATTATTGAAAAAATTTGGGAGGAACAAAAATGAGACCAAAACAAATTACAATGTCGGCATTTGGACCATATGCGGAAAAAACTGTAATTGATATGGACAAGCTCGGAACAAAAGGTATTTATCTTATTACAGGTGATACGGGTGCAGGTAAAACAACTATTTTTGATGCTATTTCTTATGCACTGTTTGGTGAGGCAAGCGGTGATGTAAGAGATGCATCTATGTTTCGTTCAAAATATGCAGACAAAGAAACTCCTACCTTTGTTGAATTGGTATTTGAATACAACGGAAAAGAGTATAAGGTTAAGCGAAATCCTGAATATATGCGTCCAAATAAAAAAGGAAACGGTGAAACTAAAGAAACAGCAAAAGCTGAATTGATATTACCGGGCGAAGAAACCAAAACTAGAATAATAGAAGTAAATGAAAAAATTAAAGATTTATTAGGGGTTAATAAAAAACAGTTTTCCCAAATTTGTATGATAGCACAAGGTGATTTTAGAAAACTTCTTGATGCAGATACTAAAAGCAGAATAGAAATTTTCAGAAATATTTTTAAAACTGAAAAATTTAAGGAAATTCAAGATAAAGTTGCCCTGGATACTAAAAACTTATCCGAAAAAAAAGAAGGTGCTAAAAATAATATTAAAACATACATAGGCTTAATTAGGTGCGATGAAACCGATGTAAAATATCTTGAATTGCTAAAGGCACAAGCCGGAGAAATGTTAACAGAAGATGCTGTTAAACTAATTGAGTCTATTATTGAAATGGATGAAAACAACAAAAAAGTTGCCGATGAAAAATTAGAAAATATTGATAAAGATCTTAACGACATCAATGTGAAAATTGAAACTTTGAAAACACAAAAGGAAAACAAAAAGCAATTTGAAGAGAATGAAGAGAATTTAAAAAGTAAAAGATCTCATCTTGAACAAGCTGAAAAAGTTTTTGAATCGGAAAAAGAAAAACAAGCCGACAAAAAGAAGCTTGAAGAGAAATCTGCATTAATTAAAGATAAACTTCCTAAATTTGAAGAATTAGATCAACTCAATAGTGTTCTTTGTGAAAACACAATCCGAGCAAAAGAATTACAAGAAAAAATAACCAACGCTAAAAACGATATTGATCGATTAAAACAAGATGAAATTAATTATAAAGAAGAACTGGATTCGTTAAAAGATTGTAATGAAAAGTGCATTTTTGTAAAACGACAGCAAGAAGATTATAAAGCTAAAGCAGAAAATATAAATGAACTTAAGGATAAATTTAATGAGTATAATCATCTTGAAAAGGAACTTGAAGAAAATAAAAAAGATGTAGAATTAGCTATTAACGAGTCAACTCGGTTAATTGAAGTGTTTAATTGCAAAAATGCCTTATTTTTGAAAGAACAGGCCGGAATAATTGCTCAGTCGTTGCAGAATAATAAGCCGTGCCCTGTTTGTGGTTCTTTGGAGCACCCTTCACCTGCCATTAAATCTGACGAAGCTCCTACTGAAGCTGATGTTAAACAAGCAAAAAAGTTTGCTGATGAAGCAACAGAAAAAGCAAACAGAATGTCGCAAGATATAAAATCATTGGAAGGAAGAATTAAAGAACTTAAAAACAGTTTGAATCAAGACGGTAAAAAAATCATTTCCGATTTTGAACTTTTAACAGCTGAAGTTCAATTAAAAGTTGTTGAATCTGAAAATAATTCTGCATTGAGTGAAATTAAATCACAAATTGAAGAGTTAGAAAAAGCTGTTGAACGCAAAGATAAAATTGAAAAAGAACTTCCTGAAATTCAAAAGAAGATTAATGATATTGATAAAAATCATAGAGAATGGGAAAAAGAGCATGAAGGATGTGAAACACTAGCCGAAGAAAAATTTGAGCAAGTGAGCAAGATAAAGCAAGAACTTGAATTTGAAAGTGTGGACGTGGCTAAGAAAAAAATTAGTGAACTTAAAGCTCGAATAGATGAAATTGATGAGGCATATATAAAGGCTCAAAATGAAGTTAAAGAAACTACTGAATCAATTAAATTACTTGAAGGTGGACAAAAAACCTTAAAGACAGCACTTGAAACAATCGTTGATTATGATGAAGATGCTTTAAATTCTAAATACGAAGAACTGAATAATCAAAAAGAAGAAGTGACAAAAATTCGAGATTCAGTTAATTCAAGAATTACAAATAACAGCGATAATCTTAAGGAAATCAAATCAAAATCTGAAGAACTTATAGGGATTGAAAAAGAATACGAATGGATGAATGCTTTGTCCGAAACTTTAAACGGTAAAATCACCGGAAAAGAGCGTATTCAACTTGAAACCTATGTCCAAATGAGCTATTTTGACAAAATCATTAACAAAGCTAACCTTCGTCTTTTGACGATGACTGATAATCAGTATGAGCTTAAAAGAAGAGAGGAAAACAAAAATTCCGGTCAGGTAGGTTTGGATTTGGATGTAATAGACCATTATAATGGAACAGTAAGAAGTGTATCTTCGTTGTCCGGTGGTGAATCATTCAAAGCATCATTGTCGCTTGCACTTGGTCTTTCTGATGAAGTTCAATCGTCGGCAGGCGGTATAAAAATAGACACTATGTTTGTTGATGAAGGCTTTGGCTCTCTTGATGAGGAATCATTACAGCAAGCCTTAAAAGCTCTTATAGGATTAAGTGATGGTAACAGGTTGGTTGGAATTATATCACATGTAACTGCGCTTAATGAAAGAATTGATAATAAGATTATTGTAAAAAAAGAAAGAGAACACGGCAGTAAAATTACAATAGAGGCTTAATGGAGGTACTTATATGAACATTAAAATTGATGTGGATAATCTCAGGGACGATCTCAGAGATTATTATGGCTCGGCAGTGGGATGTAATCCCACTGCTATGGCAGATGTAATAAATATTGATTCTATGTCTGATGAGGATGTTGTAGAAAAAGCAGTAGAAAACGGATTTAATCTTTACGATTATGAAGTGTAATTAAGAGGGAGAGAAAAAGCTATGGCGTCTGCTGATATTAATACATTCTTCACTTTTAAAGGAACAAAAGAAGAATTAAAAGCGATGTTGGATGTTGTTAAATATTATTTTGTGGATTGCAAAGAGCAATATCGTCATCATCAACCCGAAGATGGAAATTGCAGTTATTTGGATTGTGTAAGTATTTCTTATGTAAATTCTAATTCCACAAAAGCAAGTCAAGATATTGATGAATGGTCAGAAAATCAAATAGAAACGATTTTGGATGAGTCAAACGGTACAATTTCCGGAAGAGCCAACGGTCCTTATGGTGTTTTCGATTTTATATCGGGAATCGGTATACCGGAAAAATTAGCAGAAGCTGCACCGGGTGCTTATTTTAAAGTTACAATAGAAAAAGACGGTTCATATGAAGAGGAAACTTTGAAGGCAACTTTAAAAGACGGAATTATTTATTTTGAGGATTATTATAAGGAATATTGTGAATGTGACGAAGATGATCCTTATGATCAGCTTTACAAGTTGGATTATTTTGATGATTTTGTGGTTAAGAAGCTTCCGTATCTGACTTTTTGTGATATGGCAAAAATAACAGCAAGAAAATGGTTTAATGAATTAAAGTACTGGCAATTTATTTGTGCGGCAAATGATAAATTTGGAACAGAAGCATTTAGTTATGATAAATTTAAAAGACTTTGTAAACATTCAAAATTAACAGAGGAAGAATTTCCTGCTTTTGCAAAAATCTTGGGTGATCTAAAAATTTCGGAAACAAATTTTTATGATTATATTGATGAAAAAGTAGATGAATTGGATAGTGCTCCGGTAGATGAAGAAAAAAACAGAGAAAAATATACCAGTAGGTGGAAATACGACATTAAAAATCATCAAAGAATGAAATGGAAGAAATAAAGTTCATATAGCTCAAAATCACCTTTTCCGAGGATGCGGGGAAGGTGATTTTTTTGCAAAAACAACCCCCGGGGAGGGTTGCCTTGGATTCTGGGGTATGATAATATACAAGTGTATAAATCATTTTTGAGGAGAAAATTATGCACATTCCCGAAAATTATCTTTCCCCGGCTACCTGTGCGGTTATGACAGCCGCTGCAATTCCTGCGTGGGGATATTCAATAAAAAAAGTATCTAAAGAAATCACAAAGGATAAAATGCCACTTTTGGGTATCTTTGCTGCTTTTTCATTCGTTGCAATGATGTTCAACATCCCTATTGTGGGCGGTTCAACCGGTCACGCAGTAGGCGGAACGCTGATTGCCATATTGCTTGGACCGGAGGCGGCGTGCCTGTCGGTCAGCGTGACTTTGATTTTGCAGGCGTTGCTGTTTGGTGACGGCGGTGTGCTTGCAATTGGTGCAAACTGCTTCAATATGGCGTTTGTTTTGCCGTTTGTCGGCTACGCCGTGTATAACATTATTGCTCGCAAAATGAAAAACAAGACCGGCAAGTTCATCGGTGCGGCAGTAGGCAGTTATGTCGGCATCAACTGTGCGGCACTTTGTACGGCTGTTGAGTTCGGTATTCAACCGCTCCTGTTCAAATCCGCAGACAGTCAGGCGCTTTATTGCCCGTACGGACTCAATGTTTCAATCCCTGCAATGATGGCGGAACACCTCACACTTTTCGGCTTGGCAGAAGCGATTTTCACAGTTGCAATGCTTGCATTTGTAGAAAAAACTTCACCTGAAATTATGGCAAAGAAGCCAACAACCAAAAAGGGCAACACCTTCATCGGCGGACTTCTTGCGGTGCTCACTCTTGCAACACCTATCGGACTTTTGGCAACAGGCACAGCCTGGGGCGAATGGGGTGCAGACGAGATGACCGACCTTGTCGGCTATGTTCCAAGCGGTCTTGAAAACGGCCCACTCTCCGCATTTGAGGCAATTTGCCCTGACTATTCAATCGGCGGTTTGCCTGATTGGGTTGGATATATTTTGTGTGCTGTAATCGGAATTGCACTTTCAACAATTCTGTTCAAACTCGCAAGCACATTTATGAAATCAAAGGTTAACTATGACTGAAAATGAAATACCGTCTTGGTTGACGGTAAACGAGGACTACACTCCGCCAAAGGACAAAAGCGGATTTATCACAAAATCGCAAAAATCCGTTGTAGCGGTGATGTCAAAATTTAAAGTTAACAGAGGCTTATATAAGACGAATGAAGCGAACACTTCCGTTCGTCTTTTTGCCGTTTTATTGCTGATAATTTTCACAGCATCGGCAAAAAATTACAGCTTCGTTTTCTTTATGCTCGGAGTAACTGCGGTGAGGATTGCTCTGCTCAAAGCAGACAAAATCAAGGCACTTTTCAAGGTACTTATACCTGCAATGATAATATCGGTTATCATTCTGCTACCTGCCGTTTTTATGGGACATCCCAAAACATTGCTGACAGTTCTCGGCAAAGTTGCCGTCAGCACAAGTCTGATTATGGTGGTCAATTTGACCGCACCGTTCAACAGCATAACGGCATCGCTCAAATCGTTTCGTGTTCCCGATGTGGTGATTTTCACCTTTGACATCACGATGAAATACATCTTCATTTTGAGCGAAATCTGCCTTGAAATGCTTGACGCACTGAAAATCCGCTCAATCGGTAAGAACGACAACAAAAAAGCATCCGCTTCGGGAATACTCGGCACGGTATTTATTAAAGCCAAGCAATCGGGCGAGGAAACGGTCAAGGCCATGGAATGTCGAGGATTCAGCGGAAAATACACGGTCACACGGCACGAAAAATTAAAGGCAAATGATTTTTTGTATATGCTTTTTGTTGTCTGTGCGGTGGGAATATTTGTTTATTTTGAGGTGATTGCAAAATGATAAAACTTGACGATATTTGCTTTGCGTACGACAGCACTCCTGTGTTGAAGCACTTTAGCACGGAAATCGCAGACGGCGAATTTGTTGTCATCAAAGGTGACAACGGCTGTGGCAAAAGTACACTTTTGAACATCATAAACGCTCTTGAATTTGCCGAAATCGGTACTTACACCTTTGACGGCACTGTAATTGACAAAAAGGCTGTGAAAAATGAGCAATTTGCAAAAGCCTTTCACCAAAAAATCGGATATGTGTTCCAAAACACAGACGCACAACTGTTTTGTTCAAGCGTGTACGACGAAATTGCCTTTGCTCCACGCCAAATGCAACTTGACGAGACGGAAATTGCCAAGCGGGTTGATGATATGCTGAAACTCACGGGCACGGAACACCTCAAAGAGCGTGCACCGTTCCACCTCTCAATGGGCGAAAAGAAAAAAGTTGCCGTGGCGTCCGTGCTTGCAATGAATCCGCAAGTCCTCATTCTTGACGAACCGATGAATTTTCTCGATAAAAAATCAAGACAGTGGCTTGTTGAATTTCTGAATCAAATGCACTCTGTCGGCAAAACAATCATAATCGTGTCGCACACAGATGATTTTGACAAAATGGCAGATAGAATAATCGAATTATAAATGAAGAATATCAAAAACGCTGTAAGTATCAAACTTACAGCGTTTTTAAAACCCCACCGTCTTTTTTGTTACACAAAAAATCCACCTCCCCTTGCAACAAGAGGAGGCAGAATCGGTGTATTTTATCAGTCGATTTCAACAATCCAGCCTTCAGGGGCTTCGATTTCGCCCATCTGGATGCCTGTGAGTGTTTCGTAAAGTTTCTTGGTGTACGGACCCATTTCCTCCATACCTGACGGGAAGCAGATTTCCTTGCCGTGGTCAACAATCTTGCCGACAGGAGAAATAACAGCTGCGGTTCCGCAAAGACCGCATTCTGCAAAATCCTTGAGTTCGTCAAAATAAACCTCTCTGTGTTCAACAGGCATATTGAGATAGTGCTCTGCAACATACATGAGTGAACGGCGAGTGATTGACGGAAGAATTGAGTTTGACTTTGGAGTTACAAGCTTGCCGTCTTTTGTGATGAAGATGAAGTTTGCACCGCCTGTTTCCTCAACCTTTGTACGAGTCTTAGGGTCAAGGTACATATTTTCATCAAATCCGCAATTGTGAGCATCAACAATGTTGTGGAGTGACATAGCATAGTTAAGACCTGCTTTGATGTCACCTGTTCCGTGAGGAGCGGCTCTGTCAACATCGGAAACTCTGATTGTGATTGGCTTTGCGCCACCCTTGAAGTATGGACCGACAGGAGTTGCAAAAATTCTGAATTGGAACTCATTAGCCGGTTTTACACCGATGATTGAATCATAGCCAAAAACGAATGGACGAAGATAAAGTGTTGCGCCCGAACCGAACGGAGGAACATATGCCTCGTTTGCCTTAACTACCTTTTTAACCGCATCAATAAATTTTTCTTCAGGTACTTCAGGAATTTCGAGTCTACGGCAAGATTCCGCAAGTCTTTTTGCGTTCATATCAGGGCGGAAGCAAACAGTTCTGCCGTCCTTTGTTGTGTACGCCTTCAAGCCCTCAAATACTGTTTGAGCATATTGAAGCACGCAAGCACACTCGCTCATGGTGATGTTAGGGTCTTTTGTGAGAGCACCGTCATCCCATTTGCCGTCCTTGAACCACGAAACATATCTTTCGTCTGTCGGCATATAACCGAAGCCAAGGCTTGACCAGTCAATATCCTTTTTTGCCATTTTAAACATCTCCCTTGTTTGTTATAAATATAATTTTATTATATCACTTTGAATAATTTTGTAAAGAGTAAATATTTTGGCGTGCTTCAGGAACTTTATCGACAGTCTTTTATTCTGTCGAACAAGTAATTTTGCCGTTATGATTTGATGATACAAAGCCGATATAAGACTTGCCCTTATTGACTGAAAGAGTGTTGCCCACTGCATCTTTGAGTACAAGTTTGCCGTCTGAAACCTCCCAAGTAATATCCGTTGCCGTGCCGTTTGAAATATACTTGCCGCTGCCTGAATTCCACTTGTAGTTGAGGTAGGTTGTGGTTGAGCCTTTGTACGGCACTGTTATGTAAGTTGATTCAGCTTTCAAAATAATGAGATTTTGGAACTTAACCTTTTTCTCCCAATCGTTTGTGCTGTACTTGCCGTCCTCTGCGTTGTAGGTGAATTTTCTTGTGTCGGTTCTGTCAGAGAATTTTACGCCAACAGAAGTTGCACCGTCTGCACCGGCAGGAGCAACGGTTGAATTGAAGTGAAGCGGTGAGAAAGAGCTGTCTTTAAGCTCGGTTCTGTATCCTTTTTTCTCGATTGCCTTGTTTATCTTTTTGCCGTTGAGAACACCTCTGTGCTCGCTCGACACCTTTCTTGATGAATCACGGCTGAAAAGTTCGCCGCCCGACATACCGTCAATGTTGTTGACCTTTTCTTTTTTGATAGTTTCGTATCCGCCTGTGTAGTTCTTTGTGCTGTGGCTTCCGCCCCAATGGATGAAAATTGCATCAAAAAATTTGCTGAATTTTACATAGCTTGGTCGTGCAGAACGAAGCGGACCAACCTTTTCAGGCACATCCTTGACATTTGCATAAAGCCAAAGCATACGGCTGATGCCACCCTCAACTTCGCCCTCGCAAATAATGTCAGGCGAAGTGATGCCCCATTGCGGTCGTGCAGGGCGGAGGTTTTCAACAACGATTGCAACAGGTCTTTTGCCGACTGCCGATTCGGAAAAACCTTCTTCGCCGGTCAACGGATTGAGCACCGGTGCTTTTGTTGTGGTTTCGGTTGCAGGCTGTGTGGTTGTCGGTTCTTCATCTTGTTTTGCCGAGCAACCAAACAGTGCAACTACCATTAAAATAGCTAATAAAACTGCTGTGATTTTCTTCATTTTACATATCTCCCAAAAGTTAATATAAAATAATTTTACCACTTGGAATATACAATTTCAATCGTTAATAGGTAAAAATTCACAGCAAAATTTTGTACGGATTGAAAGGTGACGAAAATCGTTTGATTAATTGTTCGACTCCTCCACCATAGTTTGTGCAAAAACGGCATACCCCTTTTGCGGATTGCCAACAATCACATGGGTGAGAGCGCCCGCAAGTTTACCGTTTTGAATAATCGGAGAGCCCGACATTCCCTGAACTATTCCGCCTGTTTTGTCGATTAAATCCCTGTCCGTCACCTTGACTATCATATTTTTTTCACGGTTGTTTTCATTGAAACCGATTCGAGTAATCTCAATTTCGTATTCCTTTGGCTGTCCGTTTTCAACAGTTGAAATCACGGTTGCCTTGCCTTTTTTCACTTCTTGAATTGATGCAACGGGATATTCCTTTGCACAGTCCGACACTTCGGCATATGCACCGAAAATTCCGCAATCCGTGTTGGTGAGAAGTCTGCCAAGCGTTTGATTTGTAAAATCACATTCGAGCGAACCCGTTGTGCCCCTCGTGCTTTTTTCGATTTTTGAAACAGTCGCTTTGACCGCCTCTCCGTCAAGCATCGGCATAATTTCCTTTGTGTCAACATCGTTGATTTGGTGACCGAGCGCCCCGAAAATTCCGCTGTTTTTGTTGTAAAAAGTGATTGTGCCGATACCTGCGGTGGAATCACGCACCCACATTCCTGCCTTATAACATCCCTCTCGTTCGCAGTAAATCGGAGTTACGGTGAAATTCCTGAACCTCTCGCCTCTCTTGATTTTTACATCAAAACTACTGCCGTTGTTTGCACCCAAAATTGACTGAACTTGGTCCGATGTGTACACATTTTCGCCGTCTATGGCAACAATAATGTCGCCGACTTCTATTCCTGCCGAACCTGACGGACTCTTTTTACCCGAATCGGTTTGAACCTCCTGAATACCAACGACAATTACGCCGTCTGTGTACAGTTTTATGCCGAAAACTTCACCGCTGACCATAACGGACTGCTGTGCTTTTTCGGTTACGCTGACCTCTTTGACGGGAATAACGCCAAACATTTTTAGGCTTTCCCGTCTTGGACTTGACGACTGCCTGTCCACCGCAAGGCTTGTGTCTTTTGCCGTGTAGGTGAACACCTTTGCAATTGGCGAATTGTTGCCGTCATATGTCACAACGCTGTCGGGCAGGGCAACATTTCCCCAAATGATTACGCCAAAAATCACACTGCAAACAAAAAACAAAATAACATCAAAAATTCTAATTGCTTTTTTCAAATTTAACACCTCGTTATAGTTTTGCCGAGGCAATCAAAATTCATACTTGCAACCATATATTATATGTGCTAAAATATTTTGTGTATAAATCTGACAGAAAGGTATTTTTTAATTATGAGCGGACATAATAAATGGAGCACCATCAAAAGAAAAAAAGGTGCAAATGACGCTGCAAGAGCAAAGGTATTTACAAAAATAGGAAGAGAGCTTGCCGTAGCGGTTAAAAACGGCGGTGCAGACCCAAACAATAATGCAAAACTTCGTGATGTTATCGCAAAGGCAAAGCAGAACAATGTGCCAAACGACAATATCGACAGAATGCTCAAGAAAGCCGCAGGCGACGCAGACACCACAAACTACGAAGAAATCATATACGAGGGCTACGGTCCGTCAGGTGTTGCAGTTGTTGTTGAGGCACTTACAGACAACAGAAACAGAACTGCCGGCGAAGTAAGACATTATTTTGACAAGGCAGGCGGAAATATGGGTAACCCCGGTTCTGTAACCTTTATGTTTGAAAAGCTCGGCGTAATCATCATCGAGAAAGAGGACACAGACGAGGATCAGCTTATGGAAGACGCACTCGAAGCAGGCGCTTCCGATTTCCTTACCGATGAAGAGGATATTTTTGAAATCCGCACAGAGCCAAACGATGTTGGTGCAATCCGTGATGAACTCGAAGCAAAGGGCTACACAGTTATTTCAAGTGAGGCTGCTTATGTTCCAAGCACCTACACCCGTCTTGAAAGCCAGGATGATATGAAAAAGATGGCAAAGATGATTGAAATGTTCGAGGAAAACGACGATGTTCAAAACATCTACCACAACTGGGAAAACGAAGACGAATACAACGAGGATTAATTTTATCCTTTGATAAAACGAACAAAAGACCGTAGAAATTTGATACACATCTCCTAAAGTCTGTTATTTTTGGAGGTGTGTTTTTTTTACATAAAAACAACATTTAATATAGAATTTAAAATTTCTATATAATTTTATTTAAGTATATCTAATATTACATTTAAGGAAATATTTATATATTATTCATAATAAAGTGCGGAATTGTTATTGAATTATTTTGATTGAGAAGGTATAATATCTATGATTGGATAAAAAAGGAGATGTACTAAATGGAAAAGGTATTTATTCCGTCGGGCGTATGCTCACGACAGATTACTATAGATGTAAACGAAAATGATCAGACCATCAATTCAGTCAGCTTTGTTGGCGGATGCAACGGCAACCTCAAGGGTATTGCTTCTCTCGTTAAGGGCAGAAAAATTGATGAGGTTATCGGCGACCTTAAGGGTATAGATTGCAATTTCAAGGGCACTTCCTGTCCGGACCAGCTTGCAAAGGCTCTTGAGGAAATCAAGGAAGAACTTTGATTAATCTAAATTATAAACATATATAAGGGGATAGGTATGTTTAAATTATCAAGTAACAGACTCAAAAGAGAATTTAAAATAACGGACGGAAATTTCTACGCGTCCCAAATCAAGAACACCTATTCGGGAATGAGTTTTGTTCCTGATGGCAACGGCAACGAATTTGTTGTTCATTTTGTTGACGGCGGAGAATATTCGTCAAAAGGCTTGCCTGTTGAAAACAGCGGTTATGAGGACGATAAACTTGTTTTTAGATTTGTTGAAAGTGACGGACTTCAGGTCACCCTCAAATATTGGGTGCACAAGGACGGCAACACCGTTTGCAAGCAGATTTTTATTGACCAAACTGATGACAGAGCTGTTGATTTTATCGAGCTTGAAAATGTCGGAATAATCAATTCAAAGACACATTTTGATGTTTCGGTTGTTGAAGGCGGAGAAATTCCTGCGTTTTGGTCAATGCTCGGACAGCCTATTTATATTGACAGCTTGTTCTTTGGTTGCGAATTTCCTGCAACGGAAAACAGAATTATCCACGGTAGTGCGTCGGTCAGATATTTTGTCGGTCACGCACTCGGCAAGGGTTTCGTTTGCCCTGTAACCGTTATGGGCGGTGGCGAGGACAACACTTTGCCGTCAGTTCGCAAGGCTTTTTATGAATATATCGAATCAATCAGCGTTCCTACCTCACTTCGTTTTCAGTACAACAGCTGGTATGATTATATGAAAGACATTACCGAGCAGAACATTATGACTTCGTTTGCCGAGGTTCACAAACAGCTTCAGGCATACGGTGCTCCCGAGCTTGCGGCTTATGTTGTTGATGACGGCTGGCCAAATGTCAAGGCGGATTTCTGGTCATTCAACAAGAAGTTCCCTAACAAGCTAACAAATGTAACTGCTCTTTGCAACGAGATGGGTTCAAAGTTCGGCTTGTGGCTCGGTCCTCGTGGCGGATACACCCGCCCGGATAAAATCGCAAAGCGTTATCAGCGTGCAGGCAACAGCTATCTTAATAAAGAAGCACAAGAAATTTGCGTTGCTTCATCAAAATATGTTGAAAAACTCGGCGATTTCCTTGTTGAAACCACAAACGAGTTTGATATTGATTATTGGAAACTTGACGGTTTCTGCCTGAAACCTTGCAAAAATCCAAAGCACGACCACGCAGTAGGCGGTTATGAGGATATGTATTTTGTAACCGATATGTGGCAAAAGTGGATTCAGCTTTACAACAAGCTCCGCTCTGCAAATCCAAACCTTTGGATAAATATGACTTGCTATGTCAATGTTTCACCGTGGTGGCTTCAGTGGGTTAATTCCCTTTGGGTGCAAAACAGCGGTGACATCGGCTTTGCCAAAAATCTTGAAAATCAGGCGCAGGTCGACAAGGAAATCACCTATCGTGACGGCAGATATTTTGACTGCCTTTGCAAGCGTGCACTTCAAATTCCGCTTAAAAATCTTTATAATCACGAGCCGATTTACGGCAACACCGCAAAAGTAAGTTATACCGATGAGGAGTTTGAAAGATACATTTATTGGTGCACCGTCAGAGGTCAGGCTCTCAACGAGCTTCATCTTTCGGTCAATATGATGAACGAAAGCAAGTGGCGCAGTCTTTCATCTGCTATGAATTGGCAAAAGGCAAACTACCACATTCTTCAAAATGCACAGTTCATCGGCGGTGACCCTGTTGAAAATAATATCTACGGCTACATTTCTTGGGACGGTAACGAGGGCGTAATCGCACTTCGCAACCCGACCGATGAAGAAACCTCGCTCACTCTTACTCTCAACAAACTTATGGGTGCACCGGAGAGCCTTCAAGGCGCAAGAAGATTTAATGTTTATTGCAAATCTCTTGCGGAAACAGACGAAACTTATAGCTATAACTCAAAGATGGAGCTTACCATGAAGCCGTTTGAATCTATGATTTTTAAAATTGCTAAGGAAAGATAATTATGAGCAAAAAAGTAAAAACATCAGCCGAAACCGAGGTTGAGGAGGAAGAAACCCAAAAATCCAAACTGCGTGAGTTCCTTGAATTTATCGCACCTATCGTTATTGCACTTGTTGTTGCGATGATACTCAAATATTGCATATTCGCAAATGCCGTAATTCCGACAGGTTCGATGCTTGAAACAATCCAAAAAGGCGACCGTGTTATCGCAAGCCGACTTGAATATAAGTTTAACGACCCTGAAAGATTTGACATTGCAATATTCAAATATCCCGATGATGAGAGCCAGCTTTTCGTCAAGCGTATCATCGGACTTCCGGGCGAAACGGTGGATATTGTTGACGGCACGGTTTATGTCACAGGTGCAGACGGCAAAACAATGAAACTGCGTGACGATTTTGTTGCACCTGAAAATATGGATAGATATAACGGAACATTCGTTGTGCCGGAGGACAGCTATTTTGTAATGGGCGACAACCGTGACAATTCCGTTGATTCACGATATTGGACAACAACAAATTTTGTATCTCGTGACAAGTTTGTTGGCAAAGTTATGTTCAGGTATTACCCGTTCAACACCGCCGGCAAACTTGAATAGCAGAAATTTTTTTCAAAAAATTGTTGACAAATGAGTTTTGTTGTGCTAATGTTAAGTAAACCGATGAGAAAGAGTAAGTAAGTT
Source organism: Eubacterium coprostanoligenes (assembly GCF_900167205.1). GTDB lineage: Bacteria > Bacillota > Clostridia > Oscillospirales > Acutalibacteraceae > Eubacterium_R > Eubacterium_R coprostanoligenes. The sequence goes on from NZ_FUWW01000001.1 coordinate 178,957, forward strand.
TTTTACCGCTTTTCAGAGAGTCGCCGATGGTGGAATGGCGATAGGTAAGGGAAGAACCGAATGGGCTTTTGAGGGCGAGCCGAAAATTTAGTAGGCAAGACGGAGCAGGCACTTCGTTAACAACAGTCTGCGTATGATAGTACGTGCAAAGTGGGCACAGTATATGTGTCAAGACGGGTGGCACCGCAGGAGTTAGATTATCACTCTTGTCCCGACAGAAATGTCAGGACGAGAGTTTTTTTATTTATCAAAAGGAGATTTGCGGCAATGTTTATTTTGAAAAGACGATGGCGACAGTAAACTTTTTACATATTATTTAACAACCACTTATCACATTTTTTAACATTTAACATTGAAAGGAAATTATTATGAAAAAGTTTAAGAAAATCATCGCAGTACTCACAGCAATTTCAATCATCTTCGCTTTTGCAGCTTGTAGCAAAAAGGCAACAGACAGCAAAACAGAATCAGACGCAAAGACCACTTACAAGGTAGGTATTTGCAACTATGTAGACGACGCTTCACTCAATCAAATTGTTGAGAGCATTCAGTCACAGCTCAATTCACTCGGTGAAGAAAAAAATGTAACTTTTGATGTAACCGTAGAAAACTGCAACGCAGACGCTTCGGTTATGAACCAAATCATTTCAAACTATATTTCAACAGATGTTGACCTTATGGTAGGCGTTGCCACTCCTGTTGCAGTTGCAATGCAGGCAGCAACCGAGGACAACAAAATCCCTGTTGTGTTCGCAGCAGTTTCAGACCCTGTCGGTGCAGGTTTGGTAGCAGACGATAATGCTCCGGGTGCAAATGTAACCGGCACATCCGATTACCTCAACACAGACGCAATTATGGACTTGATTTTTGCAAACAACGAAAAGGCAGATAACATCGCACTTCTTTATGATATGGGTCAGGATTCATCAAAGACACCTATCGAAAACGCAAAGAAATATCTTGAAAAGAAGGGCGTTTCATACAAGGAATATACAGGCACAAATGTAACAGAAGTTCAGCAGGCTGTTTCAACAATCATCAACGACAAGTGCGATGCAGTGTTCACTCCGACCGACAACACAATTATGACAGCAGAGCTTTCAATCTACGAAGATCTTGCAAAGGCAGGCATCCCTCACTTCACAGGCGCCGATTCATTCGCACTCAACGGTGCATTCCTCGGCTACGGTGTTGACTATGTTGCTCTCGGTCAGCAAACAGCAGATATGGTTTCCGATATTCTTGTAAACGGCAAAGACCCTGCAACATATCCTGTAAAATTTTTCGACAACGGCACAGCAACAATCAACACAGAAACTTGCTCAACTCTTGGCTACAAACTTGATGATGTAAAAACAAAGTCAAATCCGTTCTGCACAGAGATTAAGGAAATCACAACAGCAGAAAGTTTCTGATAATAGTTAATTAAACAAATTTTTGGCACCTTGCAAATCGCAGGGTGCCCATAATTCTACATCGTAGGGGCGAACTGTGTTCGCCTTAGACTGTCGATAAAGCTCCTGAACCACGCCAAAGTTATTTCAACTCGATTTTGTAGGAAATAGGATTGCCTATCCTGAAAAACATTATATAAATAAAAGTGCCGCAAGCATAAAGTTTGCACCACTTTTGGCGTTTTCCGTTTTTTGCTCGGGGGCGGTACTTATGTACAGCTCCCACTCGCAAGAAAACGAAATTCGGAACCTTTCTCAACAGCCTACTATATTTATTATTTTTATGAAAGACAATGGTGAAAACAATGTCAACTTTAGCTTCAATATTCGATGCCGGACAAATGCAAACCGTTTTGGAACTTGGCTTAATCAGTTCGCTCACGGTGCTTGCTTTGTTCCTCAGCTACACAATGCTCAATGTCTGCGACCTTTCAACAGACGGTTGCTTCACATTCGGTGCGGCAGTCGGTGCAATCGTTGCACTCAACGGACACCCTCTTTTGTCAATTCCGCTTGCAATGCTTGCCGGAGTTGCTTCGGGATTTATCACTGCAATTTTGCAAACCGTTCTTGGCATAGACAGCTTGCTTGCCGGTATCGTAGTAAATACGGGATTGTACTCAATCAACATTGCGGTTATGAAAAAGTCGTCATTGCTCAATCTTAACAGCAGCGACACCGTGTTCTCGCTCCTCAAAGCAAAACTTGAGGGCACAGCACTTGAGGGCAAGCAAACACTTATTATTGCATTTTTGGCAGTGTTTTTCGTTGTGCTTTTCTTGTCAGTTTTCCTCAAGACAAAGCTCGGACTTTCGATTCGTGCAACAGGCAACAATCCTGATATGGTCAAGTCGTCATCAATCAATCCGATTGTCACCACAATTATCGGACTTTGCATTGCAAACTCATTCACCGCACTTTCGGGTTGCTTGCTCGCACAGGCTCAAAAGCAGGCAGAAATCAACATCGGCACAGGTATGGTAACCGTTGCTCTCGCTTCACTTCTTATCGGTGGAGTATTTGTCAGACGAGGCAAAATTCCGCTTCGTGCAATCGGTGCGGTTCTCGGTGCAGTTGTGTTCCGTTTGGTGTATCAAATCGCAATCGGACTCCATATGCCTCCGTTTATGCTAAAATTCGTGTCCTCGATTATCGTAATCATCGCAATTGCAGGACCGTATCTCAAAACAAAGCTTCCTGAATATGTCAGAAAAGCAAAGGTTCGTGTAGGAAAGAAGGTGCAATAATGCTCACATTGTCAGATGTAAAAATGGTCTTTTTCAAAGGCACACCTGATGAAAAGGTTGCACTTAACAATCTTTCACTTGAAGTAAATCAGGGCGATTTTATCACAATTATCGGCGCTAACGGTGCGGGCAAATCAACTTTGTTCAACGCTATCGCAGGAACATATCTCACCGATGAAGGCAGAATTTTGCTCGAGGGCAACGACATTACCGCTATGCCGGAACATAAGCGTGCTCGTTTTATCGGCAGACTTTTCCAAGACCCGATGAAGGGCAGTGCGCCGGGTATGAGCATTGAGGAAAATCTTGCGCTTGCAGCAGGCCACGGCGGTTGGTTCAGCACAATTTCAAAAAAAGATAAAAAGCTGTTTAGGGAAAAACTCGCTCTTTTGGGTATGGGGCTTGAAGACAGAATGAACTCACCTGTCGGACTTCTTTCGGGAGGTCAGCGTCAGGCACTCACTCTTATGATGGCAACCATCAATCCGCCAAAGATTTTGCTTCTTGATGAACACACGGCGGCTCTCGACCCCGGCACAGCAGAAAAGGTGCTCACTCTCACCAACCAAATTGTTGACGAGAACAAAATCACTTGCTTGATGATTACTCACAATATGCAGTCGGCACTCGACCTTGGCAATCGCACAATTATGATGGATAAGGGCAGAGTTGTTTATGATGTCGCAAATGAGGAGCGTTTAGGACTTACCGTTCCCGATCTTCTCGAAAAATTCAAGATTTCTGTTGGCGAAAATCTCGATAACGACCGTATGCTCTTGTCATAATTTACGGATAATAAAAATATTTTTGCACCCCTATATATTTATACCTATTATATATATGGCAAAACTGTGCGCATCAATATATTATGTGCCACGATTGCTTGTACAACCAAAGTATACAATATATAAGGGTGTTGCATTTTAGTAACAAAAGTAACATCAAATTTACAGAAAAAACAACTTGAAAAAAATATCAAAATAGTTCTTGACATCTGTATCAAATTATGATAGAATTCACATTACCAAATGACGGAAGCGCAAGCGACCGTTACATATAGTCGGTGTTTATTACGCTGAGGGTCCACCCGTTCCCATACCGAACACGGTAGTTAAGCTCATGCGTGCCGAAAATAGTTGGAGGGCAGCCTCCCGCAAAGATAGGTCGACGCCGACATGGTTACCACAAAACTTTTAAAAAAGTTGAAAAAAGTTCTTGACAAACGCAAGACGCTGTGGTATTATATATAGGCTGTCAAAGAGAATAACAGACGGCAAGGACCTTGAAAATTAAACAACGATGAAAAAGTAAGGAACCCGATTAAGATAATTGAGTAACTGAACTCCATGTTCTACGGAACATAAATAACAGTAATGAAACGACAGGTTCGAGAGAACTGAGAGGTTTCGAATGATTAAGATTAGTACATTCTGTATGGAATGATTAATACAAAGTTTTAAGAGTTTGATCCTGGCTCAGGACGAACGCTGGCGGCGTGCCTAACACATGCAAGTCGAACGAAGCTTGACGAATGATTACTTCGGTATGAATTCTGATATGACTGAGTGGCGGACGGGTGAGTAACGCGTGAGCAACCTGCCCTTCAGAGGGGGATAGCGTCTGGAAACGGACGGTAATACCGCATAA
>NZ_FUWW01000028.1 GCF_900167205.1 Eubacterium coprostanoligenes
CTTGCAAAAGAATCTGAACACGGAATTTATCTTGACGAAAGTCCCGTCTCTCGCACCAAAAAATAGCAATTACCATTTGGTGATTGCTATTTTTTTATGCTATGAGATGTATGATTTTTTCTGCCGTAATGTTTAATTTATGTTATTATAACTACAAGTTGACTAATTTTATGAATAAATAATTAATGTTTTTTGTATACAATTGACAAATATGGCTGTTTGTTATAGAATAAGCCTATGCAGACAGCAGTTAGCAGAGAGACAATGGGATGATGAAGGGCACGCTTCTTTAGGAAGGCGTGCTTTTTCATTTTGTCGTTTGATACAGTCTGTACTAAAAAATACCCTTTAATATCAAATTCGAACATTTGTATTGATTTTTAGTTTTTATGTGATATAATGTTTTCAGTAACCAATAATATTTGTACGGAGGCTTTTTTGTATGGCAAAGCAAAAAACATATATCGCAATAGATTTAAAATCTTTTTATGCCTCTGTTGAATGTGTTGAGCGAGGACTTGACCCGCTGAAAAACAATCTTGTTGTTGCCAATGACAGCAGAACGGAAAAGACCATTTGCCTTGCCGTGTCGCCGTCATTGAAAGCGTATGGAATTCCGGGCAGAGCACGACTTTTTGAAGTTGTTGAGCGTGTTCGCCAGGTCAATAACAATCGCAAACTGAAAAATAATTATGCCGAATTTAAGGGCGAATCCTATAATGCCGATGAATTGACAGATGATGAGCTGAAGTTGTCGTATATCGTTGCTCCGCCTCGGATGAATCTTTACAAGAAATACAGCAATAGAATTTTTGCCATATATTCGAGTTTTGTGTCGCCCGAAGATATTTTGGTTTATTCAATAGACGAGGTGTTTATTGACGCAACGAGTTATCTCCGCACTTCAGGCATAACCGCTCACCAAATGGCGATGAATATGATAAAAGCCGTTCTTGACGAAACGGGTATAACCGCCACTGCGGGAATAGGCACAAATATGTATCTTTGCAAGGTTGCTATGGATATTGTTGCCAAGCATATTGATGCCGATGAAAACGGCGTCAGAATTGCTGAACTTGACGAAATGTCTTATCGTCAAAAATTGTGGGATTATCGTCCGATTACTGATTTTTGGCGTGTAGGCAAGGGAACTGCAAAACGGCTTGAAAGCGTTGGAATTTACACAATGGGCGACATTGCAAAATGTTCTGTCGGTTCGTCAAATGAATTCTATAATGAGGATTTGTTGTATCGACTTTTTGGCATCAACGCCGAGCTTATCATAGACCACGCTTGGGGTTGGGAACCCTGCACAATCGAAGATGTCAAGGCATACAAGCCCGACACCAAAAGCATCAGCTCCGGTCAGGTGCTCACTCGACCGTATAGCTTTGATGAAACAACCGTTATCGTGCGTGAAATGGCAGAACTTCTTGCACTTGATTTGGTGGACAAAGGAGTTACAACAGACCAAATTGTGCTCACACTTAATTATGATATAGAAAATGTAAAAAACGGCTATAAGGGCGAAATCACAATTGACGGCTACGGCAGAAAAGTGCCAAAGCACGCACACGGAACAGGGAATATAAACCGTTTGACTTCATCGTCAAAGCTCATTGTTGAAACTGCATTGGCTGTGCTTTTCAGGATTGCGGACAGAAATTTGTCTGTTCGCAAGGTCAATATTTCCGCCAATCACATAACCGATGAGAATAAAGTTGAACCGCAGATTTGTCAACTTGATTTCTTCACCGATTATTCAAAGATAAAGGCGGAAGAAGATTGCTTGAAAAAAGAACGGAGACTGCAAAATACTATGCTTCGTATTCAAAAACGATATGGCAAAAACGCTATTCTCAAAGGTACAAATTTGCAGGAATGTGCCACAACGATAGAACGCAATAATCAGGTGGGAGGTCATAAGGCAGAATGAAATATGACGATATTATATCTTTGCCACATCACACCTCAACCAAGAGGGCGCATCTTTCCACGGCTCAACGATCGGCACAGTTCGCTTCTTTTGCCGCCTTGAAAGGCTTTGAGGACGAAATTGCCGAAACCGCCCGTGTAACAGAAGAAAGGGTTGTTCTTGATGAAAACGAGATTGAGGCACTCAATGACGCTTTGCAGTATATTTCATATAATTTGAACGAAATTGCCGAGGTGTCAATCACTTATTTTGTGCCCGACAAATTGAAGTCGGGCGGTGCTTATGTAACTAAAGTCGGCAGTGTAAAAAAGATAGATTCTTTTGCACGCAGGATTTTGATTGACGGCACAGAAATTCTGATTGACGATATTGTCAAAATAGAAATATAATTTTACATTCGGCTCGTGATATGCTATTATATATAATATAAATTATCGTGAGGTGAGAAAATGAAGAAGATTGTTGTCGGCATACTTGCACATGTTGATTCGGGCAAAACCATATTGTCGGAGGCTATGCTGTATCATTCGGGAGCCATCTCAAAACTCGGCAGGGTAGACAGCAAAAATTCTTTTTTGGACACATTTTCTCTTGAACGCTCACGAGGAATAACGATTTTTTCAAAGCAGGCACTGCTTAAATACAAGGAAACGGATATAACGCTTATTGACACGCCGGGGCATGTTGATTTTTCTGCGGAAACCGAGCGAACACTTCAAGTGCTCGATTACGCAATTTTGGTCATCAGCGCAACCGACGGTGTTCAAAGCCACACTCAAACTCTGTGGAAACTCCTTGCAAAGTACAAAGTGCCCTGCTTTATTTTTGTTAACAAGACCGATTTGGACGGCGCTGATAAGGATGTTGTTCTTTATCAGCTGAAAAGCAAATTGAGCGACAGTTGCGTTGATTTCACTTTGCCTGATGATGAGTTGAACGAAAATATTGCTTTGTGCGATGATGTTCTTCTTGAAAAATATGAGGAGGACAGCCTCGGCAAACAGGATGTCATTTCGGCAATAAAAAACAGAAAAGTCTTTCCTTGTATGTTCGGCTCTGCGCTCAAACTTGACGGTGTAGATGCCTTTATGGATTTAATCAATGATTATACCGAGCAACCGCAGTATGGCTCTGATTTTGGCGCAAAGGTGTACAAAATATCCGAGGATAAAGGTCAGCGACTCACTATGATGAAAATCACGGGCGGAACGCTGAAAGTGAAAGAAATTCTGAAAAGTGAGAAAAATATAAACAGCGAAAAGGTCAATCAAATTCGCCTTTATTCAGGCGAAAAATTCACCGCTGTTGATGAGGCAACGGCAGGCACGGTTTGTTCCGTCACGGGCATAACCTTTACAAATTCGGGCGACGGATTGGGTGTTGAGGATAACTCATCAATTCCGATGCTTACCCCTGTTTTGACATATACCGTTAATGTTCCCGATGGCACAGATGCCCACACCGTGCTGTCGGATATGCGTATTTTAGAGGCGGAAGACCCGCAACTAAAAGTTGAATGGAATGAGCGTTATTCCGAAATCCATGTCAAACTTATGGGTGATATTCAGCTTGAAGTTTTGCAAACTCTCTTTGCCGACAGATTTGGAATTAATATATCCTTTGGCAAGGGCAGTATAATTTATAAAGAAACTATTGAAGAAGCAGTCGAGGGTGTCGGTCACTTTGAGCCACTCCGTCACTATGCCGAGGTGCATTTGCTGTTGAAACCCGGCAAACGAGGCAGCGGACTTGTGTTCAAAACCGATTGCAAAGAGGATGTTCTCGATAAGAATTGGCAGAGACTTATCCTCACTCATTTGTATGAAAAAACTCATATCGGCGTGCTGACAGGTTCGCCGATAACCGATATGGAAATCATCTTGAAATCGGGCAAGGCACACCCAAAACACACCGAGGGTGGCGACTTCAGGCAGGCAACTTACCGTGCTGTTCGCCAAGGACTCCGCAGTGCAAAAAGCATTTTGCTTGAGCCGTATTATGATTTCGTTCTTGAAATTCCAAACGAAAATGTCGGAAGGGCAATGTCCGATATTCAACTTATGCACGGCACATTCAATCCTCCTGAATTGGACGGGGAAATGTCCGTTTTGACAGGCTCTGCTCCTGTTTCGGCAATGTGCGATTATGCGGGCACGGTGCGTCAGTATACCCGTGGAGTAGGCAAACTTTCGTGCACACTCAAAGGCTATGAGCCTTGCCATAATGCCGAAGAAGTGATTGCCGAGTTCGATTATAATCCCGACAGCGATACCGACAATACTTGCGATTCCGTGTTCTGTTCAAAGGGCGCAGGCTACAATGTGAAGTGGGATGAGGTCAAAAGTCATATGCACTTGCCGAGCATACTTTCAACACCGAAAAGCGAGTATGCTCCAACTCGTTCGGCAGGCAGGATGTCAAACTATGCAGACAAAAACGATTTGTTTGCGCTTGATAAAGAACTTATGGAGATTTTTGAGCAAACCTATGGAAAAATTAAGCACAAAAATCCAAATAACTGCCACTTCACTTTTACTGAAAAAACAGAGAAACAAAACCCTAAAAAGATGCCGAAAGCTCCAAAATACGAAGGTCCAGAATATCTTTTGGTTGACGGCTACAATGTCATTTTTTCGTGGGATAATTTGAAAAAACTTGCCGACAGCAGTATTGACGGAGCAAGGAATGCACTTATCAATATTCTCTGCAATTATCAGGGCTACAAGAGGTGCGAGGTTATTGTTGTCTTTGATGCCTACAAGGTCAAAGGCAATCACCGTGAAATCGAAAAGGTGAATAACATCACCGTTGTTTACACCAAAGAGGCAGAAACAGCAGATATGTATATCGAAAAGGCTTCGCTTGATTTGGCAAAAAAGCACAAGGTCAGAGTTGTCACCTCCGATGCTCTCGAGCAGGTTATTATCCTTGGTAACGGTGCTTTGCGTGTGTCTTCCTGTGAATTTCAGGGCGAGGTAAAATCGGCAGAGGAGAATATTCGTACTATAATTGAAAATAATCATTAAACATTAAACATGATTGATTGTTTTACTGTTGAAATTTTTATTATAATATGCTATATTATTATAAGCATAAAATTTAGTTGGAATAAAAATTTATGTCTAAAAGAGTAGAGAGGATGTTTTTTAATGAAGAAAAGAAAAGCATTAAAAAAGGGACTTCGTCTTTATGAGGGCAAGGAGCTTTCAAAAGATTTTCCTATCACTGCAATTAATGCTTCTTCTGTAACCGTTTATCCTTTGAGCCAGCATATCGGCGAACCTGCCGAGCCACTCGTAAATCCGGGTGACAGAGTGCTTAAAGGTCAGATGATTGCGAAGGCAGGCGGATTTATTTCCGCACCCGTGCACAGCTCGGTTTCAGGCACGGTAAAATCTATTGAAAACCGCAGAGTAATCAACGGCAGTCTTGTAAAATCTATTGTTGTTGAAAATGACGGACTTGATGAAGAGGTCGAGGGAATGGGCGTTAAGTCAAATCCCGATGATTTGACCGTTGAGGAGATTCTCCAAAAGATCAAGGACTTCGGTGTTATTGGTTTGGGTGGTGCAGGCTTCCCGACAGGTGTAAAATTGTCACCTAAAAACGCTGATGAAATCGACACCATCATCATCAACGGCTGTGAGTGCGAACCTTATCTCACCGTTGACTATCGTATTATGCTTGAAAAGGGCGAGCAGATTGTTAAGGCAGTTCGCCAAATTCAAAGACTTTTGCCAAATGCAAAGGCTATTTTCGGCATTGAGGACAACAAGAACGATTCAATTAAGGTTATCAAGGGCTTTATTCAACCTGATGATAATATGGACATCTGCGAACTTAAAACAAAGTATCCGCAGGGTGGTGAGCGTTCACTTATTTATGCCGTAACAGGTAGAAAAATTAATTCAAAAATGCTTCCTGCCGATGCAAAATGCGTTGTTGTAAACTCATCAACCTGCTTTGCAATTTACAATGCACTTTATGAGAATATTCCTCTTATTTATAGGTATATGACCATAACAGGTGACGGCGTTAATCAGTGCAACAACTTCAAAGTGCCAATCGGTTGCAGCCATCAGTATGTAATCGAAAAGTGCGGTGGATTGAAAGAAAATGTAGTCAAGGTTATTTCGGGCGGTCCGATGACAGGCTTTGCTATGAGCACACTTGAAGTGCCTGTTCAAAAGACTTCTGCGTCCATTCTTGCTTTCACAGAGGATGATGTTGCTTCTGTTGAAGCTACAAATTGTATTCACTGTGGCAGATGCGTAAGCGTTTGTCCG
>NZ_FUWW01000020.1 GCF_900167205.1 Eubacterium coprostanoligenes
CCCATACAAGACGGTTCAAATCACACATCTCATAGCATAAAAAATAGCAATCACCAAATGGTAATTGCTATTTTTTGGTGCGAGAGACGGGACTTGAACCCGTACGAGTCGCCCCACACGCCCCTCAAACGTGCGCGTCTGCCGATTCCGCCACTCTCGCGTCAACAGTTAGAAGTATAACAGAACAGACTACAAATGTCAACACTTTTTTTAAATTTTTTTAAAGTTTTTTTGAGCTTTTAAAATAAACTTGATATGTAGCTTGTTTCGTCTATTATCACTGACGGATGCTCTGCAAAAAGAGTTTCGAAAGATCTAAAACCCCAAGAGCAACCTACTGCTTCTATATTGGCATTTTTGGCAGTTCGCATATCAACCTCGCTGTCGCCGAAGAAAATTGCCTCTGTAGGCTTGCAGTCAACTGCCGAAAGTGCCCTCAAAGTAGTTGTTGGGTCAGGCTTGGTCGGAAGTCCGTCAATGCAACCTGTGATGTAATCAAAAAATCCTTTGCCGAAAATATGCTCAACCATACCGTGAGCGGCGATGTCAGGTTTGTTTGAAACAACGCAAAGTTTCACTCCCATATCCTTGAGGATTTGGAGTTGTTCCTTTATGCCGTCATAAGCATGAGCATGGTCAAGCTTTACTTCATCATATATAATCTTAAATTCTTCGTATCTGTCATTGAGTGTTTGCTCATCCAAAGTATGGTCAAAGGCACGCTCAACAAGTTTTTTTGCACCGTTGCCCACAAACTTTTTGTAATCATCCAAAGACCAATTTGCTTCAAAATTATACTTTTTAAGCAATATTTCGGTTGCACCTGCCAAATCATCAATAGTGTTGACAAGTGTGCCGTCCAAATCAAATATAGCACATTTAATTTTGCTCATACAAATCACCCAAATCCTGTTCCTTATCCTTTTTTCGTTTTCTGACAAAATAGGTAGCAACCGCTATAACAACAACACCTGCCACTATACCGGATTCAATATAAATCTTGCGTTCTGTTTTTTTGCTGTTTACAGAGAGATTTCCGCTTTTTACGCTTGACCACAAATTGTTTTCAAATTCAAGAATATTCTGCGGAAGATTTTCAAATACCTCGCTTTTAGGTGCAGGGTCAGGATAAACCGCATCGTTGCCGTAGAGCGAACATTCCTCGTTTTCCTGGACCGCCTTGTTTGCGGAAGCATAGAAAATATACTCCTCATTTGCAAGCGCAACCTCCGGCTCTTGCATAAAGTTTATAAACGCTTCTGCACCTTTTTTGTTCTGCGTGCATTTTGGAATACAAAAAGCGTCATAAAAGGCATTTACGCCCTCTTTTGGATAAGCATAACCCAAATCGGGATTATTCTCGTTCATAAGGACATAATCGCCGACATAATAAGTTGCAAATGCGTACTCACCCGATTCCATAAGGTTGAACACCTCGTCCATAACATAAACAGGATTAACCTTATCTTTTTGCTCGGCAAGGAGTTTTGCGGCATCTACCCAATCTTGCTCATTTTGAGTGTTCAGGCTCTGCCCCAACAATTTTTGAGCAATGGCAAACGCATCACGGCTGTTGTTGAACATCAACACCTTACCTTTGTACTGCTCATCCCACAAGACTTTCCAAGAATCAGGCTTTTCTTTAACCAATTTCTTATTATACATAAGAACGGTATAGCCTGTATTAAAGCAAACAGAATACTTCTGTTCAGGGTCAAACGGAAGATTTAAACAATCCTCACGCATATACTTCATATTCGGAATATTTGAATAATCAAGCGGAATGAGCATATCTTCGTCAATAAGACGCTCAACCATATAATCAGACGGAGTGATTACATCATAAGAAACGCCACCGCCCGAAAGCTTGGAATACATATTCTCATTTGATTCAAAATTGGTATAATTGACTTTTGCACCTGTAAGTTTTTCAAACTCACGGACAACATCCATTGAGCCTTCTCCGCCATCGGAAATATATTCGCCCCAATTGTACACATTGACGGTTGTGCCCTGAAGCCCGAGAGACTTATAATAAGCCTTTTGCTCATCGGAAAAATAATCCTCATAGGCATAAGCCGTGACATTCATCAACGGCAAAGCACACACAAAGCACATAAGAAAAGCAACAATTCTTTTAAATTTAATCATTTTGCCGCCTCCTTTTTTTCTGCCCTTGCTTGTGCGATGTTCATAAAAATCAAAAGCACAAGAATGACAAGGAACATAAGGGTTGACAATGCAAACATATCAGGCTTTACTCTCTTTTTGGTGAGAGAGAAAATATAAATCGGCAAGGTCTGAAATGACGGTCCGTTGGTGAAATACGAAATGATGAAATCATCAAGTGACAATGTGAACGACATAATGCAACCCGTGATGATTCCATTCATAATTTCAGGCATAACGACCTTCATAAAAGCCTTGAACGGTTTACAACCGAGGTCAACCGCCGCTTCGTAGACATTCATATCGAATTGACGAAGTTTTGGCATAACATTCAAAATAACATACGGCAAGCAGAATGTGACATGAGCAATGAGAAGTGTTGTGAAGCCGAGCACCTCTTTTACATTGACAAGCGTGCCGACAAACACAAACAAAAGCATCATTGAAATACCTGTTACAATTTCAGGATTCATCATAGGAATGTTTGTGACATTCATCATTGTTTTTTTGTACAATTTGTTTTTCTGCATAAACAGACCGACCGAAGCCATAACGCCAAGCACAGTGGAAACAACCATTGTTACAAGCGCAAGCAAAACAGTGTTTTTGAGTGCATTCATAGCGGCTGTGTCGTGAAACATCTCAACCCACCAAGAGGTTGAAAAGCCGTCCATAATATAGGTTGAAGAACCCGAATTGAACGAAAACACGGTCATTACGGCAATAGGTGCGTACAGAAAAACGAATATGAGCACCATATAAAGTCTTGACGCAAACGAAACCTTATTTTTCATATAACGACACCTCCGTCCTGTGTGCCGTCATCAAAGTAATTCATTACTCCGAGGCATACGAAAATCAAAATCATAAGAACAAAGCTGAGTGCCGCACCGAGATGATAGTTATTAGCCGATTGAAACTGAGTTTCGATAACATCACCGATAAGAACAATCTGACCGCCGCCAAGTTTTTGTGTGATGTAGAAAGTTGAAACGCAAGGCACAAACACCATTGTAATGCCTGACAAAAGACCCGGCAACGACAAAGGCAAAATTACTCTTCTGAAGGTTGTTGCTCTGCCGGAACCCAAATCGTGAGCCGCTTCAACAAGCGAATTGTCAAGTTTTGAAAGAACGGTATAAATCGGCAAAATCATATAAGGCAGGAAATTATAAACCATACCGAAAATGACCGCACCGCCTGTGTTAATCATATGAACACTCTTTAATCCGAGAGCGTTGAGCAAGTTGTTCACTACTCCGCTGTCGCCCAAAATGGTCATAAGACTGTATGTGCGGATTAGAAAATTCATCCACATTGGAAGCATAACAAGGAGCACCATAGTTCTTTGAGTGTTGACGCTGTGCTTTGAAAGAGCGTAGGCAAACGGATAGCCGATAATCACGCAAATAACCGTTGCCGCCAAGCCATAAAGAACCGACAACAAAATGGTTGGAAAATAGTTTTTTATCTGTGCAATATTTGAAAAAGTGAACGCACCTGTTTTATCGGTGAAAGCATAGAACACAACCATAACAAGCGGAACAATGATGAAAAGCACAGACCAAAGCAAATAAGGCTTATCAAGCATTTTTTGAGAAAGACTACTCTTCTTCATTTTCGTCCTCCCAATTATATGACGCATCGGAAATGTGATCCATCTCGTCAGAGAATGAAGAATAGTCACCGAATTCGCCCGAATATTCGCTACGCTTCATAATATGAATAGCGTCAGGTTCGATGTGCATACCGATAGTGTCATCAACATGGATGTCATCCCTTGTGGTTTGAATCATCCAAATAAAGCCGTTTACATCAACAAGGATTTCAAAATGAACACCCTTGAATGTTACGGAAGTTACCTTACCTGTAAGAGAAGCCTGTGTGCCCGGTTCTCTGATTAAAATATCTTCAGGGCGAACAACAGCCTCTACGAATTCGTTTTTGTCAAAGCCCTTATCAAAGCACTTGAACTTGACACCGCCAAAAGTTACAAGATAATCCTCAAGCATAATTGCATCAACAATATTACTTTCGCCGATGAAGTCGGCTACAAAAGCGTTGACAGGCTCGTTATAAATATCCTCGGGAGTGCCGATTTGCTGGATTTTGCCCTTATCCATAACAACCACGGTATCGCTCATAGAGAGTGCTTCCTCTTGATCGTGGGTAACATAAATAAAGGTTATACCAAGCTCCTGCTGAATGTTTTTGAGTTCTCGTTGCATATCCTTTCGAAGCTTGAGGTCAAGCGCACCGAGAGGCTCGTCCAAAAGGAGAATATGCGGTTTGTTTGCAAGCGCTCTTGCGATGGCAACACGCTGTTGCTGACCGCCTGAAAGCGAGTTAATCGGGCGTTTTTCAAAGCCTTTAAGGTTGACAAGTTTGAGCATATCGGCAACGATTTGACGAACCTCCTCTTTCGGCTTCTTTTGAAGTTGAGGTCCGAATGCTATATTTTCATATACATTCAAATGAGAAAAAAGAGCATAACGCTGAAAGATGGTATTGACTCTACGCTTATGTGCAGGCAGGTCGTTGATGCGTTTACCCTCAAATATAATATCTCCGCTATCGGGCTTGACAAAGCCGGCAATGGCGCGAAGAGTTGTGGTTTTACCGCATCCTGATGGTCCTAACAGGGTTATAAACTCTTTTTCGTTGATGTATAAATTCAGATTTTCCAAAACTGTGTTATCACCATAACTCACGGTGATATTCTTCAAGTCAATAATCTTTTTCAATTATGCACTTCCTCTTTATTGCAGGCGTTGGAAAGACTCACCAACCCCCTCACGATTTACAATTAAAAAATTGCATTAAGACAAATATATATTTTTTATATTATAATGTCAATATATTTTTAAAAATAATGTCGAAAAAATATTGCGTCGTTTTAATTTAACCCCTCAGCCGCACACAAGGTGCGACAGCTCCCCTTGCAACAAGAGGAGCCTTAATAGACTAAAGAATTGGGTTGAACTGCACGCCGTCAATAGCACACTTGATTGTGCCCTCTACTTTTGAAAAATCGCAGACCAAGGAACGAGGCTTTTCGCAAGGATTATCGAGCGCCATAGGGACAAAATAGAAGTTGCGATTGTTCATAAGAACACCGATATTTTTTGCCGAAGCACCGAGGGCATCATTTGTTGAAACACCGATAACAACAGGCTTATCGTTGCGGAGATGTGATTTTACCGCCATTGTGACGGGAGTGTCGTTTATACCGTTTGCAAGTTTGGCGAGCGTGTTGGAAGTACATGGAACAACACACAGCACATCAAACATATGCTTCGGTCCAATCGGTTCGGCAGAATCAATGGTTGAAATTATATCTCTACCACAGATTGAAACGACCTTCTCCCTCACATCTTTAGCATTTCCGAATCTTGTGTCAATATTATAAGCATTGAACGACATAATCGGAGTGACAATGTGACCGCTGTCTACAAGTGATTGCATAGCCTCAATGCTTTTTTTGAATGTACAAAACGAGCCTGTAAGGCAATATCCTATTTTCACAGCGTCACCCCTATATGTTCAATTACTGCTTTTGCAACTGTTTCTCCTGCTGATTTTGGCGAATACTTTGCAGGAAGTCCTCTTGCCACAATCAAATTCAGTCCTAGTGATTCGGTAAAATGCACATCAATTCCACCCGGAAACGATGCCAAATCAACAAGCAACGCATCCTTTTTGAACAAGCGAAGTTCCCTTTCGTTGATTATAGGATGAGGTACTGTGTTAAACACAAAATCAAAATCGTTTTGCTGTTCAAGTTCGTCAAGGGTTACGGCCAAAGCACCGTTCATTTCAGCCGTTGTTCGTTGAACACCGTTTCGTGCACACACGGTTATGTGCGATGTATACGGAATTAAAAATCTGTGGAGAGCTTTTGCAATTCTGCCATATCCCAAAATTAGCACATTTGAATTGATAAGACTCAAATCGCTGTTTTGGCAGGCAATACACACGGCTGATTCGGCTGTATAATAAGCATTTTCGGCTGCGAAGCGTTCATTTTTTGTATAATCAAAAACATTGTCGCCCGACACATTTCCCGCACATATGTGAAAATCTCGGTAAGCATCAAGGCTTGGCGGATTTACGCCTGTCAAAACAAAGTCCGCCTTTGAAAGATTATCAACAGCCTTATACCCAAATTTTTGGAGATAATCGCTTGCATAAGCTACCCTTTTATCGTCAAAAGACGCAACATAAAAATTTGTCATATTTACTACCACCTTTTATATTTTATGAAATAATATAAAAAGGGTGTTTATTTTTTGCAAATTAGGTAGTATAATAAAAAAGATAATATGATTAATCGGGAGGAATATCCTTGAAAAATATAGATGAATTACTCAAAGAGAGCAAAAAGATACATTTTATCGGCATTGGCGGTGCAGGAATGTGCCCTATTGCAGAGATTTTGTTATCCCTCGGATACGAATTGACAGGCTCGGACAACAACGACACCGAAACTTTCAGGAGAGTTGAAAAAGAGGGTACAAAGGTGTTTTTGGGTCAGAAGCCTGAAAACATTGCCGATGACACACAACTTGTTATATACACAAATGCAATCCTTGCGGGCAATGCGGAACTTGAATACGCAAAAGCAAACTTTCCTTGCTTTGAAAGAGCAGAGGCACTCGGTGCACTCAGCCGTATTTTTTCAAACTGCATAGGTGTTTGCGGAACTCACGGCAAGACAACAACATCATCAATGATAACCCAAATTCTTATGGAAGCGGGGCTTGACCCATCTGCTGTTATCGGCGGAAAATTGCCATTGATAGACGCATACGGCAGATACGGACACAGTCAAAACTTTGTGTGCGAAAGCTGTGAATTCAACAATACATTTTTGCATATGAATCCTGATATGGCTGTCATCCTCAACATTGACGAGGACCACCTTGATTTCTTCGGCAATCTTGACAACATCAAAAAATCATTCAGAAAATTTGCAGACCTCACCACAAAGACAATCATTTATAACGGTGACGATGCCAACACGGTTGACACGCTCAAAGGCATTGAGGGCAAAAAGCTCATTTCTGTCGGCAGAAATGACGGCAACGAATGGGTGGCAAAAAACATTGATGTTCCGGGCGGTTTCCACAGTGAATACGACGCATACCACAACAACGAATTTGTTGCAAGAGTTGTACTTTCCGTTCCGGGTGAGCATAACATTTTGAACTCGCTTTGTGCATTTGCGGCAGCATACGAAAGCGGTGCGGAAGTTGAAAAAATCCTTGAGGGATTGAAGCATTTTGGCGGTGCGTCAAGACGATTTGAAAAACTCGGCACATACTGCGGAGTTACATTTGCAGACGACTATGCACACCATCCTGCCGAAATCAAGGTTACTCTTGAGGCTGCAAAAAAGATGGGATACAAGCATGTTTGGGCAGTGCACCAGCCGTTCACATTTTCAAGAACTTCCCTGCTTCTTGACGACTTTGCAAAGGTTTTGCAAATTGCAGACAGGTGCGTTGTAAGTGCAATTATGGGCAGTCGTGAAGTGAACACAATCGGAATAAAGGCAACCGACCTTTCGAGCAAAATTCCTGGTGCAGTTCAGCTCGACACTTTTGAAGAAATTTGTGATTATGTATGCGACAACGCAGAGGACGGCGATTTGGTAATCACTCTTGGTTGCGGAGATGTATACAAGGTGGCACGAATGATGTGCAAAAAGCTAAAGGAAAGAGAAGAACAAAATGTTTGAATTTAAGATAACCGACACAGCGACAGACGATTCAAAATTCATCAGATTCACTGTGTTTTGCGATGAACAGGGCGTGCAAAAAAGCCATGAGATAGACGAACTTGACGACAACAAGGAAGCCAAGCACATTGTTATGTACGACAACGGCAAGCCGATTGCCACATCAAGATTTTACAAAGAGCACGGCGACACTTGGCACGCAGGCAGAATTGCAGTGCTAAAGGAATACCGTGGCACAGGCTGTGGCAGAAAGGTGCTTGAAAAAGCCGAGGAGGAAATGAAAAAACTCGGTGCAAAGGAAAGTTTCATTTCTGCACAAACACAGGCACAGGGCTTTTATGAGGCTCTCGGCTACAAGGCGTACGGCGATGTTTATCCCGAAGAGGACATCCCGCACATTGCAATGAAAAAAGAATTATAAAAACAAAGCCGTCAAAGTTTATATTTTGGCGGCTTTTTGTATATCAAAAATATTCTTTTAACAAATTGTAATCATTATCTATTAGAATGACGGTGTTTTGATGAATCTCACAATCGACCTTTAATATATCAATCAAATTAGGATTGCGAACGGTCAAAACGCCGTTTTCGAGATTTTCTATATTTCGTTCTCCGCCAAGTGCTTTGACAAGTGCACGCACATCCTTGGGATAGTATTTTTGATTATCCATATCAAACTTGGCAACAACAATTTGAACAACAAAATACATCAGCACAGCAAGGACGAAACCGACAAGCAGAAAATATCCGACACTTCTGCCATACTTGAAAAGGCTGAACAGCGAAGCATATTTTTCAAATCCAATACGAATATCAACGAGTGCAGAAACAAAATATCCGACACCGCCGACAAAGACATAGCCCACAAAAATCAGCGGATTATAAAACAGCAAAAACAGGAGCAACAGCGTGTTATCTCCAAAAATGACCGACAGCAGGCACGGAAGCAAGAATGAAAACAAATAGCGTTTGCTCGTCTTTTTGAACAAAGCAAGCAGCGTGCCGAAAGTCAAAAATATATTAACAAAATACTTGCCGGTCAGATAATCGGCAACGGATGATTGCGGTACTTTTGGTGAGGACAAAAACACATTTTGCACACCTGCGGTGATTTTGCCATTCAGCAAAGTTGCAACGCTACAATCGGTGGTATAAATCAAATCTGAAAAATAACCTCCAAAAAAGGCGGAATAGACCTCATTCAGAATTCCGAAAAGGACTGCCCTGCCCTTAATCAGCAGAGTGAACTCTCTGACATACATTTGCAACAGTTCATCACAAATGCCAAAAATCAGACCGACTCCGACACCCAAAAGTGAGGTGGTTATAAGCAGGTATTCAAAGTCGAGATTATTGCCGAGCAGAACAACACCGACTGCCAATGCAACAATCACAGTCAGTCCCAAAGTGTGAGAGGTCAGCAGGAAGAAAACGGAATTTGCACAAAGAAGCGATATAGCAACAACAAAACTTTTGCTTGATTCTTTATATTCATAAAATCCCAAAAACATACCGACACAGGCAGACCACAACAAAGAAGTGACTACCTCGACATCAAAGCTGAATTTTGGCAACACAAGAGAGATTATATGAACGATGAGAACATACAGAGCCGTTACGGCAACGGGATATTTTAGGCGAGTAATCAGCCTATCTTTAGATGTAAAAATATTCATATTAAGAATATACCCAATAAAAAAACCTTTATGCAAATTATGAATATTATGTAATAGATGTTTAAAAGAAAGAATTTGTGTTAATCATAATGATATAAAGAAAATTTTAAAGGGTGAATAAAATGAACATTAAACGAGGCGACATCTACTATGCCGATTTAAGTCCCGTTGTAGGAAGTGAGCAAGGAGGAGTAAGACCTGTATTAATAGTTCAAAACGATGTGGGCAACAAATTTTCGCCAACCGTGATAGTTTCTGCCATCACAAGCCAACAAGGCAAAACAAATTTGCCGACACACATTGAGGTGAACGCTCACGATTGCGGACTTGCAAAAGACAGCGTTGTGCTGCTTGAGCAGGTGCGAACAATTGACAAAAGACGACTGAAAGAAAAGATGGGTACTTTGCCGACAAGCGATATGACCAAAATCAACAATGCAATAACAATATCAATGGGATTATAACAAAAAGCAGGTATTCGCAAAAAAGCGAATACCTGTGTTTTTATTCAATAGTAGCGTAGTATTTTCCGTATACCCAAGCCTTTGAGTTTGAAACAATGATTTCTATCGGATATTGATTTTTGTCATTCTTCTTTGAAACATCACATTTCAAGGTAAGATTTGAAGAATTGATGCTTGCTTTTTTAGGTGCAAGAACAGTTACGATTGTGCTGTCAATCGACTTGACCGAAAGTTTGCTTCCCTGCTCTGCGCCCTCAATGATGATGTCATCCTTATTTATTCTGACCTTATGCTCGGAATACGAATTGCTGACAGTAACCTTTGCGGTGATTTTCTTTGTTCCGTCAAGAACAGAAATACCGTTCAAATTTGTTACATCAAATTCAAAATCGTGACTTCCGACTGTCAAATCGCCAAAATAGATAGTGCCGATATTTGCGGTTGAAATATTCGCCGTTGAAAGAGCACCGGCATAAAGCTGATTCTTTGAATAAGAAACGCTGACAATGTCTTTTGCCAATCCGGTAGGCTTATCCTCAAATGTTGTGGTAACCGGCAAAGTGCAGGTTTGAAGCACCGGAATAGTAACCGAAAGTGAGGTAAGCGGTGTGTTTTCATCTGTTCTGTTTGTTATTGTGATATAGCTTGTTTCAACGCCGTTGCCGTCAAGTTCAATATCGCAGTCCTGTGTGAACGGCTCGGTGAGATTTGTTTTGTCGCCGAAATCAACCTCGCAATAAGCATTGTCAATTTTGTCAACATAGGTTTTAGGACCTGAAACAACAATTTTATCCTCGCTGAGAACAGGCGTACCGAAAACATAGCCGTCCGCCACCTTGTCCCTGTCAAACTTTACATCAACATCAAATGTCTTGGTTGTGTTGACATCAAAATAGCCCTCAATTGAGCTTGGATAAACAGATTCAACCGTATAATCAAGTCGTTTTGATTTGTTGGTTACACGAATCGGGATTGACTGATTGCCGGTTCTGTTAACCGCCGAGGTATCAAAGGTGATGTTCAAATCATCTGCCGTAACCTGACCGATGACATATTTTTGACCGGACAAAGTAATGCTCAAATCAACAGAATTTTGAAGTGCATAGTACTGCATACCGATGCCCGAAAGTTTACCGCTGAGTTCAATAGGAGCAGTTACTTTGATTGTTTTTGTGTCATCCGCACCGACACTGAGTGACGAGCCAATCCACACAATAACAGCCAAGAATATCGACAAAACTATGAGGTACTTATCGTTGTATACAAGGTCTGAAAAGGAAAATTTTGATTTTTCTTTTTTTACTGTTTCGGAAGTATTATTTTTACTCATTACTTAAACCTCCTTTTCAGCTTTGAAATAATCTTGTCATCCGAGGAGAAAGTGTCAGGGATGTACTGCTGGGTCAAAATGTCACGCATATCGCCTGTTGAAATGTCACGACGAAGTGTACCGTTGACGGCACAACTGATTTCGCCCCTTTCTTCACTTACAACAAAAACGATAGCATCGCTTTGCTCACTCAATCCGAGTGCCGCTCTGTGACGGGTTCCGAGTTGAGAAGAAAGATTATTATTCTTTGTAAGAGGCAAAATACAACCTGCCGCATAAATACTATTGCCTCTGATAACCATTGCGCCATCGTGAAGCGGTGACTTCGGATAGAAGATATTGCCGATAATTTCCTTTGACGGAACGGCATCAACAACCGTACCCGAAGCAATGATGTCGCCCAAAAGCGTTTCGTTTTCGAACACGATAAGAGCGCCGATTTTTGCATCAGCCATTTCTGCACAAGATTTGCAGGTTGCATCAATAGTTTGCTTCATTTCGGCAACATCAATAGCAACGCCCGAATTGAAGAGTTCTTTGACAAAATTAGTTGCCTTGCCCTTGCCGACCTGTTCCAAAATCTTACGAATTTCGGGTCCAAATAAAATAACAAGAATAATGAGGATATTGTTGAATATCATCCTCATAATATAGCTTGAAGCGCCCATTCCGAGGAAGGTTACAACAAGATAAACAATGGTCAAGAGCAAAAAGCCTTTGATGAGTTGCATTGCCCTTGTTTCTCTTATTACTCTGACAACAAGGTAAATAACAATGGCAACAAAAAGTATATCGACAACATCAATTATACCGAAGGTGCGAAAAAGCCCTTTGATTTGAGAAAAGAAATCTATAATTGAATTGCCGAGATTTTTTAAATATCTAAATCTGAATTGTATAAATAAATCAAACAGTGGCATTTTTTTCAGTCCTATAAATTAAGTTACATATATAATACCACACATCACACGATAAATAAAGTAGATTTAAGTCTAAATTCACAACTTTTTTACAACATTAATAAGTGCTTCACAATCATAAACCGTGTTGAACGCACCAAAACTCACACGAACTGTGCCACGGTCGGCAGTTCCGAAATGCTTGTGTGCAAGCGGAGTGCAATGAAAGCCCGCCCTTGTGCAAATATTGTTTTTTGCAAGAATTGACGCAGTTTTTTCGCTTGAATAATCTGCAAAATTAAAAGAAATAATCGGCATTGTTTTGTTTTTTTCGGGAAGCGGAGTGTAGAGTTTTACTCCGTCAATGCCGTCAAGTGCGGAATAAGTGTGGCGAGCAAGCGACAACTCGTGAGAATAAATCGCATCCGTACCATATGTGTTGATATAATCAATACCCTTGCCGAGAGAAATAATACCCGAATTGTTAAGTGTTCCCGATTCAAGCCTGTCGGGTAAAAAATCAGGTTGCTTGAGCGACATAGAGTTACTGCCCGTGCCACCCTCCTCGATTGTTGAAAGTTGAACACCGTCCTTTACGGCAATGAAGCCCGTGCCCATTGCACCGAAAAGGCACTTATGCCCCGGAGCACAAAGAATGTCTATATTATCCCTTTTTGCATTTATGTCAGCAACTCCTGCGCCCTGTGCACCGTCAACAATAAATCTTATGCCGTGATTCTTGCACATTTCGCCGATTTTTGCAACAGGAAATGTCACACCGAAAGCATTGCTCGAGTGCATACAAACAACAACGGTTGTGTTAGGTTTGATGAGATTTTCAAAATTCTTAACCGTTTCGTCATCATCAAACGAATAGCGTGCAATGTCATATTCAATCGTACCGCTATCAGCCAACTTTTGGGCAACACGGCTTACGGAATTATGTTCAAGAGAAGAAATGATAATATGGTCGCCTTGCTTGACGCTCCCCTTAATTGCCATATTGAGAGCCTCGGTACAGTTTTTGGTGAAAGCCACATTTTGCGGTTCAAATCCAAACATATCTGCAACTTTTTCACGCACGGAATAAATCATCTCACCTGCACGGATGCTTTCCTTATAACCGCCTCTGCCACTGTTGAACGAATACTTTTTCATTGCCAAAACAGCGGAAGCAAGCACCGACGAGGGTTTTGGGTAGGTTGTGGCGGCATTGTCAAAATAAATCACAATTCCCTCACCCCGAGTATTCTTATTCCGTTTTGAGCAAGCAAACTTTTTGCCGTGTCGCAATCCGCACAGTCAATGCCGATAACGAAGCCACAACCGTCACCGACAGCAGGATTTTCTATTCTTGACACAGTAGGCTTGATGCCGTAACGCCGAAGCAATTTTGAGCCTCGTTGTGCGTTGGTTACAGAACCTAACTTAATTTCACATTTCACGAAATCACCTCGTTTACAAGTGTATACATATATTACATAGTATGCACAAAAGGAGGTTTTTGCATCATATTTATTTTGGACACAAAAAAGAGGCGAACACTCGCCTCTATAAAACAACATTATTTTATACTATCATACCAGATTCTATCCAAGACATAACGGACGGATATTCTTCTTTATAATCATCCAATCTTTCGCTGTTTGAATCAACAAAAGCCATAAATTCGTCCACATCTTCAAAATCGAAGGTGAAATCCTGAACAAAATCGTAGGTTGCCGTAAAGAAGTAATCGAACAAATCATCGGGTGAAAAACATTCAAGAAGTTTGTCGGCAACAATCTCGGTCATATAATCAAACCCGTTTTTAATTTTAAGTTCTTCGTCATCATCAAAGGTGTCGATATTTTCATCAGCCTCGCAATAAGCAATAATATCTTCCTGTGAAAAGCCGATTTGCGCAAGATAATCAACAACATCCTCATAGCCGGTTTCGTTGACCTCATCATAAAGGCGATATTCAAACTCACCGATAAGATTTTGAATAGCTGTTGCCTTGAAAATATCGTCAATCTCGTGTCCCGGCTCATCGGTAATTACAAAGCCGTCTTGTTCAAATTCTGACCATATAAGTTCATAAAGGCGGGTATACTTGTCTTTTTCCTCAAATATTGCCTCGTGAATAAATGAATATAAATCCATATTTAACTCCTAACATCACATAAATCTTTAAATGTATTGTATATCATATTGCGTGCATTTTCAATATTGCATTATAAATTATTTTAAGTTATAATTAAAATATGTATATATTACTGAATTTAAGGTGAAATTATGAAATACAAAATCACAAGCAACGAAGCCGAGGTTTGCATTTTGCAAGAAGGGGCAATGCTCACTTCTCTGCTCAAAAACTCAACGGAATATCTTTGGCAGGGCGACGAAGAACATTGGAGCGGTCAAGCACCGATCTGCTTTCCTATTGTTGGAATGTTGCCGAACAACAAGGGCACGGCATTTGGAGAAAAATGCGTTATGAAGCGCCACGGCGTTGCAAGAATAAATCCGTTTGAACTCAAAGAACAAAGCAAAAATTCAATTGCGTTCATTCAAAAATCAAGCGAAGAAACAAGAATGGCTTTTCCGTTTGACTATGAACTTGAAGTGAAATACACGCTTGTAGGTTCAACGGTAAGCGTTGAATATCTTGTTAAAAACACAGGCAAGAAAAAGATGCCGTTTGTTATCGGCGGTCACCCGGCATTTAACTGTCCGCTTGACGAAAACGAAAAGTTTGAAGATTACAAGGTGGCTTTTGACAAAGCACTTGATGGCGGGTATCTCCGTCCCGACCATCACAGCGGACTGATAAACATTGAAAACAGATTTGATGATTTTTACGGCGAATCTGAAATTGCAATGCGCCACAACTTGTTTGAAGAAAAAGACGCAATGATATTTGACAGCATTGCACCAAAATCGGCAACGCTTATCGGACCGAGGGGCAAGGGCATAAAAATCGAATATCAAGATATGGCAAACCTGCTTATTTGGTCTGCGTGCGGCAATGCCGACTTTGTTGCGCTTGAGCCGTGGACAGGAATTTCCAACTGCTCCGACGAAACAAATGAGATTGAAAAAAAGCGTGGAATGACAATACTTGAACCGAACGAACAGGCAGGATTCAAGTACAAAATTACAATGATATAACTGAGGGCAAAAAATGAATTACGGAATGTTTAGAGTAGCTTCGGCAAGCCTCAAATTGAAAGTGGCAAACCCAAGCTACAACAAGGTTGAAATCAAAAAAGCAATATACGATGCAGAAAAGCAAGGTGTGCGACTTCTTGTTACTCCCGAGCTTTCGATAACAGGATATTCCTGCGGAGATTTATTCTTTACAAAATCACTCCTTAAAGCATCAAACGAAGCACTTTTCGACATTGTTGAATACACAAAAGACAGAAACATTGTTGTGGTTGTGGGTGCTCCGTGGGCTATAAAGAACTCACTTTACAACTGTGCATTTGTAATTTACAAAGGTGAAATCTTGATGGCTGTGCCAAAAAAGAATCTGCCAAACTACAACGAATTTTACGAAAAAAGATGGTTTGCAGAAGCTACGGACGAAGACTTCAGCGAATGGATAAACGACAAAGAATACGGTTTTGAGATTTCTACAACAAAGCTCATCAAACTTGATGACGAAGTTACTGTCGGAGTTGAATTATGCGAAGATTTGTGGGTAACAAACCCGCCGTCAAACAAACTTGCGACCGAGGGTGCAAACATCATAATTAACCTTTCCGCAAGTGACGAATATGTTTCAAAGGCACAGTACAGAAAGAAACTTATCGAAACGCAGTCGGCAAAATGTATCTGCGGATATATTTATGCAGGTGCAAGCATATACGAAAGCACAACTGACCTTGTTTTCGGCGGAGCAACAATCATTGCTGAAAACGGAGCAATTCTCGCCGAGGGCAAGCGTTTTAGCCGTGAAAATGTTATCACCATTGCAGACATCGACTGCGAAAAGCTCAACACACTTCGCCTAAAGGACACAAGTTTCAGCAACAATTCTATCAGTGAGTTTGATACTATGGAACTTCCTTGTGATTTTTGTTTTGACAATGATGACGATGACGAAGATGAAGATGACGAGCCTAAAATCGAATTAAATCCGGACAACGATTTGAAGTTCAGATATATTGACCCTCACCCATTTGTTCCGAGTAACAAAGACGAAGTGCGTGAAAGATGCGAAGAAATTTTTGCAATTCAGGCAAGCGGACTTGCAAGAAGGCTTGAGCACATCAATTCAAAAGGATGTGTAATCGGCATCAGCGGTGGACTTGACAGCACGCTTGCACTTCTTGTTGCGGTTGAGAGTATGAAAATGCTCGGCAAACCTATGACGGACATCATCGGCATCACTATGCCGGGCTTCGGCACAACCGACAGAACATACAACAACGCAATTGAATTGATGAAGTCACTCGGAGTGACTATCAAGGAAATCAGCATAAAAGACGCTTGCATTCAGCACTTAAAGGACATTGAACACAGCGAGGATGTGCACGACATTACATACGAAAACACACAGGCAAGAGAGAGAACACAAATTCTTTTTGATATGGCGAACAAGATGGGTTGCTTGCTTGTGGGCACAGGTGATTTATCAGAACTTGCAATGGGTTGGTGCACATACAACGGCGACCATATGAGCATGTACGGAGTGAACGCCTCTGTGCCAAAAACACTTGTGAGATACCTTGTTGAATATGTTGCAAGTCAAAGTGACGAAAAGACAAAGGCTATTCTTCTTGATGTGCTCGACACACCTGTTTCGCCTGAACTTCTTCCGCCTGACGAAAACGGCAAAATTGCTCAAAAGACGGAGGACAACATCGGTCCGTACGAATTGCACGACTTTTTCCTTTACAATTTCGTGAGATTCGGCTTTACAAAAGAAAAGCTCCAAAAACTTGCCGAAAAAGCATTTGACGGAGTTCATGACAGAAAAACAATAAGGAAGTGGCTTGATGTATTTATGAGAAGATTTTTCATCAGCCAATTCAAGAGAAATTGTATTCCTGACGGACCAAAGGTTGGCTCGGTTTCGCTCTCCCCTCGTGGCGATTGGAGAATGCCGAGTGACGCAAGTTTTGAAGATTTTATGTAATATAAACACAGTAAAAAGGCATAACAGTCATTTGACTGCTATGCCTTTTAGTTTGGAGAAAATTATTATTTTCAATACCATTTATCTACCCAACCGTCTTTGTCGGTTGTGATTTTATTTTTATCTGTTTTTGTGTTGTTGACAACTGTTGTTTCGTTCAAATTCTGTGAAGGAGCAACTGCTGACGATGTGGTTTCTGCTTTTTTAGCAGAAGTTGTTGTTTCATTATTTGAAAAAACAACATCGTTATCGGCTTTATCCGCTTTGCTTGTATTGGTTTTGGCAGTTGTTTCGTCCTGACCAACAGAAACATTTGACGATGTGGTGCTCAAATCGGGATTTGAATTTTGCTCTGTAACAGAAACGGTCACTTCATTTTCGTTAGTCGAATCTGTTGCCGTATCGGAAATGATCTGTGAACAAGCGGTGAGCATTGACAGGCAAACGGAAGCCACAAGCAACGGCAAAAATAATTTTTTCATATTAATTCCCATAGCCTTTCCGGCTACAAATAGTTCATTAACAATCATCCACACGCCTCTCTGTAGCCGGACAAGGCATATAGTGGGAATTTAGCCATCTCAAAATTATGCCGCAGGCAAATTTTGAGGGCAATATAATCGGTATAGTGTAATTTTTCACACTATTCCCCCTCCGCCATTACTTCACTGACTGAGAGTTTAACAGTATCATCCACTTCTTCATCGCCGAGAACAGCTGTTGCAACCTGATTGTAAGAACGCTTAACAATCGGGGAATAGAAATACCAACCGTCAACATTTACATAAGCTCTTACAGAAACGACAGTATCTCTTTGATTGACAGGAACATCTTTGATAACAAGATTGAACGAAGTTTTGTTGTCGTCTTTTAAGGTTTTTTCGGCTTTAATCTTGCGTTGCGCATTGTCAATGTCAAGCATATCCGTGTCGCCATAATTGAGGACAAAACCATATTCAACATTATTAGCAAGGTTTTCGAGTTCATCAATCCTTGACCAGTTAAAACCGAATCTCATACCTGAATCTGTGGCACGGATTTGAGCACCCTTTGTGTTTGCAAAGTTACCCGAATCCTTATATGTGCAATGATCAAAAGAATGCTTTTCCAAAAATTCACGCAACTTGCTTATACCGTTTTGAAGCTGTGCGATAAAGTTATATTTATAATCTCCTTTTGCATCAAAATCAATGGACAGATTATTGTTTACATAAAGATTAACTTCGCTTGGTATATCAAGATGCAATGAAGTTGCCTTTGGCACAAACAAGGTTTTGAGCGAAGTGCAATTTTCAAACGGACTTGCAGCACTCGAACTGCATTCCAACAATTTTGGAAGATAAGCTGTTTGAAGCATTTTGCAGTTTTTGAAAGTGCTGTTTTCAATTCTTGTCAGTCTGCCGAGTTTAACGGTCTGCAACTTTGCATTTTCAAACGCATTTTCTTCAACCTTGGTGCAATTTTCAAGGATAACTGTATTAAAGCCTGAATGTTCAAACGCATTTTTGCCAACAGTTCTTACGCCATGTGCAGAAAAATTACATGCAACGGCATTACAATCTGCAAACGCAAAATCACCGATGTTTTTAACAGATTTCGGCAACGAAACATTACAGACATCGCAGTATCTAAAACAATTTTCTGCAATAGATAACGGTGCAATACCGTTGATTTTATCAGGAACCGCAACATCTTTTTTGCCACCCAAATAAGCAACAACAGCGCCGTTTGCATCAGTTATAAATTCCTGCTCGCCGATATAATAATCCGCACAGAAAAATTTGCCGTGGAATACCGAGCCTGTTCTTTCATATGCAACAGCAATGAGCCTTGTGTTTTCGCTGATAACAACCGGTTCCGTATACTTATTGCCGTTTTTAAGAGTAGGCAAAGTGCCGTCGGTTGTATAAATAATATCAACCAAAGTATTGGCACATTCAAGTTTTACACTGATTTCGCTCGGATAAACACCGCTTTGATAATTGGCATTTACGATCTTGCATCTTGTGCCGTCAATAAGATTTGTAAAATTAACAACGCCCTTGCCATATTTCTTGAAGCAGTCCTTTTCCTTGAACGGAATGCAAGATTCAAGAAGTCGTTTTTTCACATCATACGGTGAATAATTTGAATGTTCCATACGAACAATTGCAGCCGCAGCGGCAACTATCGGAGCAGAAAACGAAGTTCCGCTTGAATATAGATATTTTGGTGATGGGCTGTTCCTTGTTGCTTTGTAGGTTGTGAATCTGCCCGGAGCGGCAATATCAATGCAATTACCATAATTTGAAAACGAACTTGGAGTATTATCCTTGTCAACACCCGAAACGGCGATAACATTATCGTACGATGCCGGGAAGGTGACATTTTCTACTCCGTCATTGCCGGCTGAACCGACAAAGACAACGCCCATAGCGGTAAGCTCGTTAATTTCATTTTCAATATGGCTATCCATGTCTGTACCGCTAAATGACATATTGATGACATCGGGACGCTTACTCATATTTTTGATATAAGAAAGAGCAAGGAGTACGCTTGAATCGGTAATTTTATTGTCATTTGAAACCTTGAAGCCCTGAACTTTTACATTTGAAGGAGTGCACATTACAACAGTGCTTGCAACCTGTGTGCCGTGTCCGAAATCATCCATTTCATCACGGGAGGATTTGACTGAAAAATCGGTATTTGAGCGAACGACACGATTTTTAAAAAGATTAATGTCGTACTGAATACCGCTGTCTATCACACCGACAACAACTTCTCTGTTGACTTTATACTTATAATAATCAACCGCTTCGTCAATGTCGCACATCGCATATCCCCATTCGTATTTTTCATCTCTGTATTTTGAATAGGAATAACCGTCAAGTTCGTAATCGCTT
The DNA here is from genome assembly GCF_900167205.1 of Eubacterium coprostanoligenes. Classification (GTDB taxonomy): domain Bacteria; phylum Bacillota; class Clostridia; order Oscillospirales; family Acutalibacteraceae; genus Eubacterium_R; species Eubacterium_R coprostanoligenes. Next base: position 20,289 of record NZ_FUWW01000020.1, read on the forward strand.
GTTTCTTCATCAACCTCATTAAAAACGGAAATTTTGTCATAAACAGGTTCGTAGCCGAGAGCATCGAATCTTGAAAAAGCAACAGATGCAGATTCAATATTCTCATACTGAACAATGGTATAGCCATACATATCAACAGACATAGTGCTGTTATATGTATCGACATTTTTGCCGTCTGTTTTTAGAATAATTCGTCTGTTGACAACAGTGCTTTTATCTTCTGACAAAAGTTTTTCATCTTCAGAGAGCATTTCTGCCAAATCATCAGTGGCTCGGTTAACTTCAATTTGCGAAGCCGCAGACGCTATAACGCAGTTCATAGGCGCAAAGGTGCTCATAACAAGAATCAAAGACAAAAGCAAAGACAACATCTTTTTCATATTGAGCACCTCCAATCACAGCATTAACATGTCAAAACCTAATTATAACATTTCTTTAACATTATTATACTATTAATATATCATAATTCGGTGACTATTTCAATATTTTTTTATAGTCGAGTTGCACAAAATCCATCCATAAAATTTTAGCAAAATATTAAATTAATGTTATTATAAGCAATAAAAAACTGCAAGTAAAACACTTGCAGTTTTTTTACTGATTTGAATAGTTTATTTTTGTTTTGCAATTTTGGTATCTGTAATTGCCTTGAAAAGTGAAAGTTCATCATCATACGGCAAATCACAGCTATAATGCCAAATCATCATACCGCCGAGACCCGCATCAATTGCAAAAGCGGTTTTGTCTGCCACCATTTGAACAGAGTTGATATACTGCGGAGCAGTCATTGGGTTGCCGTCATGGTCAAAATCATTGAAATAAATGAGATTTGTGTACCTATCAATCTTACCACCGAACTGATTGTAATTACCCCAATAGCGAAGACGATTGGTTGGTCGAGAATAAAACGGCAAACCGAGATCAATTTGTTCAGGAGAAAAGCCTCCTTTGATTGCTTTGTCAACACCATTGACAGTTGTTGAGAAAATTGAATGATAGCCATGGGCAGTGAACATATCATAAAGCATAACCTCTACCCTATCAATTGCCTTGATTACATCATCGTCAAATCTCAAATCCCAAGGAGCAATTGCAAGAGAAATAATTTTATCAGGCATAGCTTTGTCAAGTTTGCGCAAGAAATTGTTAAAACGCTTCCAATCTGCCTTATCTTCCGGAAATTCATAATCCATATCATAGCCGTCAAATCCGTATTTATTGACAAAGTCAACAATGTTTGCAACAAGGTTGTCAACATTTTGCTCGTTCATCATAGACTTGATATCAGGATTACCCTCTCCATAAGGCATTGCGATGTCTGTGATAATGTTGATTTTTCTATCGCCGATTTTTGATTTCAAAAGATTAACTTTATCAGCATAGTACTGCTCGTCAACCTCGTTTGAATCATTGTCGTAAAATTTGATATTACCTTGACCGTCAAATTTTGCAGTACCGAAAACGATGACATCTGTGAGTACATCAAGATTTGAAAAATCAGCATCTTCCTTTATGTCCTCTGCAACGAAATACGCATTTACTCGGAGGTCTTTTGCCTTTTTGTTTTTAAGATAATACGCTTCAAAACTATTCACATTATAGTTTCCTGATGACTGATTTACGAAAATACGAAGGTATCTGTATTTTACATCTCCCAAAAAGCAGGTGTGACCGCCCTCGATACAATCGCTTTGATAAAGAAACTGATAATTTGCATCTTGTTCGTTTGAACCATAAATTTCAAACAAAGTCACCTTTTTTCCGGCTTCACCTAAAACAACGGTATTGAAATCTACACTATCCCCAAAATCAACAGTTATATACTTGACTTCCTCGTGCTTACCTTTGAGAGAAAAACTCTTTTTAGTTTTTCCGTCCTGTGTTATATATGTTGCGGAAGAAGCAAGATTCAAGCCGTCACTTTCTGTTGCGGACTTTGTATATGTTTTTGTCATTATACTTTTGCCTGTGTTTGAGCAAGATGTAAATGCCAAGCAAAGTATGATTGATGCAAGCACAAGTGCAAGTGTTCTTTGTAATTTTTTCATTTTTTTCTCCTTCTGGTTATCACTTAACCGATGGGAACTGTGAATTATACAGTTCATAATAAAATCTTTTTTTAGCAAGTAATTCTTTATGCGTACCCTGTTCAACGATGTTGCCGTCACGCATAACAAGAATTATATCCGCTTCTTTGATTGTGGCAAGGCGGTGAGCAACGATAAAGGTTGTTCTGCCCTGCATTAATCGTGAAAATGCCTTTTGAATTCTGATTTCCGTTCTTGTATCAATTGACGAAGTTGCCTCATCAAGAATAAGCATAGGCGGTTTGCACAACATCAAACGGGTTATGCACAAAAGTTGTCTTTGTCCCTGTGAAAGTGAGCCTCCCGACTCGCCTATAACAGTGTCGTATCCGTTTGGAAGTCGTTTGATGAACGAATGAGAATGTGCTTTTTTGGCAGCCTCAACAACTTCTTCATCCGTTGCATTGGGTGCACCGAGTTTGATATTGTCCTTAATTGTGCCCGACTTGAGCCAAGTATCTTGAAGAACCATACCAAAATTCTGTCTGACTGATTTGCGAGTTATGTCGCTGTATTCGGTATCGTCAACAGAGATTGTTCCGCTGTTGACATCATAAAACCTCATCAAAAGATTTATGAGAGTAGTTTTGCCACATCCCGTCGGTCCGACAATTGCAACCCTCTGTCCGGGTTGAACGGACAAATTGAAGTTTTCAATCAATTTCTTATTTTCCGTATATGAGAAATTGACATTTGTAAGTTGCATTTTGCCGTCAACAGATTTAAGTTCAACCGCATTTTCGCCATCGGCAGGAACTTCCTCCTCGGCAAGAAGCTCAAAAAGTCTGCCTGCGCAGGCAAAAGCATTTTGAAGTTCTGTGACAACACCGCTGATTTCGTTAAACGGCTTTGTGTACTGATTTGCATAAGACAAGAAGCAGGTCAAAACACCGACCGTGATTGCTTCTTGATTTGTCTTTACCGCAAGGATTGCGCCGAACATTGCAACGGCGGCATACACTATTGAATTGACAAATCTTGTGGCAGGATTGGTGATTGACGAGAAGAACACAGCCTTGAGAGAATAATCCTGAAGTCTGTCGTTGATTTCGTCAAACTTCTGCATATTTTCCTCTGCGTGAGAATATGCGTCAACCGTTTTTGCATTGCCTATCATTTCGTCAATAAACGAAGTTTGCTCGCCTCTTGTTTCGGACTGAAGTTTGAACATCTTGTGAGTGTTCTTTGCAATGGACGAAGCAATTACAAACGAAAGCGGAGTGACAACAACCACAACAATCGTAATCCACCAATTGATTTTCAGCATAAACACAAGCATTGCAAGAATGGTTACCACACCTGTGAAAAATTGAGTGAAGCCCATCAAAAGACCATCTGCAAACTGGTCAACATCCGCAATTACCCTCGACACAATTTCACCGCTCGGATGAGAATCGAGATAAGAAACAGGAAGTTTTTCAATTTTTGCAAAAGCCTTGTCCCTCATATCACGGACAACACCGAAAGTCATCTTGTTGTTGAGAACATTCATCACCCATTGAGAAAGTGCAACAACGCCGATTACAACACAAATTTCGATAAGAACAGGAATAATCTTGTCGAACCGAACAAGTCCCTTGTCGATTATAAAGTCAATTACATTACCGATACGAACAGGAATGTAAAGTGAGCCGGCAACGCTGACAAGTGCAAGGAGCATTGATGCAACAAGCATTGCCTTGTATCTGCCGACATATGCAAGGACACGCTTTAATATCTGTTTATTAGTCACCGACAGCCACCTCCTCTTCGCTAAACTGCGAGAAATAGATTTCTCTGTAAACCTCGCAGGATTTAAGGAGTTGTTCATTTGTACCGACATCAACAATTTGTCCGTCTTCAAGAACGATGATTTTATCCGCTGACAAAATTGAGGAAGTTCGTTCTGACACGATGAACAAAGTCGGCTTATAATCAAGTGATAATATTGCCTCTCGAAGTGCCTTTTCAGTTGCAAAGTCGAGAGCCGATGCGCTGTCATCGAGCACTATGATTTCAGGCTTTGACACAATAGCTCGTGCTATAGACAACCTCTGTTTTTGACCACCCGATAGGTTTGCACCGTTTTGCTCGATAACCGTATCAAGTCCGTCTTTTTCGTAAACATTATCATACACCTGTGCAATGCGGAGTGCCTCGTTGATTTCCTCATCCGTTGCATCCTTTTTGCCCCATTTGATGTTATCACGAACAGTGCCTGCAAAGAGCACCGCTTTTTGCATAACAAAGCCGATATTTGAGCGAAGTTCTTCTTTGTCAACAGATTTGACATCCCTACCGTTGACGGTTACTCTGCCCTTTGTGGCATCATAATAATGCGGAATAAGGCTGACAAGACTTGATTTACCACTGCCTGTTGAACCGATAATTCCGACTGTTTGACCTTTGTCGGCAAAGAAGCTGATATCTGTTAGGCTTTCTTCACCTGCACCTTTATATGTGAGCGATACATTATCAAAACAAACAGCGTGATTGTCATAACAATTTGTATCATCGGAATGTTCAAGAGTATTGTCAACATTGAGAATGCTTGCAATTCTTCCGCCCGAAGCAAAGCCCTTTGTGATGGTAACTATAAGAGAAGCAAACTTGACAAGTTCGACAAGAATTTGGCTCATATAATTGTAAAGAGCCACAACCTGACCTTGATTGAGAGTTCCCGATTCAACCTTTAATGCACCGCTGTAAATAAGAAGCACAATTCCAAGATTGATGATTATATAGGTAATCGGATTCATCAAAGCAGAAATTCTGCCAACACTCCTTTGAAAATGAGCAAGAAGATTGTTCTTTTCCTTGAATTTATTATACTCATCGTCTTCCTCTGTGAATGCACGGATAACCCTTGCACCCGTTAGATTTTCTCTTGTCATAAGAGTTACGGAGTCGAGTGTATTTTGCACATTTTTGTACATAGGCACAGTGCATTTCATAATCACTGCAACAACCACACTCAAAAGAACAATAACAAGCAGAAAAATAAGGCTGATTTTTGCATCAATTGTCAGTGCCATAACAAGTGCGCCAACAACAATAAACGGTGAACGCAGGAACAAACGAAGCACCATATTAACTGTGCTTTGTGCCTGATTGACATCATTTGTCATTCGAGTGATGAGAGTTGATGTTCCTATACGGTCAATCTCATTAAAAGAGAAAGACTGTATTTTTTCAAACAGCGAATGTCTGACTTCCGTTGCGAAGCCTGTGGCAGCCTTTGCCGCAAAAAACTGTGCCGTGATTGCCGCCGACATACCGACAACAGCAAGAAGAACAAGCAAAAGTGCCTTGGACACAACAAGTTTCAAATTACCCTCACGAATACCATCGTTGATGATTGATGCAACAACAAGAGGCACAATCAATTCAAAAACAGCTTCAAGCATCTTGAACAACGGAGCTAAAACCGACTGTATTTTGTAATTTTTTAAAAACGGTAGCAGTTGTTTCATTTTTTCTCCAAAAAAGTTCGCATAAATATATACATATTATATAAACAAAAGTTATTTATGTCAATTGAAAAAATATAATAAAAAGACAAAAAAATTATTGAAATGAGTATATAAATGGTGGTATAATCAAAATCGATATTTATCGGAGAAGGTGTTAATATGGAACAGAAGCCTGTTACAGCAATTATCGTAGGCGCTGGACACAGAGCATTTGTGTACAGCAATCTCGCAAAAACCAATCCGGAACTGCTCAAAATCGTGGGCGTTGCAGATCCTAACCCGATAAGGCGAAAAAAAGCCATGGACGAGTTTGGATTTTCAGAGGATATGTGCTTTGAAAATGCAGAAGAACTTGCAAAGCACGGCAAACTTGCAGATACCGTCATCAACGGCACAATGGACGAACAGCACCTTGAAACTGCTGTTCCGCTTCTCAACGCAGGATACGATATGCTCCTTGAAAAGCCTTTTGCTCCAAACGAAGAGGAAATGCGTCAAATTGTTGACTGCGCAAAAAAGAACAACTCAAAGGTTATGATTTGCCATGTTCTCCGCTACACTCCGTTTTATTACGGAATCAAGGAGAGAATAGTCAATGGTGAGATTGGCGATATTATTAACATCCAAACAACCGAACATGTTTCGTATCACCACCTTTCAACCTCATATGTAAGAGGAAAATGGGCAAACAAGGACAAGTGCCACACAACAATGCTTCTTGCAAAATGTTGCCACGACCTCGACATTATGATGTGGATGATGGCAGACACGAAGCCGACTCAAATTTCTTCATTCGGCGGAAAATTCCAGTTCAAGCCGGAAAATGCGCCGAAGAACGCAGGCACAATCTGTATGAAAGACTGCCCTTTGGTTGACACTTGCGTTTATTCAACAAAGCGTCTGTACATCGACCACCCTGACAGATGGGCATTTTATGTTTGGGACGCTCTTGAGGACAAGGAAAATCCTACTATCGAGGATAAAATTGCTTTGATGAAATCAGACAATCCGTATGCAAGATGTATATATAAATGCGACAACAATGTTGTTGACCATCAATCCGTACTTGTTAACTTTGCAAGCGGTGCAACAGGCACACATAATATGGTTGGCGGTTCGGCAGAGCCAAGAAGAGACATCCACATTATCGGCACAAAAGGTGAAATTTTCGGCAACTTTGAAGAAAGCAAATTTACAGTATTAAAAATTAACCCATCGCCTGACGCACACAACGAAGAATGTGATGTTGAGGAAGTTGACCTCAATGTAAGCGGTGATATGGTTGGCGCATACGGCGGTCACGGTGGCGGTGACGAACGCCTTGCCGCAGATTTTGTAAAGTTTATCAGAGGCGAAAAGCCAAGCCTTGCATGCACCTCAATTTTTGACAGTGTTGCAGGTCACTTGAGCGTATATCTCGCAGACGAAAGCAGAGAAAACGGCGGTATGCCACAAAATGTCAAACTATAAGGAAATAGTGTGAAAATCACACTATTCCGATTATATTGCCCTCAAAATTTGCTTGTGGCATAATTTTGAGATGGCTAAATTCCCACTATACGCCTTGTCCGGCTACAGAGAGGCGTGTGGATGATTGTTAATGAACTATTTGTAGCCGGAAAGGCTATGGGAATTAATATGAAAATAAAAGACGGATTTATTACAAAAGAAATCGGCAACAAAATCGTTGCAATAACTGTCGGCGAACATACCAAAGATTTCAACGGAATGATCACTCTAAATGAAACAGGTCATTTCATTTGGAAATGCCTTGAAAATGAAACCGACAAAGAAAGTATTGCAAATGAAGTTACAAAAGAGTATGATATAAGCATATCTGATGCAATGAATGAAATTGAAAACTTTATTGCTGAGCTTGATAAATACGACATATTAGAAAAATAACAAACCCTGCACAGCAGGGTTGTATACGCAGGAGTGGCGGAATGGCAGACGCGCCAGATTCAGGTTCTGGTGAATGCAAATTCATGTGGGTTCAAGTCCCATCTCCTGCACCAAAAGGGAGTAATAGCCTTTGGGCTGTTGCTCT
>NZ_FUWW01000002.1 GCF_900167205.1 Eubacterium coprostanoligenes
TTCTGAATTTCGTTTTCTTGCGAACTTTGCTGTACCTCGTCAAAACATATTCCGTATAGAACAAAACAAAGTTTTGTAAGTATACTACATATGTTTTTCCTCTTTCCAAAAAATCCACGGATTTTTTGGAAGCCTTATATATGCTTGTTCGCAAAAAGCGGAAAACGCCAAAAATGCGGTAAGTTCAATGCTTACAGCATTTTTAAAACCCTACCGTCAACACTTCGTGTTGCTACCTTTACTGCGTAGACGCCCCCTTTTGTATGCATTGTAGACATTTCCCTCGATTAACGGGGGAATCATCTTTTAAAAAATGGGAGGCACAATTCGGTTGATTATATTTTGGCGTGGTTCAGGGGCTTTATCGACAGTTTGAAAAGGACATCCTCTCGGATGCCCTTTAATGTATTTAATATATGATTACAGTACCTTTGACAAGAACTCAACCAATCTTTGGTCTTTTGGATGATTGAAGATGTCGTCAGGTGTGCCTTGTTCAAGAATTTTGCCCTCGTCCATAAAGATGACTCTTGTGGCAACTTCTTTTGCAAAGCCCATTTCGTGGGTTACGATAACCATTGTCATACCCTTGTTTGCAAGCTCTTTCATAACCTGCAAAACTTCGCCTACCATTTCAGGGTCGAGCGCCGAGGTCGGCTCGTCAAAAAGCATAACTTCAGGTTCCATGCAAAGTGCTCTTACAATTGCAACTCTCTGCTTTTGACCGCCTGAAAGTTGGCTTGGATATGCGTCTGCCCTGTCACGAAGTCCGACTGCGTCAAGAAGTTCAAGTGCCTTTGCCTCTGCGTCTGCCTGCGATTTTTTGAGCAATTTCATCGGCGCAATGGTCAAATTGCGGAGAATTGTCATATTTGGGAAAAGGTTGAAGTGCTGGAACACCATACCCATTTTTTGTCTGTGCTTGTTGATGTTGAGTTTTGGATTTGTCAAATCCTCACCGTCAAAAACAATGTGTCCGTCTGTCGGAACTTCAAGAAGATTGAGCGAACGGAGCATTGTTGATTTACCCGAACCTGATGGACCGATAATAACAACAACTTCGCCTTTGTTGATTTCAAGGTTAACTCCGTCAAGAGCTTTTACCTCTCCACCGAGATAGTACTTTTTTACATTGTTTACGGCAATAAGTGCTTTATCGTTCATTCTTACGGAGCCTCCTTTCAAGCAATCCTGCAAGTTTTGTGAGGAGCATAACGATTACAAGGTAAACGAGAGCAACTGACAAAAGTGGCATATAATATGAATATGTTGCAGCCGAAATACTTGAACCTGCCTTTGTGAGGTCGGTTACGGCAACATAACCCGCAACAGATGTTTCCTTGAGGAGTGCAATGAACTCGTTGAGGAGGGTAGGCAATACAGCCTTGAACATCTGTGGCAAAATGATGTATCTCATAGTTTGGAAGTAGTTGAAACCGATTGAACGGCCGGCTTCAAACTGACCTTCATCAATCGACATAATACCGCCACGGAAGATTTCCGCAACATACGCACCGGAGTTGATACCAAATGCAAATATGGCAACGCCGACGCCGTTTGATGATGATGCAAATATGATGAAATATGTGATAAGGAGCTGAACTACAACAGGTGTACCTCTGATGACAGTGAGGTAAATTTTGCAGATGAAATTGAGAAATCTCATAATAAACCAAGTGAATCCGCCACGAATTTTGAGGGATTCCTCGTTTTTGTCGTATGAGGTACGAACTGCGGCGATAAGCACACCGATTACAATACCGATAATTGCGGCAACAGCTGTAATTTTAAGTGTGTTTCCAAGACCTGTAACCATATACTTCCATCGGTCTTTTTGTATAAAGTTGAGGTCAAACTGTTCTTTGAAGTTTTCCACAAAAGCGGGAGCCTTCATTAAAATAATATCTAACATTTTGTATCTCCATAAATAAAGGCGAACGATAGGTTCGCCTTTATATTGTGTTTATGATGCCGAATTATTCTTATTCAGCTTTGATGTACTTGTTAACGATTTCCTGAAGTGTGCCGTCTGCAATGAGTTCCTTGAGAGCACCGTTAACCTTTGTTTGAAGTTCTGTGTTGTCTTTCTTGAAGCAGATTGCATATTCTTCTTCAGCATATGATGTATTGAGGATTTCCAATCCTTCGTTTGATGCAACGAATGACTTTGCCGGCTCGTTGTCGATGATTACACAATCAATCTTGCCTGCAAGAAGAGCCTGAACTGCGTCTGCACCCTTGTCGAATTCCTGAACTGCCTCGTCACCGAAGTCGTCCTTTGCATAGATGTCGCCTGTTGTACCGAGCTGAACACCAATTTTTGTCTTTTCGCTGAGGTCGTCAACTGACTTGATGTCGCTGCCCTGCTTAACAATGATTGACTGAATGCCTGTTGCATAAGAATCAGAGAAAGCAACGCTCTGCTCACGCTCAGGAGTAACAGTCATGCCTGCCATACCCATATCGTACTTACCGCTTTGTACACCAGGGATGATAGCGTCAAACTTTGTGTCAACGATTTCGAGCTTCATGCCGAGCTTGTCAGCAATAGCCTGTGCAACATCTGCATCGATACCAACAACTTTGTCGCCCTCTTTGTATTCGTATGGAGGGAACTCTGCGTTTGTTACCATTGTCAATGTTTCTTGTGTGTCTGTGTCTGTGTTTGTGTCATCTGATTTTTTCTCGCTTGAGCATGCAACGAAGCTTACGCAAATCATCAATGCTGCAAGAAGAACCGCTAAAAACTTTTTCATAATCTTTGTCTCCTTTGTTGTTGTTTTCGTTTTCAGTGATTACACAATAACACATAATGTATTTTTTTGCAATAGTTATGCTAAAAATGAATATTTATTTATATTTTATACATTGCCCTGTATATTATTTACATCATATTATGGGCTGGCTTTATGCAAGTTGCACAAAAATACAAATTTTTTGAGATTTTATCGTGTTACCACTTTACAACGCTAAAGAAATAAAGTATAATGAACCCATCAAATAAATTGAATGAGGTAGATATTATGAAAACTATTAAAAAGGTTCTTGCAATTGTTTTGGCAGTGCTCACAGTATGCTTTGCTTTCACAGCGTGCTCGGGCAACAAATCAAACGATTCAAGCAAAACAGATTCGGAAAAGATTGTTGAATCAGGCAAACTCGTTGTAGGTATTACAGAATTTGCTCCTATGGATTATAAGGACGGAAACGGCAATTGGATTGGCTTTGATGCAGACTTTGCAAATATGGTTGCAGAAAAGCTTGGCGTTAAAGCTGAATTTCAGATTATTGATTGGGACAACAAGTTCCTTGAACTCCAGACAGGTTCAATCGATTGCATTTGGAACGGTATGACAATCACAGATGAAGTTAAGAATAACTCATCGGTTACAGACGCATATGCAATGAATCAGCAGGTTGTTGTTGCAAAATCTGAAGTTGCTAGCAAGATTAAGTCGGTTGATGACCTCAAAAATCTTTCTTTCGCAGCAGAGAACGGTTCGGCAGGTGCTTCGGCAGCAAAGGACAACGGTCTTAATGTAACAGCTGTTACAACACAGGCGGACGCTCTTTTGGAAGTTGCTTCAGGTTCATCGGACGCTTGCATCATTGACTCAACAATGGCAAAGGCTATGACAGGTGAGGGCACAGACTATTCAGACCTCAAGGTTGCACTTGTTCTTCTTGACGAGCAGTACGGTATCAGCTTCCGCAAGAATAGCGATATGACAGAAAAGGTTAATGAGATTATTGCAGAATACAAGGCAGACGGCACATTGCAAAAGCTTTCTGAAAAGTACGGTATTCAACTTGCAGAATAATTACACAAATTAATCACTTTAGGGGCAGTTGCTTAATTTTAGGCGACTGCCTTTTGGTGAGTAATAGGCAATAATATCTATTAAGACCGCCCTTGTTATAAGGACGGCAATATAATGTATTAGGAGATTAATTTTATTATGTTTTGGACAGTAACACTTGAATTGCTCAAGGGTTTTGCGGAAACACTTAAGATTTTCGCACTCACCCTTGTATTTTCACTTCCGTTGGGGCTTGTGCTCAGCTTTTTCTCAATGTCAAAGTTCAAGCCACTTAAGTATTTGACAAAAATTTTCATTTGGATTATTCGTGGCACACCGCTTATGCTTCAACTCATTATCGTTTATTTTGGTCCGGGCTTGATTTTCGGCTGGGATCTTATGGAAAGATTTAATGCGGTTATCGTTGCGTTTGTTATCAACTATTCTTGCTATTTCAGCGAGATTTATCGTGGCGGTATCGAATCTATACCAAAAGGACAAACCGAGGCGGGTTTGGTGCTCGGTATGAGCAAAAGCCAAATCTTCTTTAGGGTAACACTTTTGCAGGTGGTCAAGAGAATTGTTCCGCCGATGAGCAACGAAATCATCACTCTTGTAAAGGATACTTCACTTGCCCGTATCATTGCGGTGTACGAAATCATCTTTATGGGACAGAACTTTATCAAATCGGCAGGTCTTATTTGGCCTCTGTTCTACACAGCCGCTTTCTATCTTATTTTCTGTGGAATTCTCACCGTTATTTTCCACTGGGCAGAAAAGAAAATGAGCTATTTTGAAGCGTAAGGAGGGGACATTATGGCTTTGTTGGAAGTAAAAGGAATTAAGAAAAACTTTGGAAAAACAAAGGTGCTCAAGGGCATTGATTTTGAACTTCAAAAGGGCGAAGTTCTCTCGATTATCGGTTCTTCGGGTTCGGGAAAAACAACACTTTTGCGTTGCGTAAACTTTTTGGAATTCGCTGATGAAGGCACAATTTCGATTGACGGCAATGTGATATATGACGGCGTAAAAGATAAAAAAATCAAGGATAAGGAACTCAAAGCAAAGCGTAGGCACTTTGGTCTTGTGTTCCAGGATTTCAATCTTTTTCCGCAGTACAGCGTGCTTAAAAACCTAACTCTTGCACCGTCACTTTTGGGACTCGGCACAAAGGAAGAACTTGAAAAACAAGCAAGGGAAATCATCGCAAGAGTGGACCTTTCCGAAAAAATCGATTTTTATCCGTGTCAGCTTTCGGGTGGTCAAAAGCAGAGAGTTGCCATTGCAAGAGCACTTATGCTCAACCCTGACATTTTGTGCTTTGACGAACCGACTTCAGCGCTTGATCCTGAACTTACAGGCGAGGTGCTTAATGTAATCAAAAACTTAAAGGATGAGGGCAGCACTATGATTGTTGTTACTCACGAGATGGAATTTGCCAAAAATGTTTCTGACAAGATTATGTTTATGGCAGACGGTGTTGTTGAGGAAATCGGCACACCGGAACAGATTTATGAAAATCCGCAGAGCGAAAAGACAAAGACATTCCTTGCAAATTCGCTTGAAAAGTTTTGATGAGGTAAATTTATGAATTATAAATTGAATTTCAGTTATAAAACAGGCAAAGAAATCAAAACTACCGAAATTTCAAACGATGATGTTTCGTTTGATTTGCGTCAGACAGAAAACGGGTTGACCTTGAGCGTTATCCCCAAAAAAGAAATCAGCGACATCTCTTTTTATCTTGAAAGGGGATACGAATATCCGCAGGACAGCAAGTTTTTTGCAAACGGCTTTCAGTCGTGGACTGATACAAAAGAATTCGCCAAAAATGAATTGATGGCAGATGAGGGAATCGTCGGCAAAGGTCTGTTCGGCAAAAGTCCGTTTGGTATGAATTTGGTAGGTAACTACACCTTTGTTGAACAGTCAAAAGAATGCGGTGTTTTTCATTCAAACTCATTCGCTTATGTCAGAAATGAGAAAAATATTGATTTCTTCGGTTCTCTCAACGACCGCACAGGATATACAATTATCTATGCAGATATGAACAAAAACACTCTCCGCTTTTCAAAAGATGTTGAGGGTATCACGATAAGTGAGCCGTATGAACTTCTTGATTTGTATTTTGACAATGGCGGTTATGACGAGGTTTTCGACAGATATTTTGCAAAGATGAATGTCAAGCCTTTGACCGACAAAAAGATAAAAGGCTACACTTCGTGGTATAATTATTATCAAAAAATCAACGAAAAAATTATTCTTCGTGACCTTGATGCAATCTCTGAAAAAACAGATAAGGTGAACACTTTTCAGATTGATGACGGCTATCAAACGGCGGTTGGCGATTGGCTTTCAATCAACAAAACCAAGTTCCCAAACGGTATGAAACCGATTGTTGAAAAAATCCACGCAAAAGGCTGGCAGGCGGGTTTGTGGCTTGCTCCGTTCGGTGCACAAAAGGGTTCAAAACTGGCTTCTGAACACTCCGATTGGCTTGTAAAAGGCAAAAACGGCAAGCCGATTATGGTCGGTGCAAACTGGGGTGGTTTTTATGCGATTGATATTGATAATACCGATGCAAGAGCATATATAAAAAATGTGTTTGACACCGTGCTCAATGATTGGGGCTTCGACCTTGTCAAACTCGACTTTTTGTATGCAACTGCGGTTGTTCCGCTTCACAACAAAACAAGAGGACAGCTTGCTTACGAAAGCATTGATTTTCTCCGTGAATGTGTAGGCAACAAGCAGATTTTGGGCTGCGGAGTTCAGCAAATGCCGTGCTTCGGCAAGGTTGAATATATGCGAATCGGTGCGGATATGGATCTCGGCTGGAAGCATAAGTTTTTCCGCAATCTCACTCACAGAGAAGATGTTTCAACCCCGAATGCCATCCACAACAGCGTGTACAGAAGATGCCTGAACAATCGTGCGTTTTTATGTGATCCCGATGTGTTCTTGCTTCGCAGAAGCAACATTAAGTTCACTTTTGAGCAACAAAAGGTGCTTGCAAAGTTCATCAAACTTTTTGGCTCTGTCCTCTTTATGAGTGACAATGTTGATGAATATGATGACGAGCAGATGGCTGTTTTCAACGATACATTGGCTGATGACGACATGCAGATAGTTGCTATAAATGAAACTAACAATAAACTGTTTATAGATTACACTCAAAACAGCGAGCCGCACACACTTGGATTCTGTGTCACAGACGGCAGTATTTATTCATCAGACTGTTGATAAATCTCCTGAAACATGCCAAAAGATAACTACATTTGCCTCCACTTGAAGCAAGGTTATTCCCCCGTTAATCGGGGGAAATGTCTGCAACGCAGACAAAAGGGGGGGCGTCTACGCAGTAAAGGTGGCAACACGAAGTGTTGACGGAGGGGTTAAAAAAAGCTGTAAGTATCGAACTTACAGCTTTTTTGGCGTTTTTCGTTTTTTGCTCGGGGGTGGTACAATCGTACAGCTCCCACTCGCAAGAAAACGAAATTCAGAAACTTTCTCAACAGCCTGCAATGTGTCGATTCGTTTCGGCACTTTTTTCTTGAATTATAGCGTATATAATGTTATAATATATCGACTATAAAAATGGAGCAGTATTACTTATGAACAATAAAGTTAAAATCTCACCGTCAATTTTGGCGAGCGACTATGCAAATCTTCAGTCCGAACTTGAAAGAATTTCTACTTCGGATTTGATTCATGTTGATGTTATGGACGGGCATTTTGTGCCGAATATTTCAATCGGTGCACCTGTCACCGCTGCGTGCAAAAAGGTGTGCGATGTGCCGTTTGATGTGCATTTGATGATCAGCAATCCGCTTGATTACGCAGAGGATTTTGCAAAGGCAGGCGCCGACATTATCTGCTTCCACTCCGAGTGCGACAGCGACACCGAGGAAACTATCAACAAGATTTTGTCACTTGGCAAAAAGGCAGGCTTGGCTATTAAGCCGGCAACTCCGATTGACGAAGTTGTAAAGTATCTTGACAAGCTCTCTATGGTGCTTGTTATGACTGTTGAGCCTGGCTTTGGCGGTCAAAGTTTTATGGAATCGACTATGCCAAAGGTTGAGGCAATACGCAAGATTAATCCTGATATCGACATCGAGGTTGACGGCGGAATCAATGCCGAAACTATCAAAATTGCAGCAAAGGCAGGAGCAAATGTTTTTGTTGCCGGTTCAGCTGTTTTCAAGAGCGAAAACCCTGCTGAAACTATTGCTATTTTGAGGAAAAACGCACAAGACGCACAGTGATTTGCTATGAGTAAAAATCAGAAAAAAAGAAAATTTTATACCAATGAGCACCGCAACGAGCATTGGACGGAAGAACCACAGGGCAGACCGATTGACTTTGCCGACAAATATACTGTTGAGGGCGAAGCGGGTAATGTTTATAATGACAAACGCCGTGCCGCTCAATATAAGGCTCAAAAAAGGAAAGAAAACAGACTTCGAGCAATAAAAATCGTTGTGTCATCATTGCTGATTGTTGTGCTCCTTTTCGGTGGTTATACCGTGATGGATGTGCATATGATTCGCCAGGCAGAACCGGCTGAAAAATTGCTCAATCAGGACAATGCCGACAGCAATGCTTTATCGCAGTTGACCATCAATGTGTCGTCACTTATGACCGAATCCATCAGCCTTGACAATTCCGCAATGCTCACTTCTGTTATTAATGAGGTTCACGATACTTCTGCAAACAGCATCACTTTTGATGCAAAGCGTGATGACGGCACAATCGGCTATCGTTCATCGCTTGCAACCATTGACACTTACGGTGCAATGAGCAATGTCGGCAGTGACAGCATCGGTTCAATCAAAAGACTTATAGAAAACGACATTATGCCAGTTGCAAGAATTTGTTGCTATAAAGACAATGTTTTGCCGTCGCACAACAAAGATTTGGCTGTAAAAAAAGGCAAAAAGCTTTATACCGACAGTCAGGGAAATAATTACCTTGACCCGAATAACGAGCAGGTGTACAACTATATTCTCGATATTGTCAGAGAACTGAAAGGCTATGGCATTCAGGTGTTTGTGCTGTACGACTACAATCTTCCGAGCGATGTTTCGGACAAATATAATGACGGCTATAAAACCTTGGCAAAGAGGCTTCAAAACGACCTTGGCGGTGATGTCAAATTGCTCAAAGAGGTTGATGTAAAAATCACAGGCAAAGATGCCGAAAGCGGAAATATAAAGAATTCCGCAATAGACAAACAAATAAAAAATCTTGATAAGTTAGGCAATAATCAAATTTATTATATTTCAACCGAGCTTGATACAACCCGTGTGTATGAACATCTTATCTCTTCAGGTATAGAACGCTTCATAATTGCGGACTGATATAAAGGAGTAAATATGAAAAAAACGATTAAAGCAATGCTGTGCGTGGCAATGATGCTTGCTGTTGTTGTGCCGTTCACCGTTTTTGCAGGTGACAAGGCAGAAAGCAAAACAGTCAAAGCACCAACCTTGCAATCAATAGAATTCAACGATGCCGAAATTGAGGGCGATTTTTCACCGACACAGTTTTACTATAACATCAATGTAAATTCTGACGGCGAAACACCGACTCTTAAAAAATACAAAGTCAGCAAAGGCGCAGAAATTTTTGTGACCTATAATCAAGACGGAGTGAACGGTATCAATGTTGAGGTTAAGAATGTTACACTTTCGGCAAATTATTTCTTTGAATATAAGTATAATGATGTCAATGTAAACCCCAATTCAAACACAAATCTCAAGGAGCTTGATTGCGAACTTGGTTGTGTTTATCCGTCAATTAATAACGAGGAAACCTATTATCAGCTTTATATCCCAAAGGATATGACAGAACTGAAATTGACAGCTGTGCCTGAAGATTTGGGTGCGTCTTGCAATGTTCCAAAGGAATTCAAGATGACAACCGAGCAGAATCCGATTATTGAGGCAAGTGTTGTTTCATCTGACGGAACGCTCAAATCGTATAAATTTGAAGTTAAGCGTCTTGACTTGACATCAAAGGAACTTAAAAAAGAACTAAAAAACAATTCTTATGAGGATATTATCAAAAACGAGGTGTTTCACAAATCACCTCAATTCAAGGTGATGCTTCTTGGAATTTTTGGCGGAATCGTCATTCTTGCGATAGCAGTCTTGATTCTTAAAAGAGTGGCTGTTAAGGCGCAGGACGATGACGAAACTGAATTTTTTGACTGTTTGGATGAGCCTGAAAACGAGGACGAGGAATAGTCGTGTATATCTATAACAAATAAAACAACAAAGGCGGTGACAGTAATGAAAGTGGATATTCAGGAAATGGATGAAGAAGAAATCATTGAAGAAATCCAAACATTATGTGAAAAAAGAGAGTTTGCAAAACTTAAAAATCTACTGTCGGAAATGAACCCCGCCGATATAGCGAGCGTTCTTGATGAAGTGTCAGCCAATCAGCGATTGCTTATGTTCCGATTGCTTGCCAAAGAAGAAGCGGCGGAAACCTTTGTTGAACTTGACAGCGACAATCAGGAGTCACTTATTCACGCATTTTCGGATAGCGAGCTTAAAGAAGTGCTTGATGAGCTTTACCTTGATGATGCCGTTGATGTCATTGAGGAAATGCCTGCAACTGTTGTAAAGAGAATTCTCCGCAATGCCGACAGCGAAACGAGAGAATCAATCAACACTTTGCTTAAATATCCGGAGGATTCAGCCGGCTCTATTATGACACCGGAGTTTGTTGACCTCAAAAAAGATATGTCGGTTGAGGCGGCTTTCAAGCGAATCAGACGAACAGGTATTGACAAGGAAACCATTTACACCTGTTATGTTTGCGACAGCTCAAGAAAACTAATCGGCGTTACCACCGTTAAGGAACTTTTGCTTCACGATTACGACGATGTTATCAGCGATTTTATGGAAACAAACATTATTTCCCTAAACACGCTTGATGACCAGGAACTTGCAACTCAGCTTTTTGACAAGTACAATTTTCTTGCTCTTCCCGTTGTTGATATGGAAGGCCGTTTGGTTGGTATCATCACGGTCGATGATGCTATTGATGTCATCCAAGAGGAAAACACCGAGGATATTCAAAAGATGAACGCTATGCTCCCTACGGAGAAAACATACCTTAAAACCTCGGTTTTTGAAACTTGGAAATCCCGTTTCCCGTGGCTGCTGCTCCTTATGATTTCGGCAACATTCACAGGGTCGATTATCACAGGTTTTGAGGACAAATTGGCTGCAATGACAGTCCTCACCGCATTCATTCCTATGCTTATGGACACCGGCGGAAATTCCGGCGGTCAGGCAAGCGTAACGGTCATTCGTGCCATGAGCCTCGGCGAAGTAACATTCAGGGACTTCTTCAAGGTTATATGGAAAGAGATTCGTGTCGGTTTGGTTTGTGGCTTGAGCCTTGCTGCGGCAAATTTCATCAAGATTTGGCTTGTCGACCATTTGATTATGCACAACGATGATATAACCCTCATTGTTGACCTTGCAATTTGCCTCACCTTGGTTGTTGAGATCGTTTTTGCAAAATTCATCGGTTGCACATTACCTATGATTGCAAAAAAAGTCGGATTTGACCCTGCGGTTATGTCGTCACCGTTCATCACAACCGTTGTTGACGCCGTTTCACTTCTCGTATATTTCGGCATCGCAACCGCATTAATTCCACAGCTTCATTAGTTCATATATTGACATATAACGAAATAAGTGGTAAAATATCGTTAACTTAATAAGTCAGGGGTGCTGATTGTTTTTCAATCTTGGCTGAGATTATACCCTTCTAACCTGTTCGGTAATGCGAGCGTAGGAAGACGATATAAATTTAGGATTTCAGCACCGATTTTTTCGGTGCTTTTTTCTTGACTTATCAAGAATATTATGAAAGGAAGTATTTTATTATGAAAGCAAGTGTTGCTATTCAGGTTTTGCCAAGCGTAAAGGATGAGGACGAACTTATCCGCATTGTTGACGAGGTTATTGCATACATCAAGTCAACAGGACTCAATTATTATGTAGGTCCGTTCGAAACTACCATTGAGGGCGAAAGCTATGATGAGCTTATGGAAATTGTTGCAAACTGCCAAAAGGTTGCAATCAAGGCAGGTTGCCCAAGCGTGAGCGCATATGTCAAGGTGGTTTACAATCCTGAGGGCGAGGTATTGACCATTGACAAAAAAGTTACAAAACATCACCAATAAACTTGCACCGCTCGGTGCGATAATTGTCATATTGCTGTTGTGGTTTTTGGCTTGCGATATGGAACTTGTGCCTGCATATATGTTGCCGTCACCGATTGATGTTGTCAAAGCGTTTGTTGACAATTTTTCAATTATGATGAAACAGGCGGCTGTCACTTTGCAGGAAACTTTTTACGGCTTGCTCATCGGCATTGCAATAGCCTTTGTCATTGCAAGCCTTATGGACAGATTTACCATAATCAACAAGGCTCTTTATCCTGTTTTGGTTGTTACTCAAACAATTCCGACCATTGCAATTGCGCCTCTTTTGGTGCTCTGGATGGGCTTTGGTATGGCGCCTAAAATCACACTTGTTGTTCTCACAACATTTTTCCCTATTGCAATCGGACTTCTCAACGGATTTGAAAGCGTTGATGCCGATGCGATAAATCTTATGCGTTCTATGGGAGCAACACGACTTCAAATTTTTAGAATAGTCAAATTGCCGAATGCTACCGCTTCGTTCTTTTCGGGGCTTCGCATTTCTGCCGCCTATGCGGTTGTCGGCGCCGTTGTTTCGGAATGGCTCGGCGGATTTGAGGGACTCGGCGTTTATATGACAAGAGTAAAAAAGGCTTATGCCTTTGACAAAATGTTTGCCGTTATCGTGTTTATTTCGGCAATCAGCTTGGTGCTTATGGGCATTGTTATTTTGCTTGAAAGAATTTCTATGCCGTGGGTACATAAAACAGAAAATTTGGGAGACAAAAAATGAAAAAGTTTAAGAAAATAATCGCATTGTTGCTTGCGCTTTCTCTTGTTTGTGCATTTGCCGCTTGTTCAAAGACAAATTCGGATGATGCGTCAGACGACACAACAAAAGAATTAAAGGATGTTACACTCTGCCTTGATTGGACACCTAACACAAACCACACAGGTTTTTATGTTGCATTGCAAAAAGGCTATTACAAAGACGCAGGTCTTAATGTATCAATTGTTCAGCCACCTGAAAACGGTGCAACAGAGGCTTGTTCCGCAGGTCAGGCACAGTTTGCTATTGACGCACAGGATACAATCGCTTCTGCTTTCACATCTGCAACTCCAATGCAGGTTACAGCTGTTGCCGCTCTTCTTCAGCACAACACTTCTTGCGTTATGTCTAAAAAGGGTGCAGGCATCGACAGTCCAAAGGGTCTTGAAGGCAAAACATATCTCACTTGGGATTCACCTATTGAACTTGCAATGTTGGAAAATGTTGTTAAGGCAGACGGCGGTGATTGGAGCAAGGTTAAGAGAATTCCAAACACTGTGACAGACGAAGCACAGGATGTAAAGCAAAATCCGGATCACGCAATTTGGGTGTTTGACGGATGGGGCGGAGTTAACGCTCAGGTAAACAATGTAGAAGTTGACAGGTTCTTCTTTAAGGATTTGAACCCTACATTTGACTATTACACTCCTATTCTTATTGCAAACAACGATCTTATCAAGAACGACCCTGAAACAGTTAAGGCATTCCTTTCTGCAACCAAAAAGGGATATGAATATGCTATCGAAAATCCTGACGAAGCAGCTCAAATCCTTATTGACGGTGACGACACAGGCTCACTAAAGGGCAGTGAAGAACTTGTAAAGGCAAGCCAAAAGTATATGGTAGACCAGTATGTTGCAGATGCTCCGAAGTGGGGCTATATCGACCCTGCAAGATGGAACGCATTTTATAACTGGCTCGGCGAAGAAAAGATTGTAGAAGAAAAAATTCCTGAAAACACAGGTTTCACAAACGATTATTTGGCATAATTTATGGAAATTTTAAAGGCTGAAAATATTTATAAAAGCTTCGGCGATAATAAGGTCTTAAAAGGTGCTTCGCTTACACTCAACAGGGGCGAGATTGTCAGCCTTTTGGGTGTCAGCGGCGGCGGAAAAACAACGCTGTTTAATGTCCTGTCGGGTATTCATATGCCCGACAGCGGCAAGGTTTGGTTAAACGGCGAAGATATTACGGGCAAACCCGGCAATGTCAGCTATATGCTCCAAAAAGATTTGCTTTTGCCTTACAGAAAGGTGATAGACAATGTTTCGCTTCCTCTTGTTGTCAAGGGCGTCAGCAAAAAGGATGCAAGAGCACAGGCAGAGCCTTATTTCAAAACCTTTGGTCTTGAGGGCACGCAGTACAAATATCCGTCACAACTTTCGGGAGGTATGCGTCAGAGAGCGGCTTTGCTCCGCACTTATTTGTCATCAAACGGCGTTGCACTTCTTGATGAACCGTTCAGTGCGCTTGACACGATAACAAAATCTGTCATCCACAAGTGGTATCTTGATGTTATGCAGAACATTGATTTATCAACCGTATTCATCACTCACGACATTGACGAGGCAATTTTGCTGTCGGACAGAATTTATATCCTTGCCGACGGTGTGTGTGCAAACGAAATCAAAATTGATGCACCAAAGCCGAGAACAACCGAGTTCAATCTTACAGATGAGTTTTTGAATTACAAAAGGCAAATTGTTGAAATATTACATTTGTTGTAATCTGCACAAAAATCGACCTAAAATTTCTACGCATAATATATGAATTAGCTATTTACTTTTATATTTAATAGTATTAAAATTAAAAAAGAGGGCAAGGAAGTCTTTTCGTTTATTCGGAGTTTTCTTGCGCTTTTTTTTATTGAAATCTATTTTTGGGGGAAATTTTATGAAAAATTTAGGTTACTATAACGGTAAATATGACGAAATCGAGAATATGCAAATTCCGATGCTCGACAGAGTTTGTTGGTTTGGTGACGGTGTTTACGATGCTACTTATGCTCACAACCATGTTGTTTTTGATATGGACGCCCACCTCACAAGATTTTACAATTCTGCAAAGCTCCTCGGTATGAACATTCCGATTGAGCGTGATGAACTCGACAAACTTCTTCGTGAACTTGTTTTGAAGGTTGATGACGGTGACCAGTTTGTTTATATGCAGGTTACAAGGGGTAACGGACTCAGAGGTCATATTTATCCTGAAGATATGCAGGGCAATTTGTGGATTACTCTCACTCCTGCTCATGTTGCAGATACATACAAGCCTATTGATGTTATCACTTATGAGGACAAGAGATTCTATTATTGCAATTGCAAAACCTTGAACCTTATTCCGTCTTGCCTTGCTGCAACAGCAGCAGACAGAGCAGGTTGTCAAGAGGCTATCTTCCACAGAGGAGATTTGGTAACAGAGTGTGCACACTCAAATGTTTCTATTTTCAAGGACGGCAAGGTTATCACTCATCAGCTTGATGACAAAGTACTTCCGGGTACTGCAAGAATTCGTCTTCTTGCTTTTGCAAAGAAACTCGGCTATAGCGTTGAAGAAAGAGATTACACTCTTGATGAACTTATGAATGCCGATGAAATTATTGTTCATTCAACAGGTTCATTCTGTATTCCTGTAAAGACTGTTGACGGCAAGCCGGTAGGCGGTAAAGCACCTGAAATGCTCAAGACAATTCAGGACGCTTTGGTTAAAGATTTTGAGGAGCAGTGCAAAGCATAATGAACAGAACAGAACTTACAAAACTTAATGTCGGCTACAATCTCGACTGGCTGATGAATCTTGATCCGAGAGGATACGGTGTGTGCCGTATTCTTTATGACGGTGCAATTAAATACACAGGCAAGCCTCTTTCGCTCAACGGTGCAGAGGGACTTGTGCAGAACATCAAAAAGGGAGAAAAAGTGTTTATCCTCACAGGTTTTGTTCTTCTTCCGTGGAATGAGGCTGAAACAGACGGTATTATTTCTTCAACCGTGTTTGCTCGATTTGTTATGCGTGCTTTTGGCGCAAAGCCTGTTATGATTGTTCCTGACCAGTGCGAAAAATCAATCAAGGCTATGAGCGAGGTGCTCGGCGTTGATGTTACTTATGATATAGACAATATTCCGGACAACACAATTTGCATTGTCACCTTTACAAAGGACAAGGCAAAAGAGGCTGAACAAACAGCGGAAATTCTTTCTCACGGGCTTCCTTGTGCTATCATTTCAAACGAAGCACCGGGCAGAAACAAAAACGGCTATTATCACAACGCAGTCGGTGTAAACACAACTGATGTTGAGGCAAAATATGATGTCCTTTTCAGAGAATGTCAAAACAGAGGTGTGTACAATCTTTCTATCGGTGACCTTGGCAACGAGCTTGGCATGGGCACAATTGAGGAACACATCAGAAAATATATCCCATATGCCGAGGAGGGTGGTTGCAAGGCAGGCACAGGCTTTGGCATTTTGGCAGACACAGCTGCGGACAACATCATCACTGCAACTGTCAGCGATTGGGGTATGAATGCTCTTATGGCTTGCACAGCTTTCCTTTTGGACGATGTTAGCCTTTTCCACACCGAGGAAGAGGAGTCGGCTGTTATGGATGCTGCCGCAAAGGCAGGTATGCTTGATATGTACGGCGAAGCAAGACCGTATATTGACGGTATCGGCAAAAACATTATTTTGCCTATGATTTCCTTGATGAAAGGTCTTATCGAATATCCTCATACTGTTGAGGATAAAACAACCGCTTGGTTTGAAACAACACTTAAAAAAGGATTTTTCGGATGATATATTCATTTTTGCAAAACGGTGACAGTGCGGTTACCGTACAGTTTAAAAATGAAATAAGCAGAGAGGTCAATGCGTATGTGACCTCTCTTTGCGCCGAAATCGAGCAAGCAGGGATAAAGGGTGTTACCGAATATATCCCAACATTTTGCTCGGTGTCGGTGCTTTATGATTGTACCGAAATCAGCGCAAAAAAGCTGAAAAATACCCTAGCAAAGATACTGAAAAATATCAAAGTCGCTTCAAGCCGAAAGGCAAGACTTTTTGAAATTCCTGTGTGCTATGACGATTGCTTCGCTCTTGATATGGGTAATGTTTGCGAACATTCGCACCTCACACGGCAGGAAGTTATTGAGCGACACAGTGGCAGAGATTATCTTATCTATATGCTTGGCTTTTTGCCGGGATTTGCTTATCTCGGCGGTATGGACGAAAGCCTTGCAACACCTCGCCTTGATTCGCCGAGGTCGGAGATTTTTGAGGGTGCTGTCGGTATCGGCGGTGAGCAAACAGGCATTTATCCCGTTGTTTCTCCGGGCGGATGGCAACTTATCGGCAAAACTCCCCTCAAGGTTTATGACAAGGAAAGAGAAAATCCGATTTTGTATTCCGCAGGTGATTACATTCGTTTTGTGCCTGTTGATTTGGACGAATTCAAGCGAATTGAACAGCAGGTTCAAAGTGGCGAATATCAGGTTAAGGTTACGGAGGCAGAATTATGATAGAGATTATTACTCCGGGAATTTTGACCACCGTGCAGGACTTCGGCAGGGTAGGGGTTATGAAAAACGGCTTCACCCAAAACGGCGCAATGGATAGATATTCTATGACGGTTGCCAACCGATTGTGTGGCAATTGCGACAGTGCGCCTGTTCTTGAAATGACTGTGCTCGGCGTTACTGCAAGATTTACGCAGGATACTGTGATTTGCGTTTCAGGTGCGGATTTTGGCGCAAAAATAAATGACAAGCCGATAAAAAGAAACAAGGCTTACAAGATAAATAAAGGCGACATTCTTTCTATGGGTGCGGCAAAAAGCGGTATGCGTGCTTATCTTGCCGTTGCAGGCGGAATAGTCGGAGAATATGTTTTTGGCAGTACTTCAACAAATTTGAAGTTTGCTTTTGGCGGATACAATGGCAGAAAACTGCAAAGCGGAGATGTTCTTTCAATCGGAACGGGTGCGTTCCACCTCGGCGATATTGACAAGTGGGAAATTCCTGAATCTGAATACAGCAAAGATGCTCAGCTTCGTGTTGTTTTAGGTCCGCAAAATGATATGTTCACAGACGAGGATATAAGGCTTTTCCTGTCGCAGGAGTATGAAGTTACTGCTCAGTCGGACAGAATGGGTATAAGGCTTTCAGGCGAACCGCTCAAGTCGAAAAACGGTATGGATATTATATCCGACGGCATAGTTTTCGGTTCTGTTCAAGTGCCGAATTCGGGCGAGCCGATTATTCTTATGGCAGACCATCAAACAACGGGCGGTTATGCAAAAATTGCAACTGTAATCAGCGTTGACTTGCCTCGTGCGTCACAACTTTTGGCAGGAAACACGGTCAGATTTAAGAGCGTTACCGTTGAGGAAGCAGAGCAAGAAGCCAAAAAACAAAAACGATTTTTTGATAATTTATATATGTTTTGATTTTAGGAGTGAATATGGATTATTCAGCAATGCACCCTCAGGAAGTGAAAAAACTTATCCGTGAGGGCAAAATTGATTTTCAAACATCAGGTATGTGCGCAGGCTATGCGCAGGCAAATCTTTGCATTTTGCCAAAGGACTATGCTTTTGATTTTCTCCTTTTTTGTATGCGTAACCCAAAGCCGTGCCCAATTTTAGAGGTCGGCGATGTCGGCTCAAGAGAGTTCAAGGCTATGGCAAGCGAGGGAGATGTGTGCACGGATTTTCCAAAGTACAGAATTTGGAAAAACGGTGTACTTGAAAAAGAAGTTACAGACATTTCCGAATATTGGCAAGATGATTTTGTATACTTCCTCATCGGTTGCAGTTTCAGCTTTGAGAGCGAAATGCTCGAGGCGGACATTCCTGTGCGTCATATAGAGGAAAATGTAAATGTGCCGATGTTCAATACAAATATTGAACTTGCTTCGGCAGGTGCATTCCACGGGAATATGGTTGTTTCAATGCGTCCGATACCAAATGATTTGGTTGTCAAGGCGGTTGAGGTTACGGCTGCAATGCCAAAAGTTCATGGTGCACCTATTCAAATCGGCAACCCTGAAGCCATTGGCATTTTGGATGTCAATCATCCTGATTATGGCGACAGCGTTACAATCAACGAGGGTGAAGTGCCGGTGTTCTGGCCGTGCGGTGTAACCCCTCAAAATGCTGTTATGCAAACAAAGCCACCGATTGCAATTACTCACGCACCGGGGCATATGTTTATCACAGATGTAAAAAATGTTGCGTTGAAGTATTAATTTGCGTAGCGTTTATATCTGTTTTATTAGAATTTATTAAGGAGTTTATAGATGTATTTTGTAGATTTAAACTCGGATTTAGGCGAGGGAGCTGCTTTTGATTCGCAGATTATTCCCTTGATTACTTCAGCAAATATCGCTTGCGGATTTCACGCAGGTGACAGCAATATTATGAATACAACCGTTGCTTTGTGCAAAGAGAATTCCGTTGCGTTTGGCGCTCATCTGGGCTATTTGGACAAGGAGAATTTTGGCAGAACAAATATGACCTTGTCACCTGAAGAAGTGTACAACATCACTCTTTGTCAGCTTGGCTCACTTTCAGCCTTTGCAAAGGCACAAGGCGTGAAGATGCAACATGTCAAGCCTCATGGAGCAATGTACAATATGGCGGCAAAGGATATGGAAATGTCGCTTGCCATTGCAAATGCAATCAAGGATTTTGATTCGTCATTGATTTTGCTTGCTCTTTCAGGCTCAAAAATGATTGAGGCGGCAAAACAGGTCGGCATAAAATATGCCAGCGAGGTTTTTGCCGACAGAGCATACGAGGCTGACGGCTCGTTGCGTAAAAGAACACTTGAAGGCTCAATGATTACCGATGAAAACGAGGCTATATCTCGTGTTATTCGTATGATAAAAGAAGGCAAGGTTACCGCTTACACAGGCGAGGAAGTGCCTATTGAGGCTCACAGCGTTTGTGTCCATGGTGACGGCGAAAAGGCACTTGATTTTGTTCATGCACTCAACAAGGCTTTTGCCGAAAATGATATAAAAACAGTGCCACTTTCAGAGGTGATTGAATAATGTACTTTAGAACACAGGCAAAAATTGATTTGGATGCCGTTGAATATAATTACAACAACACTCGTGCCAAATTGCCGCAGGGTTGCAAACTTTTGGGAGTTATTAAAGCTGATGCTTACGGTCACGGTGCAGTTGAACTTGCAAAATTTTTGCAGGGCAAATGCGATTTCTTCGGTGTTGCTTGCATCGAGGAAGCCGTTGAACTAAAAAAAGCCGACATAAAAACCCCGGTTTTAATTTTGGGCTATGTCGCTCCTGCGTTTTATGATTTGGTTGTGAAATATGACATTCGTATTCCTGTTTTTTCATACGACACGGCAAAGGCTTTGTCTGATGAAGCGGTTAAGCAGGGCAAAACTGTTTTGTTTCATTTTTGCATTGATACGGGAATGAGTCGTATCGGTTTTCAGGTTAATGAGGAAAGTGCTGATGTTTGCAAAAAAATTTGTGCTTTGCCGAACATTGAAGCCGAGGGACTTTTCTCTCACTTTGCAACGGCTGATGAGACGGATTTGACAAAAGCACTTGCACAGCGAGAAAAGTACAAGGCTTTTGTTGAGATGCTTGAAAATAGGGGGATTCAAATCCCGATTAAGCACTTGAACAACAGCGCAGGCATTATGAATTTTGATGAATATTTCGATATGTGCCGAATGGGAATTATTCTCTACGGTCTTTATCCGAGCGAGGAAGTTGACAAGTCGCTTCTCGACATCAAACCTGTTATGTCGTGGCTCACTCACATTTCGCACATTAAAACTCTTGAGGCGGGCAGAGAAGTGTCCTACGGCGGAACATTCAAAACAACCGAGCCGAGAGTGATTGCAACCATCCCTGTTGGCTACGCTGATGGCTATCCTCGTTGCCTTTCAAACAAGGGCAGAGTAATCATCAACGGTCAATATGCACCGATTGTCGGCAGAGTTTGTATGGATCAGTTTATGGTTGATGTCACCGATGTTGACGGCGCAGAACTTGACAGCACCGTAACTTTGGTCGGCAAAGACGGCGACGCTGAACTATCTATGGAAGAAGTTTCAAATTCTGCTTACTCGTTCAACTATGAACTTCCGTGTCGAGTTGCACGCAGAGTGCCGAGGACTTATTATAAAGACGGCAAATTTGTAAAAGCCACAAATTATATGTACTAATATGATATTGAAAAAAGAAAAAATGCTGTAAGTTTGATGCCTACAGCATTTTTGTTTATATAAGAGACTTTATCGACAGCCTTATTTTTAGTCAATTTGAATATAATATGTGTTCAACACAGCTTCCATAACACTGTCCTCATCAGGAGTGAATTCGGCAATAACAGCATCAGGATATTTGGTGTGCTTGGTTTCGGTCATTGAACCAGTGATAGTGTAGGTTTCAAACGAGTCGATACCTTTGTCAAGCACGGTTGATGCAAGATAGGTTGCGTTGTTCAATGTGATGTTTGTTTTGCTGTATTTTGATGCTGTGTTGTACAAATCGGTAACAACACCAAAATCTTTCTTAACTGCAGGAATAAGCTGTTGCGCAAATGCTTTTACATATTGCTCAATTCTTGCAGAGCGGTTGAGCGAAGCTTCAAGATAGTCCATATCTCTTGTTCTGACATATGCTTCTGCCATATCACCTTTGAGTGTAACGGTTTGTCCCTTGATTATGCCCTTGTCAGGCACGCTGTATTGTGCTTCAAGAGTAACACCGCCGATTGCATCATTGATTGGTGCAACACCCTCAAGGTCAAGTGCAAAATACTTGTTGATAGGCACATTGTATAGAATTCTGCTGATAGCCTTTGTCACATTTTCACAGCTCTTTTCCTTGCCGTCACCGTAGGCATATGCAAGACAAAGCTGAACATTGTCTGTGCTCAAGAAAACGCCTGTGTCATTGTAGACATCAACATCTACCATTGTGTCACGAGGAATGTTGATGATTTTGACAGCTCCGTTTCCGGTGTCAACCGTAACAACAACATCTGCGTCTGCACATCCCACAAAGTCTGCATCGTTTTTGCTCAACATCTCTCTTTGGTCAATGCCCATAAATGCAATAGACACAACATTTTCGTTGAATGCGTATTTGTGACCTTTGTATGTGATGATTTCATCGTGATTTTTGTCGGTAATTGTCGCAGAAACAAAATCATTTTTACCCTTGTATTTTATATAGGATAACGCACCCTCGATTCCGCCGACCAAAATTGCAATTATCAAAATTATGACAAACGGAACTTTAATCCATTTGCTCATATTCTTCCACTTTCTTTTCAACTTTCTTGAAGCTGATGATTTGTGCTTGTGACTTTTGTGATGTTTTGATGAATGTGACGAGTGGTGTGAATGAGAATGACGGTGCTCACCGCTTGATGAATGATGGTGGTGATGGTGGTGATGGTGTCTGTGCTCCATTTCGTCAGCAGTTTTTTCAACAATTTTGTTTAATTCGTTGGTTTGAGTTTGAATATCATTTTGCGTTTTATTGCTGATTGACGACTGTTCAACTTCTATGATTTTGTTTTCATCATATCCGCCGTTGAAGAGTATATCCTCACTCTCGTTTGAATTTAAATTTGGATCAATTGGTTTTTTCATTCTTAACTAATACTCCGCATACTAAATATCTGTTGCTTTTTTGTCCTGTAAAGCAAGTGGACAATACCACAATATTATCGTCTATCGTGATTTCTTTGTCAAGAGAATTTGAAACATTTTTGTTAGAAGATGTTGGATTTTGAACCATTTCAATGAATTCTTTGAAAATGTTGTCATCGTGGAAATCAAAACTGTTCATGATATGCCTGTCGTCATATTTAAACGCAGATACAATTCTGTATGTCAGTTTTTCGTTAGCTGTGTAAATCACGAATTTTTTGTGCTTTTCAAAGAAATCTTGCTTTTCAAATCTGTGAAGCGTTGTGAAATAGGTGTCGCCGTAGCCGTTGTGACCGTAAATAACCGTCACTCTGTCGGTAAAATCCTTTTTGTTCATACTTTGTGTATATACAGCACCGCTTGATGAATAGCTTTTGTCTGTTGCGCTGTGCTTGAGATAAAATGCGTCATCCGTGCTGCTTTGAACAATAGGGTAGTTTACCTTTGTTCCCGGCACTTTTATCCAAGCGTAGATTTCTTTATTCTTCTTTTTTAATGAATCAAAATCAATTTTGTTCGCAACTGTTGCTTGTTCAGTTGATGTTTGAGTTGTTGTTGATGATGTAAGTTCGGCATCTTTATTTTTTGCATTTTGGATTGAAATAGCTTGAAACAGCATTATTCCAACTCCTACAACAATCAAAATAACTGCCAAGAGGACAATTATTTTTCTTGTGCGACCGCCCGAACTTTTGTTGTCGTTATTCATTGTACTCACCTTTAAAAAAGAACCCGTAACAATTGTTACAGGTTCTTGATTGATTTAAGAATTAGTCTTTTTTCTTCTTTGAAATTGCAAGCAATGCTACACCTGTACCTGCCATAGCGATACCAGCCATTGCAGCACCTGTTGCAGGTGAAGTGTTGCTGTTGTCTTTGTTTGCTGTGTCGTTGTCGTTTTCGTCAACTTCACCGTCTTCTTTTGAAGCGGTTGAGTTCTTAACAACAGCGTTTGCAACAAGTTTCTTTTTCTTACCTGATTCGGTAAGTTCGATTACAATCTTGCTGTTGTCATCAGACATTGAAAGAACAGAGTAGTCAACGCCTTCAATCATGTTAGGAAATTCCCAGTCAATAACTTCGCCCTTACCTGAATAAGAGAAAGTGTATTTGTAATCTTCTTTTGTATAGGTGACATCTGATGATTTTTCTGAGTTAACTGTAATAATAACAGGCTCTGTATCAACTGCAGGCTTTGTTGTAACCTCTGATGAACCAGGGCTTGATACACCGGCTGCCATAACAGGCATTGCACTGATAGCGCCTGCTGAAATCAACATAACTGCTGACAAAGCAATAGAAATAAACTTTTTCATAATAACACCTCAATAAACATTAAATATTCATTCGTATACATTTACTCACTATAAGTTAACTTGATTATAACACGAAGTCTATTATTTGTAAAGGTTTTTTTTAATATTTTGTAAATTGTAAATATTTTTTTACTTTTTACGATAATTGTGCTTTTCCGGTGCAAAGTTCATAGTATCTGCCTTTGAGCGCAAGCAGGTCGTTGTGGTCGCCACGCTCAATGATTTCGCCGTTTTCAAGAACCATAATTGCGTTTGAATTTCGAACAGTTGAAAGTCTGTGGGCAATTACAAATACCGTTCTGCCAATCATAAGTCTGTCCATACCGTGCTCGATGTGCGCCTCCGTTCTTGTGTCGATTGATGAGGTCGCCTCGTCAAGAATC
This sequence comes from Eubacterium coprostanoligenes, assembly GCF_900167205.1. Classification (GTDB taxonomy): domain Bacteria; phylum Bacillota; class Clostridia; order Oscillospirales; family Acutalibacteraceae; genus Eubacterium_R; species Eubacterium_R coprostanoligenes. The sequence goes on from NZ_FUWW01000002.1 coordinate 24,202, forward strand.
ATAACAGGCGGGTCTGCAACCGCAGCTCTTGCAATTGCAAGAAGTTGGCGCTGACCCTGGCTGAGGTTTGCACCGTCTGATGTAATGACTGTGTTGTAGCCGTCCGGAAGATGCTTGATGAATGAATGTGCACTTGCGAGTTTTGATGCTTCGACACATTCTTCATCGGTTGCGTCAAGTCTGCCGTAGCGGATGTTATCCATAATCGTGCCTGTGAATAGGTGAGTGTCTTGAAGCACCATTGCAAGAGAACGGCGCAAATCAGATTTCTTAATTCTCTTGATATCGATTCCGTCATAGGTTATTGTGCCCTCTTGAATGTCGTAGAATCTGTTGATGAGGTTTGTGATTGTTGTTTTGCCTGCACCTGTTGAGCCAACAAACGCAATCTTCTGTGCCTGCTTTGCGTAAAGATTGATGTCGTGGAGAACAATTTTGTCTTCAACATAGCCAAAGGTTACATCCTTGAAAACAACTTCGCCCTTAACAGGAATTTTTTTGTCGCCGTCAATCCAGTTCCAAATCTTGCCGTTTTCGGTTGCTTCTTCTTCAAGAGTAACAGTGCCGTTGTCAATTTCACTTTCGGTGTCCATAACAGCAAATACTCGTTCTGCACCTGCAAGGGCAGAGAACACATTGTTCATTTGGTTCATAATTTGGTTGATAGGTTGGGTGAACTGTTTTGAATAGCTGAGGAAGGTGAAGAATGTACCTATGCTCATACCTTTTGTCAAAACAAGAAGTCCGCCCGCAAGAGTAACGCTTGCATATGATGCGTTGTTGATTCCTGTTGAAACAGGTCCCATAATTCCGCTGTAATAGTTTGCCTTTGTGGCAACTTCACGGAAATTTTCGTTGAGCTGTTCAAAGTCGTCTTTTGCCTGTTCTTCGTGGTTGAACACCTTGACAACCTTCATTCCTTCAACTGTTTCTTCAATGTTGCCGTTCATTTCGCCAAGCGCCTTTTGTTGAGCCTTGAAGTATTTTCTTGTGCTCTTTGCAATTCTCATTGTGTTCACAATCATTATGATGAGGAACACAAGCGCAACGATGAACAATCTCCATTCAAGCGCAATCATCATAACGATGATTCCGATGAAGCTGAAAACTGATGAAACAAGCTGAACAATTGATTGCTCAAGCATCATTTGAATGTTGTCAACATCGTTTGTAAAACGGCTCATGATCTCGCCGTGTGTTTGCCCGTCAAAGAATTTCAGCGGTAATGTTTGCAAGTGGTCAAACAAATCTTTTCTTATGATGTTTGATGTTCTGTATGCAAGTTTTACCATAATTTTTGACTGCAAGAATATAAACAGTGAAGCACCAATGTAAAATGCCGAAACAATTACAAGGTTTTTAATCAACTGTTTGATACCCTCTGTGGCAAAATTGCCTGCTTGGATTGATGATGCAACATCGTCCAAAATCGGCTTTAGCCAATAAGATGCTGCCATTTGGCAAACGGTTGCCATAATGAGAGAAAGAAATACTACGAATAACAGTGCCTTGCTTTTGCCGATATATGACAAAATACGCTTTAAAGTCTTTTTTGCGTCCTTGGGCTTTTGTTCAGGCACGCCGCGTCTTTGTGGTCCCGGCATTATTCCATTACTCCTTTCTGCTGTGTTTTATAAATTTCCTGATAGATTTCGCTTGTTTGCATAAGTTCTTCGTGGTTGCCTACGCTGTCGATTTTGCCGTCATCAAGCACGATGATTTCGTCTGCTTGAGCAACCGATGAAATTCTTTGTGCAATAATCAAAACTGTTGTGTCTTTGAGTTCTTTGTAGAAACATTCTCTGATTTTTGCTTCGGTTGCTGTGTCAACGGCAGAAGTTGAGTCGTCAAGAATAAGAATTTTTGGTTGTTTGATAATTGCTCTTGCGATACAAAGTCTTTGTTTTTGACCGCCCGAAAGGTTCAAACCGCCTTGCGAAAGTTCTGTGTCGTATCCGTCAGGCTGGCTCATAATAAAGTCGTGTGCCTGTGCAGCCTTGCAAGCGGAGATGATTTCTTCATCTGTTGCGTCTTGCTTGCCCCACTTGATGTTCTCCTTGATTGTACCTGTGAAAAGTACATTCTTTTGAAGCACAACGCCTATCAATTCACGGAGAGCCTCGATGTCGTAGTCCTTAACATTGACACCGTCAACAAGAATTTCACCGCCTGAAACATCATAAAGTCGAGGAATGAGGTTCACAAGACTTGATTTGCCGCAGCCCGTTGAGCCGATAATTCCCACAACACTGCCTGCCTTTGCCTTGAAGCTGACATCTGTGAGAATGTCCATTCCGTCATTGTAGCCAAACGAAACATTTTTGAACTCAACCTCGCCCTTTGATTCTGTAGGCTTGAAAGGATTTTCAGGATTAACAATGTCAATTTCGGTGTCGAGGACTTCAACAACTCTGTCACCGCAAGCCTTTGCTCTTGTGAGCTGAAGCATAAGCATAGATACCATCATTATGTTCATAAGTACCTGTACAATGTAGTTTGCCAAAACCGAAATTTGACCCACATCCATAAGTTTGTTACTTGCGTCAATCGAGCCTTTGTAATAGATGTAAATAATTACAAAGTTCATAAGCAACATCATAATAGGCATAACCGTGATGATAAGTCCCGATGCTTTTGAGCCTTGATTTGCAAGGTCGTCGGACGCTTCGTGGAATTTATCTTTTTCTCTGTCCTCACGAACATAAGCCTTTACAACTCTGATGCCTATGAGGTTTTCCTGTACAACACGGTTGATGTTGTCGATTTTCTTTTGCATCTTTTGGAACATAGGAAAACCGAATTTGAGAATAACCGCAATGATAACAATCATAACAGGGAAGAGAACAAGCAAAATCATTGATAGCTTTGCGTTGATTGAAAATGCAAAAACAGCCGATACAATGAGTAATGCAGGTGCTCTGACTAAAATACGAAGTCCCATCATAAGTGTGTTTTGGAGCATTGTCACATCATTGGTCAATCTTGTTGTGAGTGATGATGTTGAAAATGTGTCAATGTTCTTAAATGAAAATGATGAGATTTTGTCGTACATCGCTTTTCTTAATCTGTATGAAAATTTTTGGCTTGCAACAGATGATGTTTTCATTGTCATTAAGCCACCGCAAAATCCGACAATTGCCATTATGAGCATAAGCAATCCGATTTTTCCTATTTTGAGTTTTAGGTCGGCAGGGTCGCCTGTGGAGGTTTTTACCATTTCGTACACGCTGTTTGCAACTGACGGAAGTGCAAGTTCGCACATGGCTTCAACAATCATACCCAGGGCACTTGCCACACAAAGCCAACCCAAACCTTTGAGATATTTGGATAGTTTTTTTATCATTCGGACTCCTCCTTTATAAAGTTTTCTATTATTTTGTCAAGCAAATCCGACAAAGTCGCAATTTCTTCATCCGTAAGACCGTTTGTGAGCATTTCCTCTTCTGCGTCCATCTTTTGCCTGATGTTTTCAGGAACGGCATTGCCCTTTTCAGTTAGATAAATTTCTATTCTTCTTCCGTCTGTTTTGCTTTCTCTCTTTTTAACAAAGCCGGCTTTTTCCATTCGTTTGATGCTGACCGATACGGTCGATGGTGCTGTGCCTGTTTCTTCGGCTATCTGTCCGATTGTTGCACTGCCCTGAATTTTCAGGAACATAATGATTTTGTGCTGACCGGCAAACAGTCCTTCATCGGCAACGGCTTTGTTAAAATTTACTCTTTCCATTCTCGCCACCATACCGATTCTTGGGGCAATATGTCCCTTTGGCGGAGGTGGTGGACAACAACATTTTTTCTTGTTCAAAATAACAACTCCGAAAATTATTTAGTCGGCTAATATTTAGCCGACTAAAGGTATTATAGCACAAAAAACATCAAAGTCAACACTTTATTTTTGTAAACCGCCACACTTGATATAGTATATATAATATGGTAAAATATACGGCGAAATTATCGGGAGGGCAGACTATGGATTACAATTTGTGCGATTACAACACGGTGAAAAAGATACTTTCAGCCCACGGCTTCAATTTTTCAAAAGCATTGGGTCAGAATTTTATAATTGATGACAGCGTTTGCCCAACTATGGCAGAGATGCTCAAGGCTGATGAAAAAACAGGCGTTCTTGAGGTTGGACCGGGTGTCGGCGTCCTCACAAAAGAGCTTTGCAAAAGGGCAGGCAAGGTTGTGTCTGTTGAACTTGATGAGCGTCTTTATCCTGTTTTGGAGCAGACTCTTGCCGATTATGACAATTTTGAGCTTGTCAAGGGCGATGTTATGAAAATCGACCTAAAACAGCTTATTGCGGAAAAATTTGCGGATTGCAAAACGGTCAAAGTTTGCGCAAATTTGCCGTACTATATCACTTCTCCTGTTATTATGATGCTTTTGCAGAGCAGACTTCCCGTATCGGAGATTGAAGTTATGGTTCAGCAGGAGGCGGCGGAGCGACTTTGTGCACCTATCGGCTCAAGAGAAGCCGGTGCGGTCAGCGTTGCGGTTAATTATTATGGCGAAAGTGAAATTCTTTTCAATGTCGGCAGAGAGTGCTTTATGCCAAGTCCAAAGGTTGATTCAAGCGTTATCAAGATTATAGTCAGGGATGAGCCTGAATTTGAAGTCAAAAACGAAAAGCAGTTTTTCTCGCTCGTAAAAAGTGCCTTTGCACAGAGAAGAAAAACTCTTGTCAATTCGCTTTCAAACTCACTCGGCAAGTCAAAGGCAGATGTCACAAATGCACTTGCACAGCTCGGTCTTGCTTCAACCGTAAGGGCAGAAAATCTTAAAATGGAGGATTTGGTAAATTTAACAGATTTACTTTTTGGTTGATTATGGCAAAAGAAAGAAAAAACAACACACTCGTTTTTACCGATTATTCTGTGCCAAAGGCTGTCGGAACTTTGGCAATTCCAAGTATGCTCGGTATGCTTATAAATGTTATATACAATCTTGCAGACACCTTTTTCGTAGGTCAAACAGGCGATAAAAATCAGGTAGCCGCCGTTTCGGTTGCAATGCCTGTGTTCTTGTTTTTTCTTGCAGTGGGCAACCTTTTTGGTGTAGGCGGATGTGCGTATATCAGCCGTTCACTCGGTGAGGGTAAAAAAGAAAAAATCAAGTCGATTTCATCATTTTGTACTTATATCGGTATAATCGTTGCGGCTGTGTTGTCTGCAATTTTCATTGCTTTCAAGCGTCCGATTTTGTACCTTGTCGGTGCAAGTGATTTCACAATCGACTTTGCTTGCGATTATATGTTTTGGATTGCACTCGGCGGTGTTTTCAGCGTAACAAGTATTGTTACGTGCAATCTTGTAAGAGGTGAGGGCGCTGCAAAGGAATCAATGATCGGTATGGTAATCGGTCAGGTTATAAATATTATTCTTGACCCGATTTTCATCCTTGCTCCGGGCAATAAACTTTTCGGCATAACATTGCCTTTTGGTTTTAATATGGGCGTAAAGGGTGCAGCTATTGCAACCGTTATCGGCAATATAGCTTCCGTTCTCTATTTTATTGTTTACTTTATGAGAGGCAAGTCGATTTTGTCGATTTCGACAAAAAGATTTTCGGCAAAGAACGGCATCATTAAAGGCGTTGTCAGCGTCGGACTCCCTGCTTCCCTCAACAATTTGCTTATGTCGCTTTCTAATATTGTTGTAAACATTTTCCTTGCAAAGTACGGCGACAATGCCGTTGCTGCAATGGGTGTTGCAATGAAGGCAAATATGCTTGTTGTTATGCTTCAAATCGGTCTTGCGCAAGGTATTCAGCCACTTGTAGGTTATTGCTACGGTGCAAAGAATTATCAGAGAATGAAGAAAAGTATTCGTTTTGGTATGATGTGCAATGTCCTTATCGGTGCAAGTGTAACCGTGTTCTATCTTGTTTGCAGACGACAGGTTATCGGTGTGTTCATTGATGACGAGGCTGTTATTGAATACGGTGTAAAAATGATTACCGCACTTATGGCTCCGGGCACATTCCTTGGCATAATGTTTATCATCAACTTTGCGTTTCAGGGAATGGGCAAGGGTGCTCAATCACTTGTTCTTGCAGCAGGCAGACAGGGTTTGATTTTCTTGCCGATGATGTTTATTATGAACAAGGTTGCAGGTCTTGAGGGCATTATCTGGGCACAGCCGGTTGCAGATGCTTTTTGCATTGTTTTGGCTGCTGTTATGTTCCGTGCCACAACCAAAAAACTTGAAAAAGAAGCAAAGCTCAAAACTATGGATTAATGAAAGAGTGAATGTATGTTAATTAACAGTATTGATAAAAAAACGCTTGATGCGGTTTCGGCTCGGTTTGGCAAGCAATTTATCAAAGAGCCGTTGTTTATGTATTTTTGCAGTGATATAAACAAGCGTTCGCAGTTTATTGAGGATTATATGAAATATTATATTCCTCGCCTTGCAGATGACGAAATCGTGTTTGTTGACAAGTTAGCAACCGCAATGGTCACTCTTGTTGACCCGCAGGATTTTGAATATAAGTTCAAAGGCTTGTCGGGGCAAAGAATGAAAAAGTATAGCTTTTCATCGAAAATTTTTGTTCACAGAGAAAATTTGGAAAACATTTGTGAAATACTGTTGTCGTATGTAAAACCGGCAAGAGTTATGACTTTTTATAATGACCCTAACGGCGATTTTGATAATCTGAAAGAATTGATTGACGAGGCAATTGCTTATGCCGAAAAAGAGGATGTAACGCTTGTGTACGACACATTCAGCAAAAGATATATTGATTATATGATTTCAAAAGGTTTCACAGTTGCTTACAGCAAGCCGTTTATGGAAACAAGATTTATAGAAACTGTAATGACATATAATGTGTGATAGCACTAAAATCAAAAGGCGAGGAATGATATTGTTCCTCGTCTTTATTTGTGTTGTGTTCACTTTGCAGGCAACAAAAAAGCTACGGAATTTTCCGTAGCTTTTAGTTTGTATTCACTTATAATCGGTTGATTATAATCTTGTGATACCTCTTCTTTCCTTGAGGTATTCATCAGATGCAGGATATTCGTTTGTGTAAGTGATCTTAACAGATGCGCTCTTGTCCTTGATGATTGCGATACATGCGTGTGTAACATCAACATTAGCAACCATTGTGTAGTGAGCAGAAACGATTTCCTTTGTCTTTGTATCAATAGTTACAGAACCTGTACCACCCTTGTACATAACCTTTACGTTATCTGAAGCGTCACCCTCTGTGAATGAAAGTACGGTGATGCTCTTAACAGCACCTGTGATGTCGCCGAGAACTTCAAAGAATGAACCCTGAGGACCTTCACCACGGAAAGCAAGTTCTTCCTGCTTAGGCTGAATTGTCAATGTGATTGTGCCGTCGCCGTTGTCAACAACATTTGCGTCAAGAATGTACTCAGCCTTGAATGCAGATGTTCTGTAGTCGTTGTCGTTCTTTCTTGTGTTGTCATCGAGGTTGTTGTCGTATTCAGGCTCTCTGCTTCCGCTTGGAACAAGGCTCCATGAGTTAGCGTCAAACATAGGACCAACGATGCTTGGAACAAGGCTGTTGATTGTGCTGTTTGCTTTGCCGTCGATCATAACATCGCCAACCTGCAAATCTTCAGTACCGAGCAATTTGTAGAATGTCTTTGTGTTGCCGTCAGCATCCTTGTACTGAGCGGTAAGTGTCTTTGTGTAGTTGTAAGCTTCAACATAGTAGTTTGCAACATCTTCAAGGCTCTTGAATTCAACACCGCCGTATGTGCCTGCTTCAAATGGCTTGTCAAGAACAGATACATCTTCTTCAGCTGCTGCGTCTGCTTCGCCGTCTTTGCCGGCATTCTTCCAGTCGCCTGACTTTACTTCTTGAATTGCTGTGATTGTTCCGTTTGTTACATAGTTAAGCTTTGCACATCCTGCGAGAGAAGCTACAAGAGCAGCAACCAAAGCCAAACATGTAATACTTTTGATTAGTTTCTTCATTTATGGGGATCCCCTTTCCTTAATCTGCTTCCGTCTTTACAGAAAACATTTACACCATAAATTTATTACAAATCAGGATAAAAGTCAATAGGTAAATGCAAAATAATTCAAAATTAATTAAAAACTAATACTTTTTTTGTTAAAAATTTATGATAAAATGATAATCGTATTGTACTAAACCATTATATGTGTTATAATTATCAAAAATGCGGAGGTATGCATTATGAGATGTAAGAATTGCGGAAGCGAAAACGACGATAATTTATATATATGCCAAAATTGTGGTTCTCCTCTTTATGATGATGAAGATAATGATAATGAAATAATTAATGAGGACGATATGGGCAAAACAAGGGTTGCGCCTGTTGTTCAGTCCAATCAAAGACAGTCTGCCCCTCAACAAAGAAGCACTCAAGGTGCACCTGCAAAATCAGAGCAGGATAAGAAAAAAGAAAAAACCGTTATAATAATAGTTGTGCTTGCAGTTGTTCTTGCAATTGCCGTCACGGCTCTTGTGGCTGTTCTTGTCAGCAATTCAAAAAAGAATAACAATGTTGAGGACACATCAATTCCGATTGCTTCAACTTCCGAAGCACCGTCAACAACAGTTGCTCCTCCAACAACCGAGCCGACAACAGAATCAACCACTCAACCTACAACCGAGTCAACAACCGCCGCTCCTGTTGAGTACACTGTAACCGTAAGTTGTTCGCAGGGTGGCGAGGTCGAAGGTGACGGCTCTTATGCAGAGGGCGAGAAGTGCACCGTTATTGCCAGAGCTGATGATGATTTTGAATTTGACGGTTGGTACAAAAACGGCAAGAGAGTTTCATCAAACGAGGTGTATACTTTCGCTGTTAAGGATAACACGGAGTTAGAGGCTGTGTTTACCGATATTACAGATGTTTCAGAGGATTACGAATAATGTCAAAGGGCGATATTGCAAAGGAATATTTTGAGCAGGGCTATAATTGCTCACAGTCGGTGGCTCTTGCTTTTGCCGATGAAGTCGGAATGGACAGCAAACTGATTGCCCGTCTTACAGGCGGATTTGGCGGCGGAATGGGCAGAATGAGAGAGGTTTGCGGAACAGTCAGCGGAACTGCGTTTGTTTTGTCCGCACTTTACGGCTATTCAGACCCAACCGATGCCGATGCAAAGGCACAACTCTATGCCGATGTTCAAAAGGTGGCAGGTGAATTTAAGGATAAAAACGGCTCGGTCGTTTGCCGTGATTTGTTGGGATTAACTCAAGACGGCTTTGATAATCCACAACCCGAAAAAAGAACGGATACCTATTATAAAAAGCGTCCATGCGGTGACCTTGTAAAGATGTCGGCAGACTTTCTTGAAAAGTTCATTGCAGACAATCCGCAAAAATAATATAAAAATTATTTAGCATATTTGCAAAAAAATGCTTGCATTTTATTGTGCAATGTGTTATAGTAATTTGCGCAAGTGAAAAACACTTGCATATGCGCTGGTAGCTCAGCTGGATAGAGTGACTGGCTACGAACCAGTAGGTCGGGGGTTCGAGTCCCTTCCAGCGTACCAAAATAGCGAAGTAGATATTTATCTGCTTCGCTATTTTTATTTTTGTGCTTGACAAATTTGGTTTATTGTTATAGACTACAAGTGAGGTCGATAGTTATAAACCGAAATGAGGTGATGTTATGGATTTGAAATTGTGCGAAAGCGATTATAGGTTTATGAATGTGATTTGGGAAAATGAGCCTTTGACCTCGCACGAATTGGTCGAAAAATGCGAAAAAGCACTCGGATGGAAAAAATCCACCACTTATACCGTGCTTAGAAAAATGTGCGAAAAAGGTTTTGCGCAAAATGAAAATTCGCATATAAAATCGCTTGTTGAAAAAAGAAATGTTCAGGAATATACAAGTGCAAGATTTGTTGAAAATTCCTTTGGCGGGTCGTTGCCGAGTTTTTTGACAGCATTTTTGAACGGACGAAAAATCAGCAACGGAGAAGCAGAGGAATTGAAAAACCTTATTGATTCATACAAGGAGGAATGACTATGACCGATTTGTTTATAGGTGTTCTGAATATGAGCATAACCGCAAGTTATGTCATATTGGCGGTGCTTGTTGTTCGCTTTTTCCTGAAAAATCTGCCTAAAAAATATTCCTATTTGCTTTGGAGTGTTGTGGGATTTAGGCTTGTTTGCCCTGTCAGTTTTAAGTCGATTGTCAGTCTGTTCAGCTTGAAGCCGTTTGATATGACAAGGGTCCAGTCGGACGATACATCATCTATGGATTATATCAAATCCGCTCCAAATCAAACAGCAAATAATGTGAGCGTAGGCTTGCCTAATACAGATTCTGTCATTGGGGATATTACTTCAAGCTATTTGTATTGGGCAAATGTTGATTGGGTATTGTTGGTTTTGTCTTCTGTATGGGCAATCGGTATATTTTCGCTTGTCATTTATTCTGCGGTAAAATATATTCGCCTCAGAAAAAGCCTCAATACAGCTGTTTTGTTTAATGATAATGTATATCAGGCAGAGGGAATATCGTCACCGTTCATAATAGGAGCTTTTAAGCCGAAAATATATATTCCGTACAATGTAAGTGATGATTTTTTGCAATATGTGTTGCAACACGAAAAATATCATATCAAGCGTTGTGATAATGTGCTAAAAATAATTGCGTATCTTCTTTTGATATTGCATTGGTTTAATCCGCTGTGTTATTTGGCGTTTTACACATTGAAATATGTTTATTCAAAGTTTTTGCAGGGTAATCAAAAAGGCTTGTATGCAGATATGTATCTTTCTGTTTTGATTGAAATGCTTGGCGATGAGGCAATAAAAGCAAATCCGAATAATCCGCAGGAATACTTTAATGATTTTTACAGTCATATAAAAACTGTTTTTGAGAAAAACGATGAGGATTTTGTCAAAGCAAATTATCCAAAATCCTATGTTTTGCTGAAAATGACTGTGTTGAATGAATCCAAAGAATAAATGTGTGGCAATTGTTTTGAGTGCAGAGGTGAGGCAGAGGCGAAACTGCTTCACCTTTTATTTATCCCTTTGATTTTCGTGATGAATGTGGTATGATTATCACATAATAATTATTTACACTAACATTGAGGGATGAATATGAATACAAGAGAACAAATCCACGCTTTGTCCGATGAAATGCTTGAAAATCTCGGCAAGTTAGTAGAAATTGATTCGCAACTCGGCACTCCGTCAGAGGGTAAGCCTTTTGGTGACGGTCCGTCAAAGGCACTTGAGGTTGGACTCAAAATTGCCGATGATCTTGGCTTCAAAACCGTAAATCTTGACAATTACTGTGGTTATGCAGAAATGGGCGAGGGCAAAGAAATTGTCGGCATTGCAGGGCATTTGGATATTGTTCCTGTCGGCGGTGATTGGAGCTATGACCCGTTCCAACTCACTCGTGACGGCGACTGCGTTTACGGTCGTGGCACAACTGATGATAAAGGTCCTGTAATCGAGGCTTTGTATGCTATGAAATTGCTTCGTGAATCGGGCGTTGAATTGAACAAGCGAGTTCGTTTGATTATGGGTTGCAACGAGGAAACAGGCTCAAAGTGTATGGAGCATTACAATCAGGTCGAGGAGGAGCTGTCTTGCGGTTTTACTCCCGATGCAAATTTCCCGTGTATTCACGGCGAAAAAGGTCATCTCACAATGATGGCTTATTCGAAAAAGACAAAGATAATTTCTATGAACGGTGGCTTTGTTTCAAACGCAGTTTGCGACACTTGCACCACGGTTGTTCCGTCAGAAATCGGACTTAAAGAAAAGTTGGAACAGGCACTTTCCGAATCAAAGTTGCAGGAATACAAGGCTACCGATGAAAACGGGCAAATCACGATTTATGCCAAAGGTGTGCCGGCTCACGCAAGCACTCCGAACTTCGGTGTCAATGCAGCAGGTGTGACTATGGAATGTCTTGCAAAGGTAGGTTTTGAGGACGATTTCGTGAAGTTCTACAATCAGCATATCGGCACAGCTTGTGACGGCGAGGGAGTCGGTCTCAAAATTTCCGATGAATTCGGCGAGTTGACATTCTGCAACGGAATTGTAAAAACCGCTGACGGCGTGATTTCTTGCTCGATTGATATTCGTGTGCCTGTGACATTCAAAAAAGACGACATTTTGAAATTGGTAGACGGCAAATTGGAGGACGAAAACGGTCGAATTGAAATCACCGAAATCGGCGAGGCGTTGTTTTATCCGAGGGAATCTCCGCTTGTAAATGCACTGTACAAGGCTTATGTGGATGTGACGGGCGACACAGAAAACGAGCCGATGGTTATCGGTGGCGGAACTTATGCAAAGTCGCTGAAAAATATCATTGCATTTGGCCCCGAAAAGTTGGGAGTGGATTATCGTATCCACGGTGCAGATGAATACATCCTTGTTTCCGAAATGGAGGAAGCAGTGGAAATCTATATGGAAGCAATCAAAAACTTGCTTGCAATTTGAACTAAAAGGTGTTGATTGTTTAGCATATCGTTATAATTATAGGCTCAAGGATTTTTTCGTTGAGCCTGATTTTTTATTATATAGAAATATATGGGACAATTTATGGACTTTTTTAAAAATGATATGTACTTTTTGTGCATAAATGGTATAATTGTTATATCGAAACTTTTTGCATATTTATTTTTAATGTATAAAAGAGGTGTTGTTATGATAAAAGATAACTTCGTAAATGTGTATAGTTTGTCAAAAACAATCAGAATGGCGTTGATTCCTTGGGGGAAAACTGAAGATAACTTTTACAAAAAGTTTTTGCTTGAGGAAGATGAGGAGCGTGCAAAAAACTACATTAAAGTAAAAGGTTATATGGATGAATACCATAAAAATTTTATTGAATCTGCATTGAATTCGGTTGTTTTAAATGGTGTTGATGAATATTGTGAGCTTTATTTTAAGCAAAACAAATCTGATTCCGAAGTAAAGAAAATTGAGTCTCTTGAGGCTTCCATGAGAAAACAAATCTCAAAAGCAATGAAGGAGTATACTGTTGATGGTGTAAAAATATATCCTTTGTTATCAAAAAAGGAGTTTATCAGAGAGTTGTTGCCTGAATTTTTAACCCAAGATGAAGAAATAGAAACCTTGGAACAATTTAATGATTTTTCTACATATTTTCAAGGCTTTTGGGAAAATAGAAAAAACATTTATACTGACGAAGAAAAAAGCACGGGTGTGCCATATCGTTGCATAAATGACAATTTGCCTAAATTCTTGGATAATGTTAAAAGTTTTGAAAAGGTTATTCTTGCTTTGCCACAAAAAGCCGTTGATGAGTTAAACGCCAATTTTAATGGTGTTTATAATGTTGATGTTCAAGATGTCTTTTCTGTTGATTATTTCAATTTTGTGTTGTCACAGTCAGGAATTGAAAAATATAACAACATTATAGGTGGATATAGCAATAGCGATGCGTCTAAAGTTCAGGGATTAAACGAAAAAATAAATCTTTATAATCAGCAAATTGCCAAATCAGATAAAAGCAAAAAACTTCCGTTGTTAAAGCCGTTGTATAAACAAATATTGAGTGATAGAAGTTCGTTGTCATTTATACCTGAAAAGTTCAAGGATGACAATGAGGTTTTGAATTCAATCAATGTTCTTTATGACAATATTGCTGAATCTTTGGAAAAAGCTAATGATTTGATGTCGGATATTGCGAATTATAACACAGACAATATCTTTATTTCATCAGGTGTGGCAGTGACAGATATTTCAAAAAAGGTGTTTGGTGATTGGTCGCTTATCAGAAATAATTGGAATGATGAGTACGAATCGACTCATAAAAAAGGTAAAAATGAAGAAAAGTTTTATGAGAAGGAAGACAAAGAATTTAAAAAGATAAAGAGCTTTTCTGTTTCTGAATTACAAAGACTTGCAAATTCGGATTTAAGTATTGTGGATTATCTTGTGGATGAATCTGCATCCTTGTATGCTGATATAAAGACTGCATATAATAATGCAAAAGATTTGTTGTCAAACGAGTATTCGCACAGCAAAAGATTGTCAAAGAATGATGACGCAATTGAATTGATTAAGAGTTTCTTGGATTCAATCAAGAATTATGAAGCGTTTTTGAAACCTCTTTGCGGAACAGGAAAAGAGGAATCAAAAGATAATGCTTTTTATGGTGCGTTTCTTGAGTGCTTTGAAGAAATAAGACAAGTAGACGCAGTATATAACAAGGTGAGAAATCATATTACTCAAAAGCCATATTCAAATGACAAGATAAAACTTAATTTCCAAAACCCTCAATTTTTAGCCGGTTGGGATAAAAATAAGGAGCGAGCTTATCGTTCTGTATTGTTAAGGAATGGCGAAAAGTATTATTTGGCTATTATGGAAAAGGGTAAAAGCAAATTGTTTGAAGATTTTCCGGAGGACGAAAGCAGTCCGTTTGAGAAAATTGATTATAAGTTGTTGCCTGAGCCAAGTAAAATGTTGCCAAAAGTATTTTTTGCAACAAGTAATAAAGATTTGTTTAATCCTTCGGACGAAATCTTAAATATAAGGGCGACAGGATCGTTCAAAAAAGGCGATAGCTTTAATTTGGATGATTGCCATAAATTTATTGATTTTTATAAAGCGTCTATTGAAAATCATCCGGATTGGTCTAAATTTGATTTTGATTTTTCAGAAACAAATGATTATGAGGATATTTCAAAATTTTTTAAAGAAGTGTCTGACCAAGGATATTCAATTGGATATAGAAAAATATCCGAATCATATTTGGAAGAAATGGTTGATAACGGAAGTTTGTATATGTTCCAACTTTACAACAAAGACTTTTCTGAAAATCGCAAGAGCAAAGGTACTCCGAATTTGCATACTTTGTACTTTAAAATGTTGTTTGATGAGCGTAATCTGGAAGATGTTGTTTATAAGCTTTCAGGTGGTGCAGAAATGTTCTATCGTAAGCCGAGCATCGACAAGAATGAAATGATCGTTCATCCAAAAAATCAGCCTATTGATAATAAAAATCCTAACAATGTTAAAAAGACAAGTACTTTTGAATATGATATTGTAAAGGATATGAGATATACAAAACCGCAATTTCAACTTCATTTGCCGATTGTTCTTAATTTTAAGGCAAATAGCAAGGGTTATATAAACGATGATGTCCGTAATGTCTTAAAAAATAGTGAGGATACATATGTTATCGGAATTGACAGAGGTGAAAGAAACCTTGTTTATGCTTGCGTTGTTGACGGAAACGGCAAACTTGTTGAACAAGTGCCTTTGAATGTTATCGAAGCAGATAACGGATATAAAACCGATTATCACAAATTGCTCAATGACCGAGAAGAAAAAAGAAACGAAGCAAGAAAAAGCTGGAAAACTATCGGAAATATTAAAGAGCTAAAAGAAGGTTATATCAGTCAGGTTGTTCATAAGATTTGTCAGCTTGTTGTAAAATATGATGCTGTTATTGCTATGGAAGATTTGAATTCAGGTTTTGTTAACAGCCGAAAAAAGGTTGAAAAGCAAGTTTATCAAAAGTTTGAAAGAATGTTAACCCAAAAGTTAAATTATCTTGTTGATAAAAAACTTGATCCAAATGAAATGGGCGGTTTGCTGAATGCTTATCAGTTGACGAATGAGGCAACCAAGGTCAGAAATGGCAGACAGGACGGAATTATATTCTATATCCCTGCTTGGCTTACAAGTAAGATTGACCCAACAACAGGTTTTGTTAACTTGCTCAAGCCAAAGTATAATAGCGTTTCTGCTTCAAAAGAATTTTTTAGTAAATTTGACGAAATCAGATATAACGAAAAAGAGAATTATTTTGAGTTCAGTTTTAATTATGATAATTTCCCAAAATGTAATGCTGACTTCAAGAGAGAATGGACGGTCTGCACATATGGTGACAGAATCCGAACATTTAGAGATCCTGAAAATAACAACAAATTTAATAGTGAAGTTGTTGTCCTTAATGATGAATTCAAGAACTTGTTTGTTGAATTTGATATTGATTACACTGATAATTTGAAAGAGCAGATACTTGCTATGGATGAAAAGAGCTTTTACAAAAAACTTATGGGCTTGTTGTCGCTGACACTTCAAATGCGTAACAGCATTTCAAAAAATGTTGATGTTGATTATTTGATTTCTCCTGTGAAAAATTCAAATGGTGAATTTTATGACAGCCGTAATTATGACATTACATCTTCTCTCCCTTGTGATGCCGATTCAAACGGTGCATACAATATCGCAAGAAAAGGTTTGTGGGCGATTAATCAAATTAAACAAGCAGACGATGAAACCAAGGCTAATATTTCAATCAAAAATTCTGAATGGTTGCAATACGCACAAAATTGTGATGAAGTATAATGGAAAATCCTAATTGCAAAAATTGATAAATGTGGATACGCAAAAAATGAAGATACAGATTGTTTCGTGATTAGTTAGTTGCAAAACTCGGTGTTAATGTGATATAATTAAGAACGTAAGGGTTGTTAAATTGAAAATGTATAGACTTTTTTGTAAAAACATCAAATATCAAGAGAATATATACTTATCTTTTGACATATATAACAAATTAAGGATTTAATAATCCTTATTAATTTCTACTATTGTAGATTCCGACAGTTGACCCGATTTTATCCGCATATTTAATAATCCTTATTAATTTCTACTATTGTAGATATGTTAAATCAAATGTCATAATCGTCATATTTAATAATCCTTATTAATTTCTACTATTGTAGATGCAAGTTGAGGTATGTTGTTCATCCAATTTAATAATCCTTATTAATTTCTACTATTGTAGATTTTTTCAGTTAGAACTTCTAACCGTTGTATTTAATAATCCTTATTAAAGAAAACTACATTCAATGATGACGGCACTCGTAAATGAAAAATAAGACTCAAGGTTTTTTGTCCTTGAGTCTTTTGCTGTCTATATTCTATTATATTGTTTTAAATTATTTAAAACAAAAGCTGAAGTCCCATTGAAAATCATTTTGGTTAATTCTGTCTATAAATATTTCTTGATAAACTCCTGAACATTTTATATAATAAAAATTAGATTAGTATAAAAAAACGACTGATTATTATGAGAGGGTAAATTATGTACAGTGTTCTTGTTGTTGACGATGAAGCTCGTCAGAGAGAGGCAGTTATAAAAAGTGTTGACTGGCAGGGTGCAGGTTTCAATGTTGTCGGCGATGCCGAAAACGGAATTGAAGCACTCGAACAACTCGAAAAACTTGAGCCTGTCCTCATTTTGACAGATATAAAAATGCCACTTATGACAGGACTTGAGCTTGCACGCAAGGCTCGAGAGGTTCGTCCTGCCACAAAACTTGTTATTTTGAGTGGCTACGATGATTTTGAATACGCACAGGAAGCATTCAAATATAATGTTATCCGCTATCTTTTAAAGCCGATTTCCGCACAGGAACTCGGTGACGAACTCGTAAAAATCAGAGAGGAAATGGATTATGAGTTCGAACAACTCAAAAGCGGAACTTCTGATGAAAATACATCAATCAGGCTTGAAAAGGCAGAGTTTTTGCTTCCTCTTCTTCTCGGAACAGGTGATGACAATTACCCTGATGAAGTGCTTCTTCAAACCGCCAAGAGGCTTGGAATTGTCAAAAGTGACGGCGACTGTTTCAGCGTTGTTGTGTCAAAATTCAAAAATTTGCAAGGCAAGAATGTAACCGAAAGTCATCATATGGATTTTGTTAATGCCATTGTCGGCAAGTATGCAGACTGCGAGAGTTTTCTTGTAAACGGCAGAATTGTAACTCTTGTTACAAGCACTCCGGCGGATATGTCAACGAAACTTCGACTTCCTGTTATTGAAATGGTGCAAAGTGCAAAGAAACTTCTTTCTCAAAAATGCACAATCGGTATCAGCCAAACCGTTGACCGTCCGTCATTGCTTGCATTTGCATGCACACAGGCCATCACTGCCAGACGATACACTTCTGACGGTGCGGGCGATATTAGATATATCAATGACCAAGAACCGAAAAGTTCTTTTGAATACGAGGCTGTTGACAAATCGGTTGACAGGCTTGAACAGTTGCTCAAGGTTGGCACAAAGCAGGAAATCAACGATTATCTTGAAGAAATGTTTGCCGGCAAAAGCAGGGGCGGTATTGATTATCTCATTATTCAGATTCTTGCAACTGCCCACAGATGTGTCAGCGTTTTGTCGGATGCAAATGCTTTGTCGGAACTTTTTTCGTCAAATAATTTCATCACTTCCCGTCTTTCGTTTGATTATAATGAGAGATACAAAAAGGAACTTATCTCACTTTGCCTTAATGCAAGAGATATGATTTCTCGCTCACAAAGACATGAGAGCGAATCTATTTGCGACAAGGCTCTTCAAATCATTAATAATGAATATATGAATGAGGACTTGTCTTTGACCGATGCAAGCGAAAAACTCGGAGTAAGTCCAAACTATTTGAGTGCACTCATCAAAAAAACCAAGTCGCAAAACTTTGTTTCTCTTGTTACGGAACGCAGGATGAAGGCGGCAAGCGATTTGCTTTTGTGCACTTCTATGAAGATATTTGAAATATCGCAAAAATGCGGATACAGCGACCAGCATTATTTCAGCTATTGCTTCAAGCGATATTACGGTATGTCGCCTAATAAATACAGAGAGGAGCATTTAGGTTCAGGCAATGTTTAAGTATAAAAAAACAAAACTTTCTCCTCTTATCATTGCGGTTGTTGTTTGCGGAATACTGTTTTCGGTGTTTGCATCGACTGTGTTCTTTGGTATGTTCCACCAAAAGTTGATGATTAACTCGGCGGCTGTGTCATCCAAACAAACGGTGTCGCAGGCGGATGTTGCAGTGTCGGGATATATGTCCTCCATAAAGAAAAAACTCAACAATCTTTGTGATGAAGCAAACAGCTGTGAAAGTGAAAAGGAACTCCAAAGTGTTTTGTCAACATCGGCAAGACTTGAGGATGATGTTTACAGCGTTATGATTTATGACGATGACGGGCGACTTCTTTTGTACGGCAACGAAACCAACGACAAGGCAAAGGACAGCGCAACCGATATGCTTCTTGACAAGGCGGATTTCTTTGCGGCGTCAAGCGGTTTTGCGGTTACCGACCCTCATGTCAACGCAATGTACAGGAACAAGTATCCTTGGGTGGTAACCATTGTAAGGCAGGAATATTCAAGCCTGTTCAAACAGCAGGTTTATGTTGCTGTTGATTACAAGTTTTCGCAGATTGCAACCTATATTGACAATATCAGTATCGGTCAGCGAGGCTATTGCTATATCATCAATTCAAAGGGTGATGTAGTTTATCATCCGCAACAGCAGATGTTGTTTTCGGGTATAAAGAAAGAAAATACAGACAGGATTGCAAAGATGACTGACGGCACTCACATTGAAAAGGATAATATTTATTGTCTTATGTCAATGAGCGGTTGCAATTGGCGAATTGTCGGCGTCAGCTATAATGATGAGGTCACAAAATCGGTAAGGGAACAACTGCTTGTCGGATTTTTGTTTGCGCTTCTTTTCAGTATGCTTATTTCTCTTGTGATTTATTTGATTTTGTCACGAACCGTTACCCGACCTGTAAGACGACTTGTTTCATCTATGCAGGATTTTGAAAAGCAGGCAGAAACCTTTAAGTACAATGCTGATATGAGTAATGTTGTTGAATTCCAAACGCTTTCAGCATCGTTTGAGCATATGGTTGGTATGATTCAGTCGCTTATGGAAAAGGTGCACAACGAGGAAATTATTTTGCGCAAGACGGAACTCAAAGCCTTGCAGGCACAGATTAATCCTCACTTTTTGTACAATACCCTTGATTCTATCCAGTGGATGTGCGAGCAGGACAACAGCAAGGACGCTGTCAAGATGGTTGGCGCACTTGCAAAGCTCTTTAGAATCAGTATCAGCCACGGAAATGAATTTATTACAATCGGTGACGAACTCAAGCACGCAGAAAGCTATTTGATTATTCAAAGTTATAGATATAAAAATCAGTTTACTTATTCGTTTGATGTTGACGAGGATTTGCTCAACTGTATGTGCAACAAAATCACAGTTCAACCGTTTATTGAAAATGCAATTTATCACGGACTTGACCGAATGGTTGACGAGGGCGAAATCAAAATCACCGTTAAGCGAGACGGTAAGGATATTTTGATTATTATTGCCGACAACGGACTTGGTATGACCGAGGAGCAGTGCAGAAAAATTCTTGAAAAGGGCAGAAGCGATTCGAGAGGTATAGGAGTTAAGAATGTTGACGACCGCTTGAAAATCTATTTTGGCAAACATTACGGTATTAAGATTGAAAGCGAGCTTGATGTCGGCACAACCGTTACTGTCAGAATCCCGATGATAGAGAAAGGACACGAAAATGAATATTAAAAAAATATTGGCTTCGCTTTTGGTGTTGGTTTTCGCTGTCGGATGCTTGATTGGATGCACAAGCACTGCAAAAACATCTGTTCACGGCAAGGTTGCCGTCATCACAAAGGGCAGTGATTCCGATTTTTGGAGCGATTTGAAAAATGGTGCCGTATCTGCCGGAACGGAATATAACCTTGATGTCACTGTTGAAGGCCCTGACAACGAGTCGGATTGCAAGGCGCAAAACAAGATGATAAAAAATGCCATTGCACGCAATGTTGATGTTATTGTTTTGTCTGCGATAGATTACGAAAAAACCGCACCTGTTGTGCAAGATGCGGTTGACAGCGGAATAAAGGTTATTATGATAGACAGCAATGTTGCTGTGAAAAACACACAGGCGTTTATCGGAACAAATAATATTCAGGCCGGCAAAAAAGCAGGCGAGGCAGTTGAAAAATTGTGCAAGGATGAGAGTAATATATATATAGGTATAGTAAGTTCTGGTGAAAACACCGAGAACAATACCGAGCGTCAGCAGGGCTTTGCCGAATATATTGAAACTCTCGGCAATGCAAAAATTGTTGATACTGTTTATATTTCATCTGATGCGGACAATGCAACAGACAAAACAAAGAAACTTTTGAAAAATCATCCCGAAATCAATGCTCTCATCGGATTCAACGAATGGGCAACACTCGGTGCAGGCACAGCTATATCCGAGCTTGACCTTGCAGACAGCGTTTGTGTTGTCGGCTTTGACAGCAATATAAAATGTGTCGGTATGCTTGAAACGGGCGAGATTGACACCCTTATTGTGCAAAATCCGTTTGCAATCGGCTACATTGCGGTTTCAAATGCCGCACAGCTTATGGCAGGAAAGAGCATAGATCCTTTGACCGAAACTTCGGTTTGTGTTGTCAATCGCAAAAATATGTTCAACAAGGATGTTCAAAAAGTTCTGTTTAGTTTTGAATAAGGTTGGATATCATTTCCTGTTTTGTTAATATTGCATAAATAAAACCCCGATTTATTGGTAACAATATATCGGGGTTAACTTTTTACACATAATTATTTTGTAAAATGATAAAATTTTATACATTTTGAATAAGATTTTACATTCTCATTTCAATTGACCAACGATATAATGAAGATGCTAAATGACTTAACAATAATTTAAGGAGGTAATCTTTATGAAAAAGATGAAAAAGTTATTTGCACTGCTTTTGGCAGTAGTGATGGTTGTCGGCTTTGCCGCATGCTCATCCAACAAGGGTGACGATTCAAAGACCGAAGCACCAAAGAACAAGGGTGAAATATCTGTATTCTATTACACATTCAGTGATGCTTATATTTCTACCGTTCGTTCTTCAATGGACAAAATCTTAAAGGATTCAGGCTACACCTTCAACGATTATGATGCTAACGGCAATCAGACAACACAGACCGAGCAGGTTCAGACAGCTCTTGCAAAAGGCTCATCAATGCTTATTGTAAATGTTGTTGATACAGGCTCAAACGACGCTGCACAGAACATCATCAATCTTGCAAAGGCAAAGAATGTTCCTGTTGTATTCTTCAACCGTTCAGTTGATCAGTCAGTTATCGAAAGCTATGAAAAGTGCGTATTCGTAGGTACAGACTACGAGCAGGCAGGTCATATGCAGGGTAAGATGATTGGCGAATATCTTGTTGAAAATTACGATAAGTACGACCTTAACGGCGACGGCAAGATCAGCTATGTAATGTTCAAGGGTCAAGAAGGTAACATGGAAGCTATCGCTCGTACACAGTATGGTGTTGAGGATGCAAACACAGTTCTCAAAGAAGCAGGCAAGCCTGAACTTGAATTCTACGACAGCGCAAACAAGAACAAGTATCTTGTTGACCAGGACGGTCTTTGGTCATCAGCTGCTGCAACAAACTATATGAGCACAGCTCTTGCACAGTATACAGAAGCTAACAAGAATATGATTGAACTTGTTATTGCAAACAACGACGAAATGGCTCTTGGTGCAGTTTCTGCTCTCCAGACAGCAGGCTACAACAAAGAGGGCGGCAGATACATCCCTGTATTTGGTGTTGACGCAACAGACGCTGCAAAGTCAGCAATCAAGGCAGGCACAATGGTTGGTACAATCAAGCAGGACGCTGAAGGTATGGCAACCGCAATCACAACAATTATGAAGAACTACCTTGACGGAGCAAACGCTCTTGACGGTATTGATACCGAAAATGTAGTAGGCACATGGAGAGTTAACATCCCTTACTCTGCATACACAGCAGATAGTGCCGAATAATTAAATTCTACGGTGTCAATTAGAATCTCTACGGTTGGGGCTTTATGCCTCAACCGTAAATAAATGCAGATAGGAGAGATAGCTATGCAGAAAAATGTAAACATATCCGATGCTGCTGACAAAGATGTATTGTTAAAAATGGTTGATATAGAAAAGTCATTCCCCGGTGTTAAAGCTCTTGACCACGCCCAGCTTACGGTAAAGCGAGGCACGGTTCATGCTCTTATGGGCGAAAACGGAGCCGGCAAATCAACACTTATGAAGTGCCTTTTCGGTGTTTACAGCAAGGACAGCGGTCAAATCTATGTTGACGGCAAGGAGGTTAACTACAAGAACTCCAAGGAAGCCCTTGAAAACGGCGTTGCTATGGTGCATCAGGAACTTAACCAAGCACTCAAGCGCAATGTTATGGATAATATGTGGCTCGGAAGATTTCCACAGGTGTCAAAATTTGTTCCGTTTACAAGCGAAAAGAAAATGTATGACGAAACAATGAAGGTTTTTAAAGACCTTGATATAAATGTTGACCCAAAAACTGTTATGAGCACAATGTCCGTTTCTCAAAGACAGATGGTTGAAATTGCAAAGGCAGTTTCGTACAATTCAAAAATTATTGTTTTTGATGAGCCGACCTCATCACTCACAGAAGAAGAGGTTGAGCATTTGTTCCGCATCATCAATATGCTTCGTGACAGAGGCTGCGGAATTATCTATATTTCTCACAAAATGGAGGAAATCCTCCGTATTTCCGATGAAGTCACCATCATGCGTGACGGCAAGTGGATTGCCACAAGACCTGCAAGTGAGCTTACAATGAACGAAATCATCAAGCTTATGGTAGGTCGTGAGCTTACAAACCGTTATCCTGAAAAGGATAATGTGATTGGCGATGTGCTTTTGAAGGTTGAAAATCTCAGTGCAGAATACACAAATCTCACAGATGTATCCTTTGAAGCAAATAGGGGAGAAATCCTCGGTGTTGCAGGACTTGACGGCTCCGGCAGAACCGAGCTTTTGGAACAGATATTCGGTATCACAACAAGACGCTCGGGCAAGATTTTCCTTGACGGTAAAGAGGTTAAAAACAAGCACCCTAACGAAGCAATCAAAAACGGCTTTGCTCTTTTGACAGAGGAGAGGCGTGCAAATGGTATTTTCGGAATACTTAACATCAGGGAAAACACCACTATTTCAAGCTTGAAAAAATATCAGATAGGTCCGTTCCTCAACAAGAAAAAGATGAAGGATACTACTGAAGAATATATCAAGTCATTAAGGGTAAAGACCCCTAATCAGGAAACAAAAATCAGTTCTTTGTCGGGTGGTAATCAGCAAAAGGTTATCCTTGCAAGATGGTTGCTTACCGACCCTACCGTGCTTCTTTTGGATGAGCCTACAAGAGGTATTGATGTAGGTGCAAAGTACGAGATTTATCAGCTTATTCTCGATCTTGCCAAAAAGGGCAAAACCGTAATTATGGTATCGTCCGAAATGCCGGAACTTCTCGGCGTGTGCGACAAAATTCTTGTTATGTCGGGCGGTAGACTTTCGGGTGAAGTGGATGCAAAGACAACCACCCAGGAAGAAATTATGACCCTTGCGGCAAAATATGTATAAGGAGGATTCCACTATGGCTGAGCAAAATGTTAAAAAAATGAAAAAGCCGTCAAGAGTTTCCCTTTGGATAAATAAATTCAAGGAGGCAAGCCCTGACGATAAAAAAAGACTTATCACAGATTTGTTGTTCAACAACGCAATGTACATCATCATCGCAATTGCAGTTATCTTTATTGCGGTAAAAGTTCCGGCGTTCTTGAGCGTATCATCAATCGTAAATATTATTTCGCTTACAGCGGCAAAGTTGCCTATCGCACTTGGTATCGCAGGATGTATCGTACTTACAGGTACAGATATTTCTGCCGGTCGATGCGTTGGTCTTACTGCCTGCGTTGCGGCATCTCTTTTGCAGATGACGGATTATGCAAACAAAATGTTCCCTAACCTTAAGACAATGCCTCTAATCGTTGTGTTCCTTGCAGTAATTGCAATCGGCGCAGTTGTCGGTGTTGTAAACGGTTTCTTTGTTGCAAAGTTCAAGCTTCATCCGTTCATCGTAACTCTTTTTACCCAGCTTATCGTATTCGGTACAGTTCTTATGTATCTTATGATCGGCGGTAACAACGGTCAAACTCTTTCAGGTCTTGACCCATCATACACAAGTTTCATCACAGGCACATTGTTCACAATCGGCGGTGTTGCCATTCCAAAATATGTCCTTTATTCCATCATCCTCACAGCAATTATGTGGGTTATCTGGAACAAGACAAAGTTTGGTAAGAATATGTTTGCAGTCGGTTCAAATGAAGAGGCTGCAAGAGTTTCAGGTGTAAATGTATTTATGACAATACTTATGGTATTTGTTCTTGCAGGTGTTATGTACGGCATCACAGGTTTCATTGAGGGCGCTCGTATTGCTTCTTGCTCTGCAAATACAGGTCTTAACTACGAATGTGACGCTATCGCAGCTTGCGTAATCGGCGGTGTATCTTTCGTAGGCGGTACAGGTAAAATCAGCGGTATCGTAATCGGCGTTCTTCTTTTGCAGATTATTTTCGCAGGTCTTAACTTCCTTTCTGTATCAGCAAATATGCTTTACATCATCAAGGGTGTAATCATCCTTGTTGCGTGCGCAATTGATATGCGTAAGTATCTTGCACGCAGATAATAATTATTCATTTTATCCCCCATTATCTCTTTGAAAGGCAGTGAAAACAATGGAAGATAACAACACAATGAGTCTAAATACTGAAAGAAAACCGGGCGGACTTTACAGAAATGTGAAGATGTCGGTTAAAACGGCGGACAGGTTGATTTTGATTGGTATTATCGTTCTGATTGCCTGTATGATTTTTGCGGTAAGTCACGCAGGCTTCACTGTCACTTTCAACACCGACGGCGGTTCGCAGATAGAAAACCAAAAGGTTATGTACGGTCAGCTCGTTGAGGTTGAAGAAAACCCGGTTAAAGAGGGTTACACATTCACCGGCTGGTATACAGACAAAGATTGCAAAAATCAGTTTGATGTGACCAAAGATAAGGTCAGCGACAGTATGACTTTGTATTCCGGCTGGGAAAAGAAATAGCTATTGTCTTAATGATTTATATTAACGAAAAGCAACTTGGACTTCGTGTTTGAGTTGTTTTTTGTTTGTCTAATTTATATAAATTAATTGCTTGTTTTCGAAATTGTGTTGTTAATTTTGTTGCAAAATGTTATAATTAAAATATAAGTGATTAATTCTGTGCTTTTTGAGGTGTACAAATGAAAAAAATTCTTGCTTTAATATTGTCGATTACAATGCTTTTGGGTGTATTTTCCGCAAGCAGTGTTGCATATGCTTACTCTAATTTGCCAGATACGGAAATTCCGTGGGGCTTGGTCAGTGGCAAATGCGGAAACAATGTGAATTATGAGCTTAACAAGGAAACAGGTGAATTGAAATTCACAGGAACAGGCGAAATGTACAGTTATAATAACAGTACAAACAAATCACCGTTCTTTCAAAGCAGTGATGTAAAAAATATTACTATTGCCGAGGGTGTAACTTCTATTGCTTCGTGCTTGTTTTATTCCTGCACCGCTATTTACGATATTGCAATACCAAACAGCGTAACATCTGTTGGTGACAATGCGTTTTATGCTTGCAATTCTTTGGTGTCGATTTATTATTATTCAACACAGGAAAAATGGAACGAAATGGCAATTGGCACAGGGAATGATTGTCTGTTTGAAGCAAATCTCTTCTTTGGACCCGATACAGAAGTTTTGGATTATTTGCTTTCAATTATAGACGGATATTCGCCTGAAGATTTTTCAGATAGCACATATAACGAACTTATGAATAGGATTAATTCCATTCCCGATGATTTAACCAATCTGTCGCAAAAGCAGGTGGATTCAATTGTTGAAAATATTTTGGACGGAATGAACGGACTTGACCCTTATCTTGAATTTGAGGTCAACGCACCAAACGGAACTTTTACCGTTCAGTATGGGGATGAGTCGAATGTCAGAAATGAAAATTCTGTGTTGTACGGAACTTCAGTAACATTGACAGCCACTCCGAACGAGGGCTACAAGTTTGTCGGTTGGTACGACACGGTCAATAATCTCTATTTCAGTAAAAACAGCGAATATACATTTACTGTAATTGCCAACACATATTTGAAGGCTGTGTTTGTGAAGAACGATTCTTCAACACTGACCTTCACAACATATACCAATTGGGTTAAATCGACCGTAACAAAAACTTTTGACGAGTGGAAAAATATGAATTCTATCGCCGATTTTGTACCTGAAGTTCCGTATAGATACGGTTATACAAACGGCAGATGGGTATATGATGAAGCCGATGTCCTTGCAAAATTGCAGGCAGGCGAGGATGTTTCAATTATTGCGGAATATGACAAAAAGAATGTGGAACTTCCTACTCCGCCGACACCTGTAAATAATGAACCTGCAACTGAATTGCATTATGATTTTGACGAAGAAACAAGCACAGCCTCTTTCTTGTTGGCAGTCGGATTGCCGGAAGATTGCAGAGTTGAATCAATGGGAATACTGTTTTATTACGATGATGCACAAACTTTTGACCCAACCAACTTTACGCTGTTTATCACAAATAAAATGATGGCGTCAAGATTCAATGTCGGAGAATTGAACGGTGTTTGCATTTCAAACATTCGCAATATGTCGTCAGATTATAATTGGGTAGCAAGGGGATATGTTTCCTATTACGAGGATGACGGCAGTCTTGTTACGCTTTATTCAAACCAAATTGAAGTTGTTGACAGACAGCAGATTTAACTTTTAAAAACATAAATTATTAAACAAAGGGTGATATTATGCCGGCATATTCAACGCATTATTTGTTTGCTTATGAGTTGATGGATGAGGTAAAGAAAAATGTGAATTTTGCAATTGATGAACAGGCGGTTTATATTGGCACGCAAGGTCCGGATATATTTTATGACCACAGAATTTTGCCGTGGATGTGTGGCAAAAGTTTGCGCAAGGTTGGCTCGATTTTGCACCGTGCAAAGCCGAGTGCTCTCTTTGACGCAATGCGTAGCTATGTAAACCAAAATCCGAATGACGATATTGCAAAATCATATGCGGTCGGTTTTGTTTTGCACTATGCACTTGACAGGGTGTGCCATCCGTACATCTATTTTATGCAGTATCGTTTTGAAAAATTGTATAGCGGTATGCACCATTTCACGGCGCACAATATGGCAGAATTCGGACTTGATTCGTATTTGCTGTATAAACGCTTGGGCGTGCAAAATCCCGCTTCGTTTGATACCGAAAAAACGCTTAATTATACCGATTTAACTCGCATGCATTGTGCAAAAATCATAAGTAGTTTTGTTTCAAACGCTACGGAAAAATTTGTCAGCACGGCAGATGCAGAGCAGGCAATTGATGATTTGCGATATATTCAGGCGGTAACTTTTGACCCAAAAAATAAACTTCGCAGAGTGATGAAACCGCTTGAAAATGTCGTTTCTCCGCTTGTAAAAGGTTTCAAGCCGTCATCAATGTTCAGAGTCGATGATATGCAGTATGCCGTTAAATTTGCAAATGTCAATCACGGTGCGTGGTCGTCACCGTTTAATAATATGAAAAGAAACGACAGCTTCGAGGATTTGTTTGAGCAGTCAAAGGCAGATGCAATCAAGCTGATTAAAGGCTTTTTTGATAATACCGATTTGGTCGAGTTGACAGAAGATTTGTCATTCTTGACAGGCGAAAGGGTGGAGTAATGTTTTATAAAGACGGGCTTGCGATTCGTGATGAATACGGCAGACAATGTATATTTAAGGGTGTAAATGTTTGCATAAAAAAAGATCATTTTAATTATTTTGTTTATAGAATGGAAAAGAAGTTTGACAAAATGTTTGCCGAGTATGTTGAAAACGGAATAAACATTATTCGTCTTGGCTTTAATTGGTCGGCGCTTGAACCTGAAAAGAATTGCTTTGACGAGCGTGCTTTCGGATTTTTGAAAAAGTTTGTCAGTACGGCACAGGATAATAATATTTATGTTCTTTTGGATGTGCATCAAGATTTGTATTGCAGCAAGTTCCGTTTTGGCGATGGTGCTCCAAGTTGGGCGACAAAGGATTATCCTCGCAAAAGACCTGTTGCAATTTGGGCAGAGGGATATTTCTATTTCAAGGATGTTCAAAGAGCGTTCAACGATTTTTGGCGAAACAAAAACAATGTGCAAACGGATTTTTCGGAATTCTGGGATAAAATTGTGCTTGAATTCAAAGGTTTTGATAATGTTATCGGCTACGACTTTCTCAATGAGCCGATGATTACCGATTATTCAAACAAAATCTTTTGCCGAATTGCAAGCAACGGTCTTAAAGAGGGCACAAATGAGGAATTCTGTGCCGAAAATTATTTTAAGAATGGCAGAGAAAGACGAGGATTTATCCGTATGTTTTTTGCCTTTATGTACAGGGTGAACAAACACGGCGGACTAAAGAAATTCTTGAACAAACTTGACAGCTACGAGGCTTTTGGCAATGCTGTTAAAGGACTTGAAAAATACACCGAGGGCTTCAACAGGGAATATTATCAGCCATTCGTTGATTCTATGGCAGATAAAATTGATGATGACAAACTTGCATTTTTTGAGCATAATTATTATTCAAATTTGGGTATTCCGTTTGAAATTCAAACAAAGGATAACTACATATATTCGCCTCACGCATATGATTTGTTCATTGATTCGCCACTGTACAACGATTATTCAAGCAACTCAAGAATAAAGTACATCATTGATTCAATCCGCAAAAATCAGCTGAAAATGAATGTTCCCGTTGTTATGGGCGAATGGGGCGGAAGCGCCCATAACGGTCATAAATGGGTTGAACATATTGATTACATTTATTCGCAGTTTGAAAAGTATCAGTGGTCGAGTATCTATTGGAATTATCGAATTCACGACAAAAAGTTCACATCTGTTATCAACCGACCATATCCTTGTGCCGTGTGCGGAAACATAATTGAATATTCAACCGATAACAACGGCAGAAGTTTTAGACTTGAATATGATTGTCAGGAAAACACTGCACCTACTGTGATTTATGTTCCGAATAAGGGCTATATCGAATTTGAAAATAAAATCGGAAGAAACATTATAACGCTGAATTATTAATTATAAAAAATCTTCTGTGTTTCCTGCTTGACTTGATGAAAAAAAGCAGTTACAATTATGTTGAAAATAGATGAAAATCCGTACAAAAGGGGGAACAGTGTATGGGATTTTTGGAAAACATCTTGGAGGACAGCCCTATAGTCGCTGCCGTCAAGGACGAGTCGGAACTTGAGCAATGTTTGAAAAGTCCGTGCCGAGTAGTGTTCGTGCTGTTTGGCGATTTGAACTCTGTGCCGGGAATTGTTGCAAAGTTGAAGGCATCGGGCAAAACAGTGTTTGTTCATGCCGATTTGGTCGAGGGTCTATCTGCTCGAGAGGCAGCGGTTGATTATTTGGTTCAAACTGCACAGCCGGATGGAATAATTTCCACTCGATTGCCGCTTCTTCGTTTTGCAAAGGCAAAAGGCTTGCACACAATTTTACGATTCTTTTTGATTGATTCCATCGCTATGGAAAACATCACTTCTATGAAAAACGAAAGATGCGTTGATATGATTGAAGTTATGCCGGGTCTGATGCCGAAAATTGTCAAACGAGTCAGTGCGTCCTGTGGCAAACCGATTATTGCAGGCGGACTTGTGACAGAAAAATCCGATGTTGTCAGTGCTCTTGAAGCAGGTGCAATTGCGGTTTCATCCACTAATATCGGCGTTTGGAGTATGTGAAAAAATTAACAATAAATATGTGAAAAATATAACAATAATGTGTTAAAAAATTAACGAAAAAATAATTTGTAGTTTATTATCTTTTTGTATTGACAGCACCGAAACTTTGTGTTATATTGATGGTACATCAAGTGCATAACAACCGAGAGATTTGAGCAACGGTAAAAAATGGAGAGGTTTACTCCATCTTTTTCCGTTGCTTTTTTGTTTTGTTGATATGCAAAATTAAGGGGGAAAACAAAAATGTATGATGTAGCGATTATAGGCGGCGGTATTGCCGGATGTGCTTGTGCCTATCGTTTGTCACGCTGTAATCTGCAAGTAGTAATGTTGGAGAAAGAGAACGACATCTGTATGGGTGCTACTCGTGCAAACAGTGCAATTATGCACGCAGGATACGACCCGCTTCCGGGCACACTTATGGCAAAGCTCAATGTTGAGGGCAATGCTATGAGCAGAGAGATTTGCAAAAAACTCAATGTATCTTGGAAAGACACGGGTTCATTGGTTTTGGCTTTGTGCGATGAGGATATGGACACATTGCAAAAACTTTTGGAGCGTGGTGTAGAAAACGGTGTTCCGGGATTGGAAATTTGGGATGCTGACAAGGTTCGTGAAAAAGAACCGAATGTAACAGAGAACACAAAGGGTGCTTTGTGGGCACCGACAGCAGCAATCGTAAATCCTTGGGAATTCGGGTTGGCTATGGCAGAGGTTGCAGTGCAAAACGGCTGTGAACTTCGTCGTCGCTTCACTGTTTCAAGCATTTCAAAGACAGACGGCGGATATGCTTTGTCAAATGGCGCAGACACAGTCGAGGCTCGTTATGTCATCAACGCTGCAGGCGTTTATTCAGACAAGATTAATAATTTGGTTGCAAAGCCATCATTCACAGTTGAGCCTACAGTCGGCGAATACTATTTGCTTGACAAGTGCGAGGGCACAAGAGTTTCAACAGTTATTTTCCAATGTCCCGGCAAAGAGGGCAAGGGTGTTTTGGTTTCACCTACCGTTCACGGCAATTTGATTGTCGGACCAAATGCTGTTGTTCGTCAGGACCCTGAAGACACTTCCGATACACCTGAAGGTCTTGCAGAGGTTAAGGCAAAGTCTGTTCGTATTGTTCCGGGCGTGGATTTCCGTCAGAACATCCGCAACTTTGCAGGCATGCGTGCAAACTCGACTGTTGATGATTTCATCATTGAATTTGCAGAAGAAAACTTCCTCAATGTAGCCGGTATTCGTTCACCGGGCTTGACCTCGGCACCTGCCATTGCACAGTATGTTGCAGAGCTTCTTGGTGAGGCAGGACTTGACCTCACAGAAAAAGAAGATTACATAGATTCTCGCAGAAAGGTTCATTTCAACAAAATGACACCTGAAGAGAAAAAGGCTTTGATTGCAGAAAATTCATCATACGGTCGAGTAATTTGCCGTTGCGAAACTGTAACAGAGGGCGAAATTTTAGACGCTATTCATTCACCGATTACACCGGTTTCCGTTGACGGTGTTAAACGACGCACAGGCGCAGGAATGGGACGCTGTCAGGGCGGTTTCTGCGGACCTCGTGTATTTGATTTGCTTGCTCGTGAGCTTGGTGTTTCACCACTCGAAATTTTACAAGATAAGGACGGCAGCGAAATTCTCACTGCTTGTACAAAAGAGGAGGTGCGTGCATAATGTATGATTTGATAGTTATCGGTGGTGGTCCTGCAGGTTTAGCAGCGGCTTACGCAGCTTGGAATAAAGGATTGAAGAACATCGCTATTTTGGAGCGTGACAAGGAGCTTGGCGGTATTCTTAATCAGTGTATACACAACGGCTTCGGTTTGCATTACTTCAAGGAGCAGTTGACAGGTCCTGAATACGCATCTCGTTTTGCAGAAATGGTTGCAGACACAGGCGTTGAGGTTTTCTTGGACACAATGGTGCTTCAGGTAACTCCTGAAAAGCAGGTTCACGCCGTAAGCAAAAAAGAGGGCTATCGTGTATTGGAAGCAAAGAGTATTGTGCTTGCAATGGGATGCAGAGAGCGTACCCGTGGCGCAATCTCTATTCCGGGCACTCGTCCGGCAGGCGTTCTTACAGCCGGTGCCGCTCAAAGATATGTAAATATTGAAGGCTATATGGTCGGAAAAAAGGTTGTTATTCTCGGTTCAGGCGACATTGGTTTGATTATGGCTCGCCGTATGACTCTTGAGGGTGCAAAGGTTCTTGCTTGCGTTGAGGTTATGCCTTATTCAGGCGGTTTGCAGCGTAATATTGTTCAGTGCCTTGAGGACTTCAACATTCCACTTTATCTTTCGCACACAATCACCGACATTCGTGGCAAGTCAAGAGTTGAGCAGGTTGTTGTTTCTGAAGTTGACGAACAGCGCCGTCCTATTCCGGGCACAGAAATGACCTTTGATTGCGATACAGTTTTGTTGTCGGTTGGTCTTATCCCTGAAAATGAGCTTACTCGTGACGCTGGAATTGAAATGGATTTCCGCACAAACGGTGCTTTGGTATACGAAAACAGAGAAACTTCTGCTCCCGGCATCTTCGCTTGTGGCAACGCACTTCATGTGCACGACCTTGTTGACTTTGTAACAGCAGAAAGTATGGCTGCCGGTGAAGCTGCTGCCGATTATGTTCAAAACGGCGAACTTGACCGTGAAAATACAATTAAGGTAGAAACAAATGCAAACATCAGCTACACCGTTCCTCAAAGATTCAGAGCAGACAGCAACGGAGTAGAATTCTATTTCCGTGTTCGCCGTGTGTTCAAGGAGAGCAAAATTCAAGTAATGTGTGGCGACAATGTGATTGCTTCGTTCAAGAGAGAGCATATGGCTCCGGGCGAAATGGAAAACATCAAAATTCCAAAAGCATTGTTGGATAGAATTGACGGCAACAGCATTACAATTTCAGCAGAGGAGGTTCAAGCATGACAAATTTAATTTGTATTATGTGCCCAAAGGGCTGTCATTTGAAAGTTGACGAAAAGCACGATTATGCAGTTACAGGCAATAACTGTCCAAAGGGTGCCGAATATGGCCACAATGAGTTGAAGAACCCAACAAGAGTAATCACCTCAACTGTTAGATTGAACAGCAAAAACGCTTGCCGTTTGCCTGTTAAAACAGATGGCGAAATTCCAAAATATATGATGGAAGAAGCAATGCGCCTGCTCGATAAAGCAGAAGTAACAGCACCTGTAAAGGTTGGAGATGTTGTGATTGACAATGTTTTCCGCACAGGAGTTAACTTTGTTGCAACTAAAACAGTAGAAGAATAATTGCTGAATATATTTTGACAAACAAAAAACCGAGATTTACATTGTGAATCTCGGTTTTAAATATTCTGTTTTGCAATGGCTTATACAAAATGTCTGAGTGCGTTGTCGAGGCTCAAATCATCCATTGCTTCAAGCTCTGTTTTGCCACTCATAACTTTGTTGTCTTTTACTTCAAAGGTAAATGACGAATCAGGGAATTGGTCAGGTAAATCCTTGATTGTTATTTTGCCGTTTGAGTAAGAATAAACGCTGTATCCCTTGGTGTATTCGGCGTCAAGACCGCTGATTGTTTCGTTGCCGAAATATGCAAGGTTCACTTGGTTGTTTTTGTCAAACTGAAAAACATACACTGTCAGTTTTTCATCATCGTAAAGGTACCAATATTTGCCTTGTACGGCTTTTGGGACTTCTGCCGAAGTCTTTTTTGTTGATTCTTCGGTGATTGTGACAACTTCATCTTCTTTTTGCAAAGGAGATGTTGCCGGAACAGTTGTGTCCTTTGTTACGGATTGTGATACTTTGGTTTCAGGTTGTTTATCGTTTTTTGACGCCTGGGTTGAATATATCACAACACCGACTGCAACTGCAAAAACTATGGCAAGTATAATTGCCAAAATTTTTTTGTTTTTCATTTTATTTATTTGCCAAGTAGTCCTGAATGTTCTTCAATACTTTGTCAGAATCAAGACCGTGCACTTGGCATGCCTCCTCGAGTGATTCGCCGATTGATGCAGGGCAACCTACACAGTGCATACCTGCTTCCATAAGAACAACAGCAATGCCTCTGTCGTATTCAATCATATCGCCCATTGTGGTTTGCTTTGTAATTTCCATATTCTAAACTTCCTTTCGTCTGCTATTATTATCTGTCTTTAAGACAATTGTATACTATCATATCTTTTATTGTTAGTCAACAGGATTGTCTGTTGTTTTTTCGTCATCTTCAACAGGAGCAACAGGGTATGCAAGGTCATCTTTTGTCCAATCCTTGATGACATTCAAAAAGTGCTTTGCTTCTTCCTTGGCTTGAGGAAGATTGTGCTCAAGGCAGTTTCCGCATTCGTTTGGAGATGCGTTTGGAATTCTGCCCCAAAAATCAAGAACATAGTTGAACGCATCCTTGATGAGTTCAACAGAATATTTGTCGCTCAAATTCTTTGTGAGAAGATAAAATCCTGTTCTGCTTCCCATAGGTCCAAAGAAAATAATGTTGTCCGCAAATTCAACAGTTTTAAGATAAGTGTTGATGATGTGCTCAAGAGTGTGGATTGCAGAATTTGTGAGCACTTGCTCCTTGTTTGGAGCTTTCATTCTGATGTCATATGTTGTAATATCGTCATTTATTTTGTAAAGGTAAATACCTTCCTCAAGAATGTTGTAGTCAAGGTCTTCACTTGGATTGAGTTTCATAATTATCCCTCCATATATGATTGATTATTTATATTTTACCACATTTGGTATATTTTTTCTACTGTTAATTTAAAATTATACAAGATTTTTCATATCGTTTGGAAAATCGCAGGTGATGTGCATGGGCTTTTCTGTTATCGGATGTGTAAAGCAAATGTCTTTACAGTGTAAAGCCTGTCTGCTTATCATTGAACAGTCGCCTCCGTACAGTTTATCTCCGAGCAAGCTGTGCCCGATGTGTTCCATATGCACTCTGATTTGGTGTGTTCGCCCTGTTTTCAGGTTGAATTTTATAAGAGTTGCGTTGCCGTTTGATTTGATAGGGAAGTATTCGGTAATTGCCGTTTCTCCGTTTTCATCAACCTTGCGTTTTATGATGCTGTCACCGCATCGTGCAATCGGAGCGTTAACAATTCCGTCATTTTCTATCGTTCCGTCAACAACCGCATAGTAGTCTTTTTTGATTTTGCCTGCAAGTTTTGCGGCGGCAAGTTCATTTTTTGCAACAAGCACAAGTCCGCTTGTGTCACGGTCGAGCCTGTATACAGCCCTAAACGCCATATTCTCTCCGCAGTGATATGCCACAAAATTTGAAAGTGTGTCGCCGATGTGATTTCTGCTTTCGTGAACCGGCATAAGCGGAGGTTTGTTTAGTACAATTATGTCCTCGTCCTCATACGGAATTTCAATATCAATGCACATCGGTCGGGCAATAGAACCTGAATTCTCGATTTTTATTGTAAGAGTGTCGCCGGTTGATAATTCTTCTATCGTTTTTGCAAACACTCCGTTTTTTGTTATTCCGTTTTCGGTGTGCTTCAGTTTTGTGAGCAATGAAGCAGACACGCCGAATTCTCGCAAAAAAGTTCTTATTGGTTTTTTGTCATCTTTTTCGGTGATTTCAAAATTGATTATTCTCATAGTTAAAAAATATCCCTGCCGAACTAACGACAGGGTGTTTTGTTATTTTGTAAATGAAACGATAAGACCGCCGTTTGCAGCATAAACGGAGTTAAGTCCGCTGGCTTTTACGATTTCGATTGAACCAAAGCCGGCACTCTCGAGCTTTTCTGCAACAAGTTTTGCCTTGTCCTCGCAACAAACATGAGAAAGAATGATTCTTTGCTCGCTTGGATTGCTGTCTTTAACCTCGTTTGCAATGATTGTTGCCATTTTAATCAACGCTCTGTTTGCGCTGAATTCTTGACCTGCAAGTTTTACAGAACCCTCTTGTGTTCTTTCGCAGATTAATTTGAGCTTAATCTTTTTGAGAATTGTTGCAGCCATAGCGTAAAGTCTGCCGTTTTGGTTGAGAACATCTAGTGACTCAAGACAAAAATAAAGTGCTGTGTGGTTAACAATAAAGTCCTCAACAGTGGAAACTATTGTGTTGAAGTCTGCACCGCTGTCGCCAAGCTCCTTGATTTTTTCTGCAATGAGGCTTTCAAGTCCTGATGTTGCAAGGGAATTGAACACATGAACATTTTTGCCTGAATGTTCCTCCTCAAAGAGCATTTTGCCCCGAAGAGCACTGTTGTATGTGCCTGAAAGTTTGTCTGTGATTGTCAAAACATAGATGTCGTCCTCGTCACAATCCATTGCACTTGCAAATGCTTCCGGTGACGGACAAGCTGTTTTTGGAACATTCTTTGATTCAAGCGTTCTTCTGATGAAGTCGTCTTGGTCAAAATTCTCATCATCTTGTATGGAGTAGTCGTCAATGTTGAGTGTCAACGGAACAAATGTGATGTTGTCCCAATCTTTCATTCTTTCGGTTCTGTCGCAGCAACTGTCTGCAATTATTCTAAAACTCATAGGTTATCTACCTTTATATTTATTGATTTGTGTTTTTATTATATTCATTATTGTCTGCATTGTCAATAATAACTAAAAGCCTATTCTTCTTAATTTTGACACGGCAAGCACAAATGCACTCCAAACAATTTGGCTGACAATAATTGCAGTGTCGGTAATTTGGCTGTACCAACCCACAATTCCGAGTGTGGCAACGGTTGCAAAGCCGAGAGTACTGCCAAAAGTTGTTAAAAATGCAATTATTCTTTTTGTGCTGTTTACGGTGAGTGCACCTCGCATTGAAGAAATAAGACCTTTCGCCGTGCCGTTGTGCACAACATAAGCCGGTGATTTTTCAACCTGCATATCAGAATATTTTTCAAACACTCTTGCCGCTTGTCTGTTCATCACCTTGATGTAGCCTTTTGGCAAATCAAAAAGATTTGCAAGGCTTTCTTCATTGATGTATGGGTCACTGCTCTTTACAATCAGCGTTATTCCTGTTTTTTCAAGCTTAATGAGTTCTCGCTTGAGGTCAGGGTCGGCACTGTACGACACAACAAACATTGCCATAATTTTGCCGTCTACAGCAAGGTACAGAGCTTTTCTGTTGCGTCGTGTGTATTTTTGTTCAAAGCTGATTTTTGGAACATTTACGCCGTGATTTATGAGCAAGTTTCTGTTGCCCACAAGAACTTTTTTGTGATAAACCCAGGCGGAAGTGCCCATTTGTTCTTCGTATTGAACGCTGTCAACCTTTGGCAAAATGGATTGTTTGCCAATGATAACATCGTCAAAAACATGGGCAAGCGGACTTTTTGTTTTTATGATTACTGCCGCCGCATAGATAATAGCGTCATCAATTTTTGTGTTGTTAAAAACCTTTATTCCGTGCAAATCACAGCCTTGTGAGCCAAAAAGATTTGCCGCTTCAAGCACAATTGCATCGGTTGAGGCTGCCATTTGTGCACCCTCAAATCCGCACACTCGTGCACCGTATTTGTCAAGCTCTGCCGACATATCGGTGAGCACATTGTTCATAATGAACAGCAGTGATACAGGGGTTGAAATTGTCAATGCACACACGGCAGTGTTGATTCCTGTGCCCCAATTGTCCTTTAATCCGATAATAACAAGCAACAATCCGCTGAGCAAAAACATAAGCGGTGTGAGTACTCTTGCTGTTTTGTCCGATGGCTCGCTCTTGCAACTGATTTCCATAAAGTTTGTCGGCAAATCGGTTTTTACGCTTGTTTTGATTATTGCGTCATCTTCGTCAACATTGCCTCTGCACAGCACCTTGACATCAAGCACATTTGCAATGTTTTCAAGGCAGTAAATTTCACCGCTGTTGATGATGAAATCAAAGTTGTCAATGATTCTTATAAGAATTTGTCGTTTGCCAAGCAGTGCCAAAATATATGCAAATGCAAGTGCCGAACCGAGGAACACACCGTTGTTCAGCCACAAATCCTCATGGGCTGCAAATGCAATTGTTTGAGCCGACACAACAAGGCTTAACAGCGAAACGGAAAAGTCGCTGTTTATTCCTTTTTTAAAATTGAAGCCGTGTATGAAAATGTTAAAGTTCACAACAATTGTGAGCAGTGACAAAACAGATGCAGTAATGAAGAATTTGTCATTTTCTGCAATTGATTGTGGCAGGTACTCTGTGTCTTTAAACACGGTTAACAACAGCAGAATTCCAAACAAAACACAAGAAATGATTGTTTGAATACCGATTCTTGATTTCTTCTTTAGCAGGGAGGTGAGTATAGCCTGCCTGTCGTCTTTTGTTTTGTAGTCTTTTTCTTCGTAATCTCTGTCGCCAAGCTCCGTGTCTGTTTCGTCAGGACCGAAAAGACGGAATTTGTTGACCTTTTCTTTTCGTTGCTCGTTGAGTAGCTTTTCGGCTTCTTCTTCGTCAATGGTGGGAACTTCTTCCGTCATATCGTCAAAGCCCTCAAAGCACATCTGAATTCCTGTTTCTTCTTCGAGGTCGTCATTGCCGTCAAGGTATTTGCTCAAATTCTCTCTTGCAACAATAGTCGGAACTTCCTGCAATCTGTCAGGACTTTTGTTTTCGCTTTTCGGCGTGAGGATAACAGGTCGTGTTTTGTCTGTCGGAATAATAGGCTTTTCAAAAATCTCGTCATCGTCCGAATCGAGCACCTTTGTTTTGTTGGCGGATTTCGGAAGTATTTGAGTGTGTTCTTTTACATCGAAATCATCGTATGTTTTAATTGGTTTTTTCTTGCTGAATTTTGGGAATGCAATTGTCTTTTCCGATGCTTTTTTCGATTTTGACGGCACAAATTCCTTTATGTCCTCTTCCTCGTCGCTTAACTCCTCAACCTTTTTCATAACCGCTTCGCTGTCAATGGTAACCTCGTCAATAGCCGAGCGAGCCATCTCGTCCAAATTTTTTTGGGCGTCTTTTAGCTGTTGTTCAGCTTGAGCTTTGATTATTTCTGCTTTTTTAATGATTTCGTCAATAGAAAGATTATTGTCGCTCATTATTTCTCCTACTTATCAAGTCGTTGTCTTGCGATTTCGTACATCAATATGCCTGCCGCAACGGAAGCGTTCAGGCTGTTTACCTTGCCGAGCATAGGCAAGCTGACTGTGACATCGCATTTTTCTTTGATGAGTCTGCCGACTCCGTCACCCTCGTTGCCCACAACAAGGCACGCACCGCCCGAAAAATCGGTCTTGTCCCAACGCTGACCGTCCATATCTGCGGCATATACCCATATGTTTTTCTTTTTTAATTCGTCAATTGTTGATGCAAGGTTTGTCACTCTTGCAACTTTCATATATTCAAGAGCACCGCAACTTGTTTTTGCAACAATAAAGTTGAGCCCCACATTTCGTCTTTTTGGAATGATAATTCCGTGTGCACCGCACGCTTCGGCTGTTCTGATGATTGCTCCGAGGTTGTGGCTGTCCTCAATTTCGTCACACATAATGATGAACGGAGCTTCGCCCTTTTCCTCTGCATATGCAAGAATTTCGTCAACAGTTGAATACTCGTGAGCCGGAACATTAGCCACAACTCCTTGGTGATTACCGCCCGGAGCTAAAAAGTCGAGCTTCTTTCTGTCAACATTTTTTATTACAATTTTCTTTTCCTTGCAAAGACCGATAATTCTGTTGATTGAGCCTTCACGCTCACCCTTTGCAATAAGCACATTTTCAACCTCTCTGTCACTTTTGAGAAGCTCTGTCACAGCGTTTCTGCCGATGACGAGGTTGTCGTTCGTTCTGTAATCTCTGTCTTTTTCTTTTTCGCTTTCGTATTTCATATTTTCCACCGATTTTTATTTTATTGTAGATATTATAACATTTTTCAATCTTTTGCACAACATAAAAATACCGACCTGTGCAAAGTCGGTATTTGTTAGTCATATTTGTGTTTTATTAAATTGCTTTTTGCCAATGTCGATGACTCTTACAATAACAGAAGCCAAAACCATATTGATGCCAAGTTCAACGGCGAAGTTAACTGATACAAGACCGGTTACAACGGTTGCAAAACCTGTTGTGCCGAATACAGAAACCAACCATTCTTGGAAGAAGAGATAGCAACCTGCAAGGAATATGCCTGTGTTGACTATCGGGCAAGCAATACCTGCCAAAACAACTGCAACGGTTTTGTTCTTGCTTTCAAGTGCTTTGTATATCAATCCTGCAACAAGACCTGCAAGCATACCTTTGAGTAAAACAGTAACCACTGTTCCTGCCGGGTTGATGGTCATAAATGCTGCCGCATCACCGCTGATAAGAACACTGACGCCAAATGCAACGCCGAGCCATGCTCCTGCACCGATGCCGTAAAGAGCAGCGCCGATAACGATAGGTGCAAGCACCAATGTGATTGAAAACGGTCCGAATTTGATAGATGCCGCAAGAAGCTGGAGGGCAACTATGATAGCGGTGAAAAGACCGATGCCCACTATCTTTTGTGTTTTTGTGTTTTTCATATTCAATTTTCCTTTCTGCTACTGTTCCAAAGCTCTGCGAATAACACATAAAATCGCTTTAGCCGAGAAAGATATTTTTCTCTGTGGATACAATGCGGTGTTATTATAGTACTTCATATACCAAAAATCAATATCAAATTGTAAATAATGAAAATACGGTTGATTTTTGTCAGGCGTGCAGTTATAATTAAAACGGTAAAAATAAATTTTATGTCTAATTATATATTTTTAATGGTGGATTTATGAAAAAAATTATTAAAGCAATATCTGTTTTGCTTGTTGCGGTGATGATGTGCACGGCGTTGCCTATGAACGCAACTGCCGCATCGGTTCATGATATGCAAAACGAAGTGCTTGATGTTGCCAACGGTGAGGTTGGATATACAGGTACGAGTAAATATTGTAAGTACGGCGAATGGCTTGGCTATCAAGGCGGATGGTGCACAACTTTTGTGCTTTGGTGCTTCAATAAGGCGGGCGAGAACCTCGGAGTTTCAATGTATAAGAGCATTGTTCCGAGCGGCGGCAACTGTAATTCTATGATTAGTTGGTACAAAAATCGTGACAGATACTACACTCGTGAATCCAGATACACTCCGAAAAAAGGTGACTTGATATTTTTCGATTGGTCGGGTAACGGCTCAAGCCAGCATGTCGGCTTGGTAGATTATATTGACGGCTCAACGGTTTATACGGTTGAGGGTAACTGCTCCGGCAAGGTTAAGGCAAGGAAATACACCACTTCAGGCTCAAAGCCGTACAATAATGTGTCGGCAATTATGGGCTATGGTGTTCCTGATTATTCATCTGTTGCAAATGGTGGTTCGTCAAAACCTACCACAACAAAAAGGGCTACTACCACCAAAAAGCATAAAACTACCAAAAAAGTTATAACAACCAAAAAGGTCACTACAACAAAGAAGGTGACCGCCACTAAAAAGGTTACCTCGGAAAAAACTACCACAGCAAAGGCTAAAACCACAAAGCCGTCTGCTCAAAAGGTGACAACAACACAGGCAACTACTGCCCCTACAACCGCAAAGCAGGAAATTTCAACAAAGAAAAAGAAGGAAAAAACAAAGAATGTTCCGGCACAGGATATGGAACTGTATGCTTCAACCACAGATCTTGAAGTCGGCGACAGCGTCAAATTGGGATACACATTAGAGCCTTTGAATTCAACTGCGGTTATTGGATATTTCTGCGATGAGGAGGGAATTATTCAAATCGAAAACGGCGGTGTAATTAAGGCTATCGGCGAGGGAACGGCAACAGTTGTTGTTTGTGCAAATGATGAGATATACAGACAGTGCGATTTTACCGTTTCGTCAACTTCAACGGATGTAACAAGACAAAAAACTGCTAACGATTATGTTGAGGAGCTTACAACCTCAACTCATAACATTGAAAAAACCAAAGAACAAAAACTCAACGAAATCGGAATTAATGTTCAGAGATTAAAAAACAATGATGAGTATTATTACATACCGCTTGCAATTTGCGGAGCAACGGTTGTGATGGGACTCCTTGCCTTTGTTATCAGAAAAGCAGTTAAGAAAAAAGAGGACAAAGAGAACAAAAAACAGAAATAAGAATTTGGCTTGATTATCTTAAGGATATTGGCAACGATAATGCCCGTGAAAACTTATGACAATAGTGCCCGATTATAAACCGTCAAGCAACTGATTTTTGCAAAAGTTTCGCATATTTCTTAATTATAAAAAACATCTTTACATTCCTGTTTTGTTGTGATACGATAACAGTTGCGAGTGAGTTCGCAATAACAAAGGGGGAAGCGGAGAAATCTTCGCAGAATTTTAAGATGTATGTAA
Source organism: Eubacterium coprostanoligenes (assembly GCF_900167205.1). Taxonomy (GTDB): domain Bacteria; phylum Bacillota; class Clostridia; order Oscillospirales; family Acutalibacteraceae; genus Eubacterium_R; species Eubacterium_R coprostanoligenes. The sequence continues at coordinate 67,048 of NZ_FUWW01000002.1, forward strand.
ATTTGGGAAAGGTGTCAACCAATGACGAGGTTATTATTAACACCGAAAATATCAGTAGAATTTATAAAAAAGGTGTAAATCTTAACAATATGGTTTCGCATCCTTTTAAGTATTCTATATATATGAATGACGGTAAAAACCTTGAAATCAGCCTTACTCCAAGCGACAACAGAGTTTTTCTTCAGTTGCTTGAGGATATTGATTATAAGGAAATTGATTTGAATAATGCACAAATCCAATTGTTTTAAATTAATACTATATATAAGAACGGATTTTGGGGTACACAAGCAGTGTGCCCCTTTGATTTTTTGATGTTAATTTGACCTTTTCGACTTTTTGTGCTATAATATTTTGGATTTTCGATAGGAGGGTATTATGAAAAAGGTTATTTCAATTCTTTTATCAGTGATTATTGTGGCATCATCTGTGTTCGGAGCATCTTTTGCCTATGCAAACGGCACTGCAACGGACAAATTAGAAGAAATACAAAATATGCCCGGATTTGTTCCCGGTGAAAATTCAATAATTCAGCGTAATTGCTACGGCTTTGTGTCCGAAGTTTGCAAGAAACTTTATGGCGTTCCTTATGCAGAAGGTTTGTATAATAATTATCAGGTGAAGCATAATAGCGGCAACTTCACCACCTCGGATACTTTCACATCAAAAAAAACAATTCCCGATGCGGAATTTGTTGAAGATGTTATCAATTTCTTTGTTACAAATGCAGTTGCGGGCGATATTGTGCACTATGGTGCGCTCAACAACGCTTCAAGAAAAACTCACACTGTTGTTATTCAGTATATTGATTCAACAATGATGAAGATATATCACTCGAATTATTCAACATCCGAATATAATTCCAATATGTGCCATATTGACACGATTTATTGGCAGAGTATGAAAGAGTATCCGACTCGCTCAATCTATAGTGATGACGACACTCTTTATTCGCTCAATGCAATTTTTTACAGCACTATGAAAGTGTCAAATTCAGGCGGTATCGGTATCAGTATCAGCCATTTTAAAAATTACGACAGCCTTTATACAGCAATCGTTCCTGATGTTGATATGCCGGGCGAAGAACCTGATGTTTCAGCCGATAAACTTGAGGTTACCGGTTTGACGGTTACAGGTCAGGCTTGCAGTAAGATTGATTTTGAATGGGACGATGTCAGCGAGGCGACAAAGTATTTTGTTGCGGTCGATAATCAAACAAAGGGTACAAGTTTCAGCAAAACCGTTACGGATTCGGAAACTAATATTGCAGGTCTTGATCCGGGCAATGTTTATGAAATTAAGGTGTGCGCTTATTCGGGAAATTCAAAGGGTGATTATTCAACTCCTGTTATAACTGCATCAAAGCCCAAAAAAGAGGCTGTAAGATCGGCTTATTCTTCAGGTTCAAGAAAAATTGTGACAAAATGGAAAAAACTTTCGGGTTCTTGTACAGGTTATCAGCTCCAGCTTTCAACAAGCAAGAACTTCAAGTCGGGCACAATCACAAAGAACATCAATAATAAGAATAAACTTTCTTATACAAGAAAAAATCTTAAAAAAGGAAGCAACTATTATATCAGAGTTAGAGGCTACACTTCATATGACGGTCAGAAGATTTACGGAACTTGGAGTACTGTTAAGACTGTCAGATGCCTATAAAACCCCTGATATGCACGACTTTTTTAGTATTTTGTGACAAATTGTGATTTTTTCAAATTTAATTTTACAAAATACTTGACATTACAGCAGTAATTTATTATAATCTTTGCGATATATGAAATTTATCAAATAACCCCCGATGGTCGGAGGGAGGGAATACAGTGAGTCAGGTAAAAGTTAAGGAAAATGAATCTCTTGACAGCGCACTTCGCAGATTTAAGCGCCAGACTTCTCGTGATGGCATCATCCAAGAGGTTAGAAAAAGAGAGCATTACGAAAAGCCTTCAGTAGCTCGTAAAAAGAAGAGCGAAGCTGCTCGTAAGAGAAAGTACAAATAAGAGTACATAAAAGAGTGACAGTCTGTCACTCTTTTTTAAAATTCTGTAGGGAGAATTGTTGTATGAAAATTTTGGTTTTGAACGGTCCTAATCTCAATATGACCGGAATCAGAAAAACAAATGTTTACGGTGCACAAACACTTGATGACATAAATAACGAACTCAAAGCCTATGGCGAAAGCAAGGGTTGCGAGATGTATTTTTATCAGTCAAATCACGAGGGCGCACTCATAGATGTTATCCATGAAAGCAAAGATAAGTACGACGGCGTAGTTCTCAATGCAGGTGCTTATACACATTATTCATACGCCATTCGAGATGCTATCGAGGCTGTTGCGGATTTCACTCCGTTTGTGGAGGTTCATATGAGCGATATACACAAAAGAGAGGATTTTCGCAAAATTTCTGTTATAACCGATGTTTGTGTAAAGCAAATTTCAGGTTTTGGCAAAGATAGTTACAAAATGGGTATTGATTTATTGTGCGAAATATTATAAAATATAAAAGTAAAATTATATACGGAGGTATAAATTAATGATTAGTGCAGGCGATTTCCGAAACGGAGTTACCTTTGAAGAGGACGGCAATGTATTGCAGGTTATTGAATTTCAGCATGTAAAGCCGGGCAAGGGTGCCGCTTTCGTAAGAACAAAGACAAAGAATGTTATTACAGGCTCTGTAGTTGAAAAATCATATAACCCAACTGCAAAGTTCCCAACTGCTTATATTGAAAGAAAAGATATGGCATATTCATACAACGATGACGGATTGTATTACTTTATGGACAACGAAACCTTTGATATGGTTCCTGTTGCAGAGGCAGATTTGCCTGATTCATTCCGTTTTGTAAAGGAAAACGATGTGTGCAAGATTTTGTCATACAAGGGCAAGGTATTCGGCGTTGAGCCACCAACATTTGTTACACTTGAGGTTACTGCAACTGAGCCTGGTGTCAAGGGCAACACTGCAACAAACACTCTCAAGCCGGCTACTGTTGAAACAGGCGCTGAAATCAGAGTTCCTCTTTTCATCAACGAGGGCGATATGATCAGAATCGACACAAGAACTTGTGAATATATGGAAAGAGCATAAGTTTTTCAGTTATTTGCTTATCAAATATTTGCATAAATAAACCATTCAACTAAACGAAAGGAATTAATTATGGAAACATCAGAAAGCTTGGGCTATCTCAAGGGCCTTATTGACGGTCTTGATTTGGACTCTAACAAAAAAGAAACAAAGGTATTCAAAGCAATCATTGACGTTCTTGAAAATCTTACAGAAGATATGGAAGATATGACAGAAGGTCTTGAACTTGTCGGCGAGCAGATTGACGCTGTTGACGAAGATTTGGCTGACCTTGAAGAATTCGTTTATGATGATGACGACTGCGATTGCGGTTGCTGTGATGATGACGATGAAGAATATGAGGTTGAATGCCCTACATGCCACGAAAAGATTATGGTTGATATGGACACAATCGAAGAAGGTAAGTTTGAGTGCCCTAACTGCGGTGAAGTTTTGGAATTCGATGTTGAATTCGATGACGATGACGAATGTGACTGCGATTGCTGTGATCACGATCACGAATAATAAATAATTAAAAGACGCGCGGATTGGGCTTCCGTCCGGCGTCTTTTTTTATCAGTGGGATATAGAATTGTATAGATTATGTATTATATGCTGTTTTGAGTAATAATATATAACACAGGATATTTGGAATGGGGATAAATTAAATATGGAATTTTTGTCAAATTTTTTTGAAACGGCAAATATGGGTATAGTTGTTGCCCTTTTTGTTGTTGGTTTGATTTTTATCATCAAGGGTGGCGACTGGTTCGTTGACAGCGCAAGCTGGATTGCAGAAGTGCTCGGCGTGCCGAAGTTCATCATTGGTGCAACCATCGTTTCTATTGCAACAACATTGCCTGAAATGATTGTTTCAATTGTTGCAACCGCAGACGGTAAGGTTGATATGGCGTCAGGTAATGCAGTCGGTTCGGTAACCGCTAATACGGCTATGATTATGGGTATATTCATTGTGTGTATGCCTTTTGCCGTAAAGAGAAAAGAGTTCGCACCAAAGGGTCTTATGATGCTCGGTGCAGCCGTTGCTCTCACACTCGGCTCTGCTCTCACAGGTCTTATCAAAGTGCCCGGTCTTGAGGGTGAATACCACACACTTTCAACTGTTGGAATGATTGCTCTTTTTGCTATTTTCATTGCTTTCTTTATCGAGAACTTTGTTTCAATGAAGAAAAGCTCTGTTCAGATTGAGCCTGACCCTCACGGTATCGGTTTGCAGGAAGAGGACGATGTTGTTCCTTCAAAGGGAACTGCCACAGGCAAAGAATGGGCAAAGAATATTGTATTATTTGTTGTTGGTGCAATCTGCATCGTTGTCGGCGCACAGCTCCTCATCAACGGTGGTACAAGAATCGCAAAAGAAATGCACATCAGCGAAAGAGTAATCGGTGTAATTGCTGTTGCAATCGGCACATCTCTTCCTGAACTTGTTACAACAATCACAGCTCTTCGTAAGAAAGAGGGCGCACTTTCAGTCGGCAACATTCTCGGTGCAAACATCATTGACCTTGCACTCATTCTTCCTATTTGTTCATTTGTTTCTATGGGCAAGGGACAGGGCGCTTTGGTTGTTTCAACCGGCTCTGTATTTGATATGATTATCTGCGTTGTTGCAGTGTCAATCACAGTTATTCCAACATTGTTTACTAAAAAGCTCCAGCGTTGGCAGGGTATTGTATCTCTCACAGGATACATTGCATATGTAGTTTACACCTTCGTTGCAGCGTAATTTGATTTTTGGTGATTTTTTATGGCTAAAGAGAAAAAACAACCAAACAGCAATCTTTTGGGTATAATAATTCCTATCTGCATTGCAATTGCAGTTGTTATCGGACTTGCAATCAGTGGCAAGGTCACTTCAAACAGGGATAAGGTTAATCCTACCGTAACTGCCACAAAGCCGGTTGTGTCAGAATCGGTCACAGAACCGCAGGATGCAAAGGTAACTATCGTTGCCGTGGGTGATAATCTTATTCACAACACCCTCATTGATGCAGGCAAGCAGGATGACGGAAGTCTTGATTATTCCGCTTTTTATGAGAATATTTCAACATATATTAAGTCGGCGGATATTGCTTGCATAAATCAGGAAACTATGCTTGGCGGTAAAGATTTTGAATATCAGGGCTATCCTATGTTCAATACTCCTTGGGAGGTTGGCACGGCGGCCATCAACGCAGGCTTTGATGTTTTCACTTGTGCAACAAACCATTCGCTCGATGTGCAAAAGTTTGCAGGAATCGAAAAAGAATGTGAGTTCTTCAAAAATCATCCGGAGGTTGTTCATATCGGTACAAACAGTACCGAGGAAGAATACAACACCGTTACATATTATGAAAAGAACGGCATAAAGTTTGCACTTCTTAATTATACCTATGGCACAAACGGAATCTCTATTCCGGAGGATAAGCCGTGGTGCATTGATATGCTCGATGAGGATAAAGTTAAGGCTGACCTCAAAAAGGCTCGTGCAAATGCAGATTGCGTGATTGTGTTCCCTCATTGGGGCACAGAAAACAGCCACGAAATCAACGACCTTCAAAAGAAGTATGTCAAGATTTTTTCAGACGGCGGTGCGGATATTGTCATCGGCACTCATCCTCATGTGCTTCAACCTGTTGAGTGGGTAACAAATGAGGCTACCGGCAAAAAGATGATTGTTTATTATTCTATCGGCAACTTTATTTCTCACCAAACAAATCTCAACCAAATGTGTGGTGGAATGGCGGAACTTACCGTTGAACGAATTGACGGCAAAATTCAGGTGACTTCCGCACAGCTTGCTCCTGTTGTTGATTTTTATCGCAACACAGGCAACGGCTACAAGTTCTCTGTTTACAGATTGTCTGATTATACAGATGATATTGCTTCCGAACATGCGAAAGACGGGGCAAGCGTAAAGTATTTCACAAATCTTTCAAAGAAAATTATCGGCGAGGAATTTTTAGACTTAAATTGACCGTTGTATAGTTTTAACAAAGAGCGTGATCGAATTATGATTTTAACCGTTTCTTTTTACAAAGTTGAATAATTCTTTCAAAAGTTGTTGACTTTAGCGATTTGCGGGGATATAATGACATTGGTTGAACAAAGGCGTTCCGATTTTTCGGAATGCCTTTTTTTATGAACATTGAAAGGAGTATTTATGATGAGTAAATACACAAAAGAGCAAATTCTTAAGGAAGCAAAAGAAAATGGCGTACAGTTTATCAGACTTCAGTTTACCGACCTTTTCGGTATTATGAAGAATGTGGCAATCACATTGTCACAGCTTGAAAAGGCACTTAACAATGACTGTATGTTTGACGGCTCATCAATTGACGGTTTTGTTAGAATTGACGAGTCTGATATGTACTTGCATCCTGATTATGATACATGGGCTATTTTCCCTTGGAGAAAGCACCTTAATGCACAGACAGCAAGACTTATTTGCTCTGTGTATAAGGCAGATAATGTAACTCCGTTTGAGGGCGACCCAAGAAATGTGCTTCAGAAAGTTATTGACGAGGCGGCAGAAATGGGCTACGGCTTCAATGTTGGTCCTGAATGTGAATTCTTCCTCTTCAAGCTTGATGAAAACGGTGCACCTACTCTTGAAACAGGTGATGAGGCCGGTTATTTTGACCTTAACCCTATTGACCATGGCGAAAACTGCCGTCGTGATATTTGCCTTGCACTTGAAGAAATGGGCTACACAATCGAGGCTTCTCATCACGAAGTTGCACAGGGACAGCACGAAATTGACTTCCAATTTGGCGATGTTATGACCTCTGCCGACAGAGTTATGACCTTTAAGCATGTTGTAAAAACATATGCAACAAAGCACGGACTTCACGCAACCTTTATGCCAAAACCTGTTGAGGGAATCAACGGTTCAGGTATGCACACAAATATGTCACTTTATGATTTAAAGACAGGCAAGAATGTGTTTGACGACCCAAGCGGTGAACTCGGACTCAGCGAAACCGCTTATGCGTTCATCGCAGGCATTATGGCTCATGTAAAGGCTATTGCCGCTGTTTCAAACCCAACCGTAAATTCATACAAAAGACTTGTACCGGGCTATGAAGCACCGTCATATCTTGTTTGGTCAACTTCAAACCGCTCCGTACTCGTTCGTATTCCTGCTTCTCGTGGCAAGGGCACAAGAGTTGAACTTCGTTGTCCTGATCCTGCTTGTAACCCATATCTCGAAATGGCACTTTGCCTTGCAGCAGGTCTTGACGGAATCAAAAAGGGCATGAAGCCTGCTCCTGCGTTTGACGAAAATGTATTTGACCTTTCGGATGCAGAAAGAAAAGAACTTGGCATTGATTGCCTCCCTGGCTCTCTTGAAGAAGCTATTAGCGCTGCAGAAGCAGACCCATTCATCAAGGAAACTCTCGGCGACCATGTGTTCAAGAACTATATCGAGGGCAAAAAGGAAGAATGGAATTCCTACAAAACCTCTGTTTCACAGTGGGAAATCAATAGATATATGATTAACTATTGATATATCCAAACTTAAAATTTTGCAAAAATAAAACCTTATCGGCTAATCCGATAAGGTTTTTTATGTACCAATAAGGTTTTTTAATGCTTTCAGCACGCCTTGGTTGTTGTTGGTGTCGGTGATGATGTCGGCTTGTGCTTTGACTATGTCGCCTGCATTGCCCATAGCTATCGCCGTGCCTGCCTTGTCCAAAAACTGCAAATCGTTTTCGCCGTCACCAAATGCGATAACTTCTTCAAGTTCGATTTTCAGATGATTACACAGCATTTCAAGAGCAGTGCCTTTGTCTGTTCCGCCTCTGGTAATTTCCAAAAATCTGTCGGCAAGCATACAATATTGAATACCGATTATTTTGTCGGTCTCTGCCTTGATTTTTTCTCTGTCATCACTGTCTTTGCAGATTATAAAAACTTCGTCAGCTTCTGCGTTTTTGTCATCAAACAAGGTCATAAGATTGTCAACCTGTTTTCGTGATGAAAAAATATAGTCGCCAAGCACAGTGCCTGTGTAAACCTCTTTGTAGTGGTCAAAAACATATTTTTCACAGTAGCCGTAGTGATTCAAAAACACTTCAAAAATCGCACCTGTCTGTTTAACGGATTCAATAACTCTTTTGCTTGTTGCGTTGTCCATTGCAAGTGAAAAGAGTGTTTCGTTTGTGGAATTCAAAACGGTTTTTGAGCCGTTGTTGGCGATAATATAGTCAACACCTTTGATGTTCCTTACACAGTCGGGAATTCCGCTGAGCGGTCTGCCTGTAATCGGAACAATGTGCACGCCGTTTGCAGAAAGCGTTTCGAGATATTCTTTTGTTTGAGCGTCTACGGATTTGTCGTCCTTGAGCAAAGTTCCGTCCAAATCCAAACCTATCATTTTATATTTCATATGTTCATTATACAAAATTTTTGACAATTTGTCTATTTCAATTGACATTTTATTATGTAAAAATTATACTGTTTTTGTAATTATATTGTTTTTTTGCGGCAAAGGAGATAATATGAAAATAAATCTTAAAGAGGCAGAAAAACTTCACACCTTAAAAGGATGGGGAACTTCTGCCTGTTGGTGGAGTCAGGCTTGCCCAAAGGGCGAAACTGCGGATAAAATCGCACACTTGCTTTACGACAGTGACGGGCTTAATCTTAATATATATCGCTATAATATCGGTGGCGGTACCGATATGAATAATTATAGAGTTGAAAATCCGTGGAGGATAACGGAAAGCTTTTTGCAATATGACAGAGAAACAGAAAAATTCAACTGGGATTTTTCAAAAGATTCAAACGCTGTTAATATGATGAAAAAGTCGCTTGAACTCGGCAATATCGACACTTTGATTTTGTTTGCAAACTCACCGCATTATTCACAGTGTTCAACGGGTCAGGCTTCCGGAAGTTTTCTTTACAGTACCTGCAATATACCGAAAATGAATTACAAAAAGTTTGTTAATTACATTCTTGATGTTGCACAGCATTTTCTCGATGAAGGTTACCCTGTAAAGTACATCAGCCCAATTAACGAACCACAGTGGAAGTGGGGCGGTCCTTTTGTTTGGCAAGAGGGCTGCCACTATGAAACCGAGGAACTTGTTGAGATTTTCCGCATGTTTGCAGAGGAGATAATTTTGAGAGATATGCCGGTCAAACTTTACGGACCTGAAAGCGGACAGTATCTCGGCAAAACTCCCGAATATCTTGCAGCGCTGACAGCTGATGAAATGATAATGAAAGTGCTTGATGTTTTTGCCGTTCATTCTTATCACAGCGATAACCGACCGGAGGAAAGATACGAATTTAAGGAACTGTGCGTAGATACTTATCCGTCGCTTCGCTTTGATATGAGCGAATGGTGCGAACTTCCAAACAAAAGCCACACAAAGGATTTTAAGGGAGCGCTTATAACGGCAAGAATTATCGGTCAGGATATTGTTTATTCGGGTTGCGTTAGCTGGACATCTTGGGTTGCTGTTAATAATTTCTCGATTAAAGAGGACGGATTTGATTATTCGGACGCTATGATTACCGCTGACTTTGATTTTTCCGATTGGTATGTGGCAAAAAGATATTATGGGTTTGCCCATTTTTCAAAATTTGTTCCCGTTGGTTCAGTTGTGCTTGATTTCGGGTTTAGACCGAGTGAGGATAACAACGATTTCAATGTGTTTGCATTTTTGACTCCCGATAACAAAACCGTGCTTGTTGCCGTAAACGAGGGCGAAAATCAAAGCGTTACTATTGATGGTGATTTTTATACGATGCAAATAATCACTTCGGTGCAAGACGATGAACTGAAAGAAGTTTACAACGGCGAATTTAAAAATCAAATAGAAATCGGTTCTGACTCTATTGTTACGGTGGTTGTTGAATAATGCGCAGGCAAATCTTCTCCGTGCTCTTGGAAACAGCGTAACACCTATTGTGTTTTTGGTGGTGTCGAGCGTTTGCAATATCGTTCTTGATGTGCTGTTTATAAAAGTGTTTGGAATGGGAGTAAAGGAAACTGCACTGGCAACTGTGATATGCACCTTCAAAAGTGTCTAACTTTTGGGGTGCATATCAATTGAACAAGTCCTTTTGTTATACAAATACATAGTGGATGAGTAGCATATACGAGATTGTGCCGGCAGAAATGCTGATGAGAATATTGCGTTTCCACAGGTGTACAATTACGGTCAAGGCAATTGAAATCAGCTGTGGTGCAAGGATTTTCATATCAAAAGTGTAGCCGTCTTTTATGCAATAAATAATCAGCACACCGATAATTGCAGGGGGCATAATGTTGCCGAGGTATTTTACGATTTTTGGCACTTCACGCTTGCCAAACACGGCAAACGGAATGAGTCGGGTTGAAAAGGTGACCACACTTGCAACAAGAATGGTGATTATTAGTTGAGAGGTAGAAAGCATCACATTACCTCCTTTTTGTCATCAAGCAGAGGTTTCATACCGAGCAAAAGTGCCACGGTAATAATCAGACTTGGAAGCAAAAATTTGTCCGGACCGAAAATAAAGAGGCAAACAAGTGCACAGATAATCCCCAAAAATCCGGGCAATTTTGATTTTGACGCAAGAATTTGGTCGAGGAAGATAACCACAAAAAGCGCCGTCATAGAAAAATCAATGCCTGTGAAGTCGATTTTTATCAGCTGACCTGCAAGGTTGCCGATTATTGAACCGACAATCCAATACATATGGTCAAATATGCCAATCAAAAATCTTGCGTCACCTTCGTCAACATCCTTTGGAGTTGTGTTGAATGAAGTGTTGACCCCGTAAGTTTCGTCTGTGAGTGAAAAAATCAGTGACGGGTATCTCCAACCGTAGCTTCTGAATTTTTCTATAAAGCTCAAGCCGTAAAATATGTGTCGTGAATTTACAAAAAATGTCATCACTGCAATGCTTGCCAAAGAAGCGTGCGAGGCAATCATTGACACGAGCAAAAGCTGACCCGAGCCTGCATACACCAAGAGGGAGATGACTATTGCCCAAATCCAGTTATATCCGATTTCGTACAACGAAATGCCAAATGCCGAGCCTAAAAATAAATAGCCGAACAGTACGGGCAAGGACATTTTGAATGCAAATTTTATTGTTTTTGTTTTGTTTTTCATTTGGTTTGTTGTTGTCCTTGATTGATTTTGAATATTTTAAAAGCAAATTGATTCTACATCAACGAGGTGAGGATGTCAACACAGTTTGAATAAAATTTGAATAAAATAAAAATAATTTTGTTGTATTTTATGTCTATTCGTGGTATAATGATAACTCCACTAATATGTAAGAGAGGTTCACAAAAATGGAAAAGAAAAGAAACAGCTTTAAAGGCTCAATCGGCTTCGTTCTTGCGGCAGCAGGTAGTGCCGTAGGTCTTGGAAACATTTGGCGTTTCCCTTATTTGGCAGCCAAAGATAACGGAGGATTCTTCATCTTTTGCTATATCATTTTGGCGCTCACATTCGGCTTTACTCTTCTTGTTACCGAGATTGCAATCGGCAGAAAGACAAAGCAATCACCACTCACCGCTTATGCACAAATCAACAAAAAATTCAGACCGCTCGGTACAATTGCTACTCTTGTGCCAATCATTATTTTGCCATATTATTGTGCAATCGGCGGATGGGTACTCAAGTATTTCATCAGCTTTGCAACAGGCGATGGCGTAGCAGCTGCAGCGGATAACTACTTTACAGACCATATCACAAGTTTGTGGCTTCCAATCATTTTGATGGCTGTATATGTTGTTGCAACCGCAGCAATCGTTTTTGGCGGCGTAAACAAGGGTATTGAAAAGACAAGCAGAATTCTTATGCCGATACTCTTTATTCTTATTTGTTGCATCGGTGTTTTCGCACTTACTCTTAAGTACACAGATGCAGACGGCGTAACCCGTACAGGCTTGCAGGGTCTCAAGATTTATCTTGTTCCTGATTTCAAGGCACTCACTTTGAAGTCAGCATTTACAACTATTTTTGATGCACTCGGTCAGCTTTTCTACTCAATCAGCGTTGCTATGGGTATTATGATTGCTTACGGTTCTTATGTTAATGACGACACAAACCTTATGAAGTCTGTTAACCAAATCGAAATTTTTGACACCTTGGTTGCACTTCTTGCAGGTCTTATGATCATTCCTTCAGTGTTCGTATTTATGGGCAAGGACGGTATGACAGCAGGCCCGGGCTTGATGTTTATCTCACTTCCAAAGGTATTTGCCGCAATGGGCAAAATCGGTATTGTAGTCGGCGTTGTATTCTTCGTTATGGTACTTTTTGCCGCTATCACATCATCTGTTTCAATTATGGAGGCTATCGTTGCTTCTCTTATGGACAGATTCCACTGGAAGCGTAACACAGCAGGCGTTGTTGTTTTGATTTATTCATTGGTTGCAGGTACAATTGTTTGCCTTGGCTACAACAAGCTCTACTTTGAACTCACACTTCCAAACGGCACGGTTGGTCAAATCCTTGATGTTATGGACTATGTCAGCAACAACATCTTTATGCCTATCGTTGCATTCTTCACATGTATTCTTATCGGTTGGGTTGCAAAGCCAAAGACCATTATTGATGAAGTTACAAAGAACGGCGAAAAGTTCAATCGTAAGTTTATCTACAATGTAACAATCAAGTTTGTTGCTCCGGCACTTTTGGTTGTCCTCTTTGCACAGGCAATCGGATTGTTCAGCTTCTAAACTTAATAATGATAAAAATGCAGACTCGTTGAGTCTGCATTTTTTTGTTGATGTTGAGGATGGTTTGTGCTATTATTTTTTAGAGGTGACATTATGCAAAAAGACAAAACAAATGTTATGCGTGTGCTTGACCAAAAGAAACTTGAATACACGCACTACGCATATGACAATATGACCACAAATGCGGTTGAAGTGGCAAACGAACTTGGCACCGACCCGCAGTTTTTATACAAAACATTGGTGACGGTCGGCAAATCAAAGGAACATTATGTTTTTATGGTACCTGCCGAGCACGAACTTGATTTGAAAAAAGCCGCAAAGGCAGTCGGCGAAAAAAGTATCGAGATGCTTCCGCAAAAGGAATTGCTCCCACTCACAGGCTATATCCACGGCGGATGCTCGCCTATAGGGATGAAAAAGCAATTTAAAACAACTATCCATATCAACGCTCAAGAAGCAGAAAAAATCTTTTTCTCGGGTGGCAGAGTGGGCTGTCAGGTTTGCACCTCACCAAAAAATTTGGAAAAGGTCATCCGACTTCAGTATAAGGACATAATTAAAGACGCTGATTGATTCAGCGATTTAAACTGTCGATAAAGCCCCTGAAACACGCCAAAATTATAATAAACCGAATAATGCCTCCTCTTTTAATAAAAGGGGAGGTGGCAACACGAAGTGTTGACGGTGGGGTTTTAAAAAAGCTGTAAGTATCGAACTTACAGCTTTTTTGGCGTTTTTCGTTTTTTGCTTGGGGGCGGTACAATCGTACAGCTCCCACTCGCAATAAAACGAAATTCAGAAACTTTCTCAACAGCCTACAGTGTCTTAGACTGTCGATTAAGCCCTTGAACCACGCCAAAATATAATTAACCCCGAACTGTTCGCCTTTTGGAGCAGTTCGGGGTTAAGTTTTTATTGTTCGTTTTTGGCTTCGTCGGTGTCACGGTAGTATTGAGTGAATGGGTGGAAGCGTTCTTGTTCTTCCCAAATCTGCTTTGCCATCGGTGCCCATTCTTTTGCATAAAGGTCGCACTTTGAGCAAAGCTCATCTGCCGATTCAGGGCAGGTGAGGTTTGTTGATTTTGCACCCGTTACATCAATGATATGTCTTAACGCCTGTGGATTTTCAAGCATCGGGCAAGGGCGAAGCATATTGTCATTGAACGGCTGACCCTTGTAATACTGCTTGAAAAGAGGAGAACGCAAACATTCGAGAATACTCTTTTCTCTGATGTTGCTGTCGCTGTAGTGGATGAATACGCAAGGCTCTGCGTCACCCTCGCTGTTGATGTGGAAATAGTTTCTGCCACCTGCGATGCAACCGCCAACGAACTCGCCGTCGTTTTGGAAGTCCATAACAAATATCGGCTTGCCGTTTCTTGTTCTTCTCTTTTTTCGGATGGTTCTGTACACGTGCTCTCTCTGTTCAGGTGTGAGAAGCAATGAGGTGTCGGCATCCGAGCCGATTGGCATATAGTGGAAGTAGAGTGCAAATTTTGCACCTGCTTCGATTTCCATATCATAGAACTTGTCGGATGTTACGGCTTGGTAGTTTTTGCTTGTGTAGCAAATTGATGTGCCGAAAATACACTTGTGCTTTTTGAGGAGTGCCATTGCGTCAACAACTTTTTTGTATACGCCTTCGCCTCGTCTGAAATCGGTTGTTTCTTCCGTGCCTTCGATAGAAAGTGCAAGTGCAAAGTTGCCCGATTTTTTCAATTCCTCGCAGAATTCGTCATCAACCAATGTGCCGTTTGTGAATGCAAGGAAGATGCAATCCGGGTTTTCCTTTGTGACGGTGAGAATATCTTTCTTTCGAACAAGCGGTTCACCGCCTGTAAACATAAAGAAGTGTGTGCCGAGTGCCTTTGCTTCGGTAACAATCTTTCTCATTTCGTCAAGTGTAAGATTTGAGTGATGACCGTATTCCGCCGCCCAACAGCCTTTGCATTTGAGGTTGCATGCAGAGGTAGGGTCCATAAGAATAATCCAAGGAATGTTGCATTTGAGCTTATCTCTGTTTTCACGCAGGGTTGAAGTTCCAATATATCCTGCATCAATCGCAAAGGTAAGAAGCACATTCGTTAGAAGCTCCTTGTCGGTTTCCTCGATAATGCGATAAACATAATCGTTCCAAGTGTTTTGCGGATTGGTGATAACATCAAGCGGAGCAGTCCATGTTGTTTCAGGGAACAGATTTCCTGTAACAGCCTTGCCGATTTTAAGCACTTTTGGAATGTTCTTTTTTGGGTTTTTGTAAACATAATTCACAAGCGGTCTGCCTATCTTGTGTAATGTGCTTGCTTTGAACTTCATAAAAATCTCTTTTCTGTATTGATTTTATTATTACATTGATTCAGGAACATCAACCTTTAGCATAACAAGGATGTTCTTGATTGTGTTTTTAACTGCTGTGCAGAGGAAAAGTCTTGCCTCTGTAAGTTCTTTGTCATCGCTGACAACTCTGTGAGCGTTGTAGAATTTGTGGAAAAGTGTTGCAAGCTCAATTACATAGTGAGTAATTCTTGCAGGGTCGTAGCTCTTTGCCGCACCGATGATTTCATCTGTGAGTGAAGCAAGGTGAGAAATAAGGTCACGCTCTTCGCTTGAATTAAGTCTGTTGAGAGCTTCTTCTGACGGTGTGGTAACCCCGATTCCCTCATCAGCGGCTTTTTTGATGATTGAGCAAATTCTTGCGTGAGCATACTGAACATAGTAAACAGGGTTTTCGCTGCTCTGCTTTGCTGCCAATTCAAGGTCAAAGTCAAAGTGAGAGTTTGGCTCACGAAGATTGAAGAAAAATCTTGCTGCGTCAATAGGCACTTCTTCAAGAAGTGTGTTGAGTGTGATTGCCTTGCCCGAACGCTTTGAAAGTTTGATTGTTTCGCCGTTTCTGACAAGTCTGACCATCTGCATAATAACAATGTCGAGTCTGTCTGCATCAAGACCGAGGGCAGTGAGTGCAGCCTTCATTCTTGGAATATAACCGTGGTGGTCTGCACCAAGAACATCAATAGCCTTGTCGTAGCCTCTTGTTACGAGCTTGTTGTAGTGATAAGCAATGTCAGGCACAATGTAGGTAGGAATACCGTTTGCACGAATGAGAACGATGTCTTTGTCGTTGCCAAATTCGCTTGCCTTGAACCAAAGTGCGCCGTCTTGCTCGTAGGTAACACCTTTTTCCTTGAGAGTTTCAATGATTTTTTGAACCGAACCGTCATTGTGGAGAGTTGATTCTCTGAACCATTTGTCATATTTGATTCTGTATTTGCCAAGGTCTGCTTCAAGACCTGCAATATTCTTTGGAAGTGCGTATGCAACAAGTGCATCCCTGCGTTCCTGTGAGTCGCATTCTGCGTATTTGTCGCCAACTTCGCTATAGAAGTTTCTTGCGTGAACGGTGATGTCTTCGCCGTGGTATGCGTCCTCCGGAAGTTCAACATCTTTTCCGCATTCTTGCAAATATCTGACTTCAAGTGAGGTTGCAAACTTTTCGATTTGGTTGCCCGCATCGTTGATGTAGAATTCTCTTTGAACATCATATCCCGCAGCGTCAAGCACGCTTGCAAGGCAGTCACCGATTGCACCGCCACGAGCGTTGCCGATGTGCATAGGTCCTGTTGGATTTGCCGAAACAAATTCAACAAGCATTTTTTTGCCCTCGCCATAGTCCGAACGGCCGTAGTTGTCACCGCTTGAAACTATGTCTTTGAGCACATCGCTGTAATATTTGTCTGAAAGATAAAAATTGATGAAGCCGGGACCTGCGATTTCGCATCTGTCGATGTATCCGCCGTCAAGGCTGAAATTTTTTACTATTGCTTCTGCAATCATTCGAGGTGCTTGGTGGTACGCTCTTGCACCTGCCATTGCAATGTTTGATGAAAAGTCGCCGTTTTTCTTGTCAGCAGGCTTCTCAATGATGAATTTTGGCATTTCCGCCTCAGGCAAATCACCGCTTTGAGTTGCTTTTTCAACTGCAAGGGCTATTGCCTCGTTGAGTTTGTTTTCTACTTCTTTTACCATTTTTGACATATCTGTTCTCCCGATTATTCACATAGTCTGAATTTTATTATTACATCATTTTGCGAAGATATTGCACCGTTGATGTCAATATCGTAGCTGAATTTGAAAGTTCCCTCGGTTTCGTTGAATTCGGTTTTAATTTCTCTGCCGAAGATTCCCATCAGCATATCTCCGTATTCTGTGCCGTAGTTGCACAGGTGACGCTTTGATTTTTCGATGATAAGGCAGGAAGAATATGCGCCAGACTTTATCATTTCAACCTTGCTTTCGTCCTTTGCAATGTTGAGCTTTGCACGAAGCGGAGCGGTGCTGTTTTCAAGCTCCTCGTTGTATCTGATTATGTAATTGTCATCGTCGTGCTCAAAAGTGCCGACTGTTTTCATTTCTACCTGATCCTTGTCGTCATCAAATTTTTGATGACCGATGATGGTAATCAATGCTTTAGCCATATTTTAAATAATGCCTCCACGCTTAATTGCAAGGTCAATGAGTTTGTCGATAAGCTCTGTATATCCCACTCCGACAGCCTCAAAAAGTTTTGGATACATACTGATTGAAGTTTGACCCGGGATAGTGTTGATTTCGTTCAAAAGCACTTTTTGGTCATCTTTTGTAACAAAGAAATCGCATCTGCTCATACCCTCACAGCTGAGAGCTTTGTATGCTCGGAGCGCTTCCTGTCTGACTTCGTTTCTCTTTTCTTCGCTCAAAAGAGCAGGGATGTGAAGCTCGGACGCAGGATTGTTGTATTTTGCGTCAAAATCATAGAATTCCGCAGCCGCAACAATTTGACCGACCTCTGCCGCAACAGGTTCTTCGTTGCCGAGAACAGCAACTTCAACCTCTTGTCCTTCGATGAATTCTTCAAGGATAACTTTTTTGTCCTCTTTGAATGCCTTTTCTATGCCGAGGATGAGTTCTTCCTCGTTGTGAGCCTTTGTTATGCCGACCGATGAGCCGGCATTTGCAGGCTTAACAAAAATAGGAAATCCCAATTTGTTGATTGCAAGGTCAAGGCATTTTCTGCTGTCCTTGCCGTATTCGTATTCGGTAAAGGCACACCATTTTGCTTGCTCAATGCCAAACGCATCTGCAACGGCGTTTGTAACTGCTTTGTCCATACAACTGCCTGAAGAAGTTGCGTCACAGCCGACAAACGGGATTTGTGCAAGTTGCAAAAGACCTTGAACCGTGCCGTCCTCACCGTTTTTGCCGTGAAGAACAGGGAATACTGCATCAAGCCTGATTTGTTCTGCGTCTTCTGTTACAATGCCGTGAATTTTGCTGTCAGGTGTGATGTATGCTTTTTTGAGCGATTTTGATTTGAGCCATTTGTCATTCGGAATCATAGTCACATCATCGTCAAACAAAAACCATTCGCCCTGTTTTGTGATGCCGAGCATAACAATGTTGTATTTTTCTTTGTCTATATTTTCAAGTATGCTTTTGGCGCTGATACAGCTGATGTCGTGTTCTGACGATGCTCCGCCGAAAAGTATACCAAGTGTTAGTTTGTTCATTTTAAGTTCACCTTAGTTCTATATCTGTAAGCAATATTCTATATAGTTTAGCATATTTTAGTTTAGATTTCAATATTACTTTAAAATTACTTTTAAAAAATAAATTTTATAGTGACAAATAAGTATTAATGTGTTATAATGCATTAATTAGTGGGATTGTGTCCTGCAATGAATTTTGATTTGAAGGAGTGATTATGCTGAAAAACAATGTAAACAATGATATTGTCAATGATACAGAAAAATCGTTAAAGCGTAATTTAAGAACCAAAGGTATACTCATTCCGATTATATTTTCGATTATAGTTGTCGTTGCTTGCGTTTTTCTCGCAAGTCCAAAAGCCGATTTTTTTCCAAGCGGCAATCATCACGACAGCCTGACAACAACAGCACCAACACAAACAACGGAGTTTAATGAAAATGAATATGCACACATTGTACAAGATTAAAAGTACATTTTTTGATGTACTGCTTGCATTGCTTTTGTTTTTGTTTTTCGTTCTTGCAGTTGCTTCGCCAACCATCGGCAATTCCGATTTCTACGGCAAATTCCTCGGTGGCGACAATATTACAGAGGCTATTCAGGTTTCGCTCAACGAAAAAACTGATAAAATTGCCCAAAAGACAGGTATTGAGCCAAAGGCATTTGAGTATGCGGTCGGCAAAAACAAAATAAGTGCTTTGCAAAAAGAAATAGTCAAATCTGCTTTCAGCGGAGGCAATTATGATTATTCCGAAAGTTCAAATATTGCCGTTTGTTATCGTGACGGCATAAAAGAATTTTATCGTTTTAACGGATTTGAGCTTGATGACGCAAGTTTGGAAAAGGCTGTTCCGCTTGCTTCAAAAGCGTTCAATGAAGCGATGGGTATAGATAACAATGCCGAATTTTCAACATTTGTCGGCAGGCTCGGCAGAGTTACGGTTATGATTGTTGTTGCAATCTTTGTGTTGATTGTGGCAATTTCGGTCAAGGTGTTTATGCTCAATGACGGCAGAACAAAAATGTTCAGCCACTATGCTTCATCTATGATTTCTGCCGGATTGGCGCTTGTTGCACTTTGTGTTTTGAACTTTGCGCTTCAATTTGCCCCTAATATGTATTTGACCGAAAACGGCGGATTGAATATTGCTATGGGTCAAGCGTTTAATGTGTATTTTATAATCTTGGCTTGCTTCGGTGCAGTGCTTCTTGTAGGCGGATACAGTATGATGATTTATGTTTATCGTTATTATGTTCGCAAGGCGCAACATCAAAAGCAAGAACTTGAAATAAACAAAACTCTTTATGTCGGAGGCAAGGACGGCGACAAAACCATCGGTGAGCTTGCTGAAGAACACGAAAAAATGTATAACAAACAGGAGAAAGAATAATATGGAATTAATCGAAGCATATAAGGGTATAGAAAAAAATCTTGTTCCTACAAATGAAGAACTCGGATTTAAGAAAAAGAGCGATGACGAAACCACAATTTTGTTTGAAGGCAAAAAAGGTGCATATCGTCTTGTTCACGACAAAGACACCAACATTCTTGAACTCGAATGTGCATACAATGTTGACGGTCAGCAAAGCGAATTCAACACTGTTTCTCGCAGTTTGTTTGAACTTGATGTTATTGACGAAAGAGATATTAAGTCAACATCAAACGAGGTTATTGACGAACTTGAAAAACTCTTTAAGGTCAACAAGCCTGTCAATCTTGACAAGGTTAAGATGCCAAAATCAGTTTCAAGAACAAAGGCAAAGAACGGTCTTGTAAGCTATGATATCGACAGCCTTGCAAATAGATTTGGCACACTTTATCCTGAATTTAAGGATGAAATCAAGAAAAATATTGTTGCTTACGGCGAATTCTTGCCGGAGGAATTCTTCATCAATTACGGCACTCCAAAGGTTTTGGATGTTATTAAAAACGGCAGTGAAGCAGAGCGTAAAAAAATGTTCAAGATGCTCAACGAAGTTTTCGAGGACGGCATCAATGATGTTCAGGATGTAATTGCCGTAACAATTCTTGGTGAGATGAAGAACGACAAAGATATGATGGCTGTTGCTGATAAGTATATGAGCGAGTATATGTCGGGTGCTGTTCACGAGGTTAACAAGCTCACTGCCAAGAACAACAGATATACAAAGAAACTCAAAAATCCGCCTGCATACAAGCCAAAGAAGAACAAGACTTTTAGCATGGCTAATCAGCTCGGTAATATGCAGTAATGGCAAACAAAAGATATAAATCAACGCCGAAAAGAACAAAAAGCATTGTTTTCAAGGCAGTGGTGTTTCCGCTTGTTGCGGGAATCATCATTGCTTTGTTAACTGTATTTGTCGGTTTCGGCGGTTCTTTTTTTGATATGCCAAAAGGCTTTGCCGTGTCGTATTTCGACAGCAAAAACGGCGGAACTAAAATTGCCCAAATCACTTGTTCCGATGCGGAATTGCCTGTTGTTGACAGTTATGAATACTCATCGTTGGCAGACAGCGTTTGCTACAAAAAAGGAGCAAATTTCGGCGAAGTCGGAGTAGGGTATTATCTTGCTCTTGATAATAATATTAAGTCTTTTGATGAGCAGAATGTTTCTGTTTCGGCTGGCGAAAAAACTTATTCATATAAATATAAGGGTAAGTTTTCTGCCGATAATGAAACCGAGGTGCTTAACCATATTTGTAATATGAGTAAAGGCTTTGTGCTTTACACCCAAAATGCAGAAAAATACGGCTTTTCATCAGGCTACACCGCCTATATTTACGAGGAGGTGGCAGAATGACTTATATGAAATATCGCAGAATCTTATCGTATTTTTTGACGATTATCGTTGCTGTTTCTGTTTCAATTTCGCTTGTGTCGGGGATTGATTTCTTGACCGTAGGAAACAAGCAATTCTATGTCAAAACTTTTGCAACGCAAAAATTGGCAGACGAATGTAATAGTCAGCTCACTGAAAAATATAAAGCATTGTCGGCAAAAAGTAATCTTCCGCTTGATATTTTTGACAGCGTAAAAGTGAAATTTGACACAAAAGAAAGCCTTGTGCAAGCTGTGAATTATGTGTTTGACGAAAACGATGAGGCACTCAAAAACGGCAGCAGATATTCTTATTTTGAAAGCACGATTAATGAGTATATCGATGCAAATGATATAAAAATGTCCAAGCAGAGCATAGAACTTGTTTCACTCGAAGCAGAGCAAATTTATTCCGATACGGTCGGCATTCATAATCTCGGATTTTTGCAAAAAACGGTTGCCGAACATAACTCGAGTTCACTGCATTGGCTGTCGGCTTGCCTTGTTATCATTGCTTTTTCAGCCTTTTTGCTTTCCTATATTTATAAGAAAAATATTAAGTCTGCATTGTATTTTGCAAGTGGATTTATGGCAGGGAGCATCGGCGTGATAGTGTCATCGCTTGTTATGTGGCTTGCAAAAATCAAAACACAATTCGATGTTTCGCCTGACATATGGGCAAAAACTTTTTCCGATATGGCGGTGAAAATCCTTGTGTTCAGGCTTGTCGCTGGTGCAGTTCTTCTTGCATTGAGCATCACACTTTTCATCTTTGCACAAATGAGAGTTGACCGTGAGCAAATGCGCAAAGACACAAGATATTCCAAAATCTTTTCAAGGTTATAACTCAATCAAACAAAAAGCACGAAGCGTTTTCATTTCGCTCCGTGCTTATTTTTATTTAGAAAATAAACCTTTTCGTACCTTTGGCGGTTCAATATAAAATCGGTTTTTGCCTTTTGGTAATATGTTTTGCAAATAATTCAGCTTTTCTTCTGCCGATTTGCATTTTTTCAACGATTCATCAACTGAAGCAAGTTTCACTGTGCTTTTGTCAAAAGAATAAATCCATTCGTCGCTGTCGTCAATTTCATTTTCGGCAGTCATTTCTTCTGTCCATTGGTGAACGCATTTTTTGTTGAAAAACACACCTTGCTTGATTAATTTTGCAGGATTTCCTGCATAGGAGGCGTTTGATGGAATCTTTTTGCCGGCACAAACAGCTTGTGCTCCGATGATTGAACCCGAGCCGATGTGCGTGCCTTTGAGAAGTGTAACTCCTTGTCCGAGCCAAATGTGGTCGCCAAGAAGTATTGATGCGCTGTGATTAATACGCTTTTTTGTTTCAATATCATACACTAAATGCGGGTCGGCAGTTCTCATTGTAATTCCGTACGAAAACAATCCGCTGTTGCCGACGAACACATTTTGCCTTTCGGATGTTGAAATAACAAGTCTGCCGTTGATGAAGCAGTTTTTGCCAAAATAAACAGCAGTGTTGTTGTTTGCTGTTATATCAAGATAGTACCAATGCTTGCTCTTGCTGAGGTATATAATCGAGCTTTCGCCGTTGATTTTGAGCAGGCAGTTTTTCATCTTGACGCCGTCTTCAATGACGATGATATTGTTTGAACCGTTTATGCTGATACTGCTTTGTTCAAACTCAATATTTTCAACATCGCCGTGAATAATTCTGTTTTCTTCGACATTGTCAAACTGTGTTTTTTCTGTGATATTAATCATAGCAACACCCCATGTGTTATTGTATTTTATCCCTTGCCGTTTTGATTTGCATCATAACATTTTCAGGGCACGGCGAACCGACGACCTTTCTGTCGTTGACGCATTTTTCAAGGTTAATAGCTGTGTAAACCTCGCTGTCAAAAAGACTGCAAACCTTTTGATATTCCTCAAGCGGTAGGCTCTCAAGAGTTAGCCCCTTGTCTATGCAAAGTGCAACAAGTTCACCCGTGCATTTGTAAGCATCTCTGAACGGCAAACCTTTGCCGACAAGATAGTCCGCACAGTCCGTGGCGTTGATGAAGCCTTTTGCCGCTGCGTTTCGCATATTTTCCTTGAGCACCGTCATAGTGTCAATCATTGGTGTAAAGGCGTTTAGGCACATTTTAACTGTGTCAACAGCGTCAAAGATTGCTTCCTTGTCCTCTTGCATATCCTTGTTGTATGCAAGTGCAATGCCTTTCATCATAGTAAGCAGGGTAGTGAGGTCGCCAAACACACGACCGCTTTTGCCTCTTACAAGCTCCGCAATGTCGGGATTCTTTTTTTGTGGCATAATTGATGAACCTGTTGAAAATGCGTCATCAAGCTCAACAAATTTGAACTCCCAACTGCACCACATAATGATTTCCTCGCTGAATCGTGAAAGGTGCACCATAACAATTGATAACGCACTTGCAAGCTCAATGCAAAAATCACGGTCGGATACTCCGTCAAGCGAATTGTATGTAATGTCGTCAAATCCAAGCAAATCGGCAACCATATTTCGGTCAAGCGGATAGGTTGTTCCTGCCAAAGCGCCTGAACCGAGCGGGCAGATGTTCATCCTCTTTTTGACATCTCCGAGCCTGTCTATGTCACGCAAAATCATTGCACAGTACGCCATTAAATGATGACCGAATGTGATTGGCTGTGCTCTTTGCAGATGAGTGTAGCCCGGCATAATTGTGGCTTTGTGCTCTTCGGCTTTGTTGCAGAGAACAAGCACAAGCTCCTTGAGTTTGCCAACAATTTCTTCAATCTCGTCACGAAGAGTCAAACGAATGTCGAGTGCCACCTGGTCGTTTCTTGAACGGGCGGTGTGCAGTCGCTTGCCTGTCTGTCCAAGCCTTGCCGTGAGTTCGCCCTCAATAAATGTGTGAATGTCCTCGGCTTGCATATCGATTTTCAGCTTGCCTCTTTTGATGTCGTTCAAAATGTCGTTCAAGCCGTCAACGATTTTGTCACTTTCGCTTTTGTCAATTATCCCCGTCGCCCCAAGCATTGTTGCGTGAGCAATCGAGCCTTTTATGTCTTGCTCAAACATTCGGCTGTCAAAGCCGATGGATGAGTTGAAGTCGTTGGTTTCTTTGGCAAGCTCTTTTTTGAACCTGCCTTTCCATAATTGTGCCATAAATTACCTGCCTCGTCAAGCATTATCTCGATTTTGGTCGAGTAATGCCTTAACTTTGATTGAAAGACCGAACAGATTGATGAAGCCTGCGGCGTCTGCCTGGTTGTATGCACCGCCGTCATCGCCAAACGATGCAACATTTTCGTCATAAAGTGTGTACGGTGATGTGATGCCTGCGTTGATGACATTGCCCTTGTAGAGCTTAACTTTTACATCGCCTGTAACAGTCTTTTGTGTTTCGTCAACAAAAGCCGAAAGTGCTTCACGCAACGGTGTAAACCATTGACCGTTGTATACAAGTTCGCCGAATTTCTGTGCAATCAGCTTCTTGTAGTGCTGTGTTTCTTTGTCAAGTGTGATTGTTTCGAGCATTTCGTGTGCCTTGTAGAGGATTTCGCCACCCGGAGTTTCGTATACACCACGGGATTTCATGCCGACAAGACGGTTTTCAACGATGTCAAGCAATCCGATTCCGTTCTTTCCGCCAACTTCGTTGATAGCCTCAACAATTTCGAGTGCGCCCATCTTTTTGCCGTCAATAGCAGTCGGAACGCCTTTGTCAAAATGAATTGTGAGATATGTTGGCTCGTCAGGTGCGTTTTCAGGAGAAACACCAAGCTCAAGAAAACCGTCTTTGTTGTATTGCGGTTCGTTTGCCGGGTCCTCAAGGTCAAGTCCTTCGTGGCTCAAATGCCAAACATTTTTGTCCTTTGAATAGTTTGTTTCACGGTTGATTTTGAGAGGAATGTTGTGAGCCTCTGCGTATTCAATTTCCTGCTCACGAGAAACGATGTCCCACTCACGCCATGGAGCAATGATTTCCATCTCCGGTGCAAATGCCTTTAGTGTAAGTTCAAAACGAACTTGGTCGTTGCCCTTGCCTGTGCATCCGTGGCAGATTGCGTCTGCGCCCTCTTTCTTTGCAACTTCTGCAAGTGCCTTTGCAATGCATGGTCGTGCGTGCGATGTGCCGAGCAGATAGTTTTCGTATTCTGCTCCCGCTTTCAAACATGGGAAGATGTAGTCCTCAACATATTCCTCTTTCAAATCAAGGATGTATAGCTTTGACGCACCTGTTGCAAGCGCCTTTTCCTCAAGTCCGTCAAGCTCGGTGCCCTGTCCTACATCACCGCTAACTGCAATAACTTCGCAGTTGTTGTAGTTCTCCTTGAGCCATGGAATAATGATTGATGTGTCGAGTCCTCCGCTGTATGCAAGGACAACTTTTTTGATGTCTTTTTTGTTCATAATAAAAACTCCTTTTGCCGCTTTTCGAAGCCTTGTTTTTTGTTGTTATCCTCATTATATCACTATGTTTTTCAATTTCAACCCTTTTTGCAAAATTTTGCATAAAAATACAAATAATCGCCCTTATTTTTGTGCATATATGTATAATTTTACAATAAACACGGTATTAATATACATTTTGTGAATGCTGATGACCCATATATAAATGTATATAATATGTATTGGATTTTTTAATAAAAATATATTTTCGTTATAATTATGTCAAACTTTTTTCAAAAATTTTGCTAACAAAACTTAAAACTTCGCTCCAAAAACAAGCCGAAAACCGCATAAATAGGGCATTTTTAAAAAAATTTACAAATTGTTAAAAAATAAAAAATTCCTCTTGATATTTGGCTTTATATATGCTATTATTAAATAGAATTAAAATGATATTATGTGTATTACTGTACCTGTATGCGTAGTATCGTGAAATCTAAGGGAGGTTTTTTAAATGGTTAAAAGACTATTCAAAAAGTCAATTGCTTGTTTGTTGGCCGCGATCATGATTGCTGCTTCGTTGCCACTCACTGCATTGGCTGACGCAACAACGGATGCAGTCATTCATCAAACGATTACATCCAAAAACAACAGAGTCGGCATAATCACAAAGGATGCTGACGGTGGCGGCCGTGTCAACGGCAACGATTACAACATCGTTAACGATGGCACTAACGATAACTTCACTGCTGCTTTCTGGAAATATGACAGCTCTGAAGTTAAAAACCTTACAGGCACTACTATCAATAGTGCAAACTTCACATTCACCATCAAAGCAGGTGGTATGAGCAACTGTCAAGGTTTTTCAATCTATTATGCTACCAAAGACAGTGGCATTGCCAACTTGTCTGCAGGTATCAACGGTGGTGGCTCTTGGACCGGATATAACTCAATTTATACCGGCTCAAATCACATTGCAAACATCACAGAGTATCTTGGACTTACTTACATCAATTCTGTAAGCGCTGACCGGCTTAAGGCTGCAAGAGAGGGCACAGAGTTCACTGTTGATGTTAAGGATGCATACAACTATGCAATCCAAAACGACAAGAGCATGGTTACTCTTGTTCTTATGCAATCAAATGCTGCAAGCGGTAGTAGTGGCAACAATTGGTCAGATACTCACATCTTCAATTACACTCCTGACATCGTGTGCAACTACGATGAGAATGTTGAAGTAATTCCCGGCTTGGAAGGCATCAACCGTGAAATCGCTGCATATGAAACAAAGATGTCACAAGTGGGCACAAACGGTCTTGTCTACAAAAATATGAAGCCTGCATACGATGCTTATCAAAAAGCAATCAAGTATCGTGACGCATTCGAATTCGGTGGCCAGACTGCTCCTACTGCTGATGAAGTTACAGCGGTTGCCGAAGAACTTTGCACAAAGACAGGCGAAATGGTTCCTTGGTCAGATGATGTTACCGGCAAAATGCCTTCAAAGCAACCTGTATTCGTAAATAATAAAGGCGAAAGCAAGGTAGAGAACGACAGCAAGTATACATATTATAGTAACATTCTTTATACCGAAAATTGTGTTGGTAAAAACAACGGTAAAAATGATGGTGATAGACCTGGTGCAGCTATAAGATTTGATAAGGCTGCCGATGTTTGGCTTGAAATTTACTATCCAAACACTGTTCTCCTTTACGATGGTACAACTCCTGCAAGAATGCCAATTATGTTTATGGCAAAGGTAGATACATATAAGGCTTGGAACGACGGCAGAACAATTTGGCAGGTATATGCAAGTTCACCATCTCCCGGCGATACCTACAAAACAACCAAAGCCGGCTTCGAAAGAGAATTCAAAAACATGCAAGTCACTTCTTATAAGGACGATTTGAATGCTTCTTGGCGTGGTAAAGACGGCACAAACAACCTTGACTTCAACAACTGCCGTAACAATGGTACAAAAAATGTAAGTGGTGACCCTTCTCTCAACACAAGCTTCTGTTCAGATTGGCTCGGATATTCTTTTGGCAGTTATTGGAACGCATATGCATCTTCATTTGAAGTTGACGGCAAACTTTTTGAACAGCTCCACCCGAGGGATGGTCTTGTAGAAGTTGGTAATAACTGGACTTACTACGGTGGTATGGGCGACCCTGCCGCTTTGACAATGGCAAGCGATCCAACTGCTTTGTGCGGTCAAGCAAGTTCAACAGATAAAGACGGTTCCCCTGCAAAGAACATTTTTGTAATCAACTACAAGGGTCTTGTTGACCTCATCAAAACTGCAGGAAACCTCACAACTTTGAAGGATGTTACAAAGTATAAAGAGGGCGGTTTGGCTCAATTGATGACTTTGTATGACGAAGCAACAGCTTATGCTCAAAAGTCTAAAATTTCAGAAATCAATTTTGCAAACGCTTTGGAAAAAGGTAGAGAAATTACCACAATTATGGGTAAATTCGAAACTATTCTTAACACAGCAACAGCCGACACAGGTGCTGCAGTTTATAATGAACTCAAAACTGCTATCAAAGAGTCAAAGAAGACTTATCAAGCAGGCAATAAAGATAATCTAAAATACACAGCAGAAGTTTGGGGCCCTTTTGAGACTGCATACAACAACGCAACAGGTTACTTCCATGCTCTTTATCCAAACGGAACATTGAATATGGCAGACGCAGAGCAGTACATTCAGCCTCTTAGAGATGCAAAGGCAAATCTTAAGAACGGTATGATCAAAACGGTAGTAAACACCGATACACTCGAAATTGTTATTGCAAATGCCGATATGATCACTCACAACCCTGGTTACTTTACAGCTGAGTCTGTAAACGAAGAAACCCTTTCTGCTCTTCTTACACAGGTAAAAACTGAAATCTGGGGCTCTGAAGCAAATTATGGTTACGATACCGAAAAGATTGAATTGAGCACAGAAAACCAGCAAAAAGTTGATTCATACACACAACAGCTTTCCACAATCATTGCAGGTGCAGTATTCGATTTTGACTATGTAACTTCAACAGGTCTTTCAATGAACTCTGCAATTGAAAACGCGTCAAAACTCAATCCAAACGATTGGGGTAACTACAATGTTGTTGAAAGTGCTGTTGCAGAATGTAACACATTCAAAACAACTGCAAACGACTTTAACGGTCAAATTGCAGACATCATTTCAAACACAATTTCAAGCTACGAAGCACTTGTTTCAAAGGTGGATGTTTCGATTAAGGGACTTTCAAAGCCTTTCGACCAAATTTCAAACGGTGCAGTCGCAAACATCGGTGAACCATACACCACATCCTTTAATAGTTCACAAAACGCGCGTGGAAATAATTTCAAGTTTTCATGGAACTACACAACAGGTACAATTTTATTTAAGACAAAAAGAGAAGCCTTTACTTATCAGATTCCTGTTTCAAAGTGGGGTATTTACAGCGACCAAACAGGTGAAGACTTTGAGGCAATGGCAGATTGTATCAGCATCAACATTCCAAACACTTCAACGCTTCCGACAGGTGAAATCACAGCAAAAAGTGCCGCTGGCTTTGGCTGGCCTACCGGCAACGGATTGAGTGCAAGTCAACTTAAAGACTATGCTCCGTCTAATGAACTTAACGGTAAATTTGTAATTTCCGTTCAAGATGAAGTAAAGGTAACACAAACAACCGGTAAGGCTGTTGGTATTGACAAGGCTGGTAACTATATCAACTCAATGGACTACAATTTCATTGATGAAATCACTACTCTTGACGGTGTTGAAAAAATCAGTAGAGGCGGTATCTACGCCAAGAATGGTTGGTCATATTTCAACACAAAAACTGTTTTAACCACAAAATATGACGCTGCAAACATCAGCGAAACAACATTGCCAAGCAAGTGGTCAGAATTTGTTGACTGTCGTGACAACTATGTCGGCATGGTTTATTTCTGGAAAGTGGCTGATACAATATTCACAACTTATGCAGGTTACGGCTTTGATAGGGGACGCTCAAACTTTACTGCTGGTGTTGTAAATGTTGTTCCTTTGTTCGAACTCATCGACCAAATCAAGGCAGACGACTTCCAGGCTACAAAGAGCAGGTACACAAAGGCTACTTGGGATGCACTTGAAGAAGCTCTCGGCGAAGCAAACAAAAACTTTGATTATAGCAAAATGACATATGATCAAATTATCGCTGTTGTTGATGGCAGATACACAAATCTTTGGAACGCAAAAAAGAATCTTCAACTTGCTGCAAGCAACGAGAACCTTAAGCAAGCTCTTGCACAAACAAAGAAAGCATTTGAAGAAGACGAAAATAAGGTTAAGCCTGAAGGTTGGGCAAATTTCAAAAGGGCATACTTGGAAGCACAGTCAAAGATCCGTGGTGATTACAGCGATGCAAACATCACAACAGTTGCAAAGACTGACCAAGCATCTGTTGACCAGTATGCAACAGCACTTCTTGATGCTTTCAATAAACTTATTTATCAAATCGATTTCACTCCTGTTGACAATGCAGTTAGGGCACTTGTTGACGACATCGCAGACGATGGCGACTATGTTTATACTGCAGCTTCAGTTAACGCAGTTAACGAAGCAATCAAGAGATTAACATATTTCCCTTGGTCAACAACAGAGAGAAGAAAACACTACACAGATGAAACTGATGTTGTTTCAGGTGTTAAGACAGAAGCAGAGGTAACAATCCCTGGTTTGAAGAGCCTCCTTGTTAGGGCTGACTTCGATGACCAAGCTATTCTTGCTGCAAAGGATAAAGCAAAAGCTGCTCTTTCCGACCCTGACGCATACAATCAGACTCAAGTAGAAGCTGCAATAAATGCACTTCAAACAACTCAACAAGTATTCCTTCAGAATTCAAACATCAACTGCAAGATGTTTGCAAACCAAGATGAATGCGACGCTGCAATCAAGAAAGCACTTGAGGGCCTCCAACTCAACCAGTATTCAGTAACAATTGTTCCAAACGGAAACACAAATGCTTCTTATGTAAAGGGCACTTATGATTACGGTACAGAAATTACAGTTTCTCTTCCTGACAATTCAGAAGTTGACTGGTACTATGAGATGACTTCACCATCAGGTGTAACGGTTGCAAAGAAACTTTATTCAACAACTGATGCTCTTACATTCATCGTAAGAGGTAATACAACACTCACAACAAAGTCTGCTTCAACATCAGATCAATGCAAGATTTCTTATGTTAACGGTCTTAACTCTGCAATCGTTGCAATTGATTATGTTGCTTCAGGCTCAACTGTAACACTTGATTCAAATATCGCTCCTGTTCTTCCGTACTACAGATTCGAATCATTCGTTGTAAACGGACAGGAAAAACACGTAGGCGACACAATCACTGTTTCAAGCGACACAACAATTACACTTGTTTACTCATTCCAGGATGGTTTAGCAACCTACAAGGTTTACACAATCGGTCTTGGTGCAATGAATTCAGGCGCAGAAGATGGTGTTCCTGCTTCATTCATTGTTGATTCACTCAAGTACAACGATGAGGTTTCATTCAAAGTTGGTGATTCCTCAAATGAACGTGTTGACGGCTACGGCGGTTATGACCTTAATTATCAAGTTTCAAAATATAACGGCAATCAGTTTGTAACTGAAACTGTTCAAGTACCTAATGCTTACGGTCGTGCTTATGACGATCCTGACCTATGTTATGATGCCGATGTTTATGCATGGCTCAAGGTTGAAGTTGATGATTGGGATAAGTTCGAAAAATCTCCAATCTGGACAGCAGCAACAACATTGCAGTCAGGTAACATCAACATCAATATTTTCAAGGTTAACGGATCGGGTAACGAATCTAGCGTTGAAGACTTTAAAAATGCTATTTTGAACAAGGATGTATTCACTCAAGCAGGTGTAAAAACTTCTGTTATTAAGTACGGTACTGATTTCACATTCCGTGTTCACGAGAATTGTGCAATCATTCCAATCAGTAAGGTAATGTACGACCAAGCAATTGTTGACGGCATCATCCAAACTGAAAATCTCAGCAAAGACGGCGTTAGCGTTACTACAAAGCCTGAACTTGTAATCGCTCCCGGCGAAAAGCTTTCAATCATTTCAAGCTATGCAATTCCAACAGGTTGCACAATGGTTGAAAAGGGTATTCTTGTAAAGGTTAACAAGAACAGCACTGATGTTGGCGATGGCTATGACCTTAAACTTGCAAATGCAGGTAAAAACGGTGTTAATAGACTTAAGTCAAACTATCAGACAGAGGGTAACCAGTTTGTAATTTCTATCAACACAAAGACACTCAACCATGCAAACATTCAAGATGTTGGTCTCATTTGGAAAGCTTATGTAACTTATAGAAATGCAGACGGAGAGCTCGTTACACAATACACACTGCCAACAACTCCGACAAATTCCGGCACATATTAATTGATTTTCTGAGGAGGTAAAAGTAATGAAGAGATTTTATGCTGAACCTGAATTAGAAATCAGGAAATATTCATTGTCCGGAAATGGTGTAGTAACTGCATCAACTCCGGAAGTAAGCGATGGCAACGACCTTAACAAAGACGATAACTTCGATTTGTTCGAGTAATAAGGTCAAAAACAAAACAAACAAGGGACCGTGGATTTTTCCACGGTCTTTTTGTATGCAAAGAGCAATGTTTTCAGCATAAACACCAACTTTGCTATTGTTAACAATTTATTACATTGTGTGCTAAAAATTTGACATTGGCGGATATATAAGTTAAAATTAATATGTATATTTATGTATCGGTAGGAAAACAGAATGAATATTTTAATTTGCGGTTTGGGTCTTATTGGTGCCAGCTTGGCAAAGACCCTAAAAAAGAATACCGATCACACAGTCCTTGGTTGGAACAGAACATCATCCGTTACCGAAAAGGCGTTGCGTGACGGCGTTATCGACAGAACGGGCGATATTGACTCTCTCATGGCAGAAGCCGACATCACCTTTATTAATTTCTATCCGGAGGCTATTGTGCCGTTTATTTTAGAACACAAAAACAGCTTCAAAAAGGATAGCATTGTGTCCGATTCTTGCGGTATCAAAACAAAGATTTGCCGTGCATTGGAAAAGGAAAAACTTGATTTTTATTTCATTGGTGCTCATCCGATGGCAGGCAGAGAGGTCGGCGGTTACGACAACAGCCTTGACACTTTGTACGACAAGGCAAGTTTCATCGTCACACCTGTTGACGGTACTCCACGAAACAAGATTGACGCACTTGTCGGTCTTGCGCAGGGTATGGGATTTGCCAGAACAGTTGTCACAACACCCGAACATCACGATGAGATGATTGCATTCACATCGCAGATTGCCCATGTGCTTGCGTGTTCATATGTTCTTTCACCGCTTGCACCGTCACACGCCGGATATTCTGCCGGTTCGTACCGTGATGTGTCCCGTGTTGCACGAATCAATGCGGATATGTGGGCAGACCTTTTCATCGACAACAAGGAGGCGCTTGTCAGGGAGATTGACGACCTTGTGTCGAACCTTATGCAGTTCAAGTACAATATTGTGAACGAGGATTCTCCTGCACTCAAAGACTTGATGAACAGGGCAAACAAGATTAAGGAAGAAATCGGATGATGAGAGAGCTGAATGTTAAGGTCGGCAAGGGGTACAACATTTTTATTGAAAAGGGCATTATGTCCTCTTGCGGAAAATATATCAAAGAGGTGTCGAACGCTTCCAAGGTGTGCTTGGTGAGCGACACAAATGTTTATAAAATTTACGGCAACATTGTTGAGGAACAGCTCAAGGCGGTTGGATATGAGGTTTTCACCTATGTTTTTGAAGCGGGTGAGGAATCCAAAACAACTGCAACTGTTATCTCGATGGTTGAATTTATGGCTGAAAACGGGCTGACGAGAAGCGACCTTGTTGTTGCTCTCGGCGGTGGAGTATGCGGAGATATGGCAGGCTTTGCGGCTTCGATTTATCTTCGTGGAATTGATTTTGTTCAAATTCCGACTTCGCTTCTTGCACAGGTTGATTCGTCTGTTGGCGGAAAAACTGCCGTTGATTTGCCACAGGGCAAAAATCTTTGCGGTGCATTTCATCAGCCGATTTTGGTGCTGATTGACCCAAATACTCTTGACACTCTCACACCTCACTTTTTCTCTGACGGTATGGCGGAGGTCATCAAAACAGGTTGCATAAAATCAGCCACATTGTTTGAAAAAACAGAAAAGCAGGATGAAAGAGAGATAATTGACGACATTATTTTTGAGTGTGTCAGCATCAAGGCGGGCGTGGTTGAGCGTGACGAAAAGGAACACGGCGAGCGTGCACTCCTCAATTTTGGTCACACCGCAGGTCACGCTATAGAAAAGTTGCACGGCTTTACAACTATTTCTCACGGCGAGGCTGTCGGCATCGGTATGGTAATGATTACCAAAGCCGGTGAAGAAAACGGAATTACAGAAAAAGGCACTTCGGCAAGGATTGAAAATGTGCTTAAAAAATACAGCCTGATGACGGAGGACAGCCATTCGTTGCAGGATATTATAACCTGTATGAATGCGGATAAAAAACGCACGGCGGACTCTATCAATTTTGTTCTGTTGAGCAAAATAGGCGAGTCGTTTACACAGAAAATTAAGAATGATGATATACCGAAATTTTTTGGGGTAAAGCAATGAGATTAGCAAAAATACAAAAATCGAATATCAGCGGAGCAGTTCAAGTTCCACCGTCAAAATCTGCTGCCCACAGGGCGCTTGTGTGATCTTTTTTGGCAGGAGGCGGACAGGTGTCACCGCTCATTGATTCGGACGATATGAAGGCAACATTGGGCGTGATTTCGGCTATTAAAAAGGACAAGCCTGTTGCAGATTGCATAGAATCGGGTTCAACGCTCCGCTTTATGATTCCGGTTGCCGCCGCACTCGGCAAAACGGTAAAATTTGTAGGCAGGGGCAAGCTCCCCGAGCGCCCTATCGGCGACTATCTTCGTCTGCTCCCTGAACACGGTGTGAAGTGTGATTGCACGGGAACTTTGCCTCTTACAATTAGCGGTCAGCTCACTCCGGGCAGATTTGAAATTGCCGGAGATGTCAGCTCACAGTATATTACGGGGCTTCTTCTTGCATTGCCTATTCTTGACGGCGACAGCGAAATTGTCCTCACAACCGAGCTTCAGTCAAAACCTTATGTTGATATGACGGTCAAGGTTATGGCAGATTTCGGAGTTAAGGTTGAGGAACGGGGAAATTCATATTTCGTTGCAGGCAATCAGACCTATCAAAAGAGAGATTATTTGATTGAAGCAGATTGGTCGCAGGCAGCATTCTTTATGGTTGCAGGTGCACTTTTCGGTGAGGTAACACTCACAGGGCTTGATGCCGAAAGTGTGCAGGGAGACAAGGGAATTTCTGATATATTGAAGCGTTTTGGTGCGGATATAAGCGTTTGTGATGACGGCATTGTTGTCAGAAAATCACAGCTTCACGGCATTGAAATTGACGCTGCAAACATTCCCGATATGGTTCCGTCACTTGCAGTTGCAGGTGCTTATGCAGATGGCAAAACTGTGATTAATGGCGCTGAAAGACTTCGATATAAGGAGTCTGACAGAATTAAGAGCATTGTGTATAATCTTAAAAAAATGGGTGCAGATGTCAAAGAAACTGCTGACGGAATGGAAATTGTCGGCGGACAGCTTCATTCTGCAAATATGAAAGGCTTTAATGACCACAGGATTGTTATGGCAATGACTGTTGCCGCAACGGGCGTTGACGGAATTTCTACCATTGATGACGCACAGAGTATAAAGAAGTCTTATCCTGAATTTTTCAATGATTTTAATAGCATCGGAGGTAATGTAAATGTCTTCATCGATAGGTGATAACATCAAAATTTCCGTGTTTGGCGAAAGTCACGGTAAAGCAATCGGTTGCGTTATTGACGGACTTCCTGCAGGTGTAAAACTTGATATGGACGCTGTGTACAAGGATATGTCACGCCGTGCTCCGGGCAAGGATAAAACTGCAACTCCAAGGCTTGAAAAGGATATTCCGCATATTTTGTCGGGTGTTCTTGACAGCACAACAACGGGCGCTCCGCTTGCTATGATGATTGAAAATACAAACACAAAGAGCGGTGATTATTCAAATTTAATGACTGTTCCTCGTCCGAGCCACAGCGATTATCCCGCTTTTGTCAAATACAACGGCTTCAATGATATTCGTGGCGGAGGTCATTTTAGCGGCAGACTTACCGCTCCGATTGTTTTTGCGGGTGCTGTTGCAAAGCAAATTCTTGCTCAAAAGGGAATTATCGTTGGTGCTCACATCAAGCAAATAGGCTCGGTTTGCGACACTGCGGTTGATTATAATGATATAAGCGTTGATATGCTTAACAAACTTTCGTCAATGACTTTCTCGGTTGTTGATGAGAGTGTAGAAGAAAAAATGCGTGCAGAGGTCGAAAAAGCAAGACTTAACCTTGACAGCGTCGGCGGTGTTGTTGAGTGTTTTGCTGTTGGACTTCCTGCCGGTGTCGGCGGAAATATTTTTGACGCTGTTGAAAGCAAACTTGCCTCAATTCTGTTTGGAATTCCTGCGGTTAAGGGCGTTCAGTTTGGCTTGGGTTTTGATTTTGCCGACAAAAACGCATCAAAGGTTAATGATGAATACGAGATAAAAGACGGCAAAGTTGCCACTCTTTCGAATAATAACGGCGGTGTTTTGGGCGGAATGACAGACGGCGCACCTGTTGTGGTGTCTGTTGCGTTTAAGCCGACTCCGTCAATTGCTTCAAAACAAAGAAGCGTAAATCTTCAGACTATGCAAAATGCCGAACTGGAGATTAAGGGCAGACACGACCCTTGCATTGTGCCTCGTGCAGTACCTGTTGTTGAAGCTGCGGTTGCTATCGGTCTGCTTGATTTAATGATGTAATGAGGAAAAGTTTTTAATGGATTTGTTGGAACTACGAAACGAAATTGATAAATTGGATGATGAATTGATTCCGCTTTTGCTTAAAAGAATGGATATTTCCCGTCAGGTCGCCGAATATAAGGTGCAAAACGGAATTCCCGTTCTCAATGAGCAAAGGGAACTTGAAATTCTTGAGGATGTTGCATCAAAATGCGGTGAGCAGGGAGAGGTTATAAAAACCGTTTTCTCGGCTATTATGGACGCTTCAAGGGCACTTCAGCACAAGATTATCGGCGGTGGCGAGGAACTTCGCAATTTGATTTCTAATGCAAAATGCGAAAAGAATCTCACTGCAAACGGCGAACCTATTGCGTGTCAGGGTGTTCAAGGAGCATATAGCGGAGAGGCTGCAAAAGCGTTGTTTCCTGATTCACCGATTGATTTTCACAAGCAATTTGAGGATGTTTTTGAGGCTGTAAACCAAAATAAAGCACGCTTCGGAATCATTCCTGTTGAAAATTCAACTGCCGGTTCTGTGCACGAATCGTACGATTTGATAATGAAGTACAAGTTTTTCATTGTCGGTGCATATGATTTAAGGGTTGACCATTGCCTTTGTGCAAAGCCGGGAGTGAAATTTGAAGATATTGAGAATGTTTATTCTCACACACAAGCACTCAGCCAGTGCAATATTTTCCTGAAAAATTTTGATTTTACGGGAATTACTTTCAGTAACACAGCCGCAGCGGCAAAATTTGTGTCTGAAAGCGAAAAGAATAATATCGCTGCAATTTGCAGTGAATCTGCCGCAAAAAAATACGGCTTGAAAATTATCCGCAAGGGTATTCAAAATGTTACAAACAACACCACTCGCTTTATTGTTATTTCAAAGGAACTTGTTATTGATGAGGATGCGGAAAAAATTTCGCTTATTTTCTCCGCACCGCACCGCACAGGTTCGCTTTATAGAGTGCTTGGCAGATTTTCTATGACAGGTCTTAACCTTACAAAACTTGAATCACGACCTGTTGCAAACGGAAGATTTGACTATTATTTTTATGTTGATATATTGGGCTCGGTCAGAGATGAGCAAACTCTTGATTTGCTTTGTGCTTTGTCTGATGAATTGCCCGAGTTTTCATTCCTTGGTAATTATTACGAGGGAAAATAACAAAGTATTGGTATGATTTGATGAAACAAACAAAGCGTCACCGCACGGGGTTTACATCATTTTTGATACTTGCTGTGACTATTACCGCTCTTGTTCTTTTAGGCATTGCTCTTTATGAGCACGAAAGTCTTGAGCAAAGGTTTGAGGTTATCATCAATATTCTTAAAAGAATAGATGATGCCATTGCAAGGCTCGAAACTCCCGGGGAGATTATATTGTGCATTTTTGCTTTGTATATTGCAAAATGTCAGCTGGCTATTCCGCTGTCCGCATTGTGCGTTATATCGGGTATGGTTTTTCCGCTCGGTCCCGCACTTGCACTCAACGCCCTGTTCATCTTCTTTTTCTTCACGGTCAAGTATGTTGAGGGCACTTTTCTCGGCGGCGGATGGACAGGTATGATTTTGAATATTGACAAACTGCGATTTGTCAGGGATTGGATTCACTTTAAGGGCAATGGCAATCCGTATGTGCTTGCCGTGACCCGACTTGTGCCGATTATCCCTGTTGGTATGGTGTCAAAATATTACGGCTCAATGCGATACGATTTTGTTTATTATTCGCTTTTGAGTATGCTTGGATTTGCTCCGAGATTGTTTATTTACACAAAGCTCGGAACATCCTACACAAATCCGTTCTCCGTAACTTTCATAACAACGCTTATGATTATTGTCGCATTCAGCGGATTTTCAACATTGATATTTAATATCTTTTATGGTGTAAGATCACGACAGATGACCCAAACTCTGCTGATTTACAGCGAAAAAGATAAATATAAAATAGTATTATAAAATTTAAAAGAGGAATTTTAATTATGAACGTTAACGAACTCATTGCCGCTATTAATGACGGTACTTATGATGAAAATTTGAAGGCAGTTTATGTTACTGATAAGGCTGTTGAGGAGCAAAAACCTCGTTATGTTGAAACACTCAACGATTTTGGCGAACTTTTTGGATATGACAGAGAAGTGAACATTATGTCTGCTCCGGGCAGAACAGAAGTTTGCGGTAACCACACAGACCATAACAACGGCAAAGTGCTTGCTGCGTCTATCAATTTGGACGCTATCGCAGTCGTTTCTAAAAACGATGATAACATCATAAGAGTAAAGTCAAAGGGTCACAAGATGAATGTTGTTGACCTTGATGACCTTGTTCCAAATGAGGCTAATTTTGGCTCATCAACAACTCTCGTACAGGGTGTTGCTGCGACAATTAAGAACCTTGGCTACACAGTTGCCGGCTTTGACGCTTGCACAACAAGTGATGTTATGGGTGGTTCGGGTCTTTCATCATCAGCAGCGTTTGAGGTGCTTTTGGGCTCTATTTTGTCATATATGTTCAACGATGGAAAAATCAGCCCTGTTGAGATTGCAAAGGTTGCACAGTACAGCGAAAATGTATTCTTCGGCAAGCCTTGCGGACTTCTTGACCAAATGGCATCATCAGTCGGAACATTTGTTACAATCGACTTTAAGTCAACAAAAGATCCTGTTATCAAGAAGATTGATTTTGACTTCTCAAAGTCGGGACATTCTCTTTGCATTGTTGACACTCACGGCAACCACTCTGATTTGACAGATGATTATGCCGCAGTAAGAGCAGAGATGGAATCTGTTGCACAGGCACTCGGCAAAAATGTTTTGCGTGAGGTTTCTTATGAGGAATTCTTTGCCGCGCTTCCTGAACTTACAGGCAGGGTAAACGACCGTGCAATTCTCCGTGCAATTCATTTCTTCAATGAAAACAAGAGAGTAGAAAAAGCTGTTGAATGCCTTGAAAACAACGATTTTGAGAGCTTCAAGCAGGTTATTATTGATTCGGGTCGTTCATCATTTATGCTCAATCAAAATGTTTATACTCCAAAAAATCCAACAGAGCAAAAACTCTCTTTGGCTCTTGCAATCAGCAAGGAACTCCTTGACGGAAAGGGTGCTTGGAGAGTTCACGGCGGTGGATTTGCAGGCACAATTCAGGCTTTTGTTCCAAACGATATGCTTGATGAATATAAGAAAACAATCGAGGGCGTATTCGGAGAGGGCAGTTGCCATGTCCTCATTATTCGTCCTGTCGGCGGTACACAGGTAATATAACACTTTGGTGCTGATGAAAGGGGCAATATCAGATGAAGTATGTTTTTGTAGTTAATCCTATTGCAGGTAATGATAACAAGAAAAAGTTGCTTTACAGAATTAAGTCCGCATTCCGTCAAATTGATGACGATATGATTATTGAGGAAACTCATAAGCCTGGCGATGCTAAAATTATCAGCGCCGAGTACGCAAAGCAATATGGAGCGGACTGCGTCATTGTGACCTGTGGCGGTGACGGCACCGTGCACGAGGTTGTCAACGGTCTTGCCGGGACAGATACCCCTATGATGGTCTTGCCTCTTGGTATGGGCAACGACTTTGCAAAGAAAATATATGACACCAAAACTATCAATGTTGAAAATGTCATCAAGTCTTTCGGTCTTTATAACGGCAAGATTAAATATGACATAAAACCTATTGATATTATTGATTATAACGGCGAAAAAGGCGTGAATGTTTTGTCTTTTGGTCTTGACACTCTTGTTGAAACTATGGGCAGAAAAATTGCTGCAAAAGCACCGTTTTTGGGACATCACGCTTATAAAGTCGCTGTTGCTCCTATTATCGCAAAGCCTATTCATTACACAATTTCGTACAAACTCAACTGCGTTGACAAGGCAACAGGCAGTGAATTTACTGTTGAGCAAAGCAACAAAGACTATGCTCTTATGGCTATTTGCAATGCAAGTTGGTATGGCGGAAGTTTTTGCCCTGCACCAAATTCAGTGCTTGATGACGGGCTTCTTGATGTGTGCCTTGTCGATGGTGTTTCGCTTGCAAAGGCTCTTAAATTGATACCGAAGTATTCAAGCGGTACTCTTAATGAAAATACCGACAGTGTTTGCACAAACTATTACATAAAATCAGGCAAGGTTTATATGGAGGACGGTTCTCCGCTCATAGGCAATTGTGATGGCGAAAACTTCAATTATTCCGAACTTGAATTTAAGGTTGAACCAAAGGCAGTTAAACTTTGCGTAATCAAGGATTAAGCTTTGATAAGGTGCTTAATTAAATAAAAAACAAAACCGTTTTGAATTGGCGTTCCAATCCAAGACGGTTTTTATATTGAGTGATTATTGTTTTTTGTCAAACACAGGATACATCCTGCGATAAAGGGAATTGATGTGCTTGAAATAGTCGGTGTCAATGCTGTCGATTGTTTCCCTTGTGGTGCGGAATCTCCAGTTCTTTTCAGGCACACCCGGAATGTTCATTCTTGCGTCCGAACCAAAACCGCACATATCCTGAAGCGCAATGATTGCAACATTTGACGCACTCTGCCAAACGGCTTCGATAATGGCACGGCAGGAGGCACTTTGGTATCCGCCCTCGCCCCAATTGTCGCCCTTAAAATGGCAGTAATCAAGTGCAAAACGGCGTTCTTCTTCGCTTGCTTCCCACAGCCAACCGAGGATCGTGTTGTTGTCGTGAGTGCCAACATAATTTATGCTGTTTTGACCGGCATTGTGTGGCATATGTGACGAATCGGAATTTGGGTCAAAACCGAATTGAACTACCTTCATACCCGGAAAACCCGTGTCTTTCAGGAGTTCCACAACATCCTCGCCGAACACACCCAAGTCCTCTGCGATGATAGGTGCGTCTTTGCCAAATCGCTCAAACACCTTGTCAAAGAAGTCCATTTTCGGACCGTCTGCCCACTCGCCGACCTTTGCGGTTTCGCTGTCGGCAGGTATCTCCCAATATGACGCAAATGCTCTGAAATGGTCAATTCTCACAGTGTCGTAGATTTTGAGATTGTGCTCAAGTCGTGACAGCCACCAGCAGTAGCCGTCTTTTTTCATAGCCTCCCAATCGTATATCGGGTTGCCCCAAAGTTGACCGTCCTCGCTGAAATAATCAGGCGGAACTCCTGCAACTTTTTCGGCTTTTAAGGTCTTTTCGTCAATCAAAAACATAGGCAGATTTGACCAAACATCAACGCTGTCCATTGCCACATATATCGGCATATCCCCGATAACTGCAACACCTTTTTTGTTGGCATATTTTTTGATTTCCGCCCACTGCTTGTAGAAAATATACTGCACAAATTTCCAAAAAGCAGCGCTTTCTTCGTAGTCGTAAATCTTTTTGATGCACTCAAAATAATGTGCGTGTTCGCTTGACCATTCCCACCACGGCTTGAAGTTTTCCTGCTCTTTAACCGCCATAAACACAGCGTAATCGGTGAGCCACGGATTGTCAATTTCAAATTGTTTTATATCTGCGGCAAGTTCTTCGCCGACATTCAAAAATGCTTTTTTGAGCGTTGCAAGTCGCTTCTCAAGTGCGTATTCATAGCTTGCCGTGTACGGAGTGCCGTCATAGATGTTTTCGCTTACTTCTTTGTCAGAAATAAGCCCCATATCCTTTAATCCCTGCGGATTTATGTATATGTAATTTCCTGCAAATGCCGACGGTGAGCAGTACGGAGAATTTGCGCTGTCGGTCGGATTGAACGGCAAAACCTGCCAATATGTAAATCCCATATCG
This sequence comes from Eubacterium coprostanoligenes, assembly GCF_900167205.1. Lineage (GTDB taxonomy): Bacteria > Bacillota > Clostridia > Oscillospirales > Acutalibacteraceae > Eubacterium_R > Eubacterium_R coprostanoligenes. The sequence continues at coordinate 109,170 of NZ_FUWW01000002.1, forward strand.
GCTATTCTGTCAACAAAATGTTTTGCGTTTTCGTCCAAAACTCCGACTCCGTATTGTGACGGCATTGAGCTTAAATGGAGCAGTACTCCCGCTCCTCGTTTTTTTAGCATATTTTTCACCTTTTGTTTTGTTTTCGGTCTTGTTAATTTTACCATTGACCGCAATAAAAATCAATGTACAAGTTATATAAAATATTCTCTGTTTCTTTATATATAATTTTTATATTATTTTATAAATTTATTATTGAATAACAGTCTGCCTTTTGTTATAATAACAAATAGTATGGATTATTGTGTGTATCCGTACTTTTAAATCACTTCAAGGAGGTGCAACTATGCCTGCAAAAATCAAGAAAGTATCGGATGAAGAATTAGAGGTACAAAGGCAGTTTGCCCATAAGGTGAATGAACTTACCTCAAAAAGATATTCATCAAAGCCTCTTGCATGTGTAGTCACCTACGGTTGTCAGCAAAATGTTGCAGACAGCGAGCATATCAAGGGCATGCTTGAAGCTATGGGCTACGGTTTTACAGAAGAACGCACAGAGGCAAAGTTGATTATTTTTAACACCTGCGCTGTCAGAGAACACGCAGAGGACAGAGTGTTTGGCAATGTCGGAGCGTTGAAAAAGTACAAGCTTGCCAATCCGGATGTTGTAATCGCACTTTGCGGTTGTATGATGCAACAGCAACACATTGCAGAAAAAATCAAAAAATCATTTCCGTTTGTTGATTTGGTTTTCGGCACACATGTTGTTTATAAAGTGCCTGAACTTATTTATTCTGCACTTACAAAAAACAGGAGAGTGTTTGAACTTCCCGATGTTGACGGTGTCATCGCCGAGGGAATTCCTGTTAAGCGTGACAATGACAAAAAGGCTTGGATTCCGATTATGTACGGATGCAATAATTTTTGTTCGTATTGCATTGTGCCTTATGTTCGAGGCAGAGAGCGTAGCAGGGAAGTTGAAGATGTTGTTGCAGAGTTCAAGAGCCTTGTTGATGACGGATACAAGGAGATAACACTTCTCGGTCAAAATGTAAATTCATATGGTAAGGATTTGGAACCGAAGGTTTCGTTCTCGGAACTTTTGTGTATGCTCAATGAACTTGACGGTGATTTCAGAATTCGCTTTATGACTTCTCATCCAAAGGATTGCACCAAAGAACTTATCGAAACTATGGCAGAATGTGACAAGGTGGCAACGCACCTTCATCTTCCGTTCCAAAGCGGAAATGACAGAGTGCTCAAGGCTATGAACAGGTCTTACACAAGAGAGAAGTATTTGTCGCTTATCAACTATGCCAAGGAACTTATGGGCGATGAGCTGTCAATCACAAGCGATATTATTGTAGGCTTCCCGGGTGAAACCTATGAAGAATTTTGCGACACAAAGTCGCTTGTTGAAGAGATAAAGGCAACAAGCCTTTTCACCTTTATCTACTCTGCCCGCAAGGGAACCCCTGCTGCAGAAATGGACGACCCTGTTCCTTATGAGGAAAAGTCAAAGTGGATGCGTGAACTTCTTGCTTTGCAAGAGAGAATATCGGGCGAACAAATGGCACTTCACAAAGGCAAGGTTTTCAAATGCTTTGTGTACGGAAAAGGCAAGCAAGGTGATAATTATCTTGCCGCAAGAACAGACGGCAATTTGATTATAGAATTTGTTGGTGACGAGGGGCTCATCGGAACCTTCCAAAAAATAAAAGTAACAGAGCCACTCACCTATGTTATGTTGGGTGAATTAGAAAGGAATGACTTATGAGTTTAGAATCAGCACTTAGAGAGCTTGGCAAGGAAATTCAGGCTGACCCAAGATTTGAGGCACTTCAGGCTGCCGCAAAGGTTAACGATGCAGACGAAGCACTTCAGCAGCAAATGCATGAAATGCAACTCATCACTCTTAAGTATCAGCAAGAGGCTGAAAAGGGCGAAGAAGCTTCTCAGGACAGAATTGCAGAACTCCAAAAGGAATATCAGGACCTTTACACAAAGGTTATGGACGGCGAGAATATGAAGAAGTATTCGGAAGCTGCCGCTCAAATGGAACAGATGGCACAGTACATCAGCCAAATGATCGGTTTGTTCTTTGATGGACAAGACCCTGCAACATGCGAAATTCCTGCAAGTGATTGCACACACGACTGCTGCACATGCGGTGGTTGCCACTAATTAGTTTATTCTAAAAACTACTGATTTAAAAATTGCGTAAGGACGGTGAACAAAATGGCAAAGGAACAAAAGCTATCTCCTATGATGGCACAGTATTTTGAAATAAAAAAGAATTATCCGGGCGTTATTTTGTTCTTCCGTCTGGGTGATTTTTACGAGATGTTTTTTGACGATGCAAAGATTGCGTCAAAGGTTCTTGACCTTGTTCTTACAGGCAAGGATTGCGGTCAGGGCGAGCGTGCACCGATGTGCGGTGTGCCGTTTCATTCGTCCGACAGCTACATTGCAAAACTTGTTTCATACGGCTACAAGGTTGCAATCTGCGAGCAGACCGAGGACCCTGCAAAGGCAAAGGGACTTGTCAAAAGAGATGTCGTAAGAGTCATCACTCCCGGCACGGTTATTGAAAACAATATTCTTGATGACGGGGTGAACAATTATCTTTGTGCTCTGTGCAAGGGCGACAACGAAACGGGCGTTTGCTTTGTTGATGTGTCAACGGGCGAATTCCACATCACTTCAATAGGCAGAACCGATGAACAGGAAAAAATCAACAATCAGCTTTCTACATATGCACCAAAGGAAATTTTGGTGAACTCACTTGCAAATGAGCTTGACGAGGTTGCAAAGTTTGTTAAGTCAAGGCTTGATATTGAACTTGAAGTTCTTGACGACAGTTGCTTTGATTTTGACAATGCGACAAATCTCATTTTGCAAACAATGAATAAGGAGAAGATTGACTCACTCGGTCTCGGCAAAAGCAAGCCTGCGGTTTCTGCACTCGGTGCGGTAATCGCCTATCTCCGTGAAAACAGAAAGACCGATGAACTTGAAGCTCCATCGGAAATTGAGTTTTACGAAGAAACCGAGTTTATGAATCTTGACATCAGTGCAAGGCGAAATCTCGAACTTACTCGCTCAATGATGACAGGTGACAAGCGACATTCTCTTTTGTGGGTTATCGACAACACAAAAACCGCAATGGGCAAAAGAATGCTTCGCTCTTGGCTTGAACGACCGCTTATCAGCGTTTCGCAAATCAGCAAAAGGCAGAATGCGGTCGGTGAACTTGTTGACGAGCCGATGCTTCGTGATGAGGTCAAGGAACTTCTCACGGGAGTTAACGATATTGAAAGACTTATGAGCCGTATCGCATATGGCACGGCAAATGCAAAGGAACTCCGTTCGCTTTGTGCAACGGTTGAAAGATTGCCGGCACTCAAGGAACTTTTGCAAAACGCAAATTCGGCATTGCTCAAGTCTATTTATAATAATATTGACACATTGCAGGATGTGTATGAACTTATCAATTCGTCAATTGTTGATGAGCCTCCGTTTTCTATGCGAGAGGGCGGAATGATTAGAGATGGATATAATCAGGAAATTGACGAGCTTCACACAATTATGCAGGGCGGTGCTTCTGTTCTTGCAGAAATTGAAAACAGAGAAAAGGAAGCAACGGGAATTCCAAAACTCAAGGTTTCCTACAATAAGGTTTTCGGCTACTTCATTGAAGTTACAAATTCGTACAAGCACCTTGTTCCCGAAACCTACATAAGAAAGCAAACCCTCACAAACTGTGAAAGATATATCACTCAAGAATTGAAAGACCTTGAGGGCAAAGTCCTCGGAGCAAAGGACAGATGCGTTGCTCTTGAATACGAAACTTTCTGTGCCGTCAGAACAACGGTTGCAGGTGAGGTTGAGAGAATTCAACGAACAGCAAAGGCTCTTGCAACTCTTGACACTGTCGCTTCTCTTGCCGAGATAGCTACCAAAAACAATTATTGCTGTCCGCAGATTACAACGGACGGCACACTCGAAATCAAGGACGGCAGACATCCTGTTGTTGAGGCTTTGCTCACCGATTCGCCGTTTGTTCCAAACGACACACTCCTTGATTGCAAAACTAACAAATGTTCAATAATTACCGGCCCTAATATGGCGGGTAAATCAACATATATGCGTCAAACCGCTCTTATTGTTCTTTTGGCACAGATTGGTTCTTTTGTTCCGGCAAGGAGCGCAAAAGTTTCTGTCTGCGACGCAATATTCACAAGAGTCGGTGCTTCGGACGACTTGGCAACAGGACAGTCAACCTTTATGGTGGAAATGAACGAAGTGTCAACAATTCTGAAGAACGCTACCGATAAATCGCTCATCATCCTTGACGAAATCGGCAGAGGCACATCAACCTTTGACGGTATGAGCATAGCAAGAGCCGTGCTTGAATATGTGGTGAAAAAAATCGGAGCAAAAACACTTTTTGCAACCCATTATCACGAACTTACCGCTATGGAGGGTATGCTAAATGGTGTAAACAACTATTCAATCGCCGTCAAGAAGCGTGGAGATGACATTACATTTCTTCGCAGAATTGTTCACGGCGGTGCAGACCAGAGCTTCGGTATCGAGGTTGCAAAACTTGCAGGTGTTCCGTCAGCGGTCACAAAGCGAGCAAAGGCAATTCTTAAAGAACTTGAAGCGAATAAAATAGAAATTGATTTTAAGGCAGAGGAGGCTGTCGAGGAAGAACCGACTGATGACGAAATTCAGTTCAACTTCAAGGCAAAATCCACTGATGAAATACTTGAGCTTCTCAAGGCGACAGATGTCAACACTCTGACACCGATTGAAGCAATGCAAACCCTCTACGACCTCAAGAAAAAAGCAGAGGAAATTATGGGTTGATAATTTGTACCGAAAGGATGTGACGAAATGCCTCAAATTAATATATTGCCAAAGGAAGTATATCAGCTGATTGCAGCAGGCGAGGTTGTTGAGCGTCCGTCCTCAGTCGTTAAGGAAATGATTGAAAATTCCGTTGACGCAGGTGCAAAAAATATTACTGTCGAAATCAAAAACGGCGGTTCAACTTATATCCGTATAACCGATGACGGCTGTGGAATAGCACGAAGCGAGGTAAAAAAAGTTTTTATTTCTCACGCAACCTCCAAGATTAAGGCCAGCGACGATTTGGACAAAATCGGAACTCTCGGCTTCAGAGGTGAGGCTATGGCTTCTATTTCTGCCGTTGCCAAGGTTCAGCTCCTCACCAGAACACCTGATGAGGAAATCGGCACAAGGTACGAAATTGCAGGCGGTCAGGAACTTGATTTTTCGGACGCCGGCTGTCCTGTGGGCACAACGATTGTTGTTGCGGATATTTTCTTCAACACTCCGGCGAGAATGAAGTTTCTCAAAAAGGATGTTACCGAAGCAAATGCCGTTGCAGGTGTGGTTGAGCGAATTGCTGTCAGCCATCCTGAAATCTCATTTAGATTTATTCGTGACGGCAAGCAAACGCTTATCACTTCGGGCAACGGAGATTTAAAAAGTACAATTTATTCCGTATTCGGCAGAGAATTTGCAAATTCGCTTATTCCTGTTGATTACGAGATTAACAATATGCGTGTGAGCGGTTTTGTCACAAAGCCGTCAATGTCACGCAAAAGCCGTGGAATGCAGTTTTTCTTCATCAATTCCCGACTTGTCAAATCGCAAACCGCTATGGCGGCACTCGAACAGGCTTATCGCAATTCGATTATGGTCGGCAGATTTCCGGGCTGTGTGCTCAACATTGAGTGCAATTCGTCATTTGTTGATGTCAATGTTCATCCGGCAAAAATAGAGGTTAGATTTGCCAACGAAAAGCCGGTGTTTGAACTTGTGTATTATGGAGTGAAAAACGCTATTGAAATGCTTGACACTCCAAAAGAAGCGCATTTTTCCGCACCTCGACCGACTCAAACAACTGTCAACGGCAAAATTGATTTCTTCAAACCAAAGGAAGAAGTGCCGACTCAAATTCAGTTTAAGCAGGAAAGCAATCCCGATGATTTTTGGAGGGTTGCATCTCCCGATGTTGTTCGTGACAAATCGCCGAAAAGCGAGGAAGCACAAAATTATGTTGAGGAATCAACAACAACTGCAAAACTTGATTTGAGCAAATTTACAAAGCCTGCCACATCAAACGAACAGCAGGCAAACAACGAGCCTGAAACACAGGAACAGACGAAGCCTTTGCCGAAGCAGGAAAAGGCAGAAAGCGTAGAAGTGCCTGATTTCAGACTTGTCGGCGAGATCTTTAAAACATATATCATCATCGAAATGGACGGCGATTGCTATATGATAGACAAGCACGCTGCCCACGAAAGAATGAATTTTGAAGCGCTCAAGGCTTCAACCGAAATAGTATCGCAGGTTTTGCTGTCACCTGTGGCAGTAAGACTTTCAAGAGAGGAATACAACGCTGTTCTTTCAAACCTTGATTTGTATTCAAAATGCGGATTTGCAATTGAAGATTTTGGAAATTCCACAGTTTTGGTTCGTGAATGTCCGTCGATTTTGGACGGCGAGGATGTCAGCGGATTGGTTGAGGAAACTGCTTCAAAGCTCCTTGACGGCAAAACAGATATAACACCCGAGCAGATGGATTGGATATTCCATTCGGCATCGTGCAGGGCGGCTGTCAAAGCAGGGGACAAAACTTCACCGTACGAGATGGAACTGTTTGTCAAGAAATTGCTTGCAAACCCAAACATCAGATATTGTCCTCACGGCAGACCGGTTATGATTAAGCTGTCAAAATATGACATAGAAAAACAGTTCGGCAGGATACAGTAATGGAAAAAACAAAGATAATTTGCGTTGTCGGTGCAACTGCTTCGGGCAAAACCGATTTGGCGGTGAAACTTGCAAAGGCTGTTGACGGTGAAATCATTTCTGCCGATTCAATGCAGGTGTACAAAAATATGCCGATTGCAACCGCAGTTGCCACCAAAGAGGAGCAGGACGGTGTGCCGCATCATCTTGTTGAATTCCTCGACACAGACCAAACTTTTTCTGTTGCGGATTTTGTTGAGCGTGCAAAGGTGCTGATTGATGAAATTACTGCAAGGGGCAGAGTTCCGATTGTTGCGGGAGGCACAGGACTTTTTGTTGACAGCCTTGTTAAAAACATCAGTTTTTCACAGGTCGGTTCAAATGCAGAAATAAGAAATGAACTTGCCGAAAAAAGCAACGAGGAACTTTTTGAAAAACTCTTGGAGCTTGACCCAAAATCGGCAGAGGATATTCATCCAAACAATCGCAAAAGAGTTATTAGGGCACTTGAACTTTGTATGTCGGGAACATCAAAAACCGAGCAAAACGAAAACTCAATGCTTATCGACAGTCCGTATGATGCGCTGTATATCGGCATCGGTTATCGGGACAGACAAAAACTTTACGACAGAATAAACAAGCGTGTTGATTTGATGCTTGAAGCAGGGCTTGAAAATGAGGCGAGGCAAATGCTTGACAAACAGGGTTTAACCGCCCGTCAGGCAATCGGTCATAAGGAACTTCAACCGTATATTGACGGCAATATAACGCTTGATGAGGCTGTTGAGGGATTAAAAAGAGAAACCCGCCGTTATGCCAAAAGACAACTCACTTGGTTTAGACGAAACGAAAATATAAATTGGCTTTATGCTGATGAAATGAGCAGGGACGAACTTGTTGAAAAGGCGGTTGACCTTGCCAAAAATCATTTGAAATAAAATAAAGGAGTTCGGTATGAAAAAGCAATCTTACAATGTGAACAAAAGCAATGTGCTGATTATTTCCGTAATTGTTTTGATAGTTCTGTTTGTTGTAATTCAGTTTTATAAGGTTACTCATATCGAGCTCAAAACACAGACTGCAACCATAAGCACCGTGTACGACAAGGTCAGCAGTGAGGCACTTTTCATCCGTGATGAAAGCGTGGTTGAAAAATCACCGTCAGGCGTAACCGTTGCTTGTTTTCAGGACGGAGATAAGATTAATGTAAACGGCAATGTTGCAATGCAGTTTTCGTCATCAAAGGCGGCTGCTAATTATTCAAAATATGCCGAGCTTACAAAGCAGATTAAGTATTATCAAACGCTTGAAGCGCAAACAGTCGGTCAGTCTGCCGACCTTGAAACCATCAATGAAGATATTGAACAAAAGGTTATCAATTATGCAGACGGCTTGGCAAAAAATCGAATAGGAGACACAGCTGAAGATTTGGACTCCGTTCTTGTTCGTCGTCAGCTTATAATCGGCGAAGATGTAAATCTGCTGTCTATTATCGAAAATCTGCGTGACCAACGCAACAATTATCAATCGTATTCAAAGCCTGACAGATATATCAAAACCGACAAGTCGGGAGTGTTCAGCAGTTACACAGACGGATACGAAAATTTGATTGATTACAGCAAAGTAGAAGAAACCACAATTGACGGCTTCAAGTCTGCACTCAAGGCTGTTGACAAGGCACAGAATGTCAGCAACAACATCGGCAAACTCGTAACAAGCTACACATGGTATGTTCAAACTCTTGTCAGCGCCGATACAGTTAAAAATCTTGAAAACGGCGATTATGTAAATATAGTTTTAAAGGACGATACAAGCAAGTCGTTTAAGGCAGAAATTGTCAATGGTGCAGAGATTGCACTCGGTCAAAAAGAAACTTTGCTTGTCCTTAAACTGAACGAAATGGACGCCGATATTGCAAAACTTCGCAAGGCAGAAATTGAAATCAGACGAAACACTTATGAAGGAATCAAAGTTCCGAGCGAAGCACTTCATGTTCTTGACGGCAAAAAAGGCGTGTATGTTCTTATTGCAAGTCAGGTCAAGTTCAGAGAAGTGAATGTCATTTACAGTGATGACGATTATGTTCTTGCAGAGTATGATGAATCAAACGAAAAGTCGATTCATCTTTACGATAAAATTATTACTCAAGGAAAGGACTTAAAAGATGGAAAAGTTTATACTTGATGAAGAGCGTGTAAAATCGTGTATAGATAATTATAAACGAATAAAAAACGATGTTATGGAAACTGCCGTGAAAGCAGGCAGAAGCGAAAATGATGTCAGACTTATGTGCGTAACAAAAACGGTTGAGCCTGAATATATCAATCCTGTGCTTGATTTGGGTGCGGATTTGATTGGCGAAAATCGTGTTCAGGAGTATTGCTCAAAACTTGATACTCTCCACCTTGACGGTGTTGAAAAGCACATTATCGGTCATCTTCAAACCAATAAAGTAAAGTATATTGCAGGCAAGGTTGATATGATTGAGTCGGTTGATTCAATCAAACTTGCAAAGGAGATTAACAAGGAATTCAAAAAAGCCGACGCAATTGCAAATGTTCTTGTTGAGGTTAATATCGGCAAGGAAGAATCAAAGAGCGGTTGCAATATTGAAGAACTTGAGGAACTCCTTTGTCAAATAGCCGAGTTTGACAATATCAAAATAAAAGGTCTTATGACCATACCGCCGATTTGTGACGAGGCTGAAGCAAGAAAGTATTTTGCAAAAATGCACGACAAATTTGTTGAACTTCAGGAAAAGAGCATTAGCGGTGTTGATATGCAAATTCTCTCTATGGGTATGAGCGCTGACTATGAGGCGGCTATACTCGAGGGTTCAAATATAGTAAGAGTTGGCTCTGCTATTTTCGGAGCGAGAAAATATTTTTAAAATCAAGGGGATGAAAAGATGGGATTATTTGATAAAATAAAGGATATTATGACTGACGAAGAGGACGATTTTGACGAATACACAGAAGAAAGTGCTGAATTCGTGAAGCCTCCACGCAGACGAGAAAGAGAAATCGAACCGCCTGCTTATGAGAGAGAGGAAAAAGCAGAGCGTTCATCAAGACACTCAAAGAGTGACAAGGTGGTTAATATTCACACCACTGCACAGCTTCAAGTTGTGCTTGTAAAGCCGGAAGGCTTTGAGGAGGCGGCTTCTATTGCCGACAATCTCAATGCAAGAAGAACAGTTGTGCTCAATCTTGAAAGTGCAAACCGTGAGGTTGCAAGACGACTTTTGGATTTCTTATCCGGTGTTGCTTATGCAAACAACGGTCAGATAAAAAGAGTTGCAAATTCAACCTACATCATCACACCTTATAATGTAGATGTTATGGGTGATTTGATTGATGAGCTTGAAAATAACGGAATGTTTACAATGTAAAGGAGTACAACGTGATGATAAGTGCAAAGGATTTGAAAAATGTCGATTTGGCTGTTGCCAATTCGGGATATGTAACAAAGGATGTTGACAAACTTCTTAACGAAGCTGCAAACACTATTGAGGCATATCAGCGTGAAAACAAAGAGCTTTATCACAAACTCGAGGTTTTGGCAAGCAAAATCGAAGAATACCGTTCTGAAGAGGACGCTATTAAGACCGCTCTTGTAACTGCTCAAAAAATGGCAGACAAGATTAAAAAGGAATCAAAGGATGCGGCAGCGCTTCTTATTGAAAGCAGCGAGGCTGAAGCAAAGCAGAAGATGGATACTGCTAACACAGAGGCAGAGGCTATCGTAAGAAAGGCAAGAGATTATTCTGCAAACCTTATCAACAACAAAACCAATGAGGCGAATGAGATTATCTCAACCGCTCAAGCAAAGGCAAACGAGGCAATCAACTCATCAAAGGTTGTTGCACAGGATATTCTTGACCAAGCAAAGGCAATTTCAACTGACCTTATCAGCAAGTCAAAGGCTGAAAAAGAAGCATACGAAATCTTGATTTCCACAATCAAAAATGATGCAAAATCATTTGTTGAAAATCTTAAAAAACTTTATTCAGATCAACTTGATGTGCTCAATTCATCAAAACTTGACACAAGTTCAGCTGATGCCGATTCAGCCGAAAAAAATGTTGAGGATGTTCACGGCGATGTTTCAAACCTTGTTGATGAAGTAAAAGAGTTTTCAAGCGCTATCCCTGAAGAAATAAACATTCCCGAAATCCCGCACAAGGAATTTGACGACTCCGATGTAAAGGTTGAAAAGCCGGTTTTTAACACACCTGCAGATGCTGAAGAAGTAGAAGAACCGCAGCAGGAGGAATTGGAAAACAATATTGATGAGGTTGTAAACAACATTGTTGAAAATCAGCCAACCGAGCCACCTGTCATTACAACTGATGATGAGGAGTTTGAAGAAGATGAGGACGAGCCACTTGATCCAATGGAGGCTGTTGAGGCTTTTTCGCAAAACGAGATAACACCGATTGAAAAGTCTGCTGTTCCCGAAATCAGCGAAGATGCAGATATGGAAAATGATGAGTCTCTCTTTGATGAGGGCGACCAACTTCCTTTTGAAAATTATTTCAATATCAATCGTGAGGATGTACATAACGACAAATCACAAACAATATCTTTGATTCCGCCTGAGGACGATGAGGACGAGGACGACGAACCAAAGTTTAAGGGCTTCTTCAAAAAGAAGAAGTAATACTATAACAAACTGTAAGGAGTAAAAACCAATGGATTATAACAAAACACTTAATCTGCCAAAAACCGAATTTCCTATGAGAGCTTCACTCCCGCAAAGAGAACCTGAATTTCTCAAGGATTGGTACGAAAACGATCAATACGGAAGATTGATGAAGCACAATGACGGCAAGCCTCTCTTTGTTCTTCATGACGGACCTCCGTATGCAAACGGCGATATTCATATCGGTCACGCACTTAACAAGACACTTAAGGACTTCATTGTTAGATACAAGAATATGACAGGCTTTAAGTCACCTTATGTGCCGGGTTGGGACACTCACGGTCTTCCGACAGAACTTGCTGCCCGCAAAAAGGCAGGCATCACAGCCGAGTCAAATATTACAGACCTTGAACTCCGTAAAATTTGCCGTGAAACAGCACTTAGCTATGTTGACTTGCAGAGAGAGAGCTTTAAGCGTTTGGGCGTTATCGGTGAATGGGACAATCCGTATATCACACTTCAAAAGGAATTTGAGCAGGAGCAAATCAAGGTGTTTGCTTCCATGGCATCAAAGGGTTATATCTACAAGGGCTTGAAGCCTGTATATTGGTGTGCAGATTGTAACACAGCTCTTGCAGAAGCAGAAATTGAATACGCAGAAGATCCATGTCATTCAATTTATGTAAAGTTCAAGGTTACTGACGATATGGGTAAGCTCACTGCTCTTGGTGCAGAACTTGACAAGACATATTTTGTAATTTGGACAACAACAACTTGGACACTTCCTGCAAACGTTGCTATTTGCGTTGGTCCTAACTATGAATACAGTCTCCTTAAGGCAAACGGCGAATATTATGTTATGGCAACAGATCTTGCACCGGTTGCAATGGCTGACGCAGGAATTACAGATTACGAAACAGTAGGCATCATCCGTGGTGATGAGCTTGAATATATGAAAACCGCTCATCCGTTCATCGACAGAACTTCTCTTGTTATTGTCGGTGACCATGTCACTCTCGAAAGCGGTACAGGTTGCGTACACACAGCTCCGGGTCACGGTGTTGATGACTTTATCGTTTGCCAGAAGTATAAGGAAATACCTATTGTTGTTCCTGTAAACGACAAGGGCGTTCTTACAGAAGAAGCAGGTCAGTTTGCAGGTCTTACAACAGAAGAGGCAAACAAGCCTATCGCAGAGCATCTTGAAAAAATCGGTGCACTCTTTGCACTCAAGAAGATTAAGCACCAATATCCACACTGCTGGAGATGTCACAAGCCTGTTATCTTCCGTGCAACATCACAGTGGTTCTGCTCGGTTGATGACTTCAAGGATGCAGCAGTAAAGGCAGCAGAGGATGTAAAATGGTATCCTGAATGGGGCAAGGACAGACTTCAGTCTATGGTTCTTGAGCGTGCCGACTGGTGTATTTCCCGTCAGAGAAAATGGGGTGTGCCTATCCCTGTTATGTACTGCAAGGATTGTGGCAAGGAGATTATTGACGAAAGCATTATGAACAAGATTTCTGACATCTTCGGCGAAGAAGGTTCAGACGCTTGGTATGCTCACGATGCAGAATACTTTATTCCTGAAGGCTTCAAGTGCCCTCATTGCGGCAAGGCTAACGGCTTTGAAAAAGAAAAGGACATCATGGATGTTTGGTTCGATTCGGGTTCATCACACGCCGCTGTTTGCAAGAACAGAGATTATCTCAAGTGGCCGGCTGATGTTTATCTTGAGGGCGCAGACCAATATCGTGGTTGGTTCCAGTCATCACTTCTCACATCTGTTGCAGGTGGCAACGGTGCTCCTTACAAGCAGATTATCACTCACGGTTGGACAGTTGACGGTGAGGGCAGAAAGATGTCAAAATCTCTCGGCAACGGTATCGCTCCGCAAGAGGTTATCGACAAGTACGGCGCAGACATTCTTCGTTTGTGGGTTGCTTCTGCCGATTATCACGCAGACATCCGCATCAGCCCTGAAATCTTGAAGCAGATTTCCGATAACTATCGTAAGATCAGAAATACTGCAAGATATTGCCTCGGCAACCTTTACGACTTCAATCCTGATACAGATATGGTTGCAAACGAGGATTTGGAAGAACTTGATAAGTACGCTTTGATGAAACTTGATGAAGTTCTCAAAACAGCTCATCAGGGTTACAACGAATATGAATATCACACAACAGCACACGCACTTCACAACTTCTGTGTTGTTGATATGTCAAACTTTTACTTTGATGTTCTTAAGGACAGACTTTACACTTCTGCTCCTCAGTCAAAGTCAAGAAGAGCTGCTCAAACAGTTCTTTATAAGGTGCTTGACGCTCTTTGCCTTATCCTTACACCAATTCTCGCATTCACCTGTGATGAGATTTGGAAGGCTATGCCTCACGATTCTTCAAGAAATGTTGAGTCACCGCTCTTTAATGACATTCCACAGGGCAACTATATTGACGCTGATGAAGAATTTATTGCAAAGTGGGATAAGATTCACGAAATCAGAACCGATGTTCAAAAGGCTCTTGAACTTGCTCGTAATGAAAAGATTATCGGTAAGCCACTTGAAGCAAAGGTTGTTCTTCACGCAGACGGCGACCTTGCAGACTTCCTCAATGCAGAAATCGAAGCATTGCCTGAAATCTTCATCACTTCTGCTGTTGAAGTTGCAGAGGGCGAGGGTGCTGTAAAGGGTGATGTTGCAGGTCTTTCTGTAACAATCGCAAAGGCAGACGGCGAAAAGTGTGAGCGTTGCTGGAAGTTCTCCGACACAGTCGGTCAGGACGCAGAGCATCCAACACTTTGTGCACACTGTGCTCAAACAATGAAAGAATTATAATTTATCAATCCGTTGTTCCTCCCTTGCAAAAGGGAGGTCAACGCTTTGCGTTGCATACGGACTGAAAATATGGAGATTTGTTCATATATGAAGCATATAAAAAAACACATTTCCTGCACGATTATGATTGTTCTTATCGTTGCATTTGACCAGATAACTAAATATTTTGCTTCATTAAAGCTTGCTGACGGAAGCGTTGCAAAGTTCATTCCCGGCGTTGTGCAGTTCAGATATGCCGAAAACACGGGTATGGCTTTTTCAATGCTCAGCGGTGCAAGGTGGGCTTTCGTTGCCCTGACTTTTGCCGTGTGCGTCGGTGCTTTTTATTATTTGTTCTCAAACAAATGCAAAAGTCTATGGCTGTATTGGAGCATAGGCGTTGTCGTTTCAGGCGGTATAGGCAATCTCATTGACCGAGCAAGATTTGGCTATGTTGTTGATTTTATCGAGCCGACTTTTATGGATTTCGCTGTTTTCAACATTGCCGATTGTGCGGTTACTTGCGGTGCTGTGGTGCTGATTGGCTATTTGCTTTTTGATGCTTTCAGCGATATAAAAAAGCCAAAGGAGAAATCCAATGGCTGAAAATTATAGCTTTGTGTGCGAGCTGAACGGCACACGAATAGACAAGTTCTTAACTGAAAACATTGAGGATATTACTCGTTCCGCCGTGCAAAAAATCATTGATGAAAACAATGTAACCGTAAACGGTAAAACGGTTTCCAAGAATTATAAGTGCAAGGCAGGGGATAGCATTGAAGTTGTTGTTCCCGATGCCAAACCGCTTGAGGCTGTTGCACAAAATATTCCGATTGATATAGTTTTCGAGGACGAATATCTGCTTGTTGTCAACAAACCAAAGGGAATGGTTGTTCACCCTGCAAACGGCAATTCTGACGGCACTCTTGTCAATGCTTTGCTGTACCATTGCGGTGACAGCCTTTCGGGCATAAACGGGGTTATCCGACCGGGAATTGTGCATAGGATAGATAAGGACACTTCCGGACTTTTGATTGTTGCCAAAACCGACAAGGCTCACATCGGTCTTGCCGAGCAAATCAAGGAACACAGCTTTTCCCGTGCGTATGAGGCTGTGGTTTATGGTAATATTAAAGAGGACAGTGGCACGATTTGTCAGCCGATAGGCAGGGACAGTAAGGACAGAAAGAAAATGGCAGTAACTATGAAGAATTCAAAGCCTGCCACAACTCATTATGAGGTCATCAAGAGATACGGTGATTTCACTCATGTAAGGTGCATTCTCGAAACGGGACGCACTCATCAAATCAGAGTGCATATGTCATATATCGGGCATCCTGTTGCGGGTGACCCCGTGTATGGTCCAAAAAAGGTTATAACTCGATTGAACGGTCAGTGCCTCCACGCAAAGCATATCGGATTCGTTCATCCTATAACCAATGAATACTTGGAGTTCGAAAGTGAATTGCCCGAATATTTCACATCATTTCTAAATTATCTTGAAAATAAATAACCGACAGATACTTATAATGTACCTGTCGGTTGAGCGTGTCGAAAAAGTATTTTCGGCACGCTATAGATTGTTGAGAAAGGTTCTGAATTTCGTTTTCTTGCGAACATTGCTGTACGATGGTACCGCTTGTTCGCAAAAAACGAAAAACGCCAAAAATGCCGTAGGTTCGATACCTACGGCATTTTTAAAACCCCTCCGTCAACGCTTCGTGTTTCCACCTCCCCTTTCATCAATGGGAGGCATAATTCTGCTGATTATATTTGGCGTGTTTCAGGAGCTTTATCGACAGTCTGAACCGACAGATACTTCAAGTACCTGTCGGCTTTTTTATTGATTATACATTGATTTCAACATCTACACCAAGCAAATCCTTGTTTTCTTCAAGAATAGGATTGATGACTTCGTTCAAGAAATCAGCTGTTTGTTCAGGTGCTCTGCCAACAAAGTTAGCAGGCTTGAGAATAGCAAGGATTTCTTCCTTTGTAGTCATAAATGCAGGGTCTGCCGCAATTCTATCCACAAGGTCATTCTTGCCGCCTTCAACCTTAACAACAGCACCGGCTGCCATTGAGTGTTGACGGATTTTCTCGTGGAGTTCCTGTCTGTCGCCACCCTTTTTAACAGCGTCCATCATAATGTTTTCTGTTGCCATAAACGGAAGTTCGCTCATAAGTCTTGCTTCAATAACCTTTGGATAAACAACAAGACCGCTTGTAACATTGATGTAAAGGTCAAGTATTCCGTCAATAGCAAGAAATGCTTCAGCAACGCTTACACGCTTGTTTGCGCTATCGTCAAGTGTTCTTTCAAACCATTGTGCAGAAGCTGTCCAAGCAGGATTGAGAGCGTCAATCATAACATATCTTGAAAGAGATGCAATTCTTTCACTTCTCATAGGGTTTCTCTTGTAAGCCATAGCAGATGAACCGATTTGGTTCTTTTCAAACGGTTCTTCAATTTCCTTAAGATTTTGAAGAAGTCTCAAGTCGTTTGAGAATTTGCAACAACTTTGTGCAATGAGTGCAAGGCAGTTGCAAACGATGGTGTCAAGCTTTCTTGCATATGTTTGACCGCTTACAGGGAAGCAAGTCTTGAATCCCATCTTTTCGGCAATCTTTCTGTCAAGTTCTTTGCATTTCTCGTGGTCGCCGTCAAAGAGTTCAAGGAAACTTGCCTGTGTGCCTGTTGTACCCTTTGAGCCAAGAAGCATAAGGGTGTCGAGCACATGGTCAACTTCGTTGAGGTCCATAACCAAATCCATAAGCCAAAGAGTTGCTCTCTTGCCGACTGTTGTTGGCTGTGCAGGCTGGAAGTGTGTAAAGCCGAGGCATGGCATATCCTTGTATTCGTCTGCAAATTTTGCAACTGATGAAATAGCGTTTACGAGCTTTTTCTTAACAAGGTTGAGTGCCTCACGCATTGTGATAACATCTGTGTTGTCACCAACATAGCAAGAGGTTGCGCCAAGGTGGATGATGCCCTTTGCTTTTGGACATTGCTCACCATATGCGTGAACATGGCTCATAACATCATGGCGGAATTTCTTTTCGTATTCCTCTGCAACTGCATAGTTGATGTCGTCTGCATGAGCCTTTAATTCGTCAATCTGCTCTTGTGTTACATTGAGTCCGAGTTCGTGCTCTGCCTCTGCAAGAGCAATCCAAAGCTTTCTCCATGTTTTGAACTTAAAGTCCGGAGAATATATGTATTGCATTTCCTTGCTTGCGTAACGGGCATTAAACGGGGAATTGTATGTGTTGTGTTCCATTAGTTAAGTCCTACTCTTTTCATCATTTCTTCGTATGCTTCTTCAACACCGCCAAGGTCACGACGGAATCTGTCCTTGTCGAGCTTTTCGTGAGTCTTGATGTCCCAAAAACGGCAGGTGTCAGGGCTGATTTCGTCAGCAAGAACGATTGTGCCGTCTGCTGTCTTACCGAATTCAAGTTTGAAGTCGATGAGTTCAACGCCGATTGATGCAAAATATTCCTTGAGTACATCGTTAACCTTGAATGCCATTTCCTTGATGGTTTCAACATCTTCTTTGGTTGCAAAACCGCATGATACAGCATGATAGCCGTTGATGAGCGGGTCACCGAGTTCGTCATCCTTGTATGAAAATTCGATTGAAGGGCAAACAAAGTCCATGCCTTCTTCAAGACCGAGTCTCTTGCAGATTGAACCTGCGGCTCTGTTACGGATAATAACTTCAAGAGGAACAATCTTTACCTTTTTAACTGCCGTTTCTCTGTCTGATAATTCCTCAACAAAGTGGGTTGGAATGCCGTGCTTTTCAAGAATTTGCATAAGGTAGTTGCTCATCTTGTTGTTTACAACACCCTTGCCAACGATTGTACCCTTTTTGATACCGTTGAAAGCAGTTGCATCGTCCTTGTAGTCAACAATAACGATGTTCTCGTCATCAGTTGCCCAAACTTTCTTTGCCTTGCCCTCGTAGAGCTGTTCTGTCTTTGTCATATTGTTAGCCTCCTGCATTTTAATCCTTTATGTTAATTATTTTTTGTATACCGACTTGATTCTTTCAATTGCTTCGATTGTCTTTTCTGTTGAGCCAAATGCTGTCAGTCTGAAGTAGCCCTCGCCTGCAGGACCGAATCCTGAACCCGGAGTACCTACAACCTGGCACTTTTCAAGGAGCTCATCAAAGAATTCCCAGCTTGTGTATCCCTGTGGAACTCTGAGCCAAACGTATGGTGAGTTAACACCGCCGTAGCATTCAAAGCCAGCGTCCTTGAGACCCTCAAAGATAATCTTTGCGTTGTTTTGATAGTAAGCAAGTGTTTCTTTGATTTGCTTCTTGCCCTCTTCCGAGTAAATAGCTTCTGCGGCTCTTTGAGTGATGTATGAAACACCGTTGAACTTTGTTGCCTGGCGTCTTGCCCAAAGAGGATTGAGTGATGTGCCCTCAAATTCAAGTTCCTTTGGAACTACTGTGTAGCCACATCTCATACCTGTAAAGCCTGCTGTCTTTGAGAATGAACGAAGCTCGATAGCACACTTCTTTGCACCTTCGATTTCGTAAATTGACTTTGGAATACCCTCTTCAACAACAAAGCTTTCGTAAGCAGAGTCAAAGAGAATGAGTGACTTGTGCTCAAGTGCATAATCAACCCACTTCTTGAGTTGTTCCTTTGTTGCAACCATACCTGTTGGGTTGTTAGGGAAGCAGAGATAGATTACATCAGGAACTTCTGACGGAAGATCAGGTGTAAAGTTGTTTTCTGCCGTGCAAGGCATATAGATGATGTTGCTCCAAAGACCGTTTTCGTCCTTGTCGCCGCTTCTGCCTGCCATAATGTTTGTGTCGATGTAAACAGGGTAAACGGGGTCGCAGATTGCAACCTTGTTGTCCACTGAAAAGATGTCGCCGATGTTACCGCAGTCGCTCTTTGCACCGTCAGACAAAAAGATTTCGTCTTTTGCGATGTCAATGCCTCTGTCAGTATAATCGTTCTTTTGGATTGCTTCAAGGATGAAGTCGTATCCGTACTCCGGCGGATAGCCTCTGAATGTAGCCTCGCAAGCCATTTCGTCAACAGCCTTGTGCATTGCGTCAATTACAGCCGGCGCAAGCGGTCTTGTAACATCACCGATTGAAAGGCGAATTACATCAGCTTCCGGATGAGCGGCTTGATATGCTCTCTGCTTCTTTGCAACAGTAGAGAACAAGTAGCTTGACTCGATTTTTAAAAAGTTGTCATTGATTTTCATATCTTTAAACCTCCGTTAAATTACTTATATTTCAACCTCTCCGGTGAACGCATATTCAGCCGGACCGGTCATAATAACACTGTCGTTTTCGTTTCCGCTCCACTCGATGAGCAAATCTCCGCCGAGGAGATGAACGGTAACTTTGTTGTCGCAGTAGCCGTTTAGAATTGCGGAAACGGCGGTTGCACAAGCTCCTGTGCCACACGCAAGAGTTTCTCCTGCGCCACGCTCGTAAACACGCATTTCTATGTTGCTTCTGTCAACAATTTTTGCAAATTCGGCATTCACTCTGTCAGGAAAAAGGCTTGTGTCTTGTTCTGCAATACTGCCGTATTTGTTCAAATCAAATTCGCTTGTGTGCTCGTCAATAATCATTACTGCGTGTGGGTTGCCCATTGAAACGCAGGTCATATTGAACTCTCTGTCGCCAAAAGTGACTTTTTGGTTTACGCATTTTTCGCTGTCGCACACAACGGGAATGTCGCTTGCCTTGAGTATCGGTTTGCCCATGTCAACTCTTGCAGTCACAACTTTGCCGTCAACAACATTTACTTTAATGTGCTTGATTGCATCCATTGATTCAATTGTGAATTCTTTTTCATTGTTTGTGTAGCCTTCGTCAAAAAGGTATTTTGCAACACAGCGTATGCCGTTGCCACACATAGCACCTCTTGAACCGTCAGCGTTGTACATCACCATTTCGTAATCGGCAACATTGCCTTTTTTGATGATAATCAAACCGTCACCGCCGACACTGAAGTGCCTGTCTGAAAGCTTCCTTGCGGTTTCGCTTTCGTTTGGTATAGTTTGCTTCATACCGTCAACATAGATGTAGTCGTTGCCGGCACCGTGCATTTTAACAAATTGTAATTTCATAGCATCACCTATTCAAATTTTGCAATAATGTCTTTTGCGACATCAACCATCTTTTTGCCGCACCGCATACTTTCGCTTTGCAAAAACTTGTGTGCTTGCATTTCGCTCATAGCATTGGTGTTTATCAAAATGGCTTTTGCGTTTGATATGTATTCGCTGTCGCTGAGGTTTCTGTCTGTAAACGAGCTTTCGGTTGTAACAAGAATTTCAACCGTTCTTAAAAATTCATCCTTGTCAAGAGGCAGGGGAAGACAAATCAGGTTGCCCATATAATCTTCTTTTCCGCTTTTTGACAGGGCGATTACATCAAAGCCCGACGGCAGTCTTTCAGCCACAACGCCTGCACCCATATCACGCAGGATGGATGCACAAATGATGACTCCACTTCGCATATCCGCCGCAATACCAAGGGCACTTGCACCCGTGGCACAGATGTGCGATACATACAGACCGTCTTCTTCAAGGACGCTTTTCAGCTGCAAAGCCGTGCTTCTGCTTGGGTATGCAACAATGATGTTTTTCATAAACTGTACTCCGCCTTGATTTATTCGTCCATAATATATATGCGTCTTATTATAAAAACATAAAATATTATAACATATTATAGTGATATGTGGCAATAGAAAAAACAGGATAATTTGAATAAAAATTTGTTACTTTTACCGATTAGTATATTTTTTGTGCGATTTTGACAAAGTGCACAGATTTTGAAAATATTTTACAATTTCTTGTAACAAAATAACCAAATAACTCTTGAAATATGTTTGTAATAGTGTTATTATAATTTTGTAGAATATTCAAAGTGGGGAAAGTGTACCCTTTTTGTTGTTTAGTATTTGTTAAGGAAAGGAATTTCTATGAAAAAATTGAAAGAAGAGTATCAGCTTCCTGTATATCTTTTTCATGACGGAACTAACTATAAGGCTTATGAATTTTTCGGCAATCACAGAATTGACGAAAGCAAGGTGGCTTTTAGAGTTTGGGCACCCAATGCACAGGGTGTGTCCGTTGTTGGCGATTTCAATTCTTGGGATGAAAACGCAAACAAATGCGTTGCCATTTCGCCGGGAATTTGGGAAGCAATTGTAGATAATGTAAATGTGTACGATTGCTATAAATATGCAATCAAAACTTGCACGGGCACAACCTTGCTCAAGGCTGACCCTTATGCAGTACATCAGGAAACCCGTCCGGGCACAGGCTCAAAGGTTTATGAGCTTGCAGATTACAAGTGGAAAGATTCCAAATGGCAACTTGACAAAAGCCGACAGAATATTTTGGAAAAGCCTGTTAATATCTACGAGGTTCATATTGGCTCGTGGAAAATGCACGATGACGGAAACTTCCTGACATATCGTGAACTTGCAGAGCAACTTGTTCCTTATGTAAAGAATATGGGCTACACTCACATTGAGATGCTTCCGATTATGGAATATCCGTTTGACGGTTCTTGGGGTTATCAGGTTACAGGCTATTTCGCCGCAACTTCACGCTATGGACTTCCGGAGGATTTGAAATATTTTGTAGACACCTGCCACAAGGAGGGAATAGGCGTTATTCTCGACTGGGTGCCTGCTCACTTCCCAAAGGATGCCTTTGGACTGTATGAATTCGACGGCACTTGTTGTTATGAATACAGTGATATGAAAAAAGGCGAGCATAAGGAATGGGGCACAAGAGTGTTCGACTATGCCAAAAAAGAGGTTAAGTCATTCCTTATTTCATCAGCTAATTATTGGATTGAGGAATTCCATTTTGACGGTCTTCGTGTTGATGCCGTTGCATCTATGCTTTATCTTGATTATTGCAGAAAAGACGGCGAGTGGACACCGAACAAGAACGGCGGAAGAGAAAATCTCGAAGCTGTTGATTTCTTCCGTCAACTCAATTCAACCATTCTTTCAAATCATCCGGGTTCAATGATGATTGCCGAGGAAAGCACCGCTTGGCCGATGATTACAATGCCTCCGTCAGAGGGTGGACTTGGTTTCAATTTCAAGTGGAATATGGGCTGGATGAACGATATGCTTCGATATACATCACTCGACCCGTTGTTCAGAAAAGGCAATCACAATTGCATTACATTCAGCTTTTTCTATGCGTTCAGCGAAAACTTTGTTTTGCCTGTATCTCACGATGAGGTTGTTCACGGCAAGGCAAGTTTGCTTAACAAGATGCCGGGCGATTATGATATGAAGTTTGACGGCTTGAGGCTGTTCCTTGCATATATGATGGCTCATCCGGGCAAAAAGCTTCTCTTTATGGGCAGTGAGTTCGGTCAGTTCATCGAATGGAATTACAAGCAGGGACTTGATTGGCTTCTTCTTGATTATGACAAGCACAGACAAACCTTGGAATTTTCAAGAGAACTTAATAAGTTCTACAAGGAACACAGCGAGCTTTGGGAAATTGATTATAGTTGGGACGGCTTCCAGTGGATTTCTTCAGAGGATAATTGCAACAGCGTAATTGCCTTTAGAAGAATGAATAAAAAAGGCGAGGAACTTATCGCCGTGTTTAATTGGACACCAAACAGTTTTGATTCATACCGTATCGGAGTTCCGAAGAACGGAACTTATAAGGTTGTGTTTGACACTTCACTTGAAAAATTCGGCGGTGACAAGCACAGAATGTCAGGCTCATATAAGTCTAAAAAGGGCAGTATCCATGGCTACGAGCAGTATATTGATTTGAAACTTCACGGTCTGTCGGCAATATTCCTCAAGAAAACCGCTGACAAACAGCCTGCCAAAAAAGATAAACCCGTAAAGGCTGAAAAGGAAGTTGCAAAGCCTGTAAAACAGCAGGCAGTCAAAACCGAAGTGAAAGAGGAGAAGCCTGTGCAGGAAAAGTCAAAGCAGACACCACCTGCAAAAGCTTCCAAACCAAATAGTAAAAAATCAAAGAGATAATATAGGAGGATTTACAGTATGTCAAAAACAGAAGTTGTTGCTATGCTTCTTGCCGGCGGTCAGGGCAGTCGTTTAGGCGTCCTTACCAAAAGCGTGGCAAAGCCTGCTGTTCCGTATGGCGGTAATTATCGAATCATTGATTTTCCACTTTCAAACTGCGTAAACAGCGGTATTTATACGGTTGGTGTTCTCACACAGTATCAACCGCTTGTGCTCAATGATTATTTGGGCAACGGTCATCCGTGGGATTTGGACAGACTTAACGGCGGAGTGCACATTTTGTCACCGTATGAGGCTATCGGCGGTGCTTCTTGGTACAAGGGCACAGCAAATGCAATTTATCAAAATATCAATTTTATCGAGAAGTATGACCCAAAATATGTAGTTATCCTTTCGGGCGACCATATTTATAAAATGGACTATTCAAAGATGATTGAGTTCCACAAAAAGAACAATGCCGATTGCACAATTGCAGTCCTTGAAGTTCCGTGGGAGGAGGCTTCTCGCTTCGGTATTCTCGCAACAGACGATAACGACCAAATCTATGAATTTGCCGAAAAGCCTGCCGAGCCAAAGTCAAACAAAGCATCTATGGGTGTTTATGTGTTCTCGTGGGATAAGCTCAGAAAATATCTTTGTGAGGACGAAGCCGATGAAAATTCATCAAACGACTTCGGTAAAAATATCATTCCTAATATGCTTGCAGACGGTCAGCGTATGTTTGCTTATCCGTTCAAGGGATATTGGAAGGATGTCGGCACAATTGATTCTCTTTGGGAGGCAAATCTCGACATCATTAATCC
Source organism: Eubacterium coprostanoligenes (assembly GCF_900167205.1). Lineage (GTDB taxonomy): Bacteria > Bacillota > Clostridia > Oscillospirales > Acutalibacteraceae > Eubacterium_R > Eubacterium_R coprostanoligenes. The sequence continues at coordinate 133,245 of NZ_FUWW01000002.1, forward strand.
AAATGTTGACCTTGACCTTTCAGACACTTCTTGGAGAATTTACAGCAGAACTCCTGACGCACCGCCTCATTACATAGGCAAAAATGCAACTATTGAAAATTCTTCGATTTCCGAGGGTTGCGATATTGACGGCACAGTTGAATACTCGGTTGTTTCATCAAAGGTAACTGTTGAGGAAGATGCAGAAGTTAGATTTTCTGTTATTATGCCGGGCGCAACAATCAAAAAGGGCGCAAAGGTATATTATTCAATTGTAGCTGAAGATGCAGTTATTGAGGAAGATGCACAGGTCGGTGCAATTCCTGAAAATTTGGAAGACCCGTCTACTTGGGGCGTTGCAGTTGTTGGTTCAAATGCAAAAATCACCAAGGGCAAAAAGGTTGAACCAAAAGATATGATTCCATCAGGGGAGGAGGTATAAGTATGAACGGAAAAAATGTACTCGGTATGATTTTTGCAAATATTCACGAAGAAACTCTTGAATCTCTCACAGAGTTGAGAACAATGGGTTCTGTTCCGTTTTGTGCAAGATACCGCCTTATCGACTTTCCGCTTTCTAATATGGTAGAAAGCTCAATAACAAATGTCGGCGTTGTAACAAACGCAAACTTCAATTCACTTATGGACCATGTCGGCACAGGTAAGCCGTGGGATTTGTCTCGCAAGACAAACGGTTTGCATATTCTTCCGCCGTACTCAAGAAATTCCGTAACCATGTGGGGCAACAGAATTGACGCTATTTATGGGAATATGGGCTTTCTTGACCATTCAACACAGGAATATGTGTTGATGTCGGATTGCTATAATCTTATGAATATCGACTTGTCCAAGGTGTTTGATGCACACGAAAAGTCCGAAGCAGATATTACAATCGTTGGCGTTAAGGCTAAAAAGCCTGTTTCATTCAGCAATGTTCTTGTTTTTGACAAGGTTGCGGATGACGGCAGAATTTTGGAGGCTTCTATCGATCCTGATGTTGAAACTGCTTTTTATTCTACAAATGTTGTGCTCATCAAAAAGTATTTGCTTGAGGAATTGGTGACCGCCGCTCATTCAAAGAACAAGATTTCATTCCAGCGCAATATTCTTCTTGAGAGCATTAAGAGCAAAAAGGTTTATTCTTATGATGCTACAGATTGCTTTGTCGGCACTATAGACAGTGTTCAAAGCTATTATGATGTGTCAATGAGCATTCTTGACAGAAAAAATAAGAAAAAGCTTTTTGCAAAGGAACGCCCTATTTATACCAAAGAGCGTGACGATATGCCAACCCTTTACGGTATGGAGGCAGATGTCAAGAATTCTCTTGTTGCCGACGGTTGCGTTGTTAAGGGCACGGTTGAAAACTGTATTCTCTTCAAGGGTGTAAAAATTAAAGAGGGTGCTGTGGTTAAGAATTCTATTCTTATGCAGGACACCGTTATTGGTGAAAATGTAAAAATCAATTATGTAATCGCAGACAAGGATTGCAATATTAAGTCCGATGTTGAGCTTTCCGGTGCAGCAAATTATCCGGTTTGCATTTCAAAGGGCACAAAGATTTAGGGGGTATACAAATGAAGGTTTTATATGTTGCTTCCGAAGCATTGCCTTTTATGGCTTCCGGAGGATTGGGAGATGTTGCAGGCTCGCTGCCTGTTGCACTTCGCAAGCGTCTTATCGGATGTCGTGTTGTAATGCCTCTTTATGATTCAATCAAGCAGGAATATAAGGATAAAATGAAGTTTATTACATCGATTTCCGTTCCTGTTTCGTGGCGTAGACAGTATTGCGGTATTTTTGAAGCAAAGCACAACGGAGTAATTTATTACTTCCTTGACAATCAGTATTATTTTAAGCGTGACGGAATTTATGGTCACTATGACGATGCGGAAAGATTTGCTTTCTTCTCAAGAGCTGTTCTTGAGATTATTCCTCACATTGATTGGAAGCCGGACATCATTCATTGCAACGATTGGCAGTCGGCTCTCACACCGCTTTATTATTCTTGCTACTATGCAAATCAAATGGGATATGAAAACATTAAAACTGTTTTCACTATCCATAATATTCAGTATCAGGGCAAGTACGGCAATGAGCTTCTCAACGATGTTTTGGGCATTGCACCGGAATACAACAATCTAATTTTGTACGATGGACTTGTTAACTTTATGAAAGCAGGCATCGAGTGTGCAAATAAGGTGACAACTGTTTCTCCGACCTATGCAAAGGAAATTCTTGACCCGTGGTATTCCTACGGTCTCGACCCTATCCTTAATCAGCGTAGCTGGAAACTCTGCGGTATTCTCAATGGTATTGATACCGAAAATTATAATCCTGAAACCGACCCTAACATTGTTGCAAATTACAATGCCGAAAATTGGAAAAAGAGCAAGGCAGAGTGCAAAAAGGCTCTCCAGGAGCAGATGGGTCTTGCTATAAGAGATGATGTGCCGATTATCGGTATCGTATCCCGTCTTGTCGGACACAAGGGACTTGACCTCATCCGTGAGGTTATGGAAAAGAGCCTTTGGGAGCGTGATATTCAGTATGTTGTTCTCGGTTCGGGCGAATGGCAGTACGAGAGCTTCTTCAGAGAACTCCACTACAAGTATCCTGACAAAGTCGGCGTAACAATCGGATTTATTCCTGACCTTGCACGCAAGATTTATGCAGGTGCAGACTTGTTCCTTATGCCGAGCAAGAGCGAGCCTTGCGGTCTTTCGCAGATGGTTGCACTTCGCTATGGCACTGTGCCTATCGTTCGTGAAACGGGCGGTCTTAAGGACTCAATCACCGATTCGGGTGACGGCGAGGGCAACGGATTTACTTTCAAAACATATGACGCATACGATATGCTCGGTGCAATCTACCGTGGCGTAGAGGCTTATAACAACAAGGATTATTGGCCGACTCTTGTTGAGCGTGCACTCAACTGTGATATGTCTTGGGGCAAATCCGCAAATGAGTACATCAAGATGTACAAATCACTTCTTAAAGATTAAGACAAAAAATACACCCCACATCGGTACTTTATGTATCGTTGTGGGGTGTTTGTTATGCTTATTTGCGTGTTTTTATAATATGGCTTATCAACAAAACTATTGCATTAAAAATTAACCAAATAAAAACTATGATTTCAATATGCATTCTCAGCGGTAAAGCTGTCAGCATATCATTGTAGGCCAGGCAAATATAAACTATGTATCCAACAGCGATAATACTGCTTATTATGATTAAAGCATATTTGATGGCTTTGATGATTTTTTGCATTGTATTACCTCCACGGTTTCAGCATATTGCCTTTGAGTAGATTGTCAAAGTGTTTTATGATTTGTTTGTGATAAGCGTTTATTCGATTATGCTTTTGATGTATGCATCAATTACATCGGTGGCGTTGTCGATTCCTACCTTGCTTGTGTTGATTAGCAAGTCGTAGTAGCGAGAGTCGCCCCATTTGTATTTTGAATAGCGGTTGTGATAACTGCGTCTGATCTTGTTGCGCTTTTCAACAAGATTCTTTGCATCGTCATAGCGGAGCTTTTCGATTGATGCAATTCTCTTAACCTTTGTGTCCATTTCACCTGTTACAAAGATTTTGACAAGTCCTTCGTATTCACGCAAAACATAGTCGGCGCATCTGCCGAGCACGATGAATGATTCGCCGGATTCTGCACGCTCCTTGAGGTAGTCAAATTGCATTTGAGCAACATTGTCCTCGTGCGAGTTTGAGTAGCCGTCAACCGAGCGTGAAAGCCAAATGTTTCTTGCTTTTTCGTCGTATTTTTTGAGCTCGTCAAGGTTTAGGTTCTTTTCTTGTGCGACTAAATCCAAAAGATTTTTACCGTAAAGGTTTACATTGTATCTTTTTGCCAATTCCTCGGCGATCACACGACCGCCCGAGCCGTATTCACGACCAATTGAAATTATAAATTGTTTAGCCATAAATTAACCCTCCTTTAGAAGTATCTTAATTTGATTACTATCATTGAAATGATGAGAACAATTGCTGTTGCCGGTATTGCCGATTTGCAATATTTGCCCCAGCTGACAGGGTGTCCTGCCTTTGAAACAACGGATGTGCCTACAACATTTGCCGATGCACCGATAGGTGTTGCACTGCCGCCGATGTCTGTGCCGACAGAAAGTGAATATGCGAGGGTTGCAAGTTCTGCACCCGGAGTTGTAGCCGCAAGGCTCTTGATAACAGGAACCATTGTTGCAGCAAATGGAATGTTGTCAACAAACGCACTTGCAACTGCCGAAATCCACATAATGATGAGAACCATTGCAAAGAAGTTGCCACCGCAGATTTTTTCAATAAAGTTTGCAATAAGCTTCAAAACGCCTGTTTGTTCAAGTCCGCCTACTACGATAAATAAGCCGATGAAGAACAAAAGTGTTTTGTAGTCAATCTTTTTCAAAATAAACTTGATGTGTTTAAACGAAGTGATGAGCGTAATTGCCGCAATAATCACGCCGATAAACGCAACGGTAAGTCCTGTTTGTGCATGCGTTACAAGAAGAACAACAGCGATAAGGAAAATGATTGTGCTTACAATAAAGTCCTTTTTGTTTTCAATAGCGTCTGCCGGGTTAGGAAAAGTTGCCGGGTCAACAGGTTCACCGTTTGCAGCAGAAAGCTCTTTCTTAAATGAAAAATAGAAGAAAATAACAATAAATACAAGTGAAATACCTGCAATAAGACCTGTGTTTGTAAGGAAATCGGCAAAGCTGTAGCCGAGTGCTGTGCCAATGATGATGTTTGGCGGGTCACCACACATTGTTGCAGAACCGCCGAGGTTTGCACAGAAAACTTCCGCAAGTACCATCGGAACCGGACTGAATTTGAGAAGTTGTGAAAGTTCAACTGTAACTGCTGCCAAGAACAAAATTACGGTGATGCTGTCAATGAACATTGAAAGCACGGCACTCATAATCATAAATGTTACAAGTATCGGCATAACCTTGTACTTAACCGCTTTTGCGATTGTGAGGCAAAGCCAACGGAAAAATCCTGCTTTTGCCATGCCTTCAACCATTACCATCATACCCGCTATGAAAATGATTGTAGCCCAGTTAATGCCGCTCGAGCTTTCGCCGCCTTGTGACGAAACATGCCAAAATTCAGGTGTGAATATGCTTTTGACATTGAGCGTTTCCATTATTGCACTCGGACTTTTCATACAAATACCGAATACAATAACAATAGTTGCAAGTCCGCAACCCAATGTTACCCACTGGCGTGGGATTTTGTCCATAATAATAAGTGCGAACATAACGACAAATATTATTACGGCACAGATTTGTGCTGCCATATTATATAGCCCTCTTTTCTATGAATTTTTCGCCTTTATTATATGACTATTTCTTTTAATTTTCAAGAGTAAATATAACAAATATTTTTTACTTGTTACTTGAAAAATAAAAACTTATACTATATAATATTATAGCATAAAATAATCAATTAACATATTTAATACTTTTTCGGAGAAGAATAATGATAGAATTTGAAGAATTGAACCAAAGACTTATGCAGTCCGAGGAACCAATAAGCAATTTAAAAGAAGCTCTCGACATAGACAATGTTAAGACTCAAATTGAAGAACTTGAAAAGCAGAGCGCCGCTCCTGATTTTTGGGATGATATGGAAAACAGCCAAAAGGTTATGCAAAAAATCGGCTCACTCAAAGCAAAAGTTGCATCATATGAAAATCTCAAAAATGATTTTGAGGATGCGCAGGTTATGATTGAACTTGCAAACGAGGAAGAAGACGCTTCCTTGGTTGAGGATTGCACAAAGTCGGTTGACGATATTGAAAACAGAATTGAAAAGCTCACTCTCTCAACACTTCTTTCGGGCGAGTTTGACGACAACAACGCTATTCTCACTTTCCACGCAGGTGCAGGCGGAACAGAGGCTCAAGACTGGGCAGAAATGCTTTTCCGTATGTACAACCGTTGGGGCGAAAGAAACGGCTACAAGGTGTCAACTCTCGACTATCTTGAGGGTGATGTTGCAGGTATCAAGAGTGCAACAATCCGTGTAGAAGGCGAAAATGCTTACGGCTATCTCCACGGCGAAATGGGTATTCACCGTCTTGTTCGTGTTTCTCCTTTTGATTCATCGGGTCGCCGTCACACTTCGTTTGCTTCTCTTGAAGTTATGCCGGAGATTGACAATGATGTCAATGTGGAAATCCGTGAAGAAGACATCAAGATGGATGTTTATCGTGCATCGGGTGCAGGCGGACAAAAGGTAAATAAGACTTCATCCGCTGTTCGTCTTACTCATATTCCGACAGGTATCGTTGTGTCGTGTCAGGTTGAGCGTTCACAGCACCAAAACCGTGAAATGGCAATGCTTATGCTCAAGTCAAAACTTGTTGAAATCAAGGAAAGAGAGAACCTTGAAAAGATTGACGACATCAAGGGTGACCAAAAGGAAATCGCTTGGGGCAGTCAGATTCGTTCCTATGTATTTATGCCGTACACAATGGTAAAGGACCACAGAACAGGATTTGAAATGGGCAATATCAATGCTGTTATGGACGGTGACCTTGACGGCTTCATCAACGCTTATCTCAAAATGAAGAGCCTTGAAAATTCCGACAAGTAATTCAAAATTTAACAATGGTATTTTAACCTCCTGCGTCAACAATAGATGTAGGAGGTTTTTATTATGAAATTTCAAAGGATATTGTTGCCCGTTTTGTGCGTTTGTATGCTGTTCGGATGCTCAAAAGGGAATACAAACAGTAATGAAAATATTACAGCAAGTAAAAAAGCAGAAACCACAACCAAGGCTGTTGAAACAACTGCACCCACAGCAAAGGCGGTTGCGGGGCTTGATTCATTGAGCACCGAAAAAGTTGTTTGGGGTCCGGGAAATATAGTTGAACATAAGCAACCAAACGACCCACTTTTACTTCAAAAACGCTTTTCAAATATGGATGCGCAGTGGCTGTTGAACGATGAAAAAAAGATATGCCTAACCTTTGATGAGGGCTATGAAAACGGCTATACTCCGCAAATTTTGGACACTTTGAAGGAAAAAGGTGTTAAGGCGATTTTCTTTGTGACCTATGATTTTGCATCTCAAAATCCCGAACTTGTTAAGCGAATGATAGACGAGGGGCACATTGTCGGCAACCACTCCTACCGCCATTATACTATGGATGAGGTCAGCGACGATGTAGCCAAGGAGGAAGTAAGCTATCTTCACAAGTATGTTAAGGATAAGTTCGGCTATACAATGAGTTATTTCAGATTTCCAAAAGGTGAGTTTTCTGAACGCTCATTACAAATTGTAAAAGATTTGGGATATAAATCGGTGTTTTGGAGCTTTGCCTATGCCGATTGGGACCCGGACAATCAAACGGAGGAAAATCAGGCTTTCACCCATATTTGCGAAAGCACTCATCCCGGTGCCATTTTTCTTCTTCACGCTGTCAGCAAAACCAATGCCGACATTCTTGGCAAGGTTATAGATGATGTGAAAAAGCAAGGCTATACTTTCTCCACGGATATTTGTTAATATTATGTTGATATTGTTGATTCCCTATGTTATAATTTAACAGAAACTTGTGCCGTGCGCGGCAAAAATATATGTGAGTTTCACAAAAGGGGTAAAAATGAAAATATCAGGAGAAAAGATTAAACAGACTGTGTCGTCTGTAAAAGAACACTGGAGCACTCCACCCGAGGGCAGGTATATTCCGTACAAAGAAATACTTGCCTACAGTGTCGGTGGTATCGGTGTAAAATTTGTGATTTATACGGTTTGGTATATATCATTGTCTGCAACAAGCTTGCTTGCAGGTTCGGCTCTCGGACTTAAAAACGGAGACCTTGTAAAACTCAATATGATTGCAACGATTATTGGTTTGTTTTTAGGTCCTATCCGAGGATTGATTATTGACAATACTCGGAGCAGTAAGGGAAAATTCCGCCCATATTTGCTTTACACAGGCATTCCGTCGGCAATTTTGCTTACCATTTTTGCGTTTTTGCCGTTTGAAACAATGACTTACAATCAAAAATTGTGGTCGCTGTTTATATCGTATATGCTTCTTCAGCTGTGTTATCCGTTTTATGACCAGGCGTATACAACGCTTGTTCAGGTAATGAGTCCTAACTCAACCGAGCGTGCGGATGTTATCACGGTTTCAACATTTATTTATTCGCTTGCTCCGACGATTATGGGATTTTTTGTGCCGCTTATTGCAGGTTTTACGGGCGGTCTTGAGCATATCAACGCTTATCGTATTATTATGCCGGCACTCGGTATCGGCGGTGCACTTATCGGACTTTTCAGCTATTTCGGCACAAAAGAGCGTATTATCGTTTCAAAGGACTACACACCGAAAGTGCCGTTCTTTAAGGGTATCGGCGCAGGAATTGCAAACAAATATCAGTGGGCACGCTCGCTCACATCTTGGTGTATTCTTTTGCAGGCAGGCGTTGGTAATGTCACAACTTGGTATTTTTATTATGGCATAAAAGATGTTCTTAACCTTTCAACAGAGCAGCAAGGTGCTTTGAACGGTACTCTGATGACCATTTTGGGTGCTGCGGCAACTCCGGCAATGCTTTTGTCACCGTTACTTATACGCAAACTCGGCAAGCGTAATATGTATATTTTTTATATTTTGGGTAATGTAATCACTCTTGTGGGTATGTATTTGTTTGTTGAACAAATTTGGGTGCTGTATGCTTGTATTTGGATAAGAGGATTTTTTAATACAATTCCTCTTATTGCGGACAGTGCTATGAGTGCCGATGTACTCGACTATCAGCAGTACAAATCCGGCGACAGACTTGAGGGACTTATGGGTCAGTTTGTAGGTACAATCGGAGTATTCGTGTCTATGGGCATTACATATTTTACTCAAACAATCGTTATGCAAAACCATTTTGGACTTGTTGACAACTATGACGATTTGTACAAGGCTTCGTTCAGAGAACCAATTTCAAAGGGTATGATTTTGATTGCACTTGTCGGCTTTGTGCTTGCGCTTATTCCGTTTGTCACAATGTATACTTTGACCGAAGAAGAACACGAATCTCACATCAAGGTGCTCAAAATCCGTGCAGCTCTTGAGGATTATGCAACCGATTCTCTTTCGGAAGGTCAGCTTGACGAGGCAAAGAAAATCTATGCCGATTCGGTTAACGAATACAACGAATGCGTTGAGGCTTTGAATTCCGCTTCAAACCGTAAGGAACGCAAAAAGTTGCAGTCAAAAATCAAAGCACTTGAAATTGTTATTGATGAAAAAGATCGTTTTGCAACAGAAAAGATGCTGAAGAAAACCGCAAAGGCAAATGAACTTTTGACCCATACGGTAGAAGAACTTTACGGCATCAGCGAGCCGACTCTTGATAAATATAACGAGGCAAACGCTATGAGCGAAAACACCAAGGAGGAGGCAAATCTCAAGGCAACAAAGCTCAAAGAGGCTTCAAAAGAACTTGACATCTTCCACAAAAAAGCATACGACTATATTCAGGCTCGCAAACTCATCAAGCAAAAAGAATACTATGCAAATTGGGACAAAATATTTGTTGATGAACCTGAATTGCAAGAAGTTTGATTTAGTTGCTTTAATTTTTATTTTGATACAAAAACCTTCTGTTCACGCAGGAGGTTTTTTGTATAATTTGACATTTTTATTAAATTTTCAAATAACTGTTGAGATTATTTATTCTATATTATATAATAATTAATTGATAATTGATATGAAATAATTATGAAAGCGGGTTTTAAAATGCTTTTTTCAAGAGATATTGGAATTGACCTTGGCACATCAAACACAAGAGTTGCCGACAAAAAAGGACATATTATAATTAATGAACCGTCTGTTGTGGCAGTTGATGTAAAATCAAAGAGAGTGCTCGCAACAGGAAACGAGGCAAAAAATATGATTGGCAGAACACCGGGTTCAATCGTTGCTGTCAGACCTATGAGGGCAGGCGTTATTGCCGACTTTGATATGACTGCGGATATGCTTCATGACTTTATGGACCGTTCAACATCACGCAATGTTTTCACAAAAACAAGGGTTGTTGTCAGCGTTCCGTCTGATGTAACAGAGGTTGAACGCAGAGCCGTTGAAGATGCTGTTCGTTCGGCAGGCGCACAGGAAGTTGAACTTATTGAGCAGTCGATGGCGGCGGCTCTCGGCGCAGGACTTCCTGTTTATGAGGCAACAGGTTCAATGATTATCGACATCGGTGGCGGTACAACCGATATTGCCGTGCTTTCTCTCGGCGGAATTGCGTGCTGTAACAGCATCAAGGTTGGCGGTGAAGCTATGGATGATTCAATCGTGACTTATATGCGTAAGACTCACAATCTTCTTATCGGTGAGCGTACGGCAGAGGATATAAAACTTAAAATCGGCTCTGCTTTGGAATATGACGGCGAGGCTGCTATGGAAGTAAGAGGCAGAAATCTTGCTGACGGACTTCCGGGAAGCGTGGAGATTACTTCATCCGACATTCGTGAGGTTCTCCAAGAACCTGTAGGTCAGATTTTGACCGCTGTCAAGGAAACTCTTGAGGTTACTCTTCCTGAACTTTCGGCAGATATTATCGACCGTGGAATTTATCTCACAGGTGGTGCAAGCCGACTTCGTGGACTTCGTGATTTGATTGAAAACGAGATTAAAATTCCGATTATTGTGCCTGAAAATTCAACCGATTGTGTTGCACTCGGCACATCAATCAAGCTACGCAGAGCAAAATAATATAGAAGTGAATCGAATATGAAAAATTTATTTAACACAAAACCGTTCAAAATGGTTGTGAGCATTATTGCCGTGTTCTTGATTGGTGCACTTATCGCCGCCGCAAACGGTCACGGCGAAACTGCACAGTCAACTGTTCTTGGCACGTTGTTTTCTCCTGCTCATTATGTTGCACAGAAAATTTCAAATGGTCTTGATAATATTTCCGGCAATGTAAGCGGCAACGCACAGTATGAAAAGGAGATAAAAAAGCTCCAGTCACAAATCGGTGATTTGCAGTCGCAACTTGTTGATTACGAAAATTTAAAAAGGCAAAATGAGCTTTACAAGGAGTTCCTTGGGGTTAAGGAAGAACACAAGGATTTCCAATTTGTTGAGGCTTCCGTAACAGGCAGAGACAGTGCGGATATATACAAGTCGTTTACCGTTTCAAAGGGCACTGTAAACGGTGTTGCTGTCGGCGATGCGGTTATGTACGGCAAATATCTTGTCGGCATTGTTGACAAGGCTTATCCGACCTACAGCGTGGTCAAGACTATTCTTGACCCTGATTTCAGCGTGTCGGTGTATGAAATTATTTCTAACGAGATTTCTTATGTAACAGGCACAGCAAGTCTTGCCAAAGAAAATAAGTGCAAGATGGCAAACCTTGATGCCACAACAAAGATTACTAACGAGGCTATTATCTGCACAGCAGGTGTTGGCGGAACTGTGCCAAAGGGATTGATTATCGGCACTGTTGATGAAATTGCAGACGAGTCAACCGATATTTCATCTTATGCAATCATCACGCCGGGCACTGATATTGAAAGCATAAACACTTGCTTTATACTCACAGACTACAAGAATTAAGGATTGTTTAATGGAACTTACAAAAAAGGAACGCACAATTAAATATGTCGTTTATGCCGTGATTTTGTGTCTGCTGTCGTTGCTCCAAAATGTCGGCGGACTTTGGCTTGAAATCGGCGGTGCAAGGTGTTTTCTTCTTGTTCCGGCGGCTGTTTTGTTGTCGCTTGATGAGGACGAAAAAGCGTCGGCTCTCATCGGCTTGTTTGCAGGTTTGTTGTGGGATATAACGGCGGCGCACCATATGGGCTTTAGTTGCTTGTTCCTTATGGTTGCATGCTTCATTATGAGCGTTTTGCTCACGCATATTTTTCGCCCTACTTTCTGGGTTGGCACTGTCGGTGCAATTGTTTTCACATTTTTGTATGTTTTGATTTATTGGCTTGTTTTCATTGCTTTCAAGGGCGGAGAAGGCTCAACAGCGGTGTTTTTCACATTTTATTTGCCGTCATTTTTCTACACGGCAGTTGTAACTTTTTTTATGAATCTTGCTTTTGTACCGCTTAAAAATAAACTCAATAAAAATTAATTTATTTGGAATTTTAGGAAAGGAGAGTGCGTTATGGGTAACAGATATAAAAGCTCAAGAACTGCTATTGCTATCATTTTGGCTATTGCAACATTCCTTGGCTTTGGCTATGACCTTTATGATATTCAAATCAAAAATAACGAATACTATGTTGCCCAAAGCAGTGCTGTCCAAACCTATACTGTTTCGATTGAGGCGGCAAGGGGCGAGATTGTTGACCGCAACGGTAATGTTCTTGTTACAAACCGAAAGGGCAACAGCATAATTCTTGATGCCGCATATTTTCCGAGCGCAAAGAATAACGAAGCGAGAAATGCGATTGTTATCAATTTGATAAAACTTTTCAACAAAAACAAGGAGGAGTATGTTCACAATCTCCCTTTGAAAATCGGCAAAAACGGAAAAGTAAAGTTCTTTACTAAAAAAGATGATGAGAATTTTGAATCCGCCATCAAAACAATGAAAAGCAAGGATATGTTCAATCTTCAACCGTATGCAACTGCTCAAAACTGTTTCGATGCGATGGTTGAAAAGTACGGACTTGAAAGATACGATGCAAAGACCGCACTTGAAATCGGAAATATCAGATACGAGCTTACAAGGTGTTTGTTTTCTGTTTCAAATCCTGTCACAATTGCGGATGATGTCAGCGACAAAACCGTTGCTCAAATTAAGGAGAACAAAACTAATTATCGTGGTGCTGATGTGCAGGTGGTTGCTTATCGTTCATATACCGACCCGTCACTTGCCGCTCACATTATCGGCACTGTAAGAAAAATCAATGCCGAGGAATATGCAGAACTCAAAGACAGCGGTTACGGCATTAACGATGAAATCGGTGAGTCGGGAATAGAAAAGGCTTGCGAGGCTGATTTGCGTGGCACTCCGGGTGAAAAAACCGTCACTATTGATGCAGAGGGTAATGTCAACGAAACTGTCACAAAAGAGCCTGTTCAGGGTGACACAATTGTTTTGACTATCGACAAGGATATGCAAAAAATCGCCGAGAAAAAGCTCCGCAAAATTTGTTTAAAAACTTCAGGCGTCGCAACAGGTGCGGTTGTTGTTGAGGATGTCCACAGCGGTGAAATTCTTTCTGCTGCAAACTATCCTACTTTCAATTTGGATGAATATTACAGCGATTATCAAAAACTCGCTTCCAACAGCAAAAAGCCACTCTTTAACCGTTTTGCAATGAGTGCCTTTGCTCCGGGTTCAACCTTCAAGCCTCTTATGGCTGTTGCGGGACTTGAGGAGGGCAAAATCACAAAGGACACATATTTTTACTGCAACCATACCTTTAAAATTTCGGATATGACCTTCAAGTGTACAGGTTATCATGGTGGACTTAATGTAGAGGGCGCGCTTGAACATTCTTGCAATATTTTCTTTTATAACACTTCTCAAAGACTTGGTATTGACCTTATGAATAAGTACGGCAAGATGTTTGGTTTGGGACAGAAAACAGGTGTTGAGATTCCTGAATCAAAGGGCATTATGGCAGGTCCCGAATACCGAAAGAAGTTTGATATGGTATGGCGACCGGGTGATACCGTTCAGTGCTCAATCGGTCAGTCGGATAACCTTTTAACTCCGCTTCAGCTTGCAAATTACTGTGCAACAATCGCAAACGGCGGTACAAGATACAAAACTCATTTCGTAAAATCAAAAATTTCTTCCGCAACAGGTGCTGTTAACGAAACAGGCATAACGGTTGAAGAAGAAACAGGTGTAAGTCAAAAGACTTTTGATATTGTGAAATCGGGTATGCGTCGTGTATCACTTTACGGCGGACCTGACAGACAGTTCAACAAATTGAAAGTAAAAACCGCTTGTAAAACAGGTACTTCACAGGTAGTTGTAAACGGTGTTAAGCACAACAACGGTTTCCTTATCACTTTTGCACCGTATGACAATCCCGAAATCAGCATCGGTTCTTCTATCGAAACAGCGGGTTCGGGTTCGTCAACTGCCGAGATTACCGCTGCAATCATTGATTATTATTACAGCAATAACGACAGCGAAGAAAAGGCTCAGACAGATTCTTCACTTTTACCGTAAAAATTTTAAAAAAATCTTGAAAAATCGCTGTAATATGGTATTATATATAATATAAAGAACTTAAAATGAGATATTATGATAAATTTTATTTAGGAGAGGTATAATGAACATCGCACTTATTGCACACGATGCTAAAAAAGAACTTTTGGTTCAGTTTTGTATTGCGTATTGCGGAATCATCAGCAGACATGATGTTTGCGCAACGGGTACAACAGGCAAGCTTGTAAAAGAAGCAACAGGCTTGGAAATTAATTGCTTTTTGAGTGGTGCGCAAGGTGGCGGACAGCAGATTGCAAGCCGAATTGCGTGCAATGAAATCGACCTCTTGATTTTCTTCAGAGATCCGCTTAATCCAAAGCCACACGAGCCAAACGACAATGATTTGCTCCGCTTGTGTGATGTGCACAACATTCCGTTTGCAACCAACATTGCAACTGCCGAGACACTTATCAGAGGTGTTGAAAGAGGCGACTTTGAATGGAGAGAAATCGTTAACCCAAGATATAATCAAAAAAAGTAATTTCATAAATTATAATAACGAGGTGCAAGAAAAACTTGCACCTCAAATGTTGTATATAGGAGAACAGCTATGGCACTTATAACAAAAGCTATCAAGGGCACAAAGGATGTTTTGCCGTCCGAAGTGTACAAAAATCAATATATCGAGTCTACTTGCCTCACTGTTGCCGAAAATTTCGGCTACAAGGAAATGAGAACTCCTGTGCTTGAACACACCGAGCTTTTTCAAAGAGGTGTGGGTGACACAACAGATGTTGTACAAAAAGAGATGTACACATTTGATGACAAGGGCGGTCGCTCAATCACACTTCGTCCGGAGGGCACAGCAGGTGCGGCAAGATCATTTTTGGAAAACGGTCTTTCAAACGAGGCTCTTCCTCAAAAGATTTGCTATCTCACTTCTTGCTATCGCTACGAAAAGCCACAAGCAGGCAGACTTCGTGAATTTCACCAGTTCGGCATCGAGTGCTTCGGTGCAACTTCGCCTCTTGCAGATGCAGAGATGATTGCACTTGCAAAGCAGATTTTTGATGAACTCGGCGTAAAGGATTTGCACCTTGAACTTAATTCAATCGGTTGCCCAACCTGCCGTGCGGAATATCACAAGGCACTCAAGGAATATTTTGCTTCAAGAGTTAACGAACTTTGCGACACTTGCCGTGACAGACTCGACCGCAACCCTATGCGTATTCTTGATTGCAAAAGCCCTGTTTGCAGCGAAATTGCAAAGGACGCTCCGGTTGTTCTTGATTATCTTTGTGACGAGTGCAAGGAGCATTTTGAAAAAACAAAGAGCTACCTTGACGCTATGAATATCGAATATATCGTAAATCCTCAAATCGTAAGAGGACTTGATTATTATACAAAAACCGTATTTGAATTTGTTGCTGATTCAATCGGTGCGCAGGGCACTGTTTGCGGCGGCGGCAGATATGACGGACTCATCGAGGAACTTGGCGGTCAGCACACACCGTCGCTCGGCTTCGGTATGGGACTTGAAAGACTTCAGCTTGTTATGGAAGCACAGGGTTGCGAATTCCCTGAACCGTCCCGTCCTGATTTGTTCATTGTTGCTATGGGCGACAAAGCAACTCTCAAGGCAGTGGAAATTGCAAAAGATATGCGTGATGAGGGATACAGCGTTGTTTATGATTTGAACGGCAGATCACTTCGTGCGCAGATGAAATATGCCGACAAGATTAGTGCAAAATACAATGTTGTTATCGGCGACAACGAGGTGAATACAAAATCGGCAGTCCTCAAGGATATGGCAACAGGCGAGCAAAGCAATATAAGCCTTGAAACCTTTGTTTCGGGATTTTACAGCATAACTCTCGACAGCCAGCTCAAGGATTTGGAAATCAACGGCGAGGCTTTTGATTTTAATTCACTATTTCTCGGAGGACAAAATAATGACTAATTCAATTAAGGGTATGAAGCGCACAGATTATTGTGCAAAGTTTGACATCTCAAATGTAGGTCAAACAATCACTGTTTTTGGCTGGGTACAGCGTCAAAGAGATTTGGGTAACCTCATCTTTATTGACTTGCGAGACAGAACAGGTATCATTCAGCTTTCGTTCAACGACCAAACAGACAGAGCAATTTTTGCCGATGCACAGTCGGTAAGAAGTGAATATGTTGTTGCCGCAACAGGTGTTGTTGCAGAGAGAGAAAGCAAAAACAAGGACCTTCCGACAGGTGAAATTGAGGTTATAGTAAACGATTTCCGTATTGTTTCAAAGGCAAAAACTCCTCCTTTCGAGATTGAAAAGAGCGAGAAGGTTGGTGACGAAACCACTCTTAAATACAGATACCTCAATCTTCGTAACGAAAAACTTACAAAGAACATTCTTATGCGTCACGAAATTGCAAAGATTGCAAGAGAGTATTTCTATGCAAACGACTTTATCGAGATTGAAACTCCGATGATGATTAAGTCAACTCCGGAGGGTGCTCGTGACTATGTTGTTCCGTCAAGAATTCACAACGGCAAGTTCTATGCTTTGCCACAGTCACCGCAGATTTATAAGCAACTTACAATGATTGCAGGCTTTGACAGATACATTCAGCTTGCTCGTTGCTTCCGTGATGAGGATTTGCGTGCAGACCGTCAGCCTGAATTTACTCAAATCGACCTTGAAATGAGTTTCGTTGATTGCGACGATATTATGGATATGGCAGAAGGCTTTATCTCAAAACTTATGAAGGAAACCATTGATGTAAACATTGATGCTCCGCTTCCTCGTATGACTTTTGCCGACGCTATGAATAAATACGGCTCTGACAAGCCTGATACTCGTTTTGATATGCTTATTGAAGATATTTCAGATTGGGCGGACAAAACCGATTTTGTTGTGTTCAAGAGCGCAATTGCAGACGGTGGTGCTGTTAAGGCTATCGTTGCAAAGAACGCCGCTTCAACATACACAAGAAAGAAAATTGACAAGCTCACAGAGTTTGCAAAGGGTATCGGTGCAAAGGGTCTTGCTTATGTTCGTTGGGCAGATGAAGCGCCAAATTGCTCATTTGCAAAATTCCTTAAGGACGGCGAACTTGAAGAACTCCTTTCAACTCTCGGTGCAGAGCAGGGCGATGTTGTTCTTATAGTAAGCGACAAAACACGCAAGGCTCTCACAATCATGGGTGCACTTCGTCTTGCGGTTGCCAAAGAACTTGACCTTATTCCGCAAGGCAAGTGGAATTTCCTTTGGATTACAGAAATGCCGTTCTTTGAGTTGGACGAGGAAACAGGCGAGTGGGTTGCCGCTCACCATCCGTTCACAATGCCTATGGAGGAGAGTATTCAGTATCTCGACACCGATAAGTCAAAGGTTAAGGCACAGGCATTCGACCTTGTACTCAACGGCACAGAGCTTTCATCAGGCTCAATGAGAATTACTGATTGCGAGCTTCAAACCAAGATGTTTGAACTTCTCGGAATGGATCAGGAAGAAATTGATGCAAAGTTCGGCTTCCTTGTTGATGCTTATCACTATGCCGCTCCGCCTCACGGTGGTATGGGTATCGGTCTTGACCGTCTTGCAATGCTCATCTGCGGTGCTGATTCGCTCCGTGATGTTATCGCATTTCCTAAAGTACAAAATGCAAGTGAGCTTATGAGCGGTGCTCCGTCATATATTGATGATGTTCAACTCGGCGAACTTGGAATTGATATTAAGGCGAGTGAAGACGATGAATGATAATTACAGCTTTTTCGCAATGGTCAATAGAATGAAGTATATTGACCGCTGGGCACTTATGCCGAACACTCAAAAGGAAAATATTGCCGAGCACAGCCACAGCGTTGCTGTTATTGCACATGCGCTTGCACTTATCGGCAAAAAGGAATTTGGCAAGGATTACGACGAAAACCGTGTTGCCGTGCTTGCGTTGTATCACGATACTACCGAGGTTATCACAGGCGATATGCCAACTCCCGTTAAGTATTATAATGATGATATAAAAAGTGTTTATAAGGATATAGAGGCTGTTGCGGGTCAACGACTTCTTGCAATGCTCCCTGATGATTACAGGGCAGAATATAACTCTTTATTCGAGCCGAACGAGGACGAAAAAGAGTTGTGGAAACTTGTTAAGGCTGCCGACAAAATCTCGGCTCTCATTAAGTGCATTGAGGAAAACAGAATGGGCAACAGAGAATTTGACATTGCCCTCAAGGCGCAGGAACAAAAAATCGCCGACATTGATATGCCGGAGGTAAAATATTTCTCCGACCACTTCCTCAAAGCCTACTACCTTACTCTTGACGAACACACAAAATAAAACCTATTGAGGCTCCCCTTGTTATGTAATCAAGGGGAGCTGTCGCATTTTATATGCGACCGAGGGGTTAAAAGGTAAACATATTTTCTTTTTGATTTGTTGGGGAAAATATTATCTTCCTATATGCGAACGCAGTTCGCCCCTACGGTGTAGAAAAGTTTACAAGCACCATTATGAAACGGAAGTAGAATTAAGCAGATAAAACAAATTTTTAGCCCGTGCAGGTGGGATGTCTGCACGGGCTTTGGTATTGTAAAAGAGAAATAGACTCGGAGTATTTGGAAGGGATTACTACATTGCTAATTCGAATTGTATATTTTGTAATGTGTAGCCTGTTTCTCTAATTACATTCTTCAGTTTTTCTTCATCGAGGCGGTGTTTGCTTATGATGATTATTGTGCCTTTTTGGTGGCTTGCCTTCACTTTTTTCACATCAAAGTTCGCCCTGATTGCGTCTTGCAAATGGCTTTCGCACATTGAGCACATCATTCCGTCAATCGCAAGCGTTGTTTTTACCATATATTTTGAACCGCCTGCCGATGAACAGCTTCCGCCACAGGAGGAGCAATCTCCGGTACAGCCTCCGCCTTTTTTGTTTACAAGACTTCTTATGATGAGTGCGACTATAATGATAAGAACCGCAAGAACAATGATTGTGTATATGTTTTGTTGAAGAAATTCAATCACAAGAATCACCTCGATAGATTATTATTTTGATTTGACTGTCAATTTGTTGTCGTCATACTTGTTCTTTCTGAAGAGCAAGTAGAGGATACCTACGGTAAGAACAATTGCGGCAATTAAACCGATAACATTCGGTGTACCCGAAAATGCGATGCCAAGCTGATATACGATAAGTGCGATGATATAAGCAAATCCGCATTGGTAACCGATAGCAAACCAAGTCCACTTTGTGTTGTTCATTTCTCTCTTGATAGCGCCGATCGCTGCGAAGCAAGGAGCACACAAAAGGTTGAAGATGAGGAAACTGTAAGCTGCGAGGATTGCGTGACCTCCGCTGAGTTCGTTGAGGTTCTTTGCAAAGTTGCTCCAAATCTCGTCACCGTTTTCTGCAAGTTCGCCTGCAAAGTGATAGAGAATACCGAATGTGCCAACAACATTTTCTTTTGCGATAAGTCCTGTAACGCTTGCAACGGCAGGTTTCCAACCGCCCCAACCGAGTGGAACGAACAACCAGCAGAATGCCTTGCCGATGTATGCAAGAATTGAAATGTCCATATCGTCTGTCATTTGGAATCCGCCCTTAAAGGTGAATGCCTGCAAGAACCAAATGAGGATTGTTGCAAGTGTGATAACTGTACCTGCTTTTTTGATGAATGACCAAGCACGCTCCCAAGTTGAACGGAGCACGCTGCCGACTGTCGGCAAATGGTATGCCGGAAGTTCCATTACGAACGGAGCAGGGTCTCCTGAAAATGCTTTTGTCTTTTTGAGCATAATGCCGGAAACAATGATTGATGCAACGCCGATGAAATAAGCCGAAGTTGCAACCAAACCGCTTCCACCGAAGCACGCACCTGCGATAAGTCCGATAATAGGAAGTTTTGCAGAGCAAGGAATAAATGTTGTTGTCATAATTGTCATACGGCGGTCACGCTCGTTTTCGATTGTACGAGAAGCCATAACGGCGGGAACACCACATCCTGTGCCGATAAGCATAGGAATGAACGATTTGCCCGAAAGACCGAAGTTGCGGAAAATTCTGTCCATAACAAATGCAACACGGCTCATATATCCGCATCCCTCAAGGAATGCAAGGCAGAGGAACAATACAATCATTTGCGGAACGAAGCCGAGAACCGCACCTACACCGGCAACGATACCGTCTTGAATAAGACCGTAGAGCCAATCGGCAATTCTTCCCTCAAGAGCTTTTTGAATAAGGTTTGGCACCCATTCGCCAAATAGAACATCATTTACCCATTCAGTACCGATTGCACCAATCCATTTCATAGAGATGAAGTAAACAAGTGCCATAACACCGGCAAAAATCGGCAAACCTAAAATTCTGTTTGTAACGATTTTATCAATCTTGTCAGAGGCAGAAAGTTTGCCTTTGCTCTTTTTAGTATAAACGCTTTTGATGATTGATGCAATATAAATATATCTTTCGTTGGTGATGATTGATTCTGCATCGTCATCAAGTTCTTTTTCAGCGTCTGCAATGTCGTTTTTGATGTGCTTCAATGTTGCAGGGTCAATCTTGATTTGTTCAAGCACCTTGTCGTCACCCTCAAAAATCTTGATTGCGTACCAACGCTGTTGATTCTTTGGCATTGTATGTAGGGTTGCTTCTTCAATGTGCGCCAATGCGTGCTCAACAACTCCGCTGAATTTGTGCTGTGGCTCGCTCGGTTCTCTGCTTGCCGCTTCAACAGCAGCGTTTGCAACCTCTTTTATTCCCGTGCCCTTTAAAGCGGAAATCTCAAAAACAGGGCAGGCGAGCTGTCGTGAAAGTTCTTGAATGTTGATTTTGTCGCCATTCTTTTTTACGACATCCATCATATTTACGGCAACAACAACCGGAATACCAAGCTCAACAACCTGAGTTGTGAGATAAAGGTTTCTTTCAAGGTTTGTGCCGTCAATGATGTTGAGCACAGCATCAGGCTTTTCGTTGATGAGGTAATCTCTCGCAACAATTTCTTCGATTGTGTAAGGGGAGAGGGAATATATACCCGGAAGGTCGGTGATTGTTACATCACTGTGCTTTTTGAGCTTGCCCTCCTTTTTTTCTACTGTTACACCCGGCCAGTTACCAACATATTGGTTTGAGCCTGTAAGTGCGTTGAACAGTGTTGTTTTACCGCAGTTTGGGTTGCCTGCAAGGGCAATCTTAATACTCATTCGTGTTCATCCTTTCATAGTTAGTTATGGCTAACTTTTAGTGTAAAAAAATTATTCAACTTCGATTAGTTTAGCGTCTGATTTTCTTAATGAAAGCTCGTAATCTCTGACGGTTATTTCAATCGGATCGCCGAGAGGAGCAACCTTTCTGACATAGATTTCAACGCCTCTTGTGATGCCCATATCCATAATTCTGCGCTTCAAAGCACCCTCACCGTGAATACGAACAACTCGAGTTGTTTTACCGATTTTTACATCTTTAAGTGTTTTCATATTATCCTCCTAAAAAATTGTTATACAAATATTTTCATTGCCATATCTTCGCTGAGTGCAATCCTGCTTCCTTTGACATTGACAATTATATTTCCGTCAATGCCCGAAACGATTGTTACATTTGCACCCACAACAAAACCGAGGTCGGCAAGGTGAGCCTTGACAGCAGGCAATCCTGCAATTCTTTGTATTGTCAGCTCCTCACTGACATTTGCAAGCTTTAACGGCATCATATATACATCTCCTTTGGTTAGTTTACGCTAACCTATATAGTTAAATTATAGTTAGTCAGGACTAACTATAAAGGCTAAAATAAAGGTTAGTCCTCGCTAACCGTGTATATAATACATCAATCATCTTTGATTGTCAACATTTTTTAGGTATTTTTTCAAGATTTGTTGACAATTTGGCTTAAAACCTATATAGTTAATCTATACTAATTTATAGTAGGTGAAAATATGAAGTGTAAAAATTGTGGAGCAAGGGTAGAAAAAGAATCAAGCATCTGCCCAAATTGCGGTGCAACTGTTAATAAGAATTCGGATTATGTTCTTCTTTCAAATCAGGATATGGTTTTTGAGGATGTGTATTCTTCAAAAAAGAAAAAGCCAATCACAAGAGCAATATTCATCATTTTCTCAATTGTTGTTATTGCTGTTGCAGGGATTGTATCGTATTTTTATTTTTATGGTGTCAACAGTGCCAAGGATCAGCCGAAACTCTCTTTTTCAAGTGGCTACGGCGTTATAAACGGTGATGAAAAGGTTGTGTATGTAAAAATCAAAGACGCATCATCAATCGAGTACATTCACGGTGTAAATGTTTACAACGGCGAGGTTGATGAAACTATGCACAAAAAACCACAGGCAGTGTCAACGGATTATAATTATACCGCAAATGTGGACAAGTCGTTCAGGTGTATTTTCTTTGACATGGATGATTTGGATTTGTCGGGCAAGGGAAATCAAACCTATACATTTGAAATGACATTTTCGTATTATAATGATGACAACAGATATACATATTATAAGACAGTCAATTTCACATCAAATACAAAAACTGATATAAGCGACACAGTATTTGACCATTCTCTAATTGAAACTGTCACGGATGAACCAACAACAGACAAGCAGGAATCAACAAGCACAACCGCCAAAAAGGACGAGCCTGTTGATTATATCTATAACGGTTATTGGTACACCGACCCTTATAACGAGGCTGACAGCTACAGCGTTTCAGCATTCAAGTTCAACAGTGACGGAACATTCATTTCAACAGATTATTCCAAAACAGGTGACGAAAACTGGGTTGTTTCAACTAACAAGGGCGAATACAAAATAAAGGGTAACACCCTCACAATCAGCACAGAAGACGGCGAATCAGATGAGCTGACTTTGGACAAAAAGAAGCAAACCATCAGTCAGGGCAATAAGCCTTTGACCGCCCGCAAATACAACAGCATCAAAAACGCCGAAGACTTCTTCGGACTGTAAATTCAATAGTTAAAACAAAAACCTCTTGATTTTGTCAAGAGGTTTTATTGTTTTTTTTTAACCTGTTTTTCAAGTTTGGCAAAAGTAAGTTAATTATGGTTTTTCTTTGAACAAACGCTACTATAATCAAGTAAACTATTGCTATAATCCATCTTATGAGCGGTTTATCTATAAATAAGTAAAATAAACCACAAAAAGCTAATATTTCAAAAATAGGAACGATAAATATCTTTATATGAAAAATATTTGAATTTAGTGTTTTCGAATAAAAACTATGAAGTATGAAAACTACAAAGTATGAAATTGCTGTTGTGTATGCAGCAGCGACATAACCAAATTTTGGTATAAAAATATAATTTAAAACTAAATTCAATATAGCAGCAAAAATTGTTAATGCAGTTATTTGGTTTGATTTTTTATAATAGTGTTCCACATTTGTATAAATATTGTAAGCAAAAAATAGAAAATTAGCCAATATAATGATTGGTATTAATCTAATACCCTCCCAATAAGCCTTGGAAGATAATATTTTTAAAATTTCAGGAGATACAACTATTAAACAGCACATAATATATGTTATTAATTTAATATATTTTTCAGTTATAAAATTAATTTCTTTATATGATTTTTCAGTTATTTTATTTGTTAGCCAAGGAATCCATATTCCATCAATGGAAAGAGTGATAGCATATGTAATCATTCCTAAACTGTATGATAGGCTATAAATTCCAGAATTTGACGCACTGTCTAACCAAGTTATCATAATTCTGTCTGACTGTGATAAAATATTTAATGCTGCTCCATGAATAATCAAAGGAAGTGAAATCTTGAGTCCGTGTTTTAAATAATTTTTGTTTATTCCTTTTTTTCTGCCATGAGATATAATAATTAATATAGCAAATAATGAATAAAATAAAACTTCAGGAACTATTTTTCCATAATATAGGTTGTTATCTAATACAAAACGAATTAGTAAAATAGCAGAAATCACCGATAATAAGTTTGGTGCTATCATTAATATTGTGCGTTTTATATAATTGAATTTCATCATATAATACATACTGATATTCTCAATTATCGCACAGGAACTTGAATTTATTAGGCACAGTATAACAAGTGTAATGGGCACATCGAGTTTAAAAATTTTAATTATTAAAAGTGTTATTATAATAAATGTGAATGATATAATAACGGTAAATTTAATTATTGTCGATAAGTAATCATCAATATTATCAGAAAAGTCAACAAATGCACAACGCAACCCCATGAATAGTGCACAACCTATAAATAAAGTGATAATTGAAACCCAAGAAGTATATGTGTTAATTAATCCATAATCGGTTGTTGAAAGCAATCTTGTAAAAATAGGAATAGTTAAAAAGGCAATTCCTTTATTAAAGAAGTTACCTATTAAATAACATAATGATGCTTTTTTATAATCGTTTGAGTCCATAATTATTTTATAGTTTTTAAGAGTGGTATAATTATAAGAATATGTCATTTGACGATAATTTTTATAATTATATTTTGATTTTTAGTTGTTTAAAACTGGTATTAAGAAATACAATTTTGTAATTACTTAATTAAACATCGAAATTTTCAATTCTTTTGTTAGTCTTTATGTGCTTGCAAATAAATTAATAGCCAAGTGAGCAGATAATTCTTTGACTTAATAGCTGCAAACAGTAAATGTCTTGAAATCTTTTCTTCACGCAATTTACGCTCGTTAAGCAACTTGTGCAAGAGTTCATCTTTAAGAATTGCGTTTATTTCTTTATACTTTTCAGTGAAGGGCTTTTTTTGTCGAATTTTAGATTTTAGACATGTTATTGTAAATGATAGGTACGGTTCACTCATAGACTTTTGTACATTACCGTTAAAATTGTATTTTTCGCAAAGTTCAATGCATTGTTTGTAGAATTTTTTGATCATTTCATAATCATTTAATCTTGATGATGAGGAAAGTGATTCATGACCATGTCGATAATAATATAATGGTTCGTCTATAATAACAAATTTGGTTATATAAGGAATTAGACTTATTATAGAAAATAAATCTTCTGAAAGATATTCTTTTTCAGATTTAAATTTCCAATTAGTTTTTTTTATGATATCAAGAGAATAAAAATTTGCCATGCACGTATAGATTCTTATGTCTTGTGTTTGGAGATTTTTAGAAAAAAGTAATTCCGGAAGCAATTCCTTTTGAATTTCATCTCTTTCAAAAATGTATTTATTAGTATAGTGTGTTTGTTTATTTATTATTTCTCCGCATTCATTAATATTTGTTGTGCCAAACATTACCATAGCAGAGGGACTTTTTGAAATTGCATTTAAACATTTTTCTACAAGCGTTGGAGCAATATAATCGTCACTGTCAACAAATAAAATGTAATTTCCGGTAGAAATTTCTATTCCTCGGTTTCTGCTTATTCCTGCGCCTTCGTTTAACTTATGAATTACTATTATTCTGTTGTCTTTTATTGCCCACTCATTACAAATTTGTGGGCTTTTATCCTTCGAACCATCATTAACGAGTATGATTTCAAGATTTTTATATGTTTGATTGATAATGCTTTCAATACATTCATCAAGATATTTTTCTGTGTTATAAATAGGAACAACTATCGAAACTTTATCCATATTTTAAACCCCCTTATAGTTAACGGAAGTATAATTTAGTTTCTTTTAGGAAATTCATTAATCGAGGTAATTAGTCCTAAAAATAAAAACGGTGCAATTGCGGCTGGGTAAAAGAATGCCGGAGCAGCAAATGATGAAATAATGTCATATGCTATGATTGATATTGCAACCCAAAAATAATATATATCATTCTTTCTGGTTTGAATTATGTATAAAATCATACTCAATAATGTCATTATAAAAGCAATTGTTCCAATCCATCCGGTTTGCGCAACTACAATAGGCCAAAAGGTATCACTTAAAAATGAATGATTTTTTTCACCTATAGCTAAATCGTTTCTTAAGAAGTATCCGAGTTTTACATATAAATTCGAATAATACTGCGCAGCTATGTTTGAAGCAAAACTTCCAAATCCACTACCAAAAGGGAAATATTCTTTTGCAATTTGGATACTATCTAAAGTTAGAATTTTTCTTGCAGACTCTTCAGTTTCGATATAGTATCCATACAAGGAATTATATCCTAAATAACTGGCACCGCCTATTGATATAATACCAATTGGTATTAAGCTCTTAAATCTTAATTTAACAAAGTATATATATAATATATAAAGCGTGAACACACCTATAATTGCTTTTGTTCTAAATGTGAATATCATAACAGCTGTAAGCATTATGATATAATAAATATTGTGTTTACAGTAGCGATAATTATAGGCAAGTACAAAAATAAATGTTATGCATGCACGAGCAAGAGCTTCAGGATGTCCGAAAAACAATTCAACCGAATATGCAAAATAGCGATAATCAGGGTTTGGCCACCACTGATCAAACAGCACTTCGTGTAGTGAAAGAGCAAAGAAAATTACAGCAACTATTTTACAAATTCTATTTATGGACAAAAAGTAATCTTTTGAAAGCTTTCCTTGCGTTAACAAACGGGCGCATAAATAATATATGAAGAATTTTGCACAAGTATAAGCGTCGACAAACATATATGGGATTTCTTGATATTTATATTTAAAACCGGAAATAATACCGATTATTTCAAATATAAACATAAATACCAACATATATCGTTCAAAACGCAATAAGGTTATTTCGGACTTCATAGCTTTAAATATAACGATTATGAATAAAATAACACCAATGGCTTCA
Source organism: Eubacterium coprostanoligenes (assembly GCF_900167205.1). GTDB lineage: Bacteria > Bacillota > Clostridia > Oscillospirales > Acutalibacteraceae > Eubacterium_R > Eubacterium_R coprostanoligenes. The sequence continues at coordinate 160,154 of NZ_FUWW01000002.1, forward strand.
TCCGAATATCCAAAAATATTACTTATAAATTCATTTTTAATTAAATTTGAAATAGGTGCTTGAAATATTAAATATAGAAATAAATATTTCCAAATATCAATTTTTCTAAAAGTGATTTTCATTTATGTAATCCTAACTTTTTATTATTTTATTATAAAACGCTTCAATTTCTTGAGCCATTACTTTTTCATTACATTCTTTTTGAAGATATTCTTTTGCGTTGGTGATGATTGAATTTTCTAAATCTGAATCGTTTAGAACTGTTTTAATTGCGTTTGCACAGGATTGAATATCTTTAGGTTCATAAAACACTGCTGTTTTCATATTTTCAGCATATCCTTCAAGACTCGGAACTTTTGCACTGATAACGCATTTTCCTAATGCCATTTGTTGAAGAAAAGTCATTTGACCATATGAGAAATAAAATGTTTCAAGCGGAAGAACGCATAATCTGGAATTGTATATTTGATTAATCATTTCTTTAACAGGAATGTGTGGAATTTGTTCAATTCCGTTAATATTTTCATATTCACTGTTAACTTTTCCAACAATTCTGAGTTTTAAATCTGTGTCAAGAGTTTGATATGCTTTTACAAGAGTGTCCCAATCTCGTCTGCTTGCACCGATACAAATAATATATGATCCAAAATCATCTGATTTTTTTAATTCATCATTTTTGAAAAAATCGAGGTCAGTGCCAAAACGAATAAATTTACTTTTGTTGCTCAGCCATGGATAATACTTTTCATAATATTCCTTTTGGCATTTTGAATGATAAATGATGCCGTCTATTGATTTGCTTACAAATTGCATCATTTTCATTATTGCTCCGTCTTCAGCGGCAGAATTAAAGCATCCAATGTCAAAAACAATGTGCTTAACCTTTTTTTTGAAAATCCTTTGCCACAGAGCAACAATCACGGCACTCGGCATACCGTGTGAAACAACTAAATCAAAATTGCTTAATTTTGGAATAGCTTTTAGACCTTGTTGAATATAAAAGTGAAGGGTGTTTTGTTCAAAATTTTCCAAAGCGGGGAAACTTGATATATCTAAAACATCAACTTCGGGCTTTTCTGCAAAATATCTGTAAAACCAATAGTCTTGACCTTTTATGTAATAATCAGGCGGTTGCTTGTCATATGGAACAGAATCACAATATTCAATTTTCCAATTTACAAGCATTAAAATTTTCATTTAATCTCCTATTTTTATTTATTTCTTATCCATTCTTTCGTTTCGAAGTCGTATTTTTTTATGATTTTTGCAGGTGCTCCTGCTACTACACAATAATCCGGAATATCTTTTGTTACAACCGAATTAGCAGCGACAACACAGTGCTTTCCAATATGTACATCGCCGATTATAGCACAGTGAGTGCCAATCCAAGAACCTTCTCCGATAATCATTTCATCGTGTCCGTTATTGTTTAGCTTATATGCTCCTTGTATAATTATCGGCTTGTCAGTGTCGGTATAACAATGATCATATAATGAAAAATAGTTATCAGGTCCTGTTAAAACACTTTTTTTCAAATATAACGTTTCCGTCTATTCTGTTTCTGATACCAATATCACAGGCTTCGTTAATAATTATAAAATCATCTGCAAATAAATCACAATATGGTCGAATTTGAACATCGTTGCCTAAGTATATATTTTTACCATTAGTGATTTTTGTTTGCTTCCCTATATAGACATTTTTGCCAATTTTATTTATATGATGCTTTTTTGCTGTTATAAATCCTAAACCTGATTTAATTAATTGTTTTAGTTGCATAAAAATAATCCTGTTATTTTAGATTCTGTGCATTTATATCCTCATCAACAATTTCTTCGCCGGTTCTGTTTTTTAATTGTTCCATTGAAGCGGTTGAAAGTCCGTTATTGATTACTGCATCCATATCGCAGGTTGAGAGCTTGTCAAGTTCTTCTTTTGTAACCTTGCCGTCACGGTAGTCACGAACAACCTGACTCTCATACATTGAGTATTTTTCTTTTGTCCAAAACTTGAGTTTATGTTTTACAACCCACAATGCAGGCACCCAAATATATTTGTGCATAGCAGGAGATACAGAGCCAATCATCCAACAGTTTCTGTCGCAATGTCTAACGATATTTCTTACACGCTCTGCTTGTTCACTGTTCCACAGTTCATCCCAGCTTTGCTCGTTCAGGTTACCCATAACTTCTTTGTCTTTTGTGCCGTTGCAAGGCATAACATCACCGTATGGGTCAATGAAGAATGTGTCAAAGCTCATATCGCAAGGCAAAAGTCTTTTTTGACCGTAAATGTAATTGATTAAGCCGTGATTGAAATATGCTCTAAACCACTTTTTAGGGCTGTTTGAAGCCAATAATTCGTTGATAAGTTTTTCAAAATTCTCGGCAACCATCGGACGGTCGTTGATTTTGTTTTTTGCTTCAACAAAGTAAAAGCTGTTATGAAGTGAAGCAGTGGCAAATTCCATGCCCATCTTGTTGGAAAGTTCATAAAGCGGAACGAGGTCAGGAGCATTTTTGTCCTGTACAGTCATACCAAAACCGACATCTTTCATTCCCATATCAACAAGTTTTTTAAGGGTGCTGTAACCCTTGTTAAAGCCGTCATCAAGCCCACGGATTTCGTTGTTTGTTTGTTCAAGACCTTCAATAGAAATTCTAATACCAATTTGAGGAAATTCTTTGCATAAATCAACAATTCTGTCCGTGAAAAATCCGTTTGTCGAAATAACGATTCTGTCGCTTTTTTTGTAAAGTTCTCTGACGATATCCTTTAAATCTTCTCTGATAAAAGGTTCGCCACCCGTAATGTTAGTAAAATACATAGGCGGAAGCTTTTTGATTGTTTCAATTGAAATTTCTTCTTCTTTTTTTGATGGAGCTTTGTATCTGTTGCACATTGTGCATCTTGCGTTGCAACGATATGTAACAATTACTGTTCCGTTAAGTTTTTTTGCCATTTTAATCACTCTTTAATTTTTATATATTTGTTTGGTTTAAAAAAGAAATCCAAAAACTTTATTTTATCTGAAATAATTCCGATTATAATCGGACCTATAAAACTTATAATTATTCCTAAAATTATATGAATAACACTATTTGTGACATTAAGTTTAAATAGCAAGCTTCTTAAAGATGCTGCACAAATTGTATGAAGCAAAAAGATGTGCATAGTATATTTTGCCAGAAAACCTAAAATTTTTGTTTGGTTTTCTGTTTTTGAAATATAGTTTATTATTCCTAAAAACGAAAAGCATGATATTAATCCCATAAGTAAGCTTTTGCATGGAAACGAGATTCTTTTTAAAGAAAATACAATGCTTAACAAAACGAATAATAATGATAACGCTATGTTGATATATAGATTTTCTTTTTTCTTTGTTCTGTAAAAATCAGATTGTTCTAATATAATTCCTAATGAGAACCAAACAAGATTTATACATATTTTTTGAATTATGTAAATATCAATGTTTACAAATTGCGTTAAAATGTTTAATGCAATTGCAAAAACAAAAAAATAATAATTTTGAGATTTGTTTTTAAATATCGGTGTAATCAAGAACAAAAAGAATAAACAATACAAAAACCAGTACGGTGGTATTGGTTCAATGAACATTGATTTAATAAATCCGTCTGTTTGAGTGTTTACATTTGAACTAAATATATTTTTTAAAACCCATGTTATTAGTGAAAAAGTAAAATACGGTACACCTAAATTAATTAGCTTTTTTTCAACTAATTTGAAATGTGATTTTACAGTTGAATAATGATGAACTTTTTTATACAAATATCCGGAACATATGAAAAAAAGTGGAACATGGAAGTAATAAATGCTTGTGTTAAACCAATAATATAAATCGCTTTGAGGAAGAATATCTGAAATTACCATACTTTGGAAAAAATGGCCTAATACAACAAATAAACATGCAAAAATTTTTACATTGTCAATCCATATTTCTTTTTTTTGTAAAGTATTGTTCATTCTTTTCCCCTTAATTTATTATGTCTTTAATTTGAGCTTAGTTAGATTTAAATTTGCGTGTATTGCTTTGCTATAGCGTTCCAATTATAGTTATTTAATGCGTTTTCACGAACTTCTTTTTTTAGTTTTATTTGTTGTTCTTTGTTATCTAAAATATTATCTTTGATAACTTGCTCAAAATTATCGGCTGTGTATAGCAAGGCGCTTTCACTAAAAGAGAACGATGAATTTTCGTCTAATAATACAGGAACACCTGCCGAAAATGACTCTATAACGACTAAACAAAATGATTCAAATTTTGACGGAACAATTGTAGCTTCAGCGATGTTATAAATTCTATTTAATTCTTCGCCTGGAGGAATCATTCCGAGATATTTTATTTGATGTTCAATTTGGTTTACTTTTGCAAATTTCAAAATTTCATTTTGATAATTTTCGTCAACAATTCCGCCGGCATAAGCATAAACTAACTCTTGTCGTTCTTTCATTAAAGGCAATAGCATTTGCAGTGTTCTTTTTTGTCCTTTGTTTTCATTTACAGAACCGATTTGCAGAATTATTTTCTTATTGCTCAAATTCATTTCTGATTTTGTTTTTTCAATTTCTTCAACGGATAATGGTTTGTAAATGTCTGTATTTACGCCGTGACTTATTAAGAAAATTTTATCTTTGTTTACACCGAGATGATTTATCGCATTTTCTTTTGTTTTGTTATTCAAAACAAAAAGATAGTCGGCTTTTTTCATACATTCGGCTTCTTGAAAATATCGTTTGTTAATTATGTCTTTTGATTCGTTCCAATCAAGAGTCCAAATTCCGCTGTGATTAGTGTATGCACAAATACATTTTTCTCTTTCTTTAGCTGATGTTAGTTTCAAAAAGAAAAACATATTGTATTGATTGTGAAAATGCAAAAAAATCTTTTCTTTAGAATTCTTTAGAATATTTTTTAGCTTTTTCACAACAGCAATTGAATATAAAACTCGCTTAATTTTGTGAATTATTCCAAGTGAAGTATCTGTTTTATCAGAAAAAAGCGGAACTTTAATTTCCGTGATAGGTAATGAATTGCTTTTTCTGTTTTTATCTTCTATATCAATAATGGTAACATCTTCGCCATTTTCAATCATGGCGTAAGTTAGCTGTTCAATGATAATTTCGGTGGCAGCGGAAATTTTTGCCGGGATTGAAGTGTATCCTGTGCCAATTTCATATATTTTCATTTGCGATTTTTTCCTTCGATAACTTTTTTATATATTTCTAATAAATTATTGATATAGTTTTTTGAATTGAATGTTTTTTTTGCAAAATCAAGTGTACTTTTCGAAAGGGAAGCGTATTCATCCTTGCTTAATTTACTCGTTTTAACAAATAAGTCAGATAATTCGTTGACGTTTTTTGATTCAAATGTCCAGCCTGTTATGCCGTCTATTGCAAGTTCAGGTATTCCACCCATTCTTGAGCCGATAACAGGCTTTCCGTAAGCCATAGGTTCCATTAAACCGTAAGGGCAGTTTTCATACCATTCGCTTGCCATAATAACTATGTAAGCTTCTTTTTTTAATCTTGCTAATTCATCACCCGATACAAATCCCGGTAAAAGCACTTTTTCTTCAAGTCCATTGTTGTGTATGTATTCATTTAAAGTTTCTTGTTCAGGTCCGTTACCTGCCAAAACAAGTTTAAAATCATCAATGTGGGCTTTATGAAAGGCTTTTAAAATTGTCATCACGCCTTTGTTTTTTGTCAGACTTCCTAAAAAAAGATAAAAGTTTTTTGATTCGTGTAATGAGTATTCTGTATTAATCGGTAAAAAGTTTGTCAGATGATATACCTGATTGTTTGTAATATTGCTTTTTAATATTTCATTTTGATAAAATTCAGACGGCGCAATATAAGCATCAATTTTGTTATAGCTTTTATGAATTTTATAAAAGCTTTCTTCAATAAACGCTATAATACTTTTGGCAGTGCTGTTTTTTATACATTTGTTTTTAATGCAATTGATATAATGTCCGCCGTAGCACTTTCTGCAAGTCTCGCCGGTTGATGTTAGCAAACTTCCGACCGGACATGAGCACACAAGGTCATGCGTAGTAAATACGACAGGGAGATTATATTTTTCGCATACATCTAAAATGCTGAGCGTGATTTGTCTGTGAATTAAATTTATATGTACTATATCAGGCTTGTACTCTCTGATAAGGGCTTCAAATTTATGTTTTGCTTCAAATGAATAAATTGATTTTATTCCTAATTTAATTTGCGATAAAGCAGAGGTTTCTTGTGAATAATCAATATTTTGGATATAGTATTTTTCTTCAGGACGGTGTTCATTTCTTTTGTCATTCATTCCGAACCAAAAAACAGTATGACCGGCTTTTTCAAGAACTTCGTTTAAATTTATAAAATATGTTTCACTCCCGCCACGTTTATATAAAAATTTATTTACAAGTACAATTCTCATTGTTTGCTCCGAATTTAAATATTATTTTAAAGGCTTCCAAGCCTTATCTTTTTCTGAGAGATTAAGCACCATATCACTCGATATAGGCCATTTAACACCGATTGTTGGGTCGTTATATGCAATTCCACTCTCATCGTTTGGCTGAAAGAAATCATCAACCTTATAGCAGAATTCGGCATAGTCGCTCAATACAAGAAATCCGTGTGCAAACCCTTTTGGAATAAGGAATTGCTTTTTGTTTTCTTCTGTAAGCTCAATGCCGTACCATTTTAAATATGTCGGACTGTTTTGACGCATATCAACAGCCACATCAAAAACAGAGCCCTTTATAACTCTGACAAGTTTTGATTGCGGATAATTTATTTGTCTGTGAAGTCCACGAAGAACGCCTTTAGTAGAGGCAGATTGATTGTCTTGAACAAATTTAATATCAATGCCGGCTTCTTTCATATCGTTTTCATTGTATGTTTCCATAAAATATCCACGATTATCACCGTGTACAGTTGGGGTGATAACGCAAAGTCCTTCAATTCCACCAACATTTTTTTCAATTGCAATTTGTCCCATTAATAATTTATCTCCTTAAGGTATCTTGACAAAGCGTCTTGCCAGGTCGGCAGTGGCTTAAATCCGTTTTCGATAAGTTTGCTTTTGTCAAGTCTGCTGTTAAACGGTCTTTTAGCTTTTGATAAACCATATTCTTCTGTTGTGACAGGTTTAACTTTTGTATTATATCCTGCTTGCTTGAAAATCTCACAGGCAAAATCATACCAACTGATATATCCGCCCTCATTTGTTGCATGATAGTAACCGTATTTTTTAGTTTCTATCATATCGACAAGAAGTCTTGCAAGATCAAATGTGTAGGTAGGTGTTCCTATCTGGTCGTTAACAACAGTAAGTTCGTCATATTTTTTGCCAACATTTAGCATAGTTTTGATAAAATTATTGCCGTTAACTCCAAAAACCCAAGCTATACGAACAATGAAATATTTTTCAAGAAGATTTGCAACAGCAAGTTCGCCACCCAATTTTGTTTGACCGTAAACATTTAGTGGTTCATAATCTTTGCAATCAGGCTCCCAAGGTTCTGTTCCTTGACCGTTAAACACATAATCTGTGCTGATATACATCATCTTACAGTTGAGCTTTTTGCATATTTCAGCAATGTTTCTTGTGCCGTCTGTATTTACTGCACGAACCAAAGAAATTTTGTTCTCATCTTCGGCAAGGTCAACAGCAGTCCAAGCGGCACAGTGAATTACTGAATCCGGTTTAGTTTTTTCTATTACTATTTGAACACTATGCTTGTCGGTAATATCCATTTCGTCAATGTCAACACCAATAGCAGTGTGTCCTCTTTTAGTTAATTCGTTAACAACATCATAACCAAGCTGACCTTTAACGCCTGTTACTAATACTTTCATTATCTGTTTCCGTACATTTGCTCATAGTAGTTTTGGTATTCACCGGAGATGATGGTTTCCCACCATTCCTTATTGTCGAGATACCAAGCGATAGTCTTTTTTATTCCGTCTGCAAACATTGTTTCAGGAAGCCAACCGAGTTCGTTGTGAATCTTTGTCGGGTCGATTGCGTAACGCATATCATGGCCTTTTCTGTCTGCAACATAAGTGATAAGGCTTTCAGGTTTGCCGAGTTCTTTACAAATGAGCTTAACAATATCAATATTTTTCATTTCATTGTGTCCACCAATGTTGTAAACCTCACCGACACGGCCATTATGTATAATCAAATCAATAGCCTTGCAGTGGTCCTCAACATAGAGCCAATCACGAACATTGAGTCCCTCGCCATAAACAGGAAGCGGCTTGTCGTTAAGTGCGTTTGCTATCATAAGCGGAATCAATTTTTCCGGAAAATGATATGGACCGTAGTTATTTGAACATCTGCTGATTGTTACAGGCAAACCATATGTTCTGTAATATGCAAGAACAAGCAAATCCGCACCGGCTTTTGATGAACTGTACGGTGAAGAAGTGTGAATCGGAGTTTCTTCTGTAAAGAAAAGGTCAGGTCTGTCAAGTGGTAAATCACCATAAACCTCATCGGTTGAAACTTGATGATAACGCTGAATACCATATTTACGGCAAGCGTCCATAAGCGTTTGTGTGCCAAGGATGTTTGTCTTGAGGAAAATGCCCGGGTCTTCAATTGAACGGTCAACATGTGACTCTGCTGCAAAGTTTACAACAATATCAGGATGTTCTTCTTCAAAAAGCTTTTCAACTGCTTCTTTATCGCAAATATCTGCCTTGACAAATCTAAAATTAGGATTGCCCATTACAGGAGCAAGCGTTGAAAGATTGCCTGCGTATGTAAGTTTATCCAAACAAACAATTCGATAGTCAGAATGCTTTTTGAGCATATAGAATATGAAATTTGAACCTATAAAACCGGCACCGCCCGTTACTATGATTGTCATATCATCATTTCTCCTTTTGCAACTTGCATAAGATATTTGCCATAATCAGATTTTCCATATTGTTTTGCGGATTCAATAAGCTGATCTGTGTTAATCCATCCTTTACGCCAAGCAATTTCTTCAGGCACAGAAATACGGATGTTCTGTTGATTTTGAATAGTTTTAACAAAATCGGCAGCATCTATCAAGCTGTCCATTGTACCTGTATCGAGCCATGCAAACCCTCTGCCAAGTAATTCAACATCAAGTTCGTTATTCTCAAGATATATTCTGTTTAAATCGGTTATTTCTAATTCGCCTCGAGCTGAAGGTTTAAGATTTTCAGCATACTCAATGCAACGGTTATCGTAAAAATATAATCCTGTAACAGCCCACGGTGATTTTGGATTTTGCGGTTTTTCTTCAATAGAAACAACTTCGTTATTGTTGTTGAATTCTACAATGCCAAATCTTTCCGGATCGTCAACATGATATCCAAAAACTGTTGCTCTGCGATTTTTTTCGGCATTTTGCTTTGCATCTTCCAACATAGCAGTGAAACCTGCACCATAGAAAATGTTATCACCTAAAACCATAGCACAACAATCATCACCGATAAAATCTTTGCCAAGCGTAAATGCTTGTGCAAGACCGTCAGGAGACGGCTGAACCTTATATGATAATTTAATTCCGTATTGATTGCCGTTACCAAGAAGTCGCTCAAAATTCGGCAAATCGGTCGGTGTTGAAATAATAAGAATGTCGTCTATTCCCGCAAGCATCAAAGTGCTGAGCGGATAATAAATCATAGGCTTATCGTAAATAGGTAATAGTTGTTTTGAAGTTACTTTTGTAAGAGGGTAGAGTCTTGTTCCACTACCACCTGCAAGAATTATACCTTTCATTGTTTCTTCCGCCTTATAATTCAGAGTATAAATCCAATGTTTGTTTTGTGACTTTGTTCCAGTTATATTTGTTCAAAATATAGCTCGAGGCATTGTTTTTGTAGTTATTTACAATGTCATCATTATCTAAAAGATACTGCAATTTATCTTTCAAATTTTCAACATTGCTTTTTTTGAAATATTCGGCATTGTTTTCGCAAACTTCAGTACATTCGCATATGTCGGATGTAAGGCAACAATTGCCAAAACTCATAGCTTCAAGTAAGCTGATAGGCATACCTTCCAAATCACTCGGTAAGCAGTAGATATATGCGTTTGAATATAACTCTGCTAACTCTTTGCCCTCAATAAATCCCGTAAAAATAATGTTGGGATTTGATTTTGCCATATCTTTGAGTTGAGATTCATATTCACTTGTGTGACTTGAACCGCCGGCAATGACAAGAGTCTTATTTGTGTTGATTTTGTTGTATGCTTCTATCAAATAATGTATACCTTTTTCAGGAACAAGTCGTCCTAAAAAAAGAATATATTCATTTTTATCAATATTATATTTTTCTTTGATTATTTCAGGTGAAATAACTTGAGCAGGGGATATACCGTTTGGAATAAAAACAGTTTCTCTATTGTATGTCTTTAGAAAATAGTCTTTAACATTTTGAGAAAGTACGATTACTTCGTCAGCATATTTGGCGGCAGTCTTTTCTCCGAATTTAAGAAATTTTGTTGCAAAGCCACCCCATTTGCTTCTTTGCCAATCTATTCCATGAATGGTTACAATGCATCTTTTTCTGAACAGTTTTGCAAGCAAAACCATTGATGCAGGCCCCTCTGCATGAAAATGTATTACATCAAATTTGTGAAACAATGCATCAAAAGTTGCAAAAAAGCTGTATACAATGGCATTGAGCTTTGATGAATTGGGTGTCGGAATCCATTTGAGTTTCACACCTTCCCAAGTGTTAAGCCCTGTTGCTGTTTCGTGCTCTTTGCCGGCAATGTGTTCGCTTTTTCTGTTATATGCAACAACATCATTGCCAAGATTGACCATACGCTTCGAAAGTTCAGATACAACTATCTCTATTCCGCCTTCTCTTGATGGAATGCGTTTATGTCCAATCATTGCAATTTTCATTATTCTGCTCCTTCGTGAGTAAGCACAACCTTAACTGTTTTTAACAATATTTTCACATCAAGCAGTAAATTCCAATTGTCGATGTATTCGCAATCGAGTTTTACAACATCTTCAAAATCGTTGATGTTTGATCTGCCGCTTACCTGCCACATTCCGGTTATGCCCGGTCGCATTGAAAGGCGACGCTTGTGGCGGTTTTCGTATTGCTCAAATTCTCTGACTGTCGGCGGTCTTGTTCCGACAAGGCTCATATCACCTTTGAGCACATTGAAAAATTGAGGTAATTCATCAATGCTGAGCTTGCGTATAACTCTGCCGACTTTTGTAATTCTTGGGTCGTTGTCCATTTTGAACATAAGACCGTCCATTTTGTTTTGAGCCATAAGCTCTTTCTTGCGTTCTTCTGCATCTTTGTACATTGAACGAAGCTTGTAAATATTAAATAATCTGCCGTTTTGACCCACACGCTCTTGTTTGAAGAACAGCGGACCCGGTGATTCAATTAACAGCGGAATTGCAGTAATTGCAATTATTGGTATTGAAATAATCAGACCGACAATTGCTCCGATTATGTCAACAAAACGCTTTATTGCAAGACTTGTGCTGTTGTGAACAGTAGGTGCAAATGTTGCAAGCGGATATCCCGAATAAATCTTGCAGTTGATGTTGTTGAAGTTACTTTCGTCAAGTAAGTTGTCAAGTGTTGGAACATTGAGGTGAACTGTAACGCCCATTCCTTCAAGTTCCTCAACAATTTCAAAAACATCACTGCTTGTGTAATACGGAAGATTGATGAAAACTTCGTCAAGCGGAGTTTTTCTTATCCAATCAATAAATCTGATGTCCGTAGCGATTACAGGCACATCTTCCGCAACTATATGAGGAAACCTGATTTTTTTCTTTGTTCGTATTTTTTCGTTGGTGTATTCGGAACCGAATTCAAAATCCTTGTCATATGTAAATCTGCCGTTTTCAACAAAATTGTCAAGCAGGGCAACACCTGTGATTTTGATTGACCAGTCGTCTTTAAGACCCGATATAAATTCCTCGGCTCTGTCTTTGATGGTTAAAACGCCGACATATGATGTGATTTTTGATTTGGCAGGTGAATAACCGCCTGTGAGCCATCTCTTGAGATAGTATCTTGTTATGGTTGTTAAGAACAAAAACACAACGCTTGCACAGCCGATGAAAAATCGTCTGTTGATTATTGGGTTTTTTACTACCGCAAGCAGGGCAATGAAAATCAAAAATACAAGCACATCATTTTTGATTGTGTTGACAAATTCGCCGATTTTGTTTCTTTGCCTGATGTCAACGCCTTTGTGAAATAGAAAATAGCTTATCAAGAAAGCGACAATAAGGCAGAATATACATACTGTCCATTGAAGTCCTGTTTCCGTGTCATCCAACTTGTGCAGTGCGTATCTTGAAAAAAAGTACGAAACCGCAAATGATATTGTTAACGAAAAAATATCAACGGCAAATTCAAGCCAAAATTGAGTTTTTATTCTCTTGTCCATTTGCTATAACACCTAATTGTTTTTACTTTTTATCGTTGCCGTAGGAATATTTGTAATTATATGAATAGTTACGGCTGTATTTTCTGTAATAAGAATAATATTTCTTTTTCTCACTGTTTGCGTCGTTCAAAATAAAGCCAAGAATGTTTGCATTGATACCTTGAAGAGTTGAAACAGTTGTTTTAAGTTCAGGAACATTTGTTGTATCGGTTTTTACGATGATAACATATCCTGTTGCTTTTTGTGAAAATACAGTTGCATCAGTCACAATGTTCACCGGAGGTGTGTCAATAAATACACAGTCGTAATGCTCTTTGACAAAGTCGAGCAATTTGTCCATTCTCGGTGAAGAGAGAAGCTCTGTTGGATTTGGAGGAATTTTGCCTGATGTCAATACTGACAAATTCTCTATGTCCGTTTTTGTAACAGTGATGTTGTCGGTAAGACCTGCAAGAATTTCCGAAAGACCGTTTCTTGAACTTAATGAGAAAAGTTTGTGAAGTGATGGGTTTCTCATATCCGCATCAATAACCAATGTCTTTTTGCCCATTTGAGCAAAGTTGATGGCAAGGTTAGCCGAATTGATTGTCTTACCGTTGTTAGCAGTAGGGCTTGTAACGACAAATATCGGGCATTTTTCACCTTGCTGTGTGAAAAGGAGATTTGTTCTTATTGAGTTATATGCTTCCTTAACTGCAAATGTTGAAGAAGCAGTCAAAAGTTTTGTGCTGTCTGTGGTGTGGATTGAATTTGCTCCACCCTTTTTGTTGAACTTAAGCATTATTTGTCATCTCCCTTCGCATTTTGTATGTTTTCGAGTATTTCGTCACTTGGTTTTAAGACAAAATCACTGTCGGTTTTTTTGTTGACTGTTTTTGTGCCTGCAATTTTATCGCTCTTTGTAGGATACTTTGATTGCATCTCTGTGTTTAATTCAAGACTTGGTACAGTGCCAAGAACAGGAATCTCAAATTCACCAAGAATATCTCTTTCACTTGTAATTGTTGTATCAAAGAATTCATAAAGGAAGAATGCAAGGAATGAAAGGAACAATCCTGCAAAAGCGGCAATAAGCACATTTTTTGCAAGGTTAGGTGATGACGGAGCAGTAGGAACTTTTGCATAGTCAATGATTTCTACACCGCCGGCCTTAACAACTCGTACAATTTCGTTAGGAGCTATTTTGGCAATAGAGTTTGCAATCTTTGCAGCTGATTTCGGATCGTTTGCAGTAACGGTAACTTCAAACGCAATTGTTTTTGGGGCTTGGCTTGCGCTAATCATTCTTTTGAGTCTGTTTGGTGTCATATTAAGGTCCAAGTCTTTGATAACAGCTTCAAGAACAGTGTCACTGTTCAAAATGTAAATGTATGTATTTACCAAATCCTGTGATGCAGTAATTTCGTTGGATGTAATTGTAGAATCTGTAGAAATTCTGTCGGTGTTTGAGTATACATACATTTTTGTTGTTGCCGAATACTTTGGAGTAATCGCAAAGTGTGTGATAAATCCTGACGCAATGGCAGCAAGAATTGTTATGATAATTATGTAAATGAATTTGCCACGCATTTTGTAGAAAATTTTGCCAAGGTCAATTTCTACATCCTTGTTTTCTGTTGTTTGATCCATTAAGAGTATCCTCCAAATTTATTGTTAATGTGTCAATATTTATAATACCATTATTCAGTAATAATGTCAATTAGATAATATATATAAATATTATAATATTGTAGCGTTACAATAGATGTGACACCAAAAAGATATAGAAAAAGCGATTGAGAAAAGATAGAATAAGAATAACCACAAACCCACGCTATCAAGAAAGGACTCAATCGCCATGAATAGTATAACACAAAACAAGAGATATTGTCCACACCAAATAACAACAAGAATACACGCAGTAAAATTGTACCGACAAAGTAAAGATATAGATTTTGTATGTCGAAGGTATCACATATCAAAATCATCATTAATGCGTTGGAACAGGAAATACGATGGAACAGTCAAATCACTAACCGATAAGTCTCACAGACCGATTTCAAAGCATCCAAATGCT